>JAZDEY010000068.1:0-91870 GCA_043808325.1 Candidatus Eiseniibacteriota bacterium
GAACACCACCGCCGCACCTTCCACCAACTGCCGCTTCCAATGTGCTATCACCGTCGGGTGAACGCCGTGCACCGAACTCAACTCGCTCAGCGTCTTCACCCCCTTTACCGCCTCCAGCGACACCCGCGCCTTGAACTCATCCGAATGCTTCTTCCTTCTCTGACCCACGGCCATACCCCCGTCTTTCTGACCCCTCACTCTACCAAAATCTTGGCTTAACTACCTGTCCAGAAAACGGGGGGAACTTCACCACCGCCTCTGGTCCCGGAACGGATGCGGTGTAACAGCCCTGGGTTTGCCAAAGCCACGCGTTCATGCCGCCGAGCATGTCAAAGACAGCCGTGAAACCGACACCGTCCAAGAAGTTGGCCGCGGCGTTGCTTCTTCCTCCACTTCGGCAGACCACAATTGTGGTTAGGTTCGGGTCAAGCTCGCCGTGATAAGCCTGAAGGTATCCCGAATTCCAGGGCATGTTGACCGCACCGATGATGTGGCCGGGAGGGTGGTACGTTGAATCACAGAATTCGGACGCCTCCCGCATATCCACGACAAGGATATCTCCACCTGCATCCAGCATGGCCCTGATCTCGGCCGCAGTCTTATCCGTATGAGCACTTGCCGCGGATGACACTAGTGCTATAACAAGCAATGCCGCTCCTGCCATTCTCATTTCTGACTCCCCCGATCCTCGAGTAACCATGATCCGAATCGTGCCGCCCTCTTTGAGATGCGAGATCATAGGTGAAGGTTCAAGGGGACTAAACGGCGAGATTACGCGCCCGCGTAGATAACGTTACCTACTGAGAACAGAGCTGTGAGCGAAAAACTCGCAGAGAACCTCAGCCGTGAGCTGGTGGCCTCTTACGGTCCAATGATGGTCCATGGGATAGTAGTAAGGGTATTGGTAGCTAGCCTGCGCGTTGAACGTCTCGCCCAAGCGGGGGAAGAGATTGACGTAATATAATCCCTGCAGTCTCATGAATTCAACCAGATCGGCGAGCATCTCTCGCCTGGTCCCCAGCAGGGGTTGGGGCACAACCGTCACCACCAGAGTCGCGTTCCTGCTCGCGCAAGACTCGCGCAAGGCCAGGAGGAGCTGCTCAGTCAGTTCGCTTGCTGCTCTGTTGCTAGCTGCGGTCGGATCCTGGCGCACGCTTCGATTTTGGCTGTAACGGGTGGCAAGCCCCAGAATTCTCAGCTTGAGAAACGTCATGAGGTGGGAACGGCGGCTGAAGAAGCCATAGCCCGGCAATCGCCTTGCGACGTAACGGATCCTATCCTCTCCGGAAAAGCGGGCATCATGTTTCACCAATCTTCCGTTTTCGCAAGAGTAGAGCCCGCATGAAATGTTATCGCTGAAGTCATTGCCACCGCATATGCAAAGAAGGACAAAATCAGGTTCGTATCTGTAGCCCTCGACGTTGAAGAAGGCGAGATGATTGGCTGTCCCGGTGTGGACCACACCGGCGTTGATCACCTCCCAGTGATCCGATTCTCCATCTTCTGCGTTGAGTAGTCTCTCCAGTACCTTGGCAAAGGTTTCGTCCGCCTCGACCCCGAAACCAAACGTATAAGAGTCCCCGAGACACAGTATCCTCCGAGTCCCAGGTGGTTTGGCATACGGATATTCCATGTCACGAAGACCCTTGGAATTGATAGCTACCTCCGTCTTGAACTCAGGACCCAGGATGACACCCTTGGCCAAAGGGACATGCTTGGCGCCCAATTCCCTGTCCCCAGTGCGGACTAGGACGTTGAAATGGTGCTGAGGGACGACAACGCGCACTGCGAACTCAAGAAACAACAGCGTAAGACAGATGGAAATGACGGCGGTCAGAGCATTGATCGCGACTGCAGGCAAGCGTGCCATTGCCTAGTCACCTCTGAGCAGAAGACACCAAGCCAGGACACTCGATATGCAAGACATCCGATGAGAGTGCGTCGGCCCCGGCGTCTGGACCCGTGCGCGGCGATCGCCTCCATAATACTTCCAACGGCGACCGTAGGGATGCCGCGGCCACTTTGTCTCAAAGGGCTTCAGGCTGAATCCGTGTTTCCGCTTTCTCACGAGCTCGCGGAGAGATTACCATAGATGAATGCGCCTGTCAATGATCGCAGCGACTCAAGAACCCTCGCGAATAGCCAATTATGCAGCCTCTCTAGGCATAGCCATTTCATGAAGCCACCCCATCACCTGGTTCCAATTCGAAGTTAGGTGGTGTGCCCATCAGACCTTCACAAGGGTGTACTTGCTGCTGCCGAGACCGAGCGCCTCGGCGTACTTGATCTGAATGGTCCAATCGAGATTGGGATAGATATCCCTAAACTTGTCGGTCCCGGGTTTGGTGTCCTTGAGCAAGGTGCCGGGCACACCCGGCGTCTGGTTTATCAAGTCCGCGGAGGCCTGGTCGATCGCCACGGGGTCCAGCGATGCAAGAATCCCGATATTGGGCACTATGCTGGCATCCGAGAAGGGATAGCAGTCGCACTGGGGTGCGAGGTCCATGAGTAAGCTGACGTAACCCATCTTGCCGCCTTTGGTCTGTGCCACGCCCAAGGCGTACTCCACGATCTTCTCCTGCACTGCCCTATAGGACTCATCCCACTGGAACTTTATGGCACGCTCCGGGCAGACGAACATGCACTCGCCGCAACCGATGCAGATCGAGCTATCGATCTTGGCCCGCTTAGCCTCGACCTTGATCGCTGAGGTAGGGCACCAGCCGATACACTTGGCACAGCCGATGCACTTATCGCCGACATAGGGCCGTACGTCGGAGTGCATCGCAAGCTTCCCGGCACGGCTGCCGCAGCCCATGCCCACGTTCTTGAGGGCGCCGCCGATACCCGTGAGTTCGTGACCCTTGACGTGGGTGAGCACCAGCAGGGCGTCAGCTCGCACGATGTCGGACGCGATCTTCACGGCCCGGAAGTGCTTGCCTTTGATCTTGACGGTATCGTAGTTGTTGCCCTTGAGTCCATCGGCAATCACAACCGGCACTCCCATCGAGCCATAGGAGAAACCGTGCTCAAAGGCGGTCTTCAGGTGGCGCACGCTGTCGGAGCGCGAGCCGCCATAGAGGGTATTGGAGTCCGTCAGAAATATCGAGCACTTGGTCTTCGCCATGGTCTCAATGACGGTCCTAACATAGATCGGTTTAAGATAGGCCGTACAGCCCCTTTCCCCAAAGTGCATCTTGATCCCGACGAGATCCTTCTCGCCGGCGATCTTGACTACACCGGCCTGCTCCATACACGCTGCAAACCTGTCTATCAGGCTTGACTCGGAGGTGGACCGCATATCAATGAAGTAGACTTCAGATGTCATGGCTCTCCCTTTCATCTTGGACGCGACCTCTTGAGCATCTCCTCGGCATGGACCACGGCGGTCCTGGGAGGCTTGGTGCCGGCGAGCATCCGGGCAAGCTCCCTCACCCGGTCTTTTCCCTCGACCCCAATCACCTGGGTTACGGTTCTGCCGCCGATCGAGGCCTTGCCCACCGCCAGGTGAAGCTCGGCCGCCGCCGCAATCTGGGGCAGATGGGTGATGCATATCACCTGCTTCGATTTGGCGACCTCATGAAGTTTGTCGGCCACCACGTCGGCGATACCCCCACCGATGCCGGCATCTATCTCATCAAAGACCAGCGTCCCGACCTTGTCGGCTTCCGCAAGAATCCGCTTGAGCGCCAGCATCACGCGCGATATCTCACCCCCCGAGGCGATTCTTCTCAAGGGCAGCAGGTCCTCTCCCTTGTTGGTGCGGATGAAGAACTCCACGTTGTCGGCGCCCCTCTCGCCCAGGATTGCGGTCCTCCCATTCTTAGTTTCGACCCGATCCCCGCTCTCAAGGTCCTCGAAGACCACCCTGAAGCCGCCTCCCTCCATCCCCAACGACTTGAGCTCGGTCTCCACCAGTTTCTCAAATCGCGTCGCCACCGCCTTGCGCTGCTTGGACAGATCCTCCGCCAGCGTCACCAGCTCCGATGCCGCGAGAGACCTCTCAGCTGCAAGACGGCCTGCCTCTGCCACAAGGTCCTCCCGGTTCTCAAGGCTGGCCTTGAGCTCCTTGAGGTGAGCGAGCACCTCTCCCACGCCCTTTCCAAACTTGCGCTTGATCCGATCGACCGCCATCGATCGCTCCCTCAGGTACTCAAGCCGGGAAGCATCAAGATCGATCCGCCCCAGGGAGTCTCTGAGTGCCCGGGCAACTTCCTTGACGACGAGGTCGGCCTGGTCGAGATTCTCGCCGAGCGACCCCAGGCTCCGCGAATATGGCCTAATCTTCTCAAGCAGGGCCCTAGCCCTGGAGATCAGCTTTATGGCCGCATCGTCGCCGTCATAGAGGATCTCAGCGGCCTCGCTGCCCGCCTGGATGATCTTCTCGGCGTTCTCAAGGATCGCTATCTCTTCTTCGATCTCGGTGTCTTCGTTCTCTTTGAGCCCAAGGCTCTCGATGTCCCTAATTTCGTGTTTGATGAAATCCTGCTTTGAGGTCACATCTTCGATTCGCCGAGCGAGCGTCGCTATCTTCTTGTCGGTCTCAATCAGAACCTTGCGCTTGCCGGCGACCTCCGCCCTCAACGGGCCGAGCTTCCCAAAGTCGTCGAGGAAATCGATGTGACTCGCGACATTGAGGATCAGCTGGTGCTCGTGCTGGCCGTGAAAATCCACGAGGAGGTTGCCGAGGTCACGCAGCGACGCGAGCGAGAGCGCTTTGCCGTTCAAAGCGCACTTGGACTTGCCGTCCCGGGCGATCTCCCGCGACAGGACAAGTTCGGTAGTGCCGGGGGCAACCAGCGGCGACCTGAGATCGCCGGAGCGCGACCTCGCCCGGACCAGATCGAAGGAGGCCTCCACCCTGCAGACCGGTCTTCCCTTCCGCACGATCTCCTCCGACACTCTCTCGCCCAGCGTGAAACTGAGCGCCCCCACGATGATCGATTTTCCGGCGCCCGTCTCCCCGGTGAGGATATTGAGGCCCGGCGCGAATTGCACCGACAGTTGGTCGATGATGGCGTAGTCGGTAACTCTAAGCTCACGCAGCATGGTTCGTCATTTCGCCAGGGGGGTTATGGGTTCAGGATTTCCTTCGGGTGTCGCCCCACTTGAGTTTCTCCCTTAAGATCTCGTAATAGGATCGACGACCTGAAAGAATGAGCCTTGTCCGCTGCTTAGACTTTCGGAAGATCATCCGGTCCCCCGAAAGCAGGTCAAAGCCCACCTGCCCATCAATCGTAAGCTTGACCTCGGCCTCACCGTAGACCCCGTGACCGGCCCAGAGCTTCACACCGAATTCCTGTTCGGGTGAGAGAATCATCGGTCTTACCGCGAGCGTGTGAGGGCAGATCGGGGTAGTGATGATCGCGTCCATTACAGGGTTCACTATCGGCCCTCCGGCCGAAAGCGAGTATGCGGTAGAGCCGGTCGGCGTCGAGACTATGAGGCCGTCCGCCGTGTAGACCGCGACATATTGGCCGTCGACCGTAGTCTCGATCTCAATCACGCGAGCCAGCGCGCCCTTATTAATCACGGCGTCGTTAACGGCCGTGAAGGCGGCGATCTCCTTTCCTTCCCTCGAGACGACCACATCCAGGTTCATGCGGTCTTCGTACTTGTGCCGACCTTCCAGAATGTCACCTAGAGCCTCGTTCATCTCTCCGACCGTGACCTCGGTAAGAAATCCCAGGCTTCCCACGTTGACTCCTATCACGGGAGTCATGCGGCTGCCCACGGCTCGTGCCGCCCTGAGCAGGGTACCGTCTCCACCCAGGGCCACAACGATGTCACTCCTTGCCCCCACATCTTCAAGAGGCCTCAGGGTTGCCTCGGGAACCAGACCCTCAAGGTCGTCCCAGACAAGGACCTCCACGTTCTTCGAGCCGAGCCAGGATATGAGGTTCATCAAAATCGTATCAATACCGGACTTCCTTCGGTTCGCGACCACGCCGACCGTCTTAACCATCTCGTCACCTACATTTCGCAAGCCGCTTTCGCACGGCTTGGGCTATACCCTCAGGCGAAAGCCCCAGGTCATCCAGCAATTCACTCCTACGGCCGTGGCTCACAAACTCGTCCGGCAGTCCCAGCATGACCAGAGGAGTGGTAATGCCCCGGCCAGCCAGGATCTCGCCCACCCCGCTGCCGAACCCGCCCGCAACCACGTTCTCCTCCACAGTAGCGACCAGCGCCGACGACGCGGCGACATCGCATATGAGCGCCGCATCGATGGGCTTGGCAAATCTCGCGTTCACGACCCAGGCCTTGATGCCCTCCGAGGCCAGTATCTCCCCCGCCTTGAGGCAGGCCATCACCATTGACCCCAACCCTACGAGCAAGACCTCATTTCCCCGCACCAGGACTTCGGCTCTCCCGATCTCAAGCGCCCTAAGGGGCTCGTCAAGCGGTACGCCATAGCCGTAGTCACGAGGGTACCGCATGGCGATCGGACCTCGGTCATATTCCACCATGGTCGCGACCATATACCTCAACTCATTCTCATCCCGGGGGGCCATCACGACCATATTGGGTATCTGCCGCAGATAGCTCACGTCGAGCGCGCCGTGGTGGGTCGGCCCATCCTCACCGACCAGCCCTCCCCGATCAACCGCGAATGCCACGTTGAGCTTCTGAAGGGCCACGTCGTGAACGAGCTGATCGTAGGCTCGCTGAAGAAAAGTGGAGTAAACCGCCACGACGGGCTTGAGTCCCGCCCTCGCCAGGGCGGCCGCAAAGGTGGTGGCGTGCTGTTCGGCTATGCCGACATCGAAGAAGCGCTCCGGGTACCTGTCGCGGAAAAGCGTAAGTCCCGTGCCCTCAGGCATGGCGGCAGTCACCGCAACCACGTCTTTTCTCTCGCCGGCAATCTCCACGATCGCCTTGCCGAAGACCTCGGTGTACGAGGGATAACTGGAGTGCCTTTCAAGCACGCCGCTTTGCTTGTCAAAAGAGCCTATACCGTGGAATTTCGACGAATCGTTCTCGGCGTGGCGGTAACCCTTGCCCTTCGTAGTGAGGACATGGACAAGCTGCGGACCGCTGAATTGCTTTATGTGATTTAGGACGCCGACCATCTGTTCGATGTTGTGCCCGTCGACGGGGCCGTAATATCGAAAACCCAGTTCTTCAAACAGGATTCCGGGCACCATGAGATTCTTCAAGCTCTCCTTGATCCTGCGGGCAATCCCGCGCGCCCTGAAGCCGACCGAAGGAAACTTCCCCAAGAGCTCCCAAACGTCGGATTCAAATCGCCGATAGACCGGCGCAGATATCAGCCTCGTGAGGTACTGCGCCATGGCGCCGACGTTCTTGGAAATCGACATCTTGTTGTCGTTAAGGATCACTATCAGATCTCGCTTGAGATGGCCTGCCTGGTTGAGGCCCTCGTAGGCCATCCCGCCGGTCAGGGCGCCGTCTCCTATCACCGCAATCACGCGGTGCCTCTCACCCCTGAGGTCCCTGCCGCAGGCAAGTCCCAGGGCCGCCGAGATCGACGTGCTGGCATGGCCGGTGCCAAAGGCGTCATGCTCGCTCTCATCTATCTTGGGGAAGCCGCTGACGCCGCCCTTCATTCTGAGATTCTCAAAGCCCTGCCCCCTGCCGGTGATGATCTTATGGGCGTATGCCTGGTGGCCGACATCCCAGATTATCTTGTCCGCCGGAGAATCGAAGCAGTAGTGAAGGGCGACCGTGAGGTCCACCACTCCTAGGCTCGGCGCCAGGTGCCCCCCGGTCCTGGATACGACCGAGATTATTCTCTCCCGTATCTCGTCGGCCAAAGTCACCAACTGGGCCGGCGTGAGTCGCTTGAGATCCTCCGGGCGCCCGATGCCGTCAAGTAGTGCCGTTTTCGAAGACCTCCTCAAAACGAACGATTCACGACCAGGTCGGCCAGCAGCCGCAACGGCACCGCCGTCTCGCCGAGATCCGTAAGAGCTTCCTTGGCCTCACGCGCGAGCCTGGCCGCGACGGCCTTGGCCTCATCGAGACCAAACGCGGCCGGATACGTGGCTTTCTTCTTCTTTTGGTCGAGCCGCGAGTCGGATTTCAGCTTGCCGAAGCTTCCTTCCACATCCAGTATGTCGTCCACGATCTGAAACGCAAGCCCGACCTTGGTTCCGTATGTCGAAAGACGATCGACCACCGAGTCAATTGCGCCTGCGGCCATGGCGCCGCACCTGGCCGAGCTTGCGACCAGGGCGCCGGTCTTGTGGGTATGGATGTACTTCACGGTTTCCGGCTCGGCCTCTTTTCCCTCGCTCTCTATATCGACCACTTGCCCTGCGACCATACCCGCCGGGCCTGCGGCTCTCACGAGATCCGTAAGGATGCGCACCGCAAGGCCCATGCCGAGCGACTTGCCGCCCTCAGCGAGCACAAGTTCGACCGCGAAACTCAGTAGCGCATCACCCGCAAGCACCGCAACAGCTTCTCCGAAGACCTTGTGGCTTGTGGGCTTGCCCCGCCTCAGGTCGTCGTCGTCCATGCAAGGAAGGTCGTCGTGGATAAGCGAGTAAGTATGTATCATCTCTATCGCGCAGGCGACCGGCAGCACCGCTTCACCCGCGCCGCCGCAGCACTCGAAACCGGCAACGCAGAGGATCGGTCTCAGTCTCTTGCCGCCGCTAAAGGCGCTGTAGCGCATGGCCTTGCTGAGACTGACGGGATACGTGTCCTCGCGGGGCAAGTACCTGTCCAGGGCGGCGTCGATCCGGGCTTGCCTGGTCTCAAGATAGGATTTGAAATCGATGTCCGTCATGACCTCAATCTTCGCCTGATTGGTCGAAAGGTTCAAGTGCAAAACCGCCCTCGTCGGTACCGACAAGTTTGGTGATCTTCTTCTGGGCCTCGTCCAACTTATGATGACAGATCCTTGCGAGTTTCACGGCTTCCTCGAAACGGGCCAGGGACTCCTCGAGCGGAATGTCGCTCTTTTCAAGATCAGCGACGATCTGCTCGATCCTCTTCATGGCTTCTTCGAAGCTTGGTTCAGCCATTTATCCTATCTCCTTGTCTGCCTTTTCCACCTTACAGATCGCTCCGCCTTCCGCGAAGAGAATGCGGAGGCGGTCACCGGGACCGACCTGTCGGTAGCCGGTGACTCTCTCGCCGGTGTCCTGCCTATAACAGACCGAGTAGCCTCGCCGCAGGGTCGAGAGCGGGTTCAAGGACTCGATCTTGCCGACCAGATTGGCGAGCCTCAGATTCTGGTTATCGACCCGGGTCTTGGTCAATCGCTCGGCAAGCATTATGGTCTCATCCAGATTGCGGGCCGACGTGAGAACCTTGTCGCTGACCCTTCGCAGGCCATATCGAGTAGCCAGGCCCGAAAGGAAGCTCCGGTGCTTCTCCAGTCGTACCTCGACAGCCAGCGTGGCATGTCGCACCAGGGCAGCAAGCCGTGTGCGCACGTCCACATAGTCCGAAAGCACGATCGGGGCCGCTGCAGAAGGCGTGGCAGCTCTCACATCGGAGGCAAGATCGGAAATTGTGAAGTCTATCTCGTGGCCCACGGCGGAGACCACGGGAATCACCGATGCCCGGATTGCCCTGGCAACGATTTCCTCATTGAAGGCCCACAGGTCCTCAATCGAGCCTCCCCCTCTGGCGAGGATGATAACGTCTATCCCGCCGAGCGAGTTGAGATCGCGTATTGCCCCGACCACCTCTTCGGCTGCCCCTTCACCCTGGACCCTGACCGGAGCGACCACGATTTCAATGCCGGCATATATCTTTCGAGCTATTCTTATGAAGTCTCTCACCGCGGCGCCGGTCGGCGAGGTGACGATGCCTAGGCGCGAGGGGAAATGGGGAAGCGGTCGCTTGCATGATGGATCGAAAAGCCCTTCCTTCTCAAGTGTCGCCTTGAGCCGGTTGAAGGCAAGGTAGAGATCGCCTTGGCCTGCCGGCAACATTATGTTGACGACGAGCTGGTACTGGCCGCGCCTCTCGTAGACACCAAGCCTACCCTGGGCGAAGACCTTAAGTCCGTCTTCCGGAAGCACGGAGGCCGGTCTGGAAGACCTGAAAAGAGCGCAACCGAGCTGGGCAAGATCGTCCTTAAGCGTGAAATAGGCGTGCCCCGAGGAATGCAGCGTGCAATTGGAAATCTCCCCGACAATCCACACATGAGGAAAACGACTCTCGACCAGGTCTTTGACTGCCGCCGTTATCTCGGAAACGGTGTAGATCTTCTCGCCGTCCCGGGGACCTTCTAAGGTCTGCATGCGAGATACCTTGCGACCTTGACCGTGTTCATCAAGAGCATGGCAACCGTCAGGGGCCCGACACCGCCCGGCACGGGTGTGATCCAGGATGCTTTCTCCGCGAGCGGGCCGAAGTCGGCGTCGCCCACAAGCACGTAGCCCTTCTCGGAAGAAGGATCGCTCACTCGAGTGATCCCCACATCGACCACGATGCACCCCGGGCGGACCATATCGGCCGTGAGGAAGCGGGGGCTTCCCATCGCAGTCACGACGACGTCGGCAAGTCGGGTCAGTTCGGCCACATCACGGGTCTTCGAATGGCAGATCGTGACCGTGCAATTCCGACCCTTGCTCTTCTGCATAAGGAGTGCAGCAAGAGGCTTGCCTACAATATTGCTTCTCCCCACGATCACCACATGCTTGCCTTCGATCGAGATTCCCGAAGCATCCAAGAGTTCGATTATGCCGGCGGGAGTGCAGGGAACCGTGTAGGGAAAGCCCAGAAGCAGCTTGCCCATGTTCTCAGGCGTCACGCCGTCGACGTCCTTTGAGGGGCTTATGCCGCAAAGGACGGCTTCTGCCCGGATGGCAGGCGGCAGGGGCAGCTGCACCAAAATGCCGTGGATAGTGGGATCACGATTGAGATCGTCAAGAATGCAGCTCAGCTCGCTCTCGGGAGTCGAGCCGGGAAGCGTCACCGTCTTGGATGTCACCCCTACCCGCTGACAGGCCTTCTCCTTACTCCGGACATATGTCGCGGAAGCCGGGTCCGCGCCTACCAGCACCACGCACAGGCAGGGCGTCACTCCCGCCTCTATGAGCAGTCTCACCTCATCGGCTACCCTGGCCTCGATCCGTTTGGCCAGCGGCTTGCCTTCCAGCAGCGCTGCCCTCATCCGCTATCTCCCGGCTCCAGCTGCCAGTTGATTCTCTCGATCGACACCGCCTTGCGCGATTGGGTGTCGACGGAGACCACAACCGCTGAGAGTCGAACATCACCGCACGCCGAATCGAAGCGTGACGGGATGCCGGTCAAGAAGCGATCGATTATAGCGCACTTGTCGACGCCGATCACCGAATCAAACGGCCCGGTCATTCCCGCGTCAGTGATATAAGCGGTACCCCGCGGCAAGACCCGTTCGTCCGCGGTCTGGACATGGGTATGCGTTCCGATCACCGCGCTCACCCGCCCGTCAAGGTACCACCCCATCGCCACTTTTTCGCTGGTCGCCTCGGCGTGCATGTCGACGAAAGTCACCATGCCGGGAACCTGGGCCAGCACCGCGTCGGCCGCTCTAAACGGGCAATCTATAGGCCGCATGAAGACCCTTCCCATCAGATTGATCACACAGACCTTGACTCCACCTGCGGCCTCATAGGTCGCCCAGCCCCTGCCGGGAACACCCTTGGGATAATTGAGCGGCCTTAAGACATTGGTGAGGGAATCGAGATCAGGAACCACTTCCTTGCGGTCCCAGATGTGATTGCCCGAGGTCATCACATCTACGCCAAGGCCGGCGAGCTCCTCTACCAGTCTCTTGGTGAGGCCGAAACCGCCGGCAGCGTTCTCACAATTGGCTATGGTGAGCCCGATGCCGAAATCGCCTTTGAGCTTCGGAAGCAGCCTGTCAACGGCGTCCCGTCCCGCACGGCCGATAAGGTCGCCGATGAAAAGGATTCTCAACTCCCCGCTACTTGGCATATTCGATGGCTCTGGTTTCGCGGATCACCACAACCTTGACCTGCCCGGGGTACTCCAGCTCCTTCTCGACCTTTCGGGCAATCTCGCCGGCAAGCTCCGCAGCCTTGGTGTCGTCGATCTCTTTGCTCTCGACCATGATTCTAATCTCGCGGCCTGCCTGAATTGCAAACGCCTTGGCAACGCCCTTGAAGGAGTCCGCAACCTTTTCCAGCTTCTCCAGGCGCTTCACGTAGCCCTCCAGAGTCTCCCTGCGGGCGCCGGGGCGAGCGCTTGAGACCGCGTCCGCAGCCTGAACCAGGACGGAGATCGCCGAGTCCGTCACAGAATCGCTGTGGTGCGAGGATACCGCATGGACAACCCCCGGATTCTCGCCATACTTCTCCGCGAGCTCACCGCCTATCTGGGTATGCGTGCCTTCGGACTCATGGTCGACCGCCTTGCCGATGTCATGAAGAAGTCCTGCCCGCTTGGCAAGTGACACATCGAACTTGAGCTCAGCGGCCATCATGCCGGCCAGATAGGCCACTTCCTTGCTGTGCTGTAGCACGTTCTGACCGTAGCTGGTCCTGTACTGGAGCCTGCCCAGGAGCTTTATCAGCTCCGGGTGGAGGCCGTGAACGCCAATATCAAGCGAGACCTGTTCGCCGACCTCTCTTATCTTCTCGGCCATCTCGGCCTGCACCTTTGCGACGATCTCCTCGATCCTTGCCGGGTGGATCCGTCCGTCGGCGACTAGCCTCTCCAGGGCAACTTTGGCCACCTCACGCCTCACCGGATCGAAACCCGAAAGAATCACCGCCTCAGGCGTATCATCTATGATCACGTCTATCCCGGTGGAGAGCTCAAAGGACCTTATGTTTCTGCCCTCACGCCCGATTATCCGGCCTTTCATTTCCTCGCTGGGAAGGGATACCACGGAGACCGTGGATTCCACCACGTGGTCGGCAGCGCATCTCTGAATCGCCAGGGTCAGGATCTCTTTCGCCTCCCGGTCCCCCTTGCGTTCCGCCTCGTCCCTGATCTGCCTCACAATCTGAGCCGCCTGCTGGCGGGCTTCATTCTCAAGGTTGGTGATCAGCAGCTGCTTGGCCTCCTCGCTGGTCATCCCGGCGATCTTCTCCAGGCGCGCCAGCTCTTCCCTCACCAGTCTCGCCAGCTCCTGCTCCTTGTCCGAGAGGCTCTTCTCGCGGCCCCCCACGTCCCTCTCACGTTTCCTTACTTCGGCTTCCTTCTTGTCCAGAATGTCGACCTTGCGATTGAGATTCTGCTCCCGCTCCTGATAGCGCTTCTCGAGCCGGCTGAGCTCGGCCTTCCGTGCCTGAGTTTCTCTTTCGAAGCCTTCCTTGGCCTTGTACCATTCATCCTTGGCCTCGAGAATCGCTCCGCGCTTCTGGTTTTCCGCTTCCCTCTTGGCCTCGGATATGATCTTCTCCGCGAGCTTCTCAGTGCTCATCAACTTGGTCTCGCTTGCACGTTTGCGCGCAAACCAGCCGAGCACGAAGAGCACCATCGCCAACACGACGCTCACCACTACGAACAGTATCATGCTAGAATTCATGGGCTGTGCCTCCCCAGCAACTGACGATCGTGACCATACAATTGTCTCAGGGAGCGGGACTGCGTACAACAAGGTCGGAAAAACAATCCGGGGTTATGGCGAGGAGATAGCGTGACAAGGTCCCCGTAGGATCAAGGCACTATCTCCTCCAGCTTTCGCCGCATTCTACGTGTAGAAGTCTCAACATCTTGCACTAACCGTTGCTTCTCAGATCTTTCCCTGAAAAGCTCTTCTGCAATATTCAAAGCGGCAAGTATAGCTATCTTCGTGAGTGAACCTACAGGTGCCCCGTGTGCAACATCCCTCATCTTTCCGTCCACGTACTGGGCAAACTCCAGAATATGGTCGGCGTCGGCGTCACCCTTTATCCTGTATTCCTGACCGAAAATCTCAACGCTGACGCCGCTCTTCTCATCCGGCACCTTGATTCCTCCCGAATCGAACTTAACCATATTTCCCGAACTGCTTCACCGCCACACCCACTCCCCCAAGTATTCTTACTGCAAAGCTTCTACTTTTGCAAGCATTGAAACAACTTTGGATTTCAGCAAAGCTTGTTTCTTCTTATATGCCTTATTCTGGGCTACAAGCTCCTCTGACTGGTCTCCCTCCTTTTGACTCTGGCGTAGCTGCTTGTCAAGATGAGCCAGATTCTCCTCAAGTCTTCTCTTTTCCGCGACTAGATTGTGACCTTCCGTCCTGGCCCGTTTGAGATCTTCCACCAGATTCTCGACTTTCTCGGCCAAGCGTTCAAGTTCACCGGTAGGCATCACTCACCCCGCTCTCCTTACACAAAACGGCTATTTCATCCTTATTTTCGCACCAAACTCGCTTCCAAGCCTCTGCTCTATATTCTTGCAGACCAAGTCGACCTCCTCTTCTTTGAGGGTTCTGGACTCGCTCCGGAAAATTATGCCATAAGCAAGGCTCTTTGTGCCATCGGGGATTTGTTCACCCCTATAGAGGTCGAAGACCTCGACTGATTCCACCAGGGGACCGCCCTGGGCAAGAATCACCGATCTCACGTCCGATTCCCTTGTGGCCTCGGGCACCACCACTGCAATATCACGCTTGACCCCAGGGTACTTAGGAATCTCCGCGTACCGGGCGGGCCGGGATGCACGTTCGAGAAGCAACCCGAAGTCCAGATCGGCAACATAGAGCCTCCTCCTCGAGTCCACCGCTTCGCAAATGGAAGGCAGGACCTCTCCCAAATGGCCGAGTTCACGCTCGGGATCGCTCTTGGTGAGAGTCAGCTTGATCCTCCTGCCGGGATGGAGAATACCGAGGGTGCCTTGCCGGCAACTGACTGCGACTCCCAGGAGATTGCCAAGGCTCTCGACAATCCCTTTGAGATCGTAAAGATCAAAGTCGGCTGCCCTGGCATACCAGGCCCGCGACTGTCTTACGCCCGAGAGCCCGATCGCGAGTCTATAGGGTTCACTGGGCGCTCCCTTGTCCCTGAGATAGACCTTGCCGAGTTCGAACGCGGCTATCGCATCCTGGCCCCTATGTTCATTGCCGACCAGGGCCTTGACGATTCCCGGGACCAGGCTCGGCCTCAGGAAGGATGTCTGGACTCCGATCGGATTCAAGATCCCCATGCAGTCAGAAGCGGAGAACCCAAAGACCTCAAGATCCTTGGGCCCGATCATAGCCTCACTGACAACTTCATGAAGCCCCATGCCTTTCAGCGTGTGCTTGATTTCACGGGTCCTGCGCACGTCCTGCGGCAGCCGGGCGTAGGTCTGACAACTCAGCGTCGTTCTCTCTCCGATGCGGTCATAACCGTAAAGCCGGGCCACGTCCTCAGCCACATCGGCATCACACTCGACATCATCTCTTCTGGTCGGCACTGCCACCTCAAGGTCTTTGCCCGGCGAGACCAGAAAGCCGAGCTTCTCCAGGTAATCGCATATTTCTTGTTCGGGGATCGATGTCCCCAGAAGCCTGTTTATCCGCTTGGGACTGACGAAGAACCTTTTCGGCCTGACGGGATGCGGGTACACGTCTATCATCCCCTGCGCGACCCGGCATTTGGTGTCCTGCTGAATCAGGGAACCGGTCCGCGCAAGCACGTAAAGCACCGCGCCGATATCAACTCCGCGTTCGAAGCGATAGGATGCTTCCGTCGATAAGGCAAGCCGCTTCGAAGTCTTCCAGATTCCACAGTGATCGAAATACGCGCCCTCTATCAGAACCCTTCGTGTGGACGGCCCCACCTCCGAGTCCTTACCACCGATCAAGCCGGCGATCGCCACCGGCTTCAGGGTGTCGGCAATCACCAGATCGTTGTCGCTCAAGGTATATTCGTTGTCGTCGATCGCCGTCATTTTCTCACCGTCACGAGCGCGCCTGACGATGATCTTGCTGCCGCTTATCCGGTCAAGGTCGAACGTGTGCAGCGGATGCCCGGTCTCATAGAGCACGAGACTCGCAGCGTCGACCACATTGTTTATCGGCCGCATTCCTGCAAGCCGTAGCCGCGCTCGGGTCTTTGCAGGCGAACCCCTGACCACAATGTCCTCACACACCAGAGCACCGTATCTAGGGCATGCTCCGGGGTCCGAGACCTCTACCGATACCAGATCTTCTATCGGAGGGCCGTCCTCGTTGAGCCCGGGCTCGGGAATCAGCAGCTCCTTACCGAAGACCGCGGCCAGTTCCCTGGCGATCCCGATCAACCCCAGACAGTCGGCTCGGTTCGGGGTGACCTCCATCTCAATCACCGAATCCTGAAGTCCGAGAGCATCGATAAGGTTGGTCCCGGGAGCAACATCGTCATCGATCCCCAGGAGCTCATCCTTGGAATCATCGAGCCAGGCTTCCTTACCCGAGCAGAGGACGCACTGGGAGAGGACACCTGCGACTTCCGCGGTGTCGACTGTGCGACCACTTCCCAGCTTCGCCCCCGGAAGTGCAACCACAAAGAGTCTGCCGGCAGTCACATTCGGAGCGCCGCAGACCGAGACCAGGTCGGCGTACCCGACATTGACCTCTACAATCTTAAGGTGTGGATCGCTGGGATGAGGGGTGATCTTATTGGCACGGCCGACAACGAAACTGTCCAGCATGCCCCATTCATTGGAAATCACCTTGGCATCGCCGAACCCGAGCATTATGAGGTTGTCGCAGAGCTCCTCGGGTGCGACGTCTATCTTAACGAATTCCCTGATCCAACCTAATGGAACTCTCATACCCGGCCCCGCTAGAACTGGTTCAAGAACCTGATGTCATTCTCGTACAGCAGCCGCATATCGTCTATGCCATACCGGAGCATCGCCATCCGCTCCACACCAAGGCCGAATGCGAACCCCGTAACACTCTGCCGATCGTAGCCCACGTGATCGAAGACGTTGGGATGGACCATCCCGCACCCGAGGACCTCAAGCCAGCCCGAGTTCTTGCACAGCCTGCAGCCCTTGCCGCCGCAAACAAGGCAGGATATATCGAGCTCGGCACTGGGCTCAGTGAACGGAAAGAAATGAGGCCTGAATCGCAGCCTGGTCTCCGGCCCGAAGAATTCTCGTGCGAACGCAGCCAGCGTTCCCTTTAGATCGGCCATGCTCACCTCGTAGTCCACATAAAGACCTTCTATTTGATGGAAGCTTACGACGTGTGAGGCATCCGGAGTGTCTCTGCGGTGGCATCTGCCGGGAACAACCACCCTGACCGGAGGAGGCTGCGATTTCATCACGCGGATCTGCGCCGGCGAGGTGTGGGTCCTCAGGACATAGCCCTCACCAACGTAGAACGAGTCGTGCTCGTCTCGTGAAGGATGCCAAGGAGGGAAATTCAAGGCATCAAAGTTGTTGTACTCGCTTTCAACCTCCGGCCCCTCCACGGGAGTGAAACCCATCCCCACAAAGATATCGACCAGATGGTCCATCACTGCAAGCGTGGGGTGCAAACGACCTATTCGGGCCTTTCTGCCGGGAAGAGTTATATCGAGGGCCTCTCTGGCAAGCCCCTCGGAATAAGCGGCCTGCTTGAGCTCGCCAAGCCGAGCCTCGAGGACCGAGGTAATCTCGTTCTTTACTTGATTGAGAAGCCCGCCAAGTTCTTTTCTATCCTCGGGTCCAACCGCTCCCAGCTTCCTCAAGAGGAGTGTAAGAATCCCTTTCCTCCCGAGAAATCTGACCCTTATGGCTTCGATCTCATCAAGCGTCCTAGAGGATCTTATTTCCTGGTGAGCGGCTTCGCCTGCTTCCCTCGCCTCATAACGCAGGTCCATAAGCCCTCTCCAAGGCCTGCTTAGCTCGAGTGACAAATTCCTTGAAAGCAGCCTCGTCATTGAGGGCTAGGTCAGCGAGGATTTTTCTGTCCACAGCGACTCCATCTTTCTGGAGACCGTCCATCAGCCGTCCGTATCCGATGCCGTTGGTCCTGGCCGCCGCATTGATTCTCGCAATCCACAGGGACCTCATATCACGCTTGCGCGTCCGACGATCGCGATAAGCATAGACAAGAGCTCTCCTAACCGTCTCGAGAGCCGTACGATAGAGTCTGTGTTTTGATCCTACGTAGCCCTTGGCCGCCTTCAGTACCTTCCGGCGCCTTCTCCGGGACTGAACTGCCCGTTTAACTCGTGACATCTCCCTCCTCCATCACTTCCTCAGTAGGTTCCGATGCTTTCTTCGCGATGCCTGGCTTCGGACACACCACCATCATCACGGTCATACCTTCTCTTCTGGGCCCCGACTCGATCGTTGCGATGTCCGCCAGATCGTGCGACACCCTTCTGAGAATACCCATACCTATATCGAGATGAGTAACTTCTCGACCTCGGAAAATCAAGGAAAACTTGACCTTATTATAGCTCTCCAGGAACCTGCGCGCATTGTTCATCTTAAAGCCGTAGTCATGCGCTTCGATCCCGGGCCTCATCTTTATCTCCTTAAGCTGCACCACGTGTTGCTTACGCTTAGCTTTCTTCGCTTTCTTGCTGAGCTCGTACTTGTACTTGCCGTAGTCCATTATCCTACAGACCGGTGGAACCGCGCCCGGCGACACCTCAACCAGGTCGCAACCTTTCTCGCGGGCCTTCTCAATAGCTTCACGGGTGCTTATCACACCTACCATTTGCCCATTCTCGTCCACTACTCGGACCTGGGACACCCTTATTCTCTCATTGATCCGAACGTCCTTCGAACCCTTAGTGATTTTACCCACCTCCTAGCTCTCAGCCACTCTGGAGTCGATCTCGTTCCTGACAGACTCGACGAACTCTTCAACGGGTACGACGCCCGTGTCCCCGACCTTACGCTTTCTCACAGCAACGCACCCTGCTTCCACCTCTTTGTCGCCCACGACAACAAGGTAGGGCACTTTCTCAAGCGTTTTCTCCCTTATACGGTACCCCAACTTCTGCTGAGAACCCGAGATCTCGGCTCGCACGCCGCGCTCGAGTAGCATCGACATCACCTTCCGGGCGTAGTCCTCATTCTTCTCAAGCACTGGAAGCACCGAGACCTGAACCGGCGCCAACCAAACAGGCATAGCCCCCGCGTAGTGCTCGACCAGGGTTGCCATGAAGCGCTCCATTGCTCCCAGCACGGTCCGATGGATCATAACCACATTATGGGAGTGACCGTCCCTGCCTACATACTCCACACCCAACCGCCCGGGTAGATTGAAATCGAACTGGATCGTAGGACCCTGCCATCCGCGTCCCAGGGCGTCAAGCAGCTTGATGTCGATCTTCGGACCATAGAAGACCGCCTCGCCTTCTTTTCTTATGTAGGAAAGGCTCTTGCGTGACAGCGCCTCCAGGAGTCCCTGCTCCGCCAAGTCCCACTGGTCATCTAATCCTGCGTAGTCCTGCGGTCGCCGCGGGTCACGCACACTCAGATTTATCTCGTAGTTCTCGAAGCCGAAGATCGAGAGCATGAACTGGGCGAGATCGATCACTCCGACCAACTCATCAACGATCTGCTCTCGTGTACAGAAGATGTGAGCGTCGTCCTGAGTGAAACCCCTTACTCTCATCATGCCGTGGAGGGTGCCCGAGCGCTCCCGCCGGTAGACTGTTCCCAGCTCGGCAAATCTGATGGGCAGGTCCCGGTAGCTCCTCTTTCTCGATTTATAGATCAGGATGTGCCCGACACAATTCATCGGTTTCAAGACGTATTCTTCGTTCTCGACATTGAGCAGATACATGTTCTCGCGATAGTAGTCGAGGTGGCCCGAGGCCTTCCACAGCGCCGCCCTGGCAATATGAGGAGTGTAGACCAGGCTATAGCCCCGCTTGAGATGCTCCGAGCGCCAGAAATCCTCGATCAGGTGGCGCACCATGGCGCCTTTGGGATGCCAATAGCCCAGTCCCGGACCGGCTTCATCGTGAATCGAGAAGAGGTCGAGGTCTATCCCAAGCCGGCGATGATCTCGCCGCTTGGCCTCTTCCAGCCGCTCGAGGTGCGTTGTCAGATCTCCCACACATTCGAAGGCTATACCGTATATGCGCTGCAGCATCGGCCTGGTTTCATCGCCGTGCCAGTAAGCCCCGGCCAGCGAAGTCACTTTGAAAGCGCACAGAAGCCCGGTCGAGGCAAGGTGAGGGCCCCTGCAGAGGTCCACAAAGTCGCCCTGTCTGTAAATTGTGACCTTGGCATCTTCCATGCCCTCCAGAAGCTCCACCTTGTAGGGCTCGCCCCGCTTGGCAAATAGGTCGATCGCTTCCTGTCTTGTGACCTCGGCCCGTTCCAGCGGGACATTCTCCTCCACCAGATTGGCCATCGCTGCTTCAATCTTGGCGAGATCTTCCTCCGAGAGCTTGCCGCCGACATCAAAGTCATAGTAGAAGCCGTCTTCAATCGCCGGCCCGATGCCCAGCTTGGCCTCGGGATAAAGCCGTTTCACAGCCTGGGCCATCACATGTGACGCAGTGTGTCGGTATACCTCGCGGGCCTCCGGGCAATCGAAAGTCAGAAACTCCACCCTGGCGTCTCCCTCGAGAACAGCCGAAAGCCCGGTGAGGGCGTCCCCGACCCGGGCGGCTATAATCGGCCTCCCAGTCTGCTTACCCACAGCTATGGCCCTCTCGGCGAGACATGTTCCCGCCTTGAGGTTTATGACCAGGGATGGATGGCTGGCACCTCGGTTCTCAGGCATTTTCAGGTCTTGAAATTACTCCTTCCCCATGGTTAATCGCACCAATCGCAATCCTCGAATCGTGGTGGGCGATAGTGGACTTGAACCACTGACCTCCTGCTTGTCGAGCAGGCACTCTAACCAGCTGAGCTAATCGCCCATTCACCTAACGCAAGTCTCCTCAACGCATTAAACCATACTCTTCAATTGGTACACTAGGACGCGCCCCGCTGTCAAGTCAAATCTCCCCCCACAGGCGGCTCCTCAGCACGTGGCCCGTCGGGTCCCGCTTCAGCAGCGCCCTCAGCCCATTCCTCTGCCGTTCCATCCTCCGACGGCTCGGCCTCAGCCCCCTCGACCCCACCTCCACCCTCTCCGGCCGTGGGCTCGCCCGTAGCAGAGACCACATCCGCAACCGTGATCCTATGAGGCCCGTACTTACGCATGTACTCGTCGACTTCCTCTCTATCCTGGTCGGCAAGGTATTCCTTGACGCTTAAGAGAATCTTGCGCGCATCGGGGTCGATTCTTATCACTTTGAGCGGGAGTTCGTCGCCGGGCTTGAAGATGTCCGATGGCTTTCTGATGTTGTCCTTGCCCAGTTGGGAAATCGGGACAAACCCCTCGACATCCTCTTCGAGCTCAACCACTACGCCACGCTCCTGAACCTTGCTGATCGTACCTTTGACCGCGGAGCCGATGGTGTACTTCTCCACCAACTTCTCCCACGGGTTTTCCTGAATCTGCTTAAGCCCCAGAGATATCTTGCGGTTCTCCTTATCGATACTGAGAACCACAACGTCGACCTTGTCACCCTTTCTCAGGATCTCGCTGGGGTGGCGTATCCTCTTGGTCCAAGACATGTCGGATATATGGACAAGGCCCTCGATGCCCTCCTCGATCTCGACAAACGCACCGAAATTGGTGAGGTTCCTGACCTTGCCCGTGACCTTGGTGCCTTTGGGATATCTCTCTTCCAGGGTCTCCCAGGGGTCAGGCTCCACCTGTTTGAGGCCCAGCGATATCTTCTCGTTTTCCTTGTCGATCTTCAGGACCAGGGCCTCGATGGTGTCGCCTATGGCCACAACCTTGGAGGGATGTTTCACGTGCTTGGTCCACGACATCTCCGACTTGTGCACCAGCCCCTCCACGCCTTTCTCCAGCTCGACGAAAGCTCCGTAATCGGTGATGCTCACGACCTTGCCCCTGACCTTGGTACCGACGGGGTACTTCTTGTCGATGTCCTCCCAAGGATATGGCGTCAGCTGTTTTGTGCCCAGGGAGATTCGTTCCCGCTCCTTGTCGAAGTCAAGCACCTTAACCTTGACCATATCCCCGATCGCCAGCAGCTCCGAAGGATGACTGACCCGTCCCCAGGCCATGTCCGTAATATGAAGCAGGCCATCGATCCCGCCGAGGTCGATGAAAGCTCCGAAATCGGTTATGTTCTTCACAAGGCCTTCGCGCAATTCCCCCTTCTCAATATGCTCCAGAAGGATATTCTTCTGTTTCTCCCGCTCTTCTTCGAGCACCATCCGCCGTGAAACAACCACGTTGCGGCGCCGCTTATTCAGCTTTATCACCTTGACCCGAATCGTCTGCCCGATCAGATCGTTGAGATCCTGAATGTGCCGGATGCCGACCTGCGAACCCGGCAGGAACGCCTCGACTCCGAACAGATCGACCACCGCTCCACCCTGAATCCGCCGCGCCAGCTTACCCTCAACCACCTTCTGCTGGTCGTAGGCGTCCTTTATCGTTCCCCATACCCGCAAGAAGTCAGCGCGCTGCTTGGAGAGCACCACCAGTCCATCCTGGTTCTCCATCTTCTCGAGGAAAACGTCGATCTCATCCCCGACCCTGACCGTTGGATTCTCTCCAAACTCGCTCATCGGCACCACGCCTTCAGATTTAAAGCCGACGTCGATCAGTATGTCGGTCTCGGTGACCCTGACCACCCGGCCGGTCACAATCTCGCCCTCCTCGATCTCCTTGAAAGACTGCTCGTACATGTCGAGGATGTCTTTCGACATCTCGCCGGCTTCCTCATCATCCTGAAAGACCAGCTTCAGAGGGCCCGGTTTAGGCTTGAATCTCCTCCTGTCGTCATAGGAATGGCTACTGTCATGGTACCTTGAATCTTCTCCGTAATCGTCACGGCCTCTCATCCTAACCTTTCTCCTTCCTCTTCTATAGATTTAGCCCTTAGGGCTAGAGAATCCAAACTAAAGCTTCCTGAGCTTCGCCACAACACTGCGAACCAACCATTTCGGAGTAGATGTCCCCGTCACAATGCCGACGGTCGAACCCGGCTTGAACCACCTGGTGTCGACTTCATCGGCGGTCTCAAGATGGTGCGTATGGGGGCAGATCGATCTGCACAACCTCTCCAATCGAGATGTATTTGCGCTATTCCTTCCCCCAACGACCAATAGAACATCGACCTCGCCGGCAAGCGTCCTGGCCCGCTCCTGGCGCCTGGACGTCTCGCTGCAGATCGTATTAAACACTAAGATCTCCCTTGTATCTCTCGCCACTTGGCTTACGACACTTGCGAAGGTATCCACAGGGATAGTCGTTTGAGCTATGATACCCACTCTTCGCCCAAACTTCAACCCTTTTGCTTGGGTTGCGTTCTCGACAACCCGCGACCTACCCGGTACACAACCCCGGATGCCCTTGACCTCGGGATGGCGCTTCTCACCCACGATCACGACCTCGTAGCCCATTTTGTAAAGTCGTCTCGCGTTCTCCTGAGCCTTCCGGACAAATGGACAAGTTGCATCGATGATTTCGTAGCCGCACCGCTTCGCCTCTCTGACCGTGGCGGGGCTCACGCCGTGAGATCGAATCACCAGGAGTCCATCGGTTCCGGTCAGCCTTGCCAGCGGTCTCACTCCGACTTCCTTAAGCTTCTCCACAACCTGCGGATTGTGAATCAGGGGCCCGAGGCTGTATATGCCGCGGTCCGAATGGGTCGCCGCCGCCAGTGCAATCTTGATTGCGCCCTTCACTCCCGAACAAAAACCTGCCCCCTTGCTCACGATGATCCTGAGCTTCCTCCGCCCGGTCCTACGGCTGCTGCGCCTTTTCTCGAAGTCCCGCAATTCCTTTCATCACCTCTTCGGTCAGCCTCTGGTATCTTTCGTGGTCGCTCGAGCACTGTCCGCGCAGGTTATCCGCCGAAACAGGTTCGCCGAAGCTGACGGCAAGTCTCGCCCTTCGTAAGAGGACCCGGCCGAGCCGGTTTGTACCCCTCACGTAAGCCGGGACAATCGGAGCGCCCGCCAGGCAGGCAATCAGTCCGACGCCGGGCTTGGGCTTGAGCAACTTCCCGCTGAGACTGCGGGTACCTTCCGGAAACATCAGAACCACCCTGCCCTCGCCAAGGAGCTCAACCGCTTTCCTTACCGCCCCCACGTCTCCGACCGCCCTCCTCAAGGGGATCGCATTGTACTGCCGGATCAGCCAACCGAACGCGCGATTCTTAAAGAGCTCTTCCTTCGCCATGAAGTGAACCTCGCGCGGCACGGCGCTGCCGACGACCGGAGGATCGCAGTAGGAGATATGGTTGGACGCAATTATCACCGGCCCCGATCTGGGAATCCGGTCGCGGCCGGTAACTCGAAACCCGAATAAGGCCTTCTCTATGAAATTGAGAAAGAGCCACGAGATCCTGTAGTGGAATCTAAACGCCGCCTTCTCCAAGCTTCTTCGCTACCTCTTCGATTACCCGGTCGACCTGCTCTTCTATGGTAAGATCGGTGTTATCTATGATCACCGCCCCTTCGGGCACCACCAGCGGACTGTGTTCCCGGGTCGAGTCGTATCGGTCCCGAGCGCTGATCTCCTGCTCCACTTTACTTGGGTCAGCCGACAAACCGACCTGAGCCAGGTCCCTTTGTCTCCTGGCAGCGCGACAATTAAGATCGGCCTCAAGGTAGATCTTGACCTCTGCCTGAGGAAAGACCACCGAGCCTATGTCTCTGCCTTCCGCCACTATCCCGCCGTCCAGCCCTATCTTCCGCTGGAGCTCCACCATCCGCTCCCTGACACCCCTGGCTGCCGAGACCGCCGACGCATTGCGCGTGACCCGAGGCTCCCGCAGAAGATCGGTAACGTCGCGCCCATCGACAATGATGCGTGTTCCCTCAGGATCGGTCTCGACACGGACTTCGGTTCTGCGCGCCATCTCCGCAAGCGCCTCCGGCCTGGAAATGTCTATGCCTTGCTCCAGCGCCTTCACCGTCATCCCACGGTACATGGCACCGGTATCGAGATAGGCATAGCCGAGCCTCTGGGCCACCAGCCTGGCAGTAGTGCTCTTGCCCGAGCCGGCGGGTCCGTCTATGGTTATAACGAGCCGCTTCATCGGAACTCCCCTATTGGTGAACCTCGGGCGCGCTCCTCCGCGGCCGGTGGGCTTGTTTCAGGCCGGCCACATAGGAATCCTGCACCAGTCTCCTCAGGCCGCGAACCTCGTCGCGCGTGAGGTGCCTCCATCTGCCAACTCCCAGCGCTCCCAGGGTAACTCCCGCGAATCTCACTCGCTTGAGCCGCACCACATCATAACCGCACGCTGCGATCATCCGTCTTATCTCGCGCTTCTTTCCCTCGGTCAGGGTGAGCCTGAGCATAAAGGATTGCCCGGTCTCCCTGAGGACTCTAACCGCCTTCGGGCGGGCCGTCCCATCCTCCAGGACCACGCCCTGCCTGAGAGCATCCGCCAGATCGGCACTGGCTCCACCCTTGACTCTCACTTCGTAAATTCGTTCAATCGCATACTTGGGATGCGCAAGCCTGAAACTGAGCGCACCGTCATTGGTCAAGAGGATCAGGCCTTCGCTTTCCATATCGAGTCGGCCCACCGCGAATGCTCCGGTCGGAAGTCCCGGCACTTGGTCATATAGCGTCCTCCTCTTTCGAGGGTCACTCGCGGTCACTATCGCACCGCGAGGCTTGTAGGCCGCGATGTAGATCTGCTCCTCGTGCGGTCGTACCGTCTTGCCGTCAACCTCAACCCGGCTTGCGACCGGATCGACCATGGTACTCAGGTCTGTCACCGGGCTCCCATCGATCGTCACGAGTCCGCCGACTACCAATTTCTCGCACTTCCGCCTGGAACCCAGCTGGCAGTCACGCAGGAACTTATTGAGTCTCACCATGGCCGGCATACTCTTGCGAAGGCGGCTCGGGCGGCTGAACCAGCGGGACACCCGGTTTCTCGCCCAAGAGCTCATCGATTTCCTCAACCTTGGGCAGATCGCTCAGCCGGTTGATGCCGAATTGCATCAAGAAGTCCTTGGTTGTTCCAAAGAGCAGGGGACGGCCCGGCCCCTCACCTCTACCCACGATCCTCACCAGGTTACGCTCCATAAGGGTTCTCAGAACCCCATCGACATTAACACCGCGGACGGCCTCGATCGCCGAACGCAGTACCGGCTGCTTGTAAGCAACTACGGCCAGGGTCTCAAGCGCGGCCCTGGACAACCTCGCCTTGCTTGCAGTTTCAAGAAGCTTATCCACCCAGACCGAATAATCCGGCTTGGTAGTGAGCTGATAGCCCCCTCCCACCTCGACCAACTGGAAGGACCGATTCTCCTGCGCGTAGTCGTCGCGCAGCGCCGCCGTAGCTGCTATCACCTGATCCCACTCCACACCGGGGACAATCGCTACTATTCTCTCCACGCTAAGCGGATCGGGGCACGCAAAGAGCAGCGCCTCCACTATCCTCTTAACCTCTTCCATCAGTTCTCTCCATCTCTCTCACCGGGTCCGACGTCGCCCTGCTCCGCAGTCCGGCGGTGAATCCAAATTTCACCGAAGGACCTGGTCTGCCTGACGACCGCAAATCCCAGCCTCAGAATCTCCAGGAGGGCCAGAAAAGTGACAATAAGATCAATCCTGGTCGCGCCCGGCTCGAAGAGATCTTCGAACGAGAGCACCGCGGCCGAATCGATCCTGGTCTTGAGCATCTCTATCTTCTCCTCAAGCGAGATCTCCTCGGGGCGAATCTCAAGGTATCTCACCTGGACTTTCTCGAGCACCTTCTTGAAGGCCGCGATCAGCTCGAACAGATTATAGGCGTACTCCACCTCGATCACACTCTCGCCGTCCTGGGTGTCAGGCCTTACAAAAAGCAGCCGCCGCTGGTACTCCATGGTTTCCAGTCTCCCGGCGGCCTCCTTGAACTTCTGATACTCCAGCAGCTGCTGGATCAATTCGCGTCGCGGATCATCTTCTTCTTCGATCTCATCGCCCTGAGATGGAAGCAACATCCGGGCCTTTATCCTCATCAGGGTTGAGGCCATGACCAGGAATTCCCCCGCCAGCTCGAGATTGAGGAGCTCAAGCACCCGTATGTAGTCGAGATACTGTTGAGTGATCTTGGCTATGGGAATATCATAGATGTTTATCTCATCTTTCTTTATAAGGTAGAGGAGCAGGTCAAGCGGACCCTCGAACTGCTCAATCTTGACCTTGTAATCCATCGGGCCTACCTCACGAACCCCATTGCCTGTCTCACGTCAACCATGGTGCTCCGGGCCACTTCGCGTGCCCGCTCTGCACCGCTCTCTACTATCTTCATGACTGCGGCTCGGTCGTTTTCATACAGAATTCGGCGTTCTCGTATCGGAGCGAGGAAGTCCGCAATCACTCGAGCCGCATCTTTCTTACACTTGACGCAGCCCAGGGTCCCTTCGACGCAGGAGGCCTTGATCCCGGTCACCGCCTCCGCATTGAACCGTCGATGATATGCGAAGATCGTACAGATGTCGGGATGCCCCGGGTTACCCATATAGATCTTCTCGGGATCGGTAATTGCGGTGGACACCTTCTTGGCTATCACGTCGGGGGGATCCGAGATCAGGATCGCGTTGCCCAAAGACTTGCTCATCCGTTTGCCGTCAAGCCCGGGAAGCCTTGGGAACTCAGTGAGCAGCGGCTCCGGCACCGGAAACACCTCACGATACAGCGTGTTGAAACGGCGGGCGATCTCGCGCGTGATCTCAAGATGGGGCAGCTGATCCTCACCCACGGGAACCGCACTCGCCTTGTAAATCAGGATATCGGCAGCCTGGAGCACCGGATAGCCAAGGTGCCCATAGGTGACGTTCTCACCCAACTCGAGGTCCCTGACCTGTTCCTTGAGAGTGGGATTTCTTTCGAGTCTTGCCACCGTGATAAGCATGGAGCAGAGCAGGTGCAGTTCCGCATGCTCCTTGACGTCGGATTGCACGAAGACCACGCTCTTGGCGGGATCGATCCCCGAGGAAAGCCAGTCGATCACCACATCCATACTGTCCTGGGCGATGTGCTCGGTATGTTCGTACCCGGTGGTGATTGCATGCCAATCAGCCACCTCGAAGAAGCAGCGGTACTCGTCCTGGAGCCTCACCCAATTGGCAAGCACCCCCACATAGTTGCCGAGGTGGAGTTTCCCCGTCGGCCTCATGCCACTCAATATGATCTTGCACGCCATGTTGTCCCTCAGAATTATAAGCCCGTGAATAGCCTGAAAAGCACAGATGTCGGCGGCCCGATCACCAGGCCGATTACGTTCACCCCGCTGAAGCTGCCGGCCACGATAAGCCCTAGAATCAAAAGAGTGCCGAAGCGGCTGAACCTCTCATACTTCTGCGCGTACTCGAGGGGCAAGATCGACGACACCACCCCGGCGCCGTCGAGCGGCGGGATTGGAATAAGGTTGAAGAAAGCTAGAAAGAGGTTTATCAGGACGATCGAGACGAGAATAACGACCAGCGGGCTCCCCTGTCCCGTCTGAGGCACCGGTCCTGCCGCCAACCTCAGCAGCATGCCGGCAACAAATGCCAGCGCGACATTGGACGCCGGTCCCGCCAGGGACACCAGCAGCAAACCCTTTCGCGGATGCCTGAAGGCCAAGGGATTGACCGGGACCGGTTTGGCCCAACCAAAACCCATTCTGCCGCCGGAGCTTGCCAGAAGCACTACGGGAACCAGAATCGTACCGATTATGTCTATGTGGGCTAGAGGATTGAGGGTAACCCGCCCCAGTTGCTCGGCGGTATGATCGCCTTGGAGTTTGGCAACCCTCGCATGAGCATATTCATGGATGCTCAGTCCCAGAAGTATTGCAAAGACACCCGCTACTGCGCCTTGTATTGAACCTTGCCCCCTCGCTCACTCGCGCGAGCCATGGATTTTGAGGGAATATAGCACCCGCTCGGTCGAGGTGTCAACACCAATTTCCGGGCCGTCTACGCTTTCGCGCGCTGTCGGATTCGCTCTCGGACATAGGCCAGTTCGTCATTTCTGGTGCTGAGCCTGCCTGCAAGTCTCAGCCTGAGAATGTCAGAGAGGATCTTGCCGACCAGGGGGCCCTCTCCGATCCCCATCGAGGCTATCTCGCCACCCGTTATCGATGGAACCACATGGCGCCACGTCTTGAGATAAAGGGATATCAGGTCTCGCACGGGGGCCGGCGAGATCGCATAGAGATAGACCAGCCCCTCCGGCGGGACGGGCTTGAGGATCGCGGTGACCCGATAGGGGTGCTGTCGCCCCAGTGATGTGAGGCGCGCCGCCACACGCCGTGAATCCCGTGAGACCCAAAGGCAGACCTCTCTCACATCTCGGGGCAGGTTCAAATGGCTCGCCAGCATTTCGGCCCGGCTACTGCTTACACCGGCACAGAGTGGGGCAAACCAGCACAACCATCGGGCTGCGAAGTCCGAGCCTGCCAAGTGCTCGATGGCTTCGATCGCGCGGGGAAGCTTGCGCCAGACCACTGCCCGCCTGCTCGAGTTCTGCGCGGGGCCCAGCGTGGATCTCAAGATTCCGTGTGTCTCAAGCATCCTGAGGCCGCGTAACGCACTGGCTTCGGCGCATATCAGTCGGAGCTCTCTATAGGCCCGCTTGCCCGAGATCGACTCCATGGCGCCGGCGTCGAGGCAATCCCTGAGGAGCCGTGCGGTACGCCGCTCGAACCTGAAGCCATACCTTGCGGCGAACCTAACGCCCCGGAGGATCCGGGTGGGATCGTCGGTGAAACTGCGCTTGTGCATCACCCGCAGCCTTCCCTTTACCAGATCGGGAAGCCCCCCGCAGGGGTCGAGCAGCCGCCCGTAGGCATCCGGATTGAGGCAAATCGCCATAGCATTGATGGTGAAGTCCCTGCGAACCAGATCTTCGGTGATCCCCGATTGCTCGACCTGGGGCAGGGCTCCAGGGTGACTGTAGGTCTCCCTCCGGGCAGTAGCGAAATCAATCAAGCCAAAGGTCTCGCTTTCGACTTTGCAGGTTCCGAATTCGGTCGGCTTCTTGAAGGATGCACCGATGCTGGCTGCCAGGCGGCGGGCAACCCGGTCGGCGTCTCCTTCCACCACAATATCGAGATCGGTATCGGGATAGCCCAGGGCAATATCTCTTACAATGCCGCCCACTAAGTAGGTCCTGTATCCCATCCGGTGTGACAACTCCCCGACCAGAACCAGGAGCCTGCGGGTAGCGGCTGGAAGAGACCGCTTGAACTTCTGACTCAATCCTTTGCCGCTGGCTACGGTCGTCCGATACCTTGCCTTCGTTCGCTTCATCCGCTCGGTTCTCTTCCTTCCGCTTTTCCTCGCGGGCCTCGGAGCCCCCAAGCCTTGAGCCGGACCCTATCCTCTCGGATGGAACTTGCGGTGGACCTCCCGCAGGTATTCCATATCGACCTTAGTATATATCTGGGTCGTCGATATGTCCTTATGCCCCAGCATCTGCTGCACGTCCCGGAGGCCCGCACCCCCTTCCAGCAAGTGGGTGGCAAAGGAATGCCTCAGCACGTGCGGCGAGACCTTCGCCCTGACGCCTGCCAGGCGCGCATACTGAGCCAGGATTTTCCAGAACCCCATTCGCGTCAGCTTGTTCCCTCGCCAGTTCAGGAATAGACTCTCATGTTCGCGGCCCTTGAGAAGCACCGACCTCACCTCACGCAGATAGGCACGAACCCACCTGAGGGCCACCGACCCCACCGGAATCATGCGCTCACGGGAACCTTTGCCGAAGCACCGCGCAGTTCCCATATTGAGATTGAGATCTCTCGTCCGGAAGTCGACCACCTCCGACACCCTCATCCCCGTTGCGTAAGTGAACTCAAGCATTGCCTTGTCCCTGAGACCGAGAGGCTTGGTGACGTCCGGCTGGCCCAGCAGAGCCTCAATCTGTGGCAGAGACAGTGCCTTCGGCACTCGCCGCCACATTCTGGGCGGGATGACGTCGGTGGTCGGATCGGTGACACTTCGACCCTCAGCAATCAAGAACCGATGCAAGGCTTTGATCGACGAGATCTCTCGGCGGACGCTCGAAGGCGCCATGCCGCATTCGCTTAGGAATGAGAGATAAGCGTAAACATCCTCGCTCTCAGCACCGGCCGCATCGCTCTTGCCGGCAGAATTCAGGAACTCCACGTACTTCCGCAAATCGCTCACGTACGAAGCACTGGTATTGAACGAGACCCCCCGCTCGGTGATAAGCCAGTCCGAAAACTCTGTGAGCAAGTCTACCATGCTGTCATGAGAAATGGATTGAGCCTCTTCTCCTCACCGATTGTTGTCGACGGACCGTGGCCCGGCCAGACACACGCCTTTTCATCCAGGGTCGCGATCCGGTTGGCGAGAGTCGCCTTCATCTCACGTTCCGACCCGCCCGGAAGATCGGTCCGCCCGATCGACCCCTGGAAAAGCGTATCCCCGGTGAAGATCTGGTCGCCCATGATATAACAGACGCTGCCCCGCGTGTGACCGGGGGTATGAAGGACCCTGATCTGGCACCCTCCCACCTTGAGCACCTGGCCGTCCTCGACCTCCCGGTCCACCGAACATGGCTCGCGCTCAAAACCCCAGAGAGCCTTTCCTTCCTCGCCCCGGACCATGGAAGCGTCAAGATGGTGACAAACCACCGCAGATCCAAAGCGATTCTTCAAGGCAGCCGCGGCATTGGTGTGGTCGATATGACCGTGGGTAAGGAGAATCATCTGGGGCTTAAGACCGAACGCCTTTGCCTCATCCGAGATCCTCTCCGCTTGGTCGCCGGGATCTATTATGATGCCGTGACCTGCACTGTCACACTTGATGATATAGCAGTTGCCCTCCAGCACTCCTACCACCAGGGATTTTATCTCAAGATCACTCGAATCCATGTCACCTCTCCTCACAACTCCAGCATCTCTCCTCACAATTCTCATAGAGGCAGGGTTTGACTCCCGGCTTCGAAATCCAGCAGCCACCGCTTGACCCCGACGCCTCCGGTGAACCCACCCAATGAACCATGCGCCCCGACAACCCGGTGGCAAGGGACCACGATCGGGATGGGATTTGCACCCAGCGCACCGCCGACCGCTCTTGCGAAGTTGGGTCCTCCGACTCTGTCCGCTACCCAGGCATAGGTTCTGACCTGGCCGTACGGTATCCGCGTGGTTACCCGCCACACTCGGCGTGCAAACGGCGACCAGCCTGAAAGATCGAGCGGCACCGAGAATCTCTTCTGTTTGCGGTCAAGATACTGCGCCAACTCACGCCCCGCCCGCTCCACCAGGTCGCCCCCCTGGCGAAAGGCCACCTGCCTCCCACCCGCAAAGAAACCCTGGAGCCCTTCGGCGTCAACCGCTCCTATGTTGAGGCAGAAGAGCCCCTTCGAGGTGCTCCCCAGCCAGATGTTTCCCAGCCTTGTGGAGACCTCGCCGTAGCTTATTACAAGCATCACCTCGACCTCACTGCCTAGTTGGTCCCAACACCCCGCCTGATTCTCGTTCTGTCCTCGGCCTCAACCCGTCTCAATTCCTCCACCAGCGCTTCGGCTTTCTTTGAACTCATGCCCCTTACCTTCACTATATCACCGACCACCACACCTTTCATCCCCTCAAGTGAACCGAAGGTCTCAAGCAAGCGGCGCGTAAGCACCGGCCCTATGCCCGGTACCGTGCCAAGCACCGATTGCGTGCCGTGTCGATCTCTGACCTTGCGATGGTAGGTGATCGCAAACCGGTGGGCCTCGTCTCTTATCCTCTGGACGAGCCGCAGCGCCGACGACGCATGCGGTATCTGCACAGGCTCCGGCCGATCAGGAAAGTACAATTCGTCGAGACGCTTGGCGATACCGACCACCGGCGGCATCTGGCTCCGCTCGGCCCCGGCGTCAAGCATACCCTGCACCGCGCTCGAGACCTGGCCTCTTCCGCCATCGATCAGCACCAAGTCGGGACTCTCCTCTTCCCCCGCCATAACGTGAGACCAGCTGCGCTCCAGGACCTCGTGCATCATCGCGAAATCGTCCTGGCCCTGAACGGTCTTGACGGCATAGTGGCGGTAGAGACTCTTGACCGGACGGGCATTCTTGAAGAAGACCCTGGAACCAACCGGCTGTGTTCCCTGAGTAGTCGAGATGTCAAAAGCCTCAATTGTCTCCGGCAGAGCTGCAAGATTCAGCCACTTGGCCAATTCCTTTACTGAGTTCGCTATCCGCGGCCCCGGCTTTTCCACCTGGGCCTGCGTGAGCCGCAACTGGGCATTATTGCCGGCCATTGTGACAAGCTCCCTGCCCTTGCCGCTCTTCGGGCTGGTCACGCGAATGCGCTCGGCGGTCTTCTCCTCGAGCCACCGCTCAATCAGAGGAATCTCACGAGGCAGCTTCTCCAGCAGTATCTCGCCGGGCACGTCGGTGGCAAGACTCAGGTACTGCTCGAGAAAGGAGGTCAGGATCTCATCTCTGGCCGGCTCGCCCTCAAAACCCAGCCGGTAGACCTCCTTGCCGACAAGTCTGCCTTCCCTGACTTTGAGCACGACGCCCACAGCTTCCTCTCTCCCGGTCCGAACCGCGATCACATCCCTGTCCTTCCAATCGGTCGAGACCACGATCTGTTTCTGGGCGATCCGTTCGAGGGCAGTCAGACGGTCGCGCAGGCGCGCCGCTTCCTCGAACCGCAGATTAGCGGCCTCGCTCTCCATCTTGGCCTTGAGCTGGCGCGCCAGCTCTGACATTTTGCCCGAGAGATATTGGCACACCTGCTGGCTCACCCTCTTATAGGCTTCACTGCTCAACTCTCCGCGGCACGGCCCAAGGCACCTCCCGATATGATAGTTGAGGCACCCGCGGTCCGGGTGCTTCAAGGGGAGACCGCGCTTGCAGGTCCGTATCGGGAAGACCTCGGTCAACACCTTGAGGCTTCGCCGCATTGCCCGCGCATCGGTGTAGGGACCGAAGTATCTTGCGTTATGGTCGGCGAGGTTTCTCGTTGCCGAGATCGAAGGGAAAGCCTCCCGGGTTGTCACCTTTATGTAAGGGAATTTCTTGTCATCCTTCAGGCTCACGTTGTAGCGCGGTCTATAGTGCTTGATCAGATTGCACTCGAGCACAAGTGCATCGACCTCGGAGGCCGTGACGATGAAATCCAGCCCGCGGATCCTCTTGACAAGGGCAGCGGTCCTCGGGGCGAGCGACTGATCATCGCGAAAATAGGACCGAACCCTGGCTCTCAGTGACTTGGCCTTGCCCACATAGATGATCTTGCCGCGGGCATCCTTGAAGGTGTAGACCCCGGAGCAGTCCGGCAGGCTATTTATCTTGGCTTCCAGGTTTCGTTCTGGCATTGCCACCCAGCCTCTTTGCGACCAGCCCTAAGAGAAACATAACCTCTCCAGCTCGTAGAGAAAAGGCAACAAGCAGGAAAGCGCCGAAGCCGGCGGCCGATGCAACACCGACTTGAACGATCTCTCCAAACAGGTTCGTGGCCCGGGGTTCCAACTGACGGGCAAGCAGGTACATCACCACACCCATTGCCGCCGACGCCGCCAGTATCTTGAAGGTGGCCACCCAGATCTCACCTCCCCGGATGTCTCCCATCTTACGTTTGAGGATTGTCGTGAGGAGCACGAAGGAGACGATCGACGAGATTGAGGTCGAAACCGCTAGTCCCCTCAGGCCGAAGGGGCGCATCAGGATCACATTCAGGACCACATTGAGAATCACGGTCGCTATCGAGATCTTCATCGGGGTCACGGTGTCTTTCATCGAATAGAAGGCCTGCACCACGGCCTTGACTCCGCCGTAGGCAAAGAGCCCGATCGCGTAATAGACCATCGCGTCGACGGTCATCGGCGTCGACCTTGCTGCCGTGAACTCGCCGCGCTCGAAGAGTACGCGGACGATCGGTTTTGCCAGCACGATCATGCCGACGGTTGAGGGTATCAGGAACGCCAGAATCAGCTTCACCGAGAAGGCGAAGTCATCAACAAGCCTGGTACGGTCATCCTTGGCCGCATGTTCCGAAAGCATCGGCAGGGTCGCGGTGGTGATCGCGATGGCGAAGACGCCAAGCGGCTGAATCGCTATCCTGTTGCCCAGCCGCAGGGCGGTGACGCTCCCGACCGGCAGAAATGTCGCCAGGAAACTGTCAACCAGAGTGTTGACCTGGGTAAAAGCGAATACAAACAGACTCGGCCCCATCAGCTTGCCGATCCAGCGCACACCGGCGTCTTTGAAATCCGGAACGAATCTCAGCCGGTGGCCGGTTCTCTTCAGCTGCGGCAACTGCACAAACAGCTGCAGCGCCCCTCCCACGATCGCCCCCAAAGAGAAAACGGTTATCATCGACTCCTGTGAGCCCGTTACCAGGCGCATAAAGGTGAAGGAGGTTGCAATGAAGGCTATGTTAAGGAGCGCCGGCGAGAACGCGGGGATTGCGAAGTAGCCCAGGCTGTTTAGGGTCCCCGCTGCCAGGGATGCCAGACCCACAAAGAACACGTACGGAAACATCACCCTGGTCAGCTTTATGGTAAGCGCGAAACTCTCAGGGGAGTTCCGCCAACCATAGGCGTAGGCTCTGACGATCGGCCCCGAGAAGGCGATGCCAAGAACAGTGACTGCGAGAAGCAGCACGATCATCACGGAGAAGGTCTTTGCTGCAAGATCGACCGCGGCCGGCTTGCCTTCCTTGTGCAGATAATGAGTGTAGACCGGCACGTAGGACGCATTGAGCATGCCCTCACCGAATATGCGCCGCAGAAAATTGGGAATCAGAAAAGCGATGTTGAAGGCATCCGCCAGATAGGTCGTGCCGAAATAGGCAGCGAAAATGCTGTCCCGCGCGATCCCCAGTAGGCGGCTCACGAGCGTCATGCCGCCTATGCGGCCCGCCGACTTTGCGATTCTTTCCTTGGTAGTGCTCGACATTCTCTAACCTCGGCAAAGCAGTGTAGCAAAAGGCGCCGCACTCATCAAAGGAAAAGGCATCGCTTCTCGCTCGTTGACAGGCCCCACCGCCCCTGATATATTGGCGCGTGGGGGAGGTTGGTTCTGACTTCAATGACAGCCAATGCAGCCAGCATAGTGATTCCGACGCACCGACGGCCCGATCTCCTGCGCAATCTCCTCGAATCTTTGTCGCACCAGAAGACCGCACGCGCTTTCGAAGTGATCGTCGTGAACGACGGCTCCGCAGGTGACTTGAGCATGCTGGAGGTCGAATTCAGCGATATTTCAGTCAAGGTGATCGATCTTCCTCAGAGCCGGGGGCGGGCCTTCGCGAGAAACGAGGGCGTCCGTAACTCCAAGGGAGATGTCCTCATATTCGTGGATGACGACATGACCGTTGTCGAGGACTTCCTGGAGCGGCACATGGCCGCCCACGGGGACGTTATGACCGTTGTGATCGGCAACGTCCTCAGCGCACCGGAGTATAGCAACGATCCGCTTGCACGCTACGTGGAGCGGCAGGGCGTACACAAGCTCAAGTCAAGGGCAAGGATCCATCCCAAGTGCGTGCGAACCGGCAATGTCTCGGTCTCAAGAGAGCTCTTCACCAGGATAGGCATGTTCGATGAATCGATCTCCAAGTATGGCGAGGACCAAGATCTCGGGATGAAGTTCGGCGAGGCCGGGGCCGATCTGGTATTCGCGGAGGGCGCCATATCCTACCACCATCATCCCCCTGATATCGACGACATGATCGGCAAGATGCAAGAGTACGGTAGATACAGCGTCCCGCTGCTGGTGGCCGCCCATCCACAGATCAGGCAAGTGATCAGGCTTGACCTGGCCGAGCCGGTGAGAATCGGCAGAGAGTGCCCGCTCGTCAGTGTACGGAAGATGATACTCAGGATCGCACTTACGCCACCATTCTACCGCGTCGCCCGCTCCGTTTACGGATTCAAGTGGCTGGGCAGTCTCCTCTACCCGGTTATTGACTATATTCGAGCCTACAACTACATCCGCGCTTACCGGGAGAGCCAGAAGGAATCTGCGCCCAAGGCTCGGCCCGGGCCGATCGATCCCCGGCGGAACTAGTTGACAGGCCAATCGGCCGATGTTATATTGACCGAGTCGCAACGACCTGGAGATCTGGAGATTCCGAGGTTAACCCGAAGGTCCCAAGGAGGTTCGGAAGTTGTCACATCACAAATCGGCAATCAAGCGCATCAGGCAGGACAAGAAGAAGAAACTCCGCAACAAGGCCGACAAGTCCGCCGTGAAGACCGCAGCTAAGAGGGTCAGGCAGACCTCGAACCCGGAGGATGCTGCAAAACTCATGCCCGCGACTTCATCGATCATCGACCGTGCGGCCAAGAAGCGTGTGATTCACTGGCGCACTGCGGCGCGGCTCAAGTCAAGGCTTGCCAAACGTGCAAAGGCTCGTCCCAGCTAGAAATCAAGGCCTCTAAAGGGCGAGCTTGCGCTTCTCCTCTTCGACGATCTTAAGGGTCGCCTCGACCGCAGTGTCGCGGGCGACCTTCACCGTTTCGCCGGTCTTCCTGGTCCGGATCTCGACCTTGCCCTCCTTGCCCGCCTTCTCCCCCACGGTCACCCGGAAGGGAATTCCGACAAGATCGGCGTCCTTGAACTTGGTGCCGGGTCTCTCATCACGATCATCGATCAGCGCCTCAGCCCTGCGTTCCATAAGGCCTGCGTAGATAGCTTCGGCCGTATCCCTGAGGTCGCTGTCGGAAACGTTGGTCGGCAGCACATGGACTTCGAAGGGCGCGATGCTCACGGGCCAGGCGATGCCGTCCTTGTCATTGTGCTGTTCGACTGCCGCGGCAACCGTCCGGGTTATGCCTATGCCGTAGCATCCCATCACAAAGGGCTTCTCGTTGCCATGTTCATCCCGGTAGTAAGCCTTCATCTTGTCGGAGTACTTGGTTCCCAGCTTGAAGATCTGGCCCACCTCGATTCCACGCCACGTAGAAAGCGGCTGCCCGCAGCGCTTGCAGATGTCTCCCTCGACGACAAGCAGGAGGTCGTGCACTTCGCCGACCGAGAAATCACGCCCCAGGTTCACATTGACCAGGTGAGCGTCACGTTGGTTGGCGCCCACGACCATGTTGAACATTGCCGGGACGGTGCTGTCCGCCACGATCCGTACATCCTTTAGTCCGACCGGCCCCGAGAACCCCAGGGGGCCGCCGGTAAGGCTTTCGATCTCCTCGGGGGTAGCCATCGCAAGACCGGCGCCGCCGAGCACCTTCGCAAGCTTGGTCTCGTTTATTTCCCGGTCGCCTCGTATCAAGACTGCGACGTACTTGCCATCGGCGTTATAGATTATGGTCTTCACCAATTCCCAGGGCTGTCTGCCCAGGAAAGCCGTAACCTCCTCAATCGTTTTCATGTTGGGCGTACTGACCTTCTCCATCGGTCGGGCGGCATTCTCGCCCTGGTAGGTGCGAGGCTCACCCTCGGCCCGGTCGCTGGTAGCGGCGTAACCGCAGTCACAGGCAAACACCTGAGACTCGCCGGTCTCAGCGAAGACCATGAATTCGTGGGTCACGTCGCCGCCTATTGCCCCTGAGTCGGCCTCCACCGATCCGAACCGCAGGCCGCAACGCTTGAAGATTCTGGTATAGGCCTCATGCATCCGGTCGTAGGTTTTCTGAAGACAGGCTTCGTCACGATGGAAGCTATAGGCGTCCTTCATGATGAATTCCCTGGCCCTCACTACCCCGAAGCGCGGTCTTACCTCATCCCGAAACTTGGTTTGAATCTGGTAGAGCATAAGCGGCAGCTGCCGATAGGACCTGACGTCCCTTCTCACGATGTCGGTCACGACCTCTTCATGAGTCGGGCCCAGCGCAAAGAAGCGATCATGCCGGTCCTTCAGCCTCATCAGTTCCTTGCCGTAGACATCCCACCTGCCGCTCTCGATCCACAGCTCGGCGGGGCTCAAGACGGGCATCAGAATCTCCAGGCCCCCGACGCGATTGATCTCCTCGCGCACTATGTTCTCGACCTTCTTGGACACCCTGAGTCCGAGCGGCAGAAGGTTGTACACGCCTGCAGAAAGCTTCCTTATCAGTCCGGCCCTGAGCATCAGCTTGTGGCTTATGATCTCGGCTTCGGACGGCGTCTCCTTGACCGTCGGTAGAAAAAACTCACTCCATCGCATTTTGGCCTTCCCCTGATTTCGGTTATTTCGCTATCACTTGCTCCCTGTATGTCTTACTTCGGCCTGCCTTCCCTGAGTGCGTTCACCACTTCTTCAACTATGGCTTTCACCAAGCCCGCCTGATCCATCTCCCCGCGAGGCAGGCAAGCGCCACACTCCCGGCAACCGGGGTAGGCACCCTTGATCCCCAACTTGTCCCGGACCGCAAGCAACTTCATCACGTCTTCGTGCGCCAACGGGCTCACACCGCCCAGATGGCGCGCTATGAAGGCAATCTCGGCGAAATGCTCGACCGTCTCAAGCTTATGATAAGCATTCAAGAGGTCCGGTCCAACCGTCATCACACCGTGGTTCTTAAGGAGAAAGGCATCACACCTGGTCACCACCTGGGCAACGGACTCTGCGACCTCCTCGGTCGAGGGTGTCGCGTATTCGGCAAGCGGCACCGAACCGATCGTAACCACTACCTCGGGCAGCACACATTGGGCCAACGGGATTCCCGCAACCGCGAAGGCCGTGGCATAAGGCGGGTGGGCGTGGACAACCGCGCGTATGTCATCCCTGAGGTGGTAGGCCTTGAGGTGCATCTTGATCTCGGAGGTGGCTTCACGCTTGCCGCTGACCTTATCCCCCTTCATATCGACCACGACAAGGTCGCTCTTGGCCATGAAGCCTTTGCTTATGCCCGTTGGGGTAGTCAGCAGCCGGTCGGCTGAGATTCGGACGCTTACGTTACCGTCGTTTGAGGCAACATAGCCGCGCTCGTACATGCGGCGGCCGACGTGAAGAATGCTCTCTGCAGCCTCATCGGGCGGAATCAGCCGTCTCATCCGCCCTCGCCCTGACCGAGATCGATCCGGTCGACCACGCCAAGAATCAGAGTCCTTATGGTGGGATATTCCATGGCGAGCACCGTCCGCGCAGCGGTGCCCTGGTCGACAATCAGAACGGTGTCGCCGGTACCGGAGTCCACCATGTCGATCGCAAGTATCGGTTCACCCTGAGGCTTACCGTCGGGCTCGAGCGGCTGGACGATCAGAATCTTGTGACACCTGAGGGAATCGTGTTTGACCGATGAGACTACATCGCCGATCACTTTTCCGATATACATGGCTCACAAACCGTTCTCTACAGATCGACGCGATCCACAATGCCCATGATCGCAGCGTCCGCCGGATTGAATTTCTCGTCGATCGCATTGGCCGCCTCGCGGCCCCGCACGAAGTACACAAGGTCGCCCGGACCTGCCCTCACGATGTCGATCGCAACGATCGGCCTCCCGGATTCTTTCCCTTCGGGACTGAGGGGCTGGATCACCAGCAGCTTCTGTCCGGTCAGGGACTCCACCTTGCGCGTAGCGACCAGCGTGCCTATCACCTTTGCTATGTGCACGATCTAACCCATCTTCTGTTTAAGATCGTTGTGCGGCCGAGGGATCACCACGTCCTTCACCAGCGTGCCGCGGTCTCTTATCAGCTCTACACCGGCGCGTACCCCCGCGGCGACGTCGCTCACGTCGCCGGTCAAAGTGACGAATGACTTCCCTGCCAATCCCTGCGCAAGCCTGAGCTCGATCAGTTCGATCTTCGCGGCCTTCGCCGCACCGTCACCCGCAATTATCGCCGAGGCGACCGAGAAAGTCTCGATCACGCCCAGGGATCGTATGTCCTTCGGCACGCCGGTCCCCATTATCGCAGGAAAAACCTGTTCATGAATATTAGGAATGAAGAGGCTATCGACCACAAATTCGGCGCCCACCTCGACGCCGCGAGCCACCGACGAACTCACCGATGAGACATCTCCCCCGACAAGCGTTATGTACTTGCCCGGACAAATGGTCATGGCAAGCATCAAGGTGACCGGCGCAACCTTGACCATCTCGTCACAGGTTGCGATCCCCTGGGCGATGCTATTGAGTTCGACCAAGCCTATCGCTTCTATCTTACCGTTCATCTGGCTTCCGATCTACTTCTTCTCGATAGTGATGTTATGATTGATGCCCGTCACCACCCCGTCTATGCTTGCGTGAACATTGGCCCCGATCTCACTCTGGGTGACGTCCGCTATAAGACGGCCCTTCCTCACGCCATCGCCAAGCTTGACCCTGGGTCTTGCCGCGACACCCGTATGCTGCAGGAGCGGAATCCTGACCGACTCGGGCTCGACCGTCCCGACGAATTCGATGTCCCGCTCATAGGGTGCCAGCCCGGTCCTCTCCACGATCCTCCTGTGAGGCACCAGCCTGTGCGGCCGCACTCTTTCCACTCCACGCACCGTATCCTGCGCAACTTTGATTCCGCGTTTCGCCATCTCGGCCCGGACTCTGAAGCTTATCCGGTCCGGCGAAAGCAGCATCGGACACACGTAGACCCCGCACAGCCCGCAACCCGAACAGAAGACCGCTCCGGCGATGTCGGGGGTAAATACCCGCGTCCACCCCACCGAGCGCATGATCTTGTGCGGCGTTATGGCGTGGCCCATCAAGTGCCGCGGACAGAGCTCGGTACAGAAGGTACACTGGCAGCATACCGAGGCAGCACGTCTTACAATCGTCTCAACCGGGAGCGATTTTCTCACGATCACCTCGTTCGATCGAGGCAGCAAAATGACGGCTCCCACACGCTTGTCCACGGGCCTCGACAAGTCTTCACACAACTCACCCATCATCACGCCTGAGAGCAGAATCCCCTTGGCATCAAGGCCCGCGGCGTTCCCCGTGAGCGTGAGCACATCCCCGACCGAAGTCCCCAAAGGCACCTCGAAAATCCCGGGCCGAGCGAGATCCCCGCACACCGACAAGACGCGCGTGGTAACCGGCGTGCCGCCCAGGGCGCGTTTGACATTGGCCAGAGTGTTGACATTGGACACGACCACCCCGACATCAGGCGGGATTCCACCCTGCGGTATCACCCGGCCGGTGAGCTCGTAGACAAGCAGATGCTCGTCGCCCGCGGGGTAGTTGTCCGGAACTGCGACCACCTCGATCCCCGAGGCGCCCTTCGCGGCCCTGGTCAGAGATTCGAATATGTCGCCATAGGATTCCCGGACTGCAATGTAGCCGCGCGACGCACCGGTCGCGAGCATCATTATCGCGACCCCTTCCAGCACCTCCTCCGGCGCACCGGCAAGCACGTGCTTGTCCGACTGGACCAAGGGCTCGCATTCGCAACCGTTGGCAATCACGATGTCGGCCTTGGCCCGGGCCTTGACGTGGGTGGGAAACCCCGCACCCCCCGCGCCCACAACTCCGGCTTCGAAAATCTTGGTCACGATCTCATGCTTGGAGAACGGGAAATCCTTAGCCAATCGAAGCGACCTCAGACAATCCTGAAATAGTCAACCAGCACGCATTTCCTCATCCGGGTGAACGTGCGCGCAGAGGTAAGCCCCTCACCTGTGGGACTCGCAATCGTAAAGCTGGTGTAACCTTCGCCACCGAAACCGAGCCCGGCATAGCAGGGCCCATTTTTCACGAATATCGTGGTCTCGATCGACCGGGCCATCTGCGAAAGTTTGGTTATGTTGGTCGAATGCATCATCGCCGAATGGCCGAAACCCTGCTCCACTTCCTTGGCCGCCCTGATGCCCTGGTCGACGTCGCCGACCCTCACAACCGGAAGCACGGGCATTAAAAGCTCGGTCCACACGAAAGCGTGCGAAAGCGGCGTCTCGCAGATTATCAGTCTGGCTTGCGTCTCACTCTTGACGCCAATCGCCCGCAAGAAGTGCGACGCATCCTTGCCGACGAATTTGCGATTGGTCACGGCATGCCTGCTGGGGCCCCGGTCTTCCTTTATGATAAGCGCGCGCAGTCTGTCGATGTCCCCACCCTTGATCTCAATCGCTCCACTGTCGGCCATCTTGCGCTTAAGTTGGTCGGTTATGGTCCCGACCGCCAGCACTTCCTTCTCGCAGATGCAGACTATGTTGTTGTCCAGCGAGGCGCCATCGACGATGTGCCGCCCGGCGCTGTCAAGATCGGCGGTCTCGTCTACCACGACCGGAGGGTTTCCGGGCCCGGCCGCGATCACTTTCTTGCCGGACTTCATCGCCTCTCTCACAACCGCTCCTCCCCCGGTCACCACAAGCAGCCTCACCTTGGGATGCTTCATCAGAGCCTGTGCGGATTCAATGCTCGGCTCTTCAATTGATGCAAGAACATTCGGCGGGCCGCCTTCGGACTGGATCGCCGAATTCAAGAGTTCGATCGTCCGTAACGTGGTCAGCCTGGCGCTCGGATGCGGATTGAAGACGACCGAGTTACCGCCCGCGACCATGCCGATCGCGTTATTGATGACGGTCTCCGAAGGATTGGTTGAGGGAGTGATGGAGCCTATCAGGCCGTAAGGCGCCCTCTCAAGTATCGTAAGGCCATGATCGCCTGAGACCGCATCCGGTTTCAGGTCTTCCACGCCGGGGGTTCTGGTGGCGGCAAGCAGGTTCTTCTTTACCTTGTCTTCAAGCCTGCCGAGGCCGGTCTCCTCAAGCGCCATCCGCGAGAGTTCCTCGGCGTGCTCACATGCCGCCCGGCGCATCGCCTCAATCATTCTTCCGCGCGCCTCGAGCGGCAGATCTACAAGTCCCCGCTGAGCTTTCTCGGCCTCGTCAATTGCCGTCTCAATCGAGCCGAATGCGCCGCGCTTTCCGGACAGTGAGGACGAGGGTGAGGAAGGGACTCCCAAACCTTGGGTTCTTAGTTTCTTGAGGACCTCCTCGACAATCGAGCCTATGGTTCGCTCATCAAGCATACTTCTCATAGACCACTTTGCCCATCAGTTCGATCGTATCGACCACTCCGCAGATCACCGCGTCAACAGGAGTCTCCTTGGTCTTGTCGGTCAATCGAGCCGAACTCCCCTGGGCACACAGCACGATCTCGCCGTAGCCTGCGCCGACCGCGTCAGCACAGACCATGGACTGGCCGGTGGGTTTGAGGTCCATATTGACGATCTTAACTATAAGAAGTTTGAGGCCTCTCAGTCGCTCTTCTTTCCTCGTGGCGACAAGGGTACCGACAACTTCACCGACTAGCAATGCTTCCTCCGCTTCAGGCTTCTCCGTCCGCCGCGTTGCCTACGGTTACTTCCCCTTCTGCATCTTGCCTATTGGAAGCACGTCTTCAAGATTGGTATGTGGCCTCGGGATCACGTGCACCGACACCAGCTCACCCACCTTGCTTGCAGCCGCCCCGCCCGCATCGGTAGCGGCCTTGACCGCCGCCACGTCACCACGGACGATCGCAGTGACGTAACCGCCGCCGATTTTCTCGTAGTGAACCAGCGTAACCTTGGCTGCCTTGACCATCGCGTCGGAGGCCTCGACCATTGCCACAAAACCCCTGGTTTCGATCAGCCCCAAAGCTTCTCGGTATATGCCGTCTCCTGTTTCAGCCAATTTGCTTAACCCCCTTCTTTGAACAGTCGTCAGCGATCATCTGATGGATCCGGGTGCCCGAATCCGGCTCCTCCGGTCAGTCCTGGGTGAGCATCGTATCTTCAAGAGCTTCGTCGGGTCTCGGGATAACGTGAGCACTCACAAGTTCGCCGACCTTCTGGGCCGCTCTGGCACCCGCCTCAACAGCTGCCATGACCGCTCCGACATCTCCACGCACCAGAACCGTAACGTAGCCGCCCCCGATCTTCTCATACTTCGTCAGCTGGACCTGCGCCGTCTTGACCATCGCATCCGCAGCTTCCACGGCAGCCACAAAACCCTTGGTTTCTATCTTGCCAAGAGCCTCCGGCAAGGCAAACCACCTCCTCAGCTTACACCATGTGCTACACTATGATCTCAGCAAAACAGCCTGTATCTACCCCGGAAGCGTTAGCATCGTCAGTATCTACGTGAAAGTCAAGCACAAATCCATCGCCTGCTCTGATGATAACGTTCTCGAAGGTCACTGCCCTCACTCCTGCCACTCGAGCTCTCATCACCTGACCGTCTCGGAGTCCGAATCTGGCAGCATCGTCGCTGCTCATGTGTACATGACGGGTGGTGCGGATCGCTCCCTCTCTGAGAACCACGGTACCGGCTGGACCGACAACTGTGACCCCCGGGGTACCCTCGAGATCCCCGGTTCTTCTCACCGGCAGATCAATCCCAAGCCTCAGGCCGTCACTGCGCGCAAGCTCGACCTGGGTGAATCGCCGCAAGGGCCCTAGAAGGCGCACCCTCTCTATGGCTCGGCCGTTTGGTCCTACCAGGGTCACGGTCTCACGGGCAGCAAACTCGCCCACCTGGGTCAAGGGGCGGTCAACCCCGAGTTCGAAGCCCTTGCCGAAGAGGCCTTCGAGCACCTCCCGCGTGAGGTGCAAGTGACGGCCGGACACTCCGAGGGGGACAATAATCTTGCCTTCAAGGTCATGTTGGCCAATCCTTGCCTTGACGCGCCGGGCGATCTCATCGGTCAGTCTTCCTATGTCAAGGTCTTCCATCGGCTCGGAACCTCGGTGGCCGGGGGTAACCGCAGGAGCGGCCCGCGGTCTTGCTGCACAATGCGAAGAAGGTAACAGATTGATTCGGAGGGTGTCAATCGGAATGATCTGGCTGGCAAGCACAAGTGGAGTTCCCCACTGCAATGCCGTGCGCGAGGCAATCGTGAAACTCGTCGCTCATTTTCTTAGGAGATCAGCCCACGACCTGGCAGATCACGAGCATAGCAGGGAACTCCATTTGCGCTGTCTATTCAGTTGTCGCTCAAGTCAATGTGCAATCGCTATGCCATCATTTCCGAGAAGTTCCCCGGGTTCACGGCTGAGGCCCCGATCCACGCAATCGGCAGACTAATGAGTTGACAACTACGGAGTTGCGGATCGCGCGCCGCGGGCTATCGCTTGGGACGGATCGGGAATGCCGGCGTCGTGGGCGAGCGCGCTGCCCGCAATTTGGGGCAAACCCCCCAATCAGGTGGGATTAATTCCTCAGTCTAAAGATTCCATTGGCCTCTGCGGGGCAGCTCCCGAGGCAAGCCCTTCCCAATGGAAGAGGGCCGGGATCAGCGCCGCAGATGGGGAAACCCCATGGAGCCGTAGAATTCGTCTTTGAATTCGGGGCGTGAGAAAAGCTCGACATGCTCCGCACTTGCGGCGATCTCCTTTGCGTCACGGCGAGCCCGGTCTGAGACCAACAAGATCTTGGCCCCTTCAATCGCTGAGTTGCCTATCACTCTGATCCTTGCCTTGACGTCCGGAGGAACCAGTCCGATCGCCCGGATGCTTGCGGGCTTGAGGGCCGAACCGAAACTCCCGGCGATCAGAACCTCACTGATCTCATTCATCCTGACCCCAACGGCGTTCGTGAGCACCCTGATGCCCGCGCTCAGGGCTGCCTTGCCAAGCTGAACCTCCCGCACGTCACCTTGCCTCAAGGTAATCAGCGGCTTGCGGCACAGCGTGAATTCACGCCCGCGCTCGCTCTCGAGAATCCTCTCGGCAAGGGCCGGGTTCCTGACTTCCTCCCTTGTTCTCATCCTGCCTGTGGGCTCGATCACGCCGACGCGCACCATCTCGGCGACCGCCGCCAGCAGCCCCGAGCCGCACAATCCCACCGGACTCCCGCCGCCGATGCACTTGAGCACCACACCACCCCGGCTTATCTTCACATCCTCAATTGCACCGGCTATGGCCCGTACCCCGGCGCTTATGCGCTCACCCTCGAAGGCCGGGCCGGCGGCAGTCGAGCACGCGGCAATCCTGCCACACCACGCAAGCACGATCTCGCCGTTGGTCCCAAGGTCCACGGCCACAACCGGCCGCTTACGCTTATGAAGAGACTGCGAAACGATCAGGGCCACCAAGTCTCCCCCCACGAAGCCGCCTATCACGGGAGGCATCACCAGCCGGCAGTGGGGATGGGCCTTGATACCTATTCGTGACGCAAGCGTCTCCGTTGAAGAGACGATCCGCGCCCTATACGGAGCGACCCCGAGATCAGCAGGAGACAAGCCCACCAGGATGTGTTGCATCGCCGTGTTACCGACGGCACTGCAAATATAGATCATCCCTCGATCGACTCTGAGCTTGCGAACGAGCTCATCGATGAGGCCATTGACCAGGTTTACGATCTCCAGGTGCAGCATCTCGAGCCCGCCCGGCCTCTTCGAGAATCTGATGCGCGAGATAACATCGTCCCCGTGCGCAACCTGGGGATTGATTGTTGATGCCACCCCAAGCTCCCTGCCGGTCGCGAGGTCGACAAGGGAGCACACCACCGTATTGGTTCCCACATCGACCGCGATACCGTAGCACTGCCGAGACGTGTCCCCCGCCTCAAAACCGACAATTTCGTCCTTGATCGCAACCACCGTCGCATTGGAGTGAAGGCCAAGTCTCCACTGGTGGTCCGTGCGAAGAGCCGCATCCATCAGGCCGGGATCGGTCATGCTGAGGGCTATATCTTCGACGCTGATCCCATAGTCATCTTCCAGAACACGCATCGAGTCTCGTCTTCGCTTGCCCAAGAAGACCTTGATGATGCTGGGGCGGAATCGATAGGAACCTGAGGTCACACCCCGCGCCGCGATTCTTTGGATGGAGATCCGCGATGAGGGTGGGATCGTGACCACCACATCGCCTTCAATCCTCGCGAAGCAGGCGAGCCGCCCTCCTCTAGGGCACGACGGAAGCTTGCGTTTTTCTTCCTCGGCAGGCTTTGCGACCTTGCCCTTGACGTAGACGAGGCACCGGCCGCATCTGCCGTGACCGCCGCAGGGCATCGAGATCGGGATTGAGGCCGCAAACAGCGCATCCTTGACCGTGGATCCCGAGACCACCCAGGCCTCTTTGGAGTCGGGCTTAAAGGCCACTCTAACCGACTGCTTGTCCAACTGGTCCTTCAACCTGCCGGTCCCTCCATCTCACGTCTCCGTGCCCGCTCCGCGAAATCAGTTCTCCTCGAATACCATAACACCATACTACGGTCTCGGTACCTCCAGGGGCTGAGCTCGATGCAGGAGCAGCCAGTCGGCGTTTTCCGCCAGGGCTTCCTTTCCCAGCTCCAGGAGAATCGCCTGAGCCCGCGCGAGATCGCCTCTCGCCAGCAGGTCAACCAGCCGTGTGTGCGCGTACCTGAACACCGGGGCCATCCGCCCGTATTGTCTGGCCTGTTCCGACAGCACGGTCTTCTCGGCGTATCCGTACAAGGCCGCAGCCGCAGCCAGCAGCATCCCGATTGCGACCACCGTGATACGGTAGATGCTCCCGATGGGATAACTCGCAGGTCCGGCGAAAAATGACCAGGACCGCCACAGTCCGAACGGGAGCAAGGCGAGCACCCCACTCGCAAGAAACAGCCAATTGCTCAGAGACTTGAGTCTCCCGAATCCCAGCGCATTGGCGGGAGTCTTCCTCTCGAAGAAATCTCTCTGCCCGGCCACCCAGCAGTCCGCAACAATCCTCAGACGATCGGCCGCAGGGCTGACGCGGGGCCAGCATGGCAGGGTCCAGCCCCTTACCGCGAAACGAATCCATTGGAGCTCTCCCCTGTGTTTCAGGAGATAATGATCCGACACATTCTGGTCGATTGCCGCAAGCCCCCAGAAGAGCTGAACCCGCATCGCTTCGGCCAGGGCTCTATAATCCTCGTGTTTGGTCTCATAGCCGGCGCCTCTCGCGGCCGAATACCAGACCCAACCCAGGGCCAGGATCAACGGATAAAGAAGGAGAAGACCGGGGGAACGGTATGTTTCAGCATTGAGCTGCAGGATGACAAAAGCCGCCAAGACTATCAAGAACAGGGCTCTTATCGTCCGTACTCTCCGAGTCCTGTACCTCGAAGCCAGAGTATCGGCAACAGCATAGCAACTCAGAAGCCCGGCGCAAGGTTCCCCCAGGAGGTCCGCATGTTGCGGCGGCACCGCCCGGCGCTTGTTGCCATCAATCTCGCCCCTCAGCTTGGGGTGAAGACCCCTGACGTCTCTGTTATAGATGCTGGTCTCCCTGGCGATCCCCCGATAGAGCTCCGCGGCGTGCGCTTCGCTTCCCCAGTCCTCCGGATATAGTATCGTGACCGAGTACAGATCACGCGCCGGTTCAGGGTTGCTGAGTCTCGGTACCATGAGGTGATACGTCAGCCCGCCCTCAGGTTGGTGAAGCGAATTCGGCCGCTCGGCAAATGCGTCTGGAAGGCCGAAGCGCCTGAGTCTTATGACGTGCCCTGTCCCGCCGCTCTTTCCCAGGTCGACGCCGTCCCACAAGGCAATCAAGATCTGGGAGTGGCGCGCAATGTAGTCACCCAGGCGGCCGTACTGCATATCGCGGGGCATTCCGGGCGCGGCGATATCGGCCGGCGTATTGCCTTCGACCAACGGTAGCTCGAAGCTATGCGCCGCACTACCGAGCAAGTCGTCGAATTCGGTTTGAGACTCAGGGGTTCCGAAATCGTGCCGGTATTGCGCGATCGGCATTGGAAACGTAACCACCAGCTTGGCATCGAATTCCAGGGCTATCCTGGCCACGACCCTGTCTGCTCCCTCTGCCAGGGCCGAGAGCACAATCATGGGCGAACCGTCGTGCATCCGCCGAAGATCCTCAAATACCTTGCGCAGTGCCGCCTCAATCGCCGGTATGGTTTCCGGCACGAGATCCCTATGGCCTGCGACTCCGACCACAAGGGGAATCAACACGCTGTCAATCTCAGGCGGGTGCATTGCCCTGCGGCAATCATTATGGTTTACGGTCATACCGGTATCATCGCCGGGCAAACATAAGGAAAATAACTGGTGGAGCTGACGGGAGTCGAACCCGTGACCCTTTGTCTGCCAGACAAATGCTCTCCCAACTGAGCTACAGCCCCACCCAAACCACGATCGTCTTTGCAAGCAATATAGCAGAGATCGGTCTAGAGTCAATAACAAACCAGGGTCTGCCGCGGACTGCAGCCCCCTTGACAGCCGGGAAGCCCGGCAATACTATTGGTTGGGTGCCGGAGTGGTGAAACTGGCAGACACAGTGGACTCAAAATCCACCGGGCCTTACAGCTCATGTCGGTTCAAATCCGACCTCCGGCACCATTTGCTCGACCGGTCCGTTGCTCAGCGTGCGTCAGACTGGGGGAAGCCAGATGCCAAAGGTCGCCGTGCTCAAGACCAAGCCCGAAAGCGTTCTCGAGGATTTCTCGCGTCTCATGCGGATGGCCGATTACGCCGAGGCTCTGCCACGGGATAGCGAGGTGGCGCTCAAGATAAACATCTCCTGGCATCACTGGTATCCCGCGACATCGACCACTCCCTGGCAGCTGGAGGGCGTCATCAAGACCCTGCTGGCAGACGGTTACCCTAAGGAGAAGATCTACGGAGCCCACAACCGCACCGTGGTCGTCAGCGCCAGGAAGGGCGAGATCGCGAACAAGCACAAACAGGTGCTCGACAAGTACGGGATCAGAAACGTCCACCTTTACGAGGGCGAGCAATGGGTCCGGTATGAACCCAAGCACAAGATGCTGGTGCTCGACTCGATCTACCCGGAAGGCATCCATATACCCAAGCGCTTGATCGGCTCGGGCATCATTCATCTTCCGACGATGAAGACACACGTCTTCACCACCATGACCGGAGCTATGAAAAACGCTTTCGGTGGGCTGCTTCATGAGAAGCGGCACTGGACCCATTCGGTGATCCACGAGACCCTGGTCGATCTGCTTGCTATTCAGCAGGAGATTCACCCGGGCATTTTCGCGGTGATGGACGGCACGTTCGCCGGCGACGGCCCCGGCCCCAGATGCATGCGGCCTTATGAAAAAGATCTGATTCTGGCTTCGAGCGATCAGGTCGCGATAGATGCAATCGCGGCCAAGATAATGGGTTTCGACCCGCTCAAGCTCAAGTTCATCAGACTCGCTCACGAGCAGGGCCTCGGGTGTGGAGACCCCAGAGAGATCGAGGTAGTCGGGGAGGACATCTCAGGCTTGAACTTCGGCTTCAAGTGCTCCACCAGTACCTTCGCCAGCAGAGGTCAGCGGGCGATCTACTGGGGACCGCTTAAGCCGCTTGAGAAGCTGCTGCTCCGCACCGCAATAACCCCGTGGTCCTATGCGGCTTCAATCATCTATCATGACATCTACTGGTACAACTGCATCGGCAGGAGCAGGGTCAAGCAGGCGCTCAATACCAAGTGGGGGAAACTCTTCCTCAGCTATTAGCCTTCTCAATCCTATTGCGACCGGTTGTGCCTTGGGCCTGCTTTGACTTGAGATAGCCAACCAAGGCATCCATTCCAAAGAGTATCATCGTCTTGTAGCTGCCCGTGATCGCGTTTCTGACCTTGGCCGGCATCGTGGCACTGATCCTCTCCCACATCGCCATGACCTCAGATTCTATATGGGCCGTATCCTCTGCGCTGTGTGCCGGGTATACCCATATCCATTCACCCTGTTCCATATCGTGATAGAGAAACGGCACCTCGACGTGAAACCGCGCGCCGCAGGCAGGGCACCGCACCAGGTTCATGGTGCCGTCGAGAACCGACTTGCGGAGGTCGGGACTTGCGGTAATGTTGGCGCTTTGCCACACCCAGGCCTTGAAGCTGTGCCCGCAGGCACAGGTTATGTCCATATCGCTTCCTGCCGACATGCGCTGTCCTCCTCAACCCCTCCTCAACCTGCTGCATCCACACCTAAGCATAACTGCGGGTCGATCCATTTTCAAGACCCATCAGGCTGGATCAACATAGCGCCGGGGCTGACACCCGGCAATTGCGGGGGCGCACCCGCATCGCCTTCACGCCCTCGCCGGACGCCGCATTCTATTACCCTCAAACAACTTGACATTCGGCGCTCAATCTACGAGAATTCTTTGGTTTACTTCGCAAGGAGGGGAGAATGAAATTGAACGCGCTTCTCTTGATTGCCCTGGCACTTTCGTTTGTCATGGCAGGTTTCGCTACAGCCCAGACGGGTGACGATCAGACCACCAAGACACCCCCGGCAGAAACCAAGAGCGCCCCGGAGACCAAGGCCCCGGCAGACGCCAAAGGCACGGTCGAGGCCAAGATCAGCCCCAAGGCCGGCGCCAATCCGGTGGTGGTCCTCGAGACCGGCTACGGCAACATAAGGATCGAGCTTTTCAAGGACAAGGCTCCGATCTCAACGGACAACTTCCTTTCATACGTTAAGGAAGGTTATTTCGACAGCACCACCTTCCACCGGGTAGTGAAGAATTTCGTGCTCCAGGCCGGCGGCATCAACGAGGCTATGTCGCAGAAGCCCGCGAAGCCCGGCATCAAGAACGAAGCCCTGAACGGCCTCAGTAACCTGCGCGGCACGCTTTCAATGGCGAGAACCAACGACATAGGGAGCGGCAGCTCCCATTTCTTCATCAACCTGGTCGATAACAAACGCCTCGACCATACCGGAGAGACTCCCGACAAGTACGGCTACGCGGTCTTTGGGAAGGTGATCGAGGGCATGGACGTAGTGGACAAGATCGCTCAGGTTGAGGTCACCACGAAGGGCGGATACCGGGACGTTCCCGTCAAGCCCGTAATCATAACCAAGGCACGGCTCGCCACGGCCGGCCCGGCAAAGGACGTCGAGAAGAAGGCCGAAGAGAAGCAGATCGAGGAAAAACAAACCGAAGAGAAGAAAATTCAAGAGAAGCAGATGGGCGAACCGGAGACCGGCAAACAGACTAAGTAGGAACAAACCATCTTATCCCGCGGAGGATAGGCGTGGCCAAGCTTAAGGTCGCACTTTACTGGGCTGCCAGCTGCGGCGGTTGCGAGATTGCCGTACTCGACATCGGGGATAAGATCCTCCAGTTGGTCTCGAACGCCGAGATCGTTTTCTGGCCGGTGGCCCTGGATTTCAAGTACAAAGACGTGGAGCGGATGCCCGACCGCTCGATCGATCTCTGCCTCTTCAACGGTGCGATCCGGACCTCGGAGAACGAGCATCTGGCCAGACTCCTCAGGCGGAAATCCAAGATCCTGGTGGCCTACGGATCTTGCGCCAACGAGGGCTGTATACCGGGCCTTGCCAACCAGTTCAACCGTGACGAGATATTCAATTACGTTTACGCCGCCACTCCGTCGACCGATAACCCCGAGGGCGTGAGACCCCAAACGTCTTTCCAGGTGAAGGAAGGGGAACTCACACTTCCGGCTTTCTACAACACCGTGAAAACCCTTGAGCAGGTGGTCAAGGTCGACTATTTTGTGCCGGGTTGTCCGCCGATTGACGAACAGACCTGGGCGGTGCTGGAGGCGGTGCTAAACGATCAGCTACCTCCCGCCGGTGCAGTTGTGGGAGCCGGAAAGACAGCGCTGTGCGAGGATTGCCCGAGGCCGCGCAAGGAGAAGAAAGTAAAACGCTTCTACCGGCCGCACGAAGTGATCCCCGAGCCCGACCTGTGCCTCTTGGACCAGGGTGTCATATGCTGCGGTATCGTCACCAGAACGGGATGCGGGGCCCAGTGCCTGAGCGTCAACATGCCCTGCAGGGGATGCTATGGTCCTCCGGAAGGCGTGGTCGACCAGGGCGCGAAGCTGATTTCGGTGCTGGGCTCGATCATCGATTCGACTGATTCCGACGAGATTGAGAAGGTCTGTGCGACCGTCCTGGACCCTCTCGGAACCGCCTACAGATATGGACTGGCAAATTCCATCCTGAGAAGGAGCAGGTTGCGATGAAGCGAATCACCATAGATCCCGTGACCAGGCTGGAAGGGCACGGCAAGATCGAGGTATTCCTCGACGACGGCGGCGAAGTGGAGAATGTCTACCTCCAGATCCCCGAGCTCAGGGGCTTTGAGAAGTTCTGTGTAGGTCGCCCCGTGGAGGAGCTGCCGCGCATAATGACCCAGATCTGCGGCGTGTGTCCCGAAGCCCATCACATCGCAAGCTCCAAGGCGGCGGATGCGGTCTACCATGTTGATCCCCCGCTTGTCGGCAAGAAGACCCGCGAGCTCTTCTACAGCACCTTTTTTGTTACGGACCATGCCACGCATTTCTATATTCTTGGCGGCCCCGATTTCATCGTCGGTCCCGACGCGAGCCCCGCCGAACGCAACATAATCGGAGTGATCGGCAAGGTCGGAGCCGAAGTGGGCCTGAGGGTGATAAACCTGAGAAAGCGTTGCCACAACATCATCAAGTTAATGGGTGGCCGGAGCATCCACCCGGTGTTCTCTATCCCCGGCGGCGTCAGCAAGCCGGTCGCCGAGGACGAGCGGCGGCAGATCGAAGAAGCGGCGAAGGAGGCAGTTGAATTCGGCAAGTTTACGCTTCAGGTTTTCGAGGATGTTGTGCTCAAGAACTCCGACTATGTGAAGCTTATAACCAGCGATGCCTACGCTCACAGGACCTACTACATGGGCCTTGTGGACAAGAACAACCTGATCAATTTCTATGACGGCATGGTCCGGGTGGTCGACCCCGAAGGCAAAGAATTCGCTAAGTTCGAAGGGAAGGACTATCGGGACCACATTGCGGAGCACGTCGAACCCTGGACTTATCTCAAGTTCCCTTACCTTAAGAAGGTCGGCTGGAAGGGTCTGGTCGACGGCAAGAACTCCGGCGTATATCGGGCTACTCCGCTGTCAAGATGCAACGCTGCAGACGGAATCGCCACTCCGCTTGCCCAGAAGGAATACGAGAAGATGTACGACACCCTGGGCGGCAAGCCCGTCCATGCGACGCTGGCGACCCACTGGGCGCGGGTGATTGAGCTCCTGTACGCGGCGGAAAGGATGTACGAGCTTGCGACCGACTCCGACATAGCCCGCTTGAGCCGCGAGTTGAGCGCCAAGGGATTCGACAGGGCGCTCCACAGTCAGGTCCGGACGGCCCCCAAAGACATTCCTACCGAGGGTGTCGGAGTCGTGGAGGCGCCTCGAGGCACACTCTTCCACCACTATGTCACTGATGAAAAGGGCATCGTCACGGATGTCAATCTGATCGTGGGAACCACCAACAACAATGCGGCCATCTCGATGTCCCTCAAGAAAGCTGCGAAGTCGGTAATAAAGAAGAACGGCGAGATAACCGAAGGGGCTTTGAACCTGGTGGAGATGGCCTTCCGCGCCTACGATCCGTGCTTCGGTTGCGCCACCCACTCGCTTCCCGGCAGGATGCCGTTGGAGATCGTCGTTTACGATAGCCGGGGCAGGAAGGTTTCCGAGAAGAGCAGGTACTGACCGCTTGGCGCTTTAGCTCGGGCGGGAATCCAACGGCAGTCTCAGCAAATCCTGGGAAGCAGTTCCCCAGACAGCGGACTCAGGATTCTCCGGCCTCCTACACCCGTATTCAAGACCACCATCCCCGGATGATCCCCAACCACCCGGCCTATCGCGGCCGAGCCCTCACCGTATCTGGTGCCGCGCATGACGCCAAGGACGGCGTTCGCTTCTTCCGCGGGTACGAAGGCCACCAGCTTACCTTCATTGGCAACATAGAAGACGTCGAGCCCGAGCAACTCACAGGCTTCGGCCACCGCAGGCCTGACCGGCACCGCGCTTTCCTCGACCACGATACCGACGCCTGATCTCTCGGCGATCTCATTGAGGGTGGATGCCAGCCCACCACGGGTGGGATCGCGCATCGCATGTATCGAATTGGTCACACCAAGCATCGCCGCGACCAGGCCGTTAAGAGGCGCGGTATCGCTCACGAGGTCAGTCTCGAAATCGATCCCTTGCCGTTTGGAAAGCACGGCGATCCCATGGTCGCCGATCGATCCACTGAGGATGACCACATCTCCAGGCGAGGCATTTGACGAAGAGATGTCGACGCCGGCAGGCACCACGCCGATGCCGGACGTATTGACGAAAACCAGGTCGGCCGAACCCTTGCCAACCACCTTGGTGTCTCCACCGACCACCGGTACCCCGGCTTCCGCCGAGGCGGCTCTGACCGACTCGAGAATCCGGCGCAGACTGGCAAGCGGCAACCCCTCCTCCAGTATCAAGCTCAGGGTGATCGCGACCGGTGAAGCCCCGACCATAGACAGATCATTGACCGTACCGTTGACCGCCAGGCCGCCGATGTCGCCGCCCGGGAAGAATATGGGATCGACGACGTAGGAATCCGTAGTGAAGGCTATCCTGCCGGGTTCCAGCACGAGGACCGCCGAATCATCCAGGCGTCGAATCACATCGTTGTCGAGATACGTGTGCACGATCTCCTCCACGAGCCGCCTCGAGGCCTCTCCCCCACTGCCGTGTGAAAGCCTGATCACCTGGTCCATGCGGCCCACCCGCCAACCGTAGAGCCCGCGACTTCGGCCATGCTATCGATCTCCATAAAGGTAATGGGTAGCACAGGATCCTTCGCTTGAGACCATACAAGGCCCAACTGGATTCTCCGGCGTACAGTTCTTGCGGAACAGCGCGCACTCGGAAGGCGAGATATCTCCTCGGAGAACGTCGCCACACCTGCACCCAGGCGGGTCCGGTAGGCTCACGATGTCCCGATCGATAAACGCCGACGCATCAAAGGGTGAGAAGGCCTCGCGGAGTCTCAGGCCGCTCGCTTCAACCTCGCCGAGCCCACGCCACTCGCTGGCTGTGACTGTGAACACCTGGTCCATCAACTTCAGAGCATTGCGGTTCCCATGATAGGGCACACCGCGGGCATATTCGACCTCGACCTGGCTCCGGCCGTCCTCGAGTTGACGCACCAACATCAGCAACGCCTGAAGAACGTCGCTTGGCTCGAAACCTGAAACCACGCAGGGCCGCCTCCAGTGAGAGGCCACGGGCTCAAAGGGCGCCGCGCCGATTATGGCCGAGACGTGTCCCGGACACACGAAGCCCTCAACACTGGTGCCCCGCTTGAGCAGAGCCTCGAGCACCGGAGGGGTGCGTTTGTGAAGGCTCAAGACAAAGAAGTTCCTGAGGCCCAGGGCCTCGGCCCTGATCACCGCGGCGGCGGTCGAGGGAGCCGTAGTCTCAAATCCTATCGCCACGAAGAAGACCCGCTTGTCGGGCAGCCTCTCGGCGAGCGCGACGGCGTCGTAGCTCGAGTAGACAACACGGACGTCGGCGCCCCTTGCCCGCTTTTCCGCCAGACTCATCTCTGAGCCGGGGACCTTGACCAAGTCCCCGTAGGTCGCTATCACGCTCGAATCAAGACCACTCAGATAGATTGCCCGGTCGAGCTCGGCCTTGGGCGTGACGCACACCGGGCAGCCGGGTCCCGAGACCAGGATAAGATTCTCGGGTAGGAGGCTCCGCAGACCATATCTGAATATGGCGACCGTATGGGTTCCGCAGAACTCCATCAGCTTCCACCTGCCGCGACAGGCTTTCCTGAGGTTGAGCGTGATGGTCCGGACCAGGGCGGGATCCCGGAACTCGGACGCAAACTTCATTCAAGAACCTCACGCATGATCCGAAGGGTCTCCTCAGCTTCCTCCTTCTCAATCTTATGGATGGCGAAGCCGGCATGCAGCAAGACATAGTCGCCCACGTCCGCAGGGCGATCGATCAGCTCCAGGCTGATCTCCCTCAGGACTGCTCCAATACTTGCTTTGGCAAGATTCCCATGTTTCTCAACGATCAACGCCGGAATTGCAAGACACATACGCCAGCCTCCACCGGGTCGTCACGACAGGACGTCACGAGCTCACTTCGGACTCGACCCGAGCTGCAGCTACGACCGCTTGGCCGAAGCTTATACCACCATCGTTAGCTGGGACAAGATGATTTGTGATCACCCTGAAACCGCCGCCCTCAAGGAGACCCTTGAGCTGCGCCAAGAGCCTAACATTCTGAAAGCAGCCGCCGCTCAAGGCCGCCACCTCGAGACCTTGGCGCGTCCTCAGCAGGCACGCCGTCTCGTACAGGCTCCTCGCCAGCCAGTTATGAAACTTCGCGCCGACCGTACCTGCCGTGCTTCCTGCGCCTGCAACTGCCCCCGCTCCAATCCCCGGACTCCCGGGTCCTCCGAGGACATCTCTCACGATTTCCCTGACCAGCCCCCTTACACCAATCACCACTTTCTCTCCCTCGGTGTCAAGCACAACAGGATAGGCTTGCCCAAGATCGTCGCCCGCAGCCATCTCCAACTCCAGCGCCGCCTGCCCTTCATACTTTACCTCATGCCTCAGGCCGCATAGGCATGATACTGCATCAAATAGGCGACCACAGCTTGAAGTCATGGGGCTGTTGAACCCGCTCTTGAGAATCGCGAGCACGACCTCGATCTGCCTGCGGTCAATACCCAACAAAGCCTCCAGGGGCAGGCTCCGGACATCCTCCCTGTAGGCGCTATAGAGGTGCGAGAGCGCCATCCTCCAGACCTGTCTGATGGCTGCCTCGCCACCGGGAATGGCGACCTGCTCCAGATGACCGGCCCTGGTAAAGGACTTCCGCGTGGCGACCAGGATCTCACCGCCCCATACCGTGGCGTCGGGACCGTAGCCGGTACCGTCGAGCGCAAAACCGATCACCGGGCCATCGGTGCCCGCCTCCCCGAGACAGCTCGCAATATGGGCATGATGGTGCTGCACCGCGACCTTCTTTGGAATGCGGGACCCTACCGCAAATCGAGTACTCAGATAGTCCGGATGCAGATCGTAAGCAACGATTTCGGGCTCCACCTCAACGGTCTTCTTCATATGATCGATCGTGGATGTAAAGAACTCATAGGCCGGCATATTCTCCAGGTCACCGATGTGCTGACTCAAGAAGACCTGATTCCGACGAGTGACGGCAATCGTGTTCTTCAAGTGAGCGCCGCAGGCCAGGATGCTCCCAGGCGTAGTATCAAGATCTATGGGCAAGGGCACCCATCCCCGGGAGCGCCTGAGAATCACCGTTTCGCCGCCCACCACCCTGGCCACGGAGTCATCACATCTGGAGACGATCTGGCGATTGTGATCGACGTAGAGATCAACTATTCCAGCCAGCCGGCTCAAGGCATCCTCTCCGTCGATCGCGATCGGCTCCTCAGTGAGATTGCCGCTAGTCATGACCAGGGCCAGGAAGTCCCCCTCGAGCAGTAGATGGTGGATCGGCGTGTAAGGAAGCATTACCCCAAGATACTTATTACCGGGTGCGACCGACTCGGCTATCCGGGAATCCGGTCTCTTGGGGAGAAGCACGATCGGTCTCACAGGACTCGCCAGAAGCCTTTCCTCCTCCGGGCCGACCTCAGCGAAAAGCGCGATGGTGAAGATGTCTCTTGCCATGACTGCAAGTGGCTTCTCCTCCCTCCGCTTCCGCTGCCTCAGGAGCCTGACCGCCGCATCGTTGGCGGCATCAACCGCGAGGTGAAATCCACCGAGGCCCTTTACCCCGATCACCTTCCCCTCGCTCAAGCCCTTGCGGGCGGCCTCCAGGGGATCGCGGCAATCGATCGGCTCTCCGGATGATTCCCGCAGCGTGATCTGCGGCCCGCACACCCAGCAGGCATCGGGTTCGGCATGGAATCTTCGGTCAAGCGGATCGCGATACTCCTTGCTGCACTCAGGACACATCGCAAAAGACCGCATACTGGTATTCTGCCTATCGTAAGGAATGTCCTCGATGATTGTATGGCGCGGCCCACAGTTGGTGCAGTTTATGAAAGGATAGCGGTGCCGCCGGTCCGAAGGGTCCCCGAGCTCCCGAAGGCAATCGGGGCAGGTAGCGATATCCGGCGAGACCAGGGTTGTCCGTTCGGATGCTGCCTCGCTCGCCCTTATGACAAACGAATCCTCACCGCAAAGATCCGTGAAGCGGACCACGACACTATCGATCCGGGCCTGCGAAGGCCGTTCCCGCACGAGGGACGAGAGGAAGCGTTCCACCGAGGCCAGACCACCTTCGACCTCTATGTCCACACCCTGAGGATTGTTGAGGATATATCCGGCAAGCCCTTCCCGGCACGCAAGTCTATAGACGAACGGCCGGAAACCTACGCCCTGCACGATCCCGGCGACCGAGACCTTAAGCCTCAGCCTCTCGCCAGGGCCCGCCGCTTCGCTGCCAATCCAGCCTTCAGCCATCCGATCCATTGCTCCAAGCCTTCCTTAGTCTTGCATGAGAGTCTGAACACCGTAAGATCCGGATTGATTCTCAACGCGTTCTCCTCAAGCTGGTTGGGGTCCGAGTCGGTATATGGGACCAGATCGATCTTGGTGATAGCAAGAACCCCGGAGGCTCTTACCATCGGCGGATACTTCAAGGGTTTATCGTCGCCCTCGGCGACCGAAATCAAGAGCACCTTGAGATCTTCGCCGAGATCGAATGATGACGGGCAGACCAGGTTGCCGACATTCTCGATGATCACCAGATCGTAGCGGGGAGCCCTGGCGGCCGCAAGTTTCTCGCTGATCATCCCGGCATCAAGATGACAGGCTTCCCCGGTACTTATCTGTACCGCCTCCACCCCGTGCCTACGAACCCGCAGGGCATCGTTCTCCGTCATCAGGTCACCCGTCAGAACAAAGATGCTCCAGTCCCCCTTAAGCCGCTTCACGGTCTCTTCCACAAGACTGGTCTTGCCCGAACCCGGCGAGCTCACGAGATTGAGAACCAGGCTTCCCGATTGGGCAAAGCGTCTGCGATTCTCGACGGCCAACCGCTCGTTCTCGGAGATCACCTTCTGTCTTAGATCCACTTTTCTCAAATCACTCGACCTCCACCTCTCTTACCGTAATGTCGGTACCGCTGAGGACCTCAAAATTCGACGAACCACATGCCTTGCACCTGAAGTCATCCAGGCTTACCTCGTACTCGCTGGCGCACTTTCGGCACTTTGCGCGAGGACTGATCTCCTCTATTTTGAGATGCGCCTTCTCAAGCTTAGTTCCCTTGGCTAACGCGGTAAAGCAGAACTCCAGCGACGACCGGTCAACTCCGGATAACGGCCCAATCTCAACTGTTACGGCGCCGACCTCGCGTGCGGAGTTCTCCTCCATGACCCGGGTTACTATATCCACGATGCGGGTAGCGATACTGAGCTCGTGCACGGTCACCTCATTTTCCGTCCGGCCCTGCCGGCAGACCCTCAGCCCGAAGATCGCGGACGATGTCGTCGACAATGCTATCCAGCTTTCCCGCGAGCGTCTCCGAGACCCGGTCTCCCACGGAGAACGGGTCCTCGACCTCTATCCCATAAACCACGATCCGCGAAGGCAAAGCCGCCCCGCAGGCCCGGGCCAGCCGAATCGCCTCGGAAAATCCGACCGTGTGACTGTCCCGTGATCGGAGGGTGCCCCGGCAGGCTCCCACGTCCAATCTCCGGACCTCGCCCGGCGGGCACTGGCCCGTCACCATCGAATCCACTATAACCGCCATCTCCCTGCCGAGAATCCGATCGATGATATCAAAGCCGCCTGCGCACGACAGATCTAGATCCAGGGACGGCAGGTGCTGGTGAACCCTTCGAGCAACCAGGAGGCCTATTCCATCATCGGACATTATGGGATTGCCAAGTCCGATCAGTATACCTTTGGCTGCCATAAAGACCGGGGACTCCAGAGACTGGTGCTTCTCGGCAGTGAGCTATCTCTTTGCCGCGAGCATTTCCTCAAGCTGTCGGAGCTCTTCAGATTCGCCTTCTACGGCCTTGAGCATTTCCGGCCACTTCAACGGGCCGAGTTTGCGGACGTCTTCAGTCACCTTGGTGATGACATCGACGAACCTTTTCGCCTCGGCAGCGGAGATCCAGGCCAACTGGAACCTCTCCTTCTCGATGCCGAACTGCTCAAGCATCCTTGAGAGAATCAGATAACGACCCAGGGCCTTGTAGTTGCCTTCAAGGTAATGACAGTCACCAGGATGGCACCCGCCGATGAATACACCGTCGGCGCCCCGCGCGAAGGCCGTCAGAACAAACGTAGGATCCACTCGCCCCGAGCACATCACCTTTATCGGGATAACGTTGGGCGGATACTTCATGCGGCTGGTTCCCGCGAGATCAGCGCCGCTGTATGTACACCACTTGCAGAGAAAACCTACGATTCTCGGTTCGAAGCCCCGGGACTTCTCGTCCATTACCCTACCTCTCGCTCCATGCGATCGCCGATCCCCGTTATTCTAAGTGCCGGCGGCCATGCGGTCAACAGGATTATGGCTTTGCCGGCTGCTTACTCTTGGGTTTTGCCTCAAGCGCAATCAATTCCTCAATCTTCTTCCGCAGCATCACTTCGTCGCCCGGGCGATAACCCTTGGTCGAGTAGAATACTTCGCCGCTACGCGCCAGCACAAAAGTGGTCGGTATCGCCACGACGCCGAATTTCTTGGCAAGGGCCGCATCATCATCACGATACACGGGCATCACTATCCCACGTCCTTTCAAGAACTGAACCAACGCGTCCTTGCTGAGCCCCCGGTCGAGCGAGATTGCCGCAAACCTGACTCCCTTCGGGTCCAGCTCCTGGTACACCTTCTGGAGCTGGGGCATCTCCGCCCGGCAAGGCCCACACCAGGTTGCCCAGAAGTTCAACACCACCGGCCCTTTGGCCAAGAGGCTGCTGAGGAGGGTCTTCTTGCCGTCAAGGTCGGTCAGCACCGGCCCCTGCGAAGTGCCCGCCGCCGCAAGGCCCGGAAGGATCAGGGTCGCTACCAACAAAAGTCCAATCAGCTTCATCATAGAACCTCAGCCAACATACACTTGAGTTTAGCAGGTGGCCCCTCCCGAGTCAAGCGACGGGCGCGGCGGTGTGCTTGCCTCTTGCCAAAGGCGCCGCCTCCCGGTAGCTTCAGGGGCGGGCTGGTGGTTCGGCGGCGCTCCGGAGGGACTGTGGGCAAGGAGAGACTCGACTTTTTCAGATCGCATCTGGAGGCCTGCAGCCTCTGTCCTCGGGCGTGCGGGGTAAATCGCCTGGCCGGGGAGATCGGGGTCTGCAGGGCCGGCGCAAGACTTAAGGTTGCAAGTCACTGCGTCCACATAGGTGAGGAGCCTCCGATCTCCGGCAAGAGGGGCTCCGGAACCATCTTCTTTTCACACTGCAGCATGGCCTGTGTTTACTGCCAGAATTACCCCATCAGCCAACTCGGCCATGGCAACTACGTTGAGATCGAAGACCTTGCGGGAATGATGCTCTCACTTGAGAGAAGGTGCGCTCACAACATCAATCTTGTGACCGCCACTCATTTCCTGCCGCAGATTGTGGCGGCGATCGACCTGGCGAGGCAAAGAGGGCTCCGCTTGCCGATCGTCTATAACGACAGCGGCTACGAAAGGCCGGAAATCATAGGGGCGCTCGAAGGTGTCGTCCAGGTCTATCTGGCCGACATGAGATACGCAACCGCCGAGGCCGCGGCCAAGTACTCCGGTGCTCCCGATTACCCCGCCTTCAACAGGCTCGCCATAAAGGAAATGCTCGCTCGAGTCGGGAATCTGCGATGCCGGGACGGTGCGGCCGAAGGCGGACTGATAATAAGGCATCTTATGCTCCCATCTCTGCTTGCCGAGACTGAGACAATCCTGGAATTCATATCGAGCGAAGTCTCCCGGGATGCGACGGTCAGTCTGATGACGCAGTATTTCCCAGCGAACAAAGCCCACCTCTACCCGGAGCTTAACCGTAAGATAACCAAGGAAGAATACGAGGCCGCCGTCGCGTTGCTCGACAGGTTCGGCCTCGACAACGGCTGGGTTCAGGATACCGAATCCTCAAGCCCTCCCGTGGCCTAAAGAGCCACACCCGCCGGGCCGATATAATAGCAGACACCGATTCGACAAGAAACCAAGCAGTTGAAGGAGAGATTAGGTTGCGTGGGACCGTCGCAGGGAATTCCATATCCGGCTCGCCGAATGCGGGGACGGCAGCCCCGTTCCCACCGAGACAACTGGACCTACCGATCGACCAATATGCCCTGCTGGTGAGAATGCACTCCTCGCCCTCGGCAATAGTGGTCGCCGACTCGGGCAACCTGCCCAGATCAGGCGAGCTGCCGTTTGAGATCTTCCCCATTGCAGATCTCACGTCAAGCGCGGAAACCACGATCGCGACCGCCGATGAGCTCAGCCGCACGAGGCTCGCGGAGATCTTCGCACCGGATCCCACCAAATCGGTGAAATCGATTCCGCTCACCCCCACGTCCGACATGACGGCAAGCCTCCTGGTCAAGACCTCACCGGCAAGCCTCACAGAGACCCTGAGAAGCATCCACGGAGGTCGTGCAGACGCTTTGATGGGACACCTGCTGGCCGCCCGGAGGATCGCTTTGGAGTATCAGTGGGAAGTGCTGCGCCAGACCGCCCGGTGCCCAACGCCGTGCGTCGTCACTGACGCCGCCCGAAGGATAGTCTCCGCAAATAATATATTCTGCGATATGCTCGGACGGTCATTGGACGAGATCGCCGGCACACCTCTTGAGGGCGTGATTCACGTCGAGAAGGAACAGACCTGCGAAACCCCGTACAGCCCAGAGTGCATCGAGATCACCACTCCGATATTCATAAAGCCAATGTTCCTTTTCTTCACCTCAAATGTGAGTCTGACAAAGATAAGGACCGTCTGCGGCGACCGGCTGATCTATGTCTTCCAGGATATCTATACCGACCGGAGGACGGGCAACAGCAATATCCTACTGATCCAGAAGCTGTCCGGCATGATGGTATCGGAGGACCAGCCTCAAACCGTGATCCGGCGTTTGATCAACCTGCTCACCCTGACCTTGAGCTGCGAGCTGGTGTGCATCCTCAGGAAAAGTCAGGACTCCGAGATGATCGTAACCCCGTATTCGAACCGCAGGATCGATACCCTTCATGCAAACGTGATAGAGGCCATCAACGAGCCGGTCCTGAAACCTTTCTTCGCCGGCGGCAACGCCATCTTCTGCGACAACGTGGAGAAATCGTGCCCCGAACCCAGTTTCTTCCGGCGGATATCACCGATTGCCAGATTCGCGCTCTTGCCCCTGGGCACCGGGAGCAGTTCGGAGTATGCCATGCTGGTTGCGTGGTCGGGATCCGATGCGGTCATAGGGCCCGAGATCGTGCCTCTCCTGAAGATCTTCGCAAACCTGGTGGGAAGCCTGCTCACAAGCATTAGGCTGGCTAACGATAGCCAACAGGAGAAGGAAACCCTGCGAAGGTACACCAGGCTGACCGCTGGCAGAGAGACAAGAATGGCCAACATTAAGAGGGAGAACGCTCAGCTGAGAGATCTTGTGATGAAGCTAGGCGCGCAGGGAAAGGAGCAGCCGGCGCGATGACTACGACAATGGAGACAACCGACAAACGGCAGATGGAAGTTCTTGCAGATCTCCTGGCCGGTCTGTCTAGCTTCGATGCGAAGTCCGAGACGGCAATGTCCCTGTGGTTCTCGAGGTTTCTCGAACGGGCCACGGAGGCTCTTCACATAGCCGGTAGCGCCATAATTGTCTCTGACGGCGCGCAGTTTCGGGTGGTCACGAAGCACGGCCTGACCGATCGAGACGCGGAATCCCTGACAGAACAGCTCCGGAGTGCTCTCTCGCGGCCCGGCAGGCAGCTCGAGAGGCCCGCAACCGAGTGCCGCCGTGAGCAGGTCGACCCCAAGCGATTTACCTTCAGGCTGGAGGAGAGGGTCCACAGCGTCTTTCATTCGAACCTGGCGGACTCCCGCGACCTTTGGGCAACGTTTGTGACCGACCAGGAACCGGGCGATCGCCTGGCAAATATCCTTTATACGGTCGCCACACACATCGCAAGCCTGATCACCAACACCATCCTTAGGGAGCAGATAGCGGCCTCCGGAGCCGATCTGGACAAGATGGCCAGGGAACTCAAGGAAATGCAGGTGTGCTCCCTTAACATCATGGAAGACCTCCAGAAGAAGAATCGCGATCTCGCGATGCTGAACAAGATGTCCCAGGAGATCACCAAATACATGAGTCTACCGGAGCTCGCAGGGACTGCTGTCGCGGCAATCTCCAGCGCCTTCGACGGGGCATGCGTCAGCCTCTACGTGATGGATTCGACCGGCTCAGCCTTCATTCCCTACCACACCACCGGCACCATCTTGACCGATGTGGACGATCTTGGCCTTCCAGCCGAAAGCGAGGCTGCAAAGGATTTCGCCAGGGGCGAAGAGCTCACCTTCGACTCCACCGATCAGGCCGTCTTCTTCCCTTTGGCCAAGGCCGTCGGGGCGAAGTCGGGCCTGCTGGTGCCCCTGCGCTCCAAGAACACCACTCTCGGATTCCTTGCGGTATGCGAAGCCCGCTGGCACAGGGTATTCACCGACGAAGAGAAAGACAACCTGAGGGTTCTTGCAGGCACGCTCTCGGTGGCCATGGAGAACTCGAATCTTCTGGCGCGCACCGCCGCACAGATAGAGGAGATGAATCTACTCACGGAGTACATTGAGACCGTGGTCGACAGTGTGGACCTGGCAGTGATGGTAGTCGGCGCGGACCTCAAGATAGGAATGATCAACAAGGGCTTCGAAAGGATCCATAACCAGAACCGGGACCAGTTCATCGGCAGGCACATCCTCGAGGCCTTTCCCCACCTCGCCGAACAGGGTTTTGAAGAGATCTATCAGCAGGTTTTTGACGGCGTGCCGTTTACCAGATTCGGGTGGCGGAGAAAAGTCATCGGCGGCAAGGAAGTCGTACAGAACATGCGGATATTTCCCCACAGATCGTCCAATGGGAACATTATCGGGGCCATCGTGATCATCGAGGATGTCACGGAGAAGGCCGATCTCGAGGTTCAACTGGCCAAATCCGAGGCTAAGTTCCAGGGTCTGGTCGAAGATCTTGGAGACGGATATCTCATAGTGACCCATGGTAAGATTGTGTACGCCAACAAGGCTGCATGCCAGATGACCGCCATACCGGTGTCCGAATTGCTGGGCATGGAGGTCGGCCGGATTCTTTCCGATGAGAACCTGGTATCGGAATGCATGAGCCAGGGCCGCAGTAAGGTCAGACGCGAATCCCGCCTGATTCACAGCACCGGCACCTGGATTCCAATAGAGGTCAGCCTCAATACCTGTGAGTACGGCGGTGACCATTCGATCTCAGTTGTGATAAGAGACGTTACCGAGAGGAAGAAGTTTGAGAAACAGCTTGAGAAGAAGAATCGGGAAACCACCGTACGTAATGAACAGATAACCAGGCTGAACTCCGAACTGGAGGCCACTGTCAACAAGCTCAGGGAATCTCAGGAGAACCTGATCAAATCGGAGAGGCTGGCTGCGATCACCGAGACCTCAGTAGCGGCAAACCATGAGATCAACAATCCGCTTTTCTCGATACTGGGTCAGGCTCAGCTCCTGTTACGCAGGTACGGTGATCAGGACGAAGATACCTCACAGAGGCTCAAGGTGATAGAGGAGTCAGCCTTGCGGATAGCATGCGTCACTAAGAAGCTGGCCAATCTTGCAGAGCCGGTGGTCAAGGAATACGCCGGGCTCGCCACGCACATGATCGATATCGACAAATCAACGGCCAAGTGATTGCCTGCTCGTTACAATCCAATCCGGCTCTATGGGCAATGCGGTAACACGGACATCGAGCGCGTTCGATACCGCATTCGCTATGGCCGCGGCAACCGGAATGATCGCAGGCTCGCCAAGACCCTTGGCGCCATAGGGACCATCCGGCGAAAGACACTCGATAAACTCAACCCGCATGTTGTCGCATACGTCCAGGGCGGTCGGTACGAGATAAGTCGAAAGATCTCCACTGGAGACACGGCCGCCCTCAACCCGGTACTTCTCCCGGAGGGCTAATCCGATCCCCTGGGCCACTCCTCCCTCAACCTGCGATGATGCCGTCAGTGGATTGATGATCCTGCCGCTGTCATGAATCGCGGTGAGCCCCGTCACCTCGACCTTTCCCGTGGCTGTGTCCACCTCCACCTCGGCGATATCGGTCGCGAACGAGTAGACATAGTAAGCCTTCCCCTGCCCTGTCTGCCTGTCGACCGAGCACTCCGGAGGCACATAGAGGCCGGTAGCGGTGAGATCCAAGCCTCGGGACAAGCATTCCCGGATCATATCGGCCGGGGCCACGCCTCTGCCGGTCCGCGGGTTGATTATCAAGGATCCGGTCCGGTCATAAACGGCCGGCCCACCCAGAACGGAGGAGGCAACCTCGAGGATTTGGGCCTTTATCTTGGCACAGGCATCGAGCACTGCATTGCCGCTCATAACCGTGGTCCGAGAGGCCACGGTCGGTCCTGAGTCGGCGACCGTGTCTGTGTCGACCAGGTTAACGGTCACGTTGTCCGGCTCTATGCCCAGAGCTTCTGCTGCGATCTGGGCGATCACCGCGTGCGCACCTTGACCCATATCAGTGCAGCCTATGAACACGCTGACCGAACCATCCGCCGTGATCCCTACTTTCGCCGTCCCCCTATCCAGCACTCTCCCTATCGCGCCCAGGCTGACCCCGTAAAACATCGAGGCGATCCCCCTGGCCCGTATCACATCCTTGCCGACCTTTCTGGGCTTGAATCGGTCACTGTTACTGCCAAGCAGACTGCCGGCCCTTGCAAGCGTCTCGCCGAAGCCCACGCTCTCGTCAAGAACCTGCCCTGAGGCTGTCCGACTGCCCGCCTTGAGAGCATTGCGAAGCCTCATCTCCAACGGATCGATCCCCGCGCAGCGGGCCAGATGATCGATCATCGATTCGCACGCGAAGGCTACTTGCGGTGTTCCGAAGCCCCGCATGGCACCCTTGGGCGGGCTATTGGTATAGAACCCATATGCCTTGATCCGCACATTGGGGATCTCGTAGGGCCCGGCGGCGTGCACGGCCGATCGGAACAGCACTATCGGCGAAAGTGTCGCATACGCGCCTACGTCCGCTCTTATCTCGATGTCGGCGAACTTGATTCTCCCGTCGCGGCCGCAGCCCATCCGGTAACACAACTGCATGGGATGTCTCTTGGACGAGTAGGCGACGTCCTCTTCCCGGGTGAGCACTATCTTCACAGGCCTCCCGGTGATGGCCGCAAGAACCGCAACGCGCGCGGAGAGCTCGGACGGGACGTCTTCCTTGCCTCCGAAGCCGCCCCCGATCGGAAGCTGCAGCACCCGAACCTGGGACTGCAAGATGCCCAGACACCTGGCGACTGCATCTCGAACGTAGAACGGACATTGACCGGAAACGTGTATCTCCATCGAGCCGTCCGCTGAAGGAATCGCGAGAGCGCCCAAGGTCTCCATGTAGGCGTGCTCCTGCACCGGCGACCACAACACTTCATCCACCAACCAGGCGCTTTCGCTCTCGCCCTTGGCTACGTCGCCGGTTGAGACCGTATGTTCCACAGCGAGATTACCTTCGTCATGAATACGCGGGGCTGAGGTGCTTCTTGCCTGGTCGATGGTCAAGACAGGCGGAAGGTCCTCATAATCGATGTCCACCAGAGAGGCCGCACTTTCGGCGACTTCAAGGCGATCGGCAGCAACGACTGCTACGCAGTCAGCTTCGTAGCGCACTCTCTCCTCCGCGAAGAGAGGTTGGTCATCCATCACAACCCCTACGCGGTTGCGGCCCGGAACCGACTCGGCGGTAGCAATGGCGGCAACGCCGCTCACCGACAGGGCACGCGCCAGTGAGACCCGCTTTACGAGTGCGTGGGGCCGTCCCGGGAAGACCATCTTCGCGTGTAGCATCCCCGGCAACGTGATGTCCTCGAGAAAGCGGGTGAGGCCCTTCGCTTTGGCGGAACTGTCTCCGGCCGGGAGGGATCTGCCTATTCTGCTACGGGGCTCGTCTGGCATTTCAGCAAACCGCCATCGGGTAACCTTCAGGAGGCAGCCTTGAGGCTGGATCGCGCCGCTTCAAGTATACTCAGGCCGCTGTCGGCCGCCAAGCCTCGCTTGCCCGACGCGACATATCCCTGGAACTCCTTCAAGAACTTGCCCTGCTCAATCTCGTCGAAGATCACCGCCAGCCTCTGTCTTACGCCGTCATCGATCACCCGGCCGCCCCTGGTCGCACCACCATAGTAGGCCGTCGAAGATATGTAGTCTTCGAGCCGGGCAAGCCCGACCCGAGATATAAGCGATGCCATATACTCGACCTCGCCGATGCATTCGATATAAGCAACTTCCGGTGTGCAGCCCCTCGCGACCAGGACATCGAAGGCGGCTTTCATCAGCGCCACCAGCCCACCCGACAGCACGCACTGCTCGCCAAACAAATCTGCCAGGGTCTCTTCCCGGAAGGTGGTCTCGATCACACCTGCCCGAGCGCAGCCTATGGCTTTGGCGTAGGCCATCGCAACCAGCCATTCCTCCCGGTCGTCGTTGAGGGACGCAATCAGGCCGGGGATGCCTCCGCCGGCCTCGAACCGGCTGCGAAGGATGCTGCCCGGACCCTTGGGGGCCGCGAGGAAAACTCTGATATGGTTTGGAAATCTGATCAGACCGAAATGGACGCTGAAACCGGTGGCAAAACCCAGGAACGCATGACTCTTGGCATGCGGGATGATCCGATTGTGGCACAGATCTGCCTGGGCCTCATCCGGCGCAAGCAGCATAATGATGTCGGCTCTTCTAGCTGCCTCTTCGATCTCAACTGGTGCGAAACCGTCGGCCAACGCTTTCTCGAAGGATCTGCCCCTGCGCACCGCGACCAGCGGGGTGAATCCGCCGTCCCGCAGATTCAAGGCCTGAGCTCGGCCCTGGGAACCATAGCCGATTATCCCAACCTGGTTGTGCTCGAGGATGGACGTATCAAGGTCGCCTTCAAGCAAGACCCTTTTGCGCGTCACCTTATTCCCGCTTCGATTGCGCGGCTTATCTCGGTATCGTAAAGTCGCAAACATACTCCTGGCTCACGTTTCCTGCACGGTCCTTGGCCTTGCAACGGAACTTATAGATCCCGGGAAAGCTCACGCCGTCGATGAATATCGGGAAGATCCTGTTCTCCCGCGCGAAGTCATCCGTTTCGTAAGACGTGCCGCCGGACGGAACCGCGAATCTGTACCAATAGGTCAGAGAATCGGTCGGCGAAGCCGACGCAGGATTGGCAGCCACGTCATGGGAATAGACAATGAAGGTATGCTGGAAAGACGGTGACGCTGGCTTCCGAGGCGGGCACCTCACAGAGTCGATGATCGGCGGCCGGTTATCAAATCGGACCCGGAAGTGATCCACAAGAATGGAGTCGGCCCCTCTGCCGTCCTGGACCTTCACGCTGAACGAGTAGGAGGTGTCCGGCAAGTTCGCCACGTCAAAAGTGTTCTCATATACCCTGACCCAACCATCTCGGAGAGTCACCGGGTAGATGCATGACGTATCTATGACGTCGTAACATGGCTCCGGCGGACTGCAGACCGTCTGGGTATCGATTATGCACTCAAGATAGGGATCCAATCTTACCCAGATTTGCCCCATGCCGAGATCGTCGTCAGTATCGGTGGCCGTCCACTCGAACGTGGCGCCATTCTGAAAAATCACCCCTTGATTACGAGGAGCTCTCGTGAACCATATCTTGGGATGGTTGTTGGTCTTAGGCTGGATATCCTCGATGCAACCCCACACAGTAGCTCCGACAGCAAACAGCGCGCCCAGTAACATAAATCTTCGCATCAATTGAACCTCCGTCCTTAATCTTCCTTCTAACTATAATCACGGTCTGCTTGTATTGTCAACATCTATACGTGATCCCCTCGCGCGGCTAAGGCCTTGCGCAGCCGCCCATTTCTTGAGGATCCGGGTGGCCTGTGCCCTGGTCATCCGGCCGTTCCGGTTAAGGGCCTCTTCGAGTAGGTGGTCTTTGGCTTTGCCGACCAGCGGTCCCTCCCTGATGCCCAGGATTTCCATAACGTCCCGCCCGTTTAAGGGAACCAGCAAACCAGGGGCCTGCCCTTTGTCTATCTCGGCGATTCGCCTGCGGAGGTTTCCTAGCTCAGATGTCTCGGCGGCCCCGGGGCGCTGCGCTCTCAGATCGGCCTGGGCAAGTGCCAGGACGTGATCCAGGTTCGCCTTCATCTTCCGGGTGAAACGCCGTATCGCCCTGTCACTCCAGCGGCTGGAATAGTTTATCATATGATTGGCTACCAGGAATGAAACCAGCTCAGTCGACCGACGCGAGAACTTGAGTCTTCGCATTATCGAGGCTGCTGCCTCGGTGGATACCTTCTCATGGCCATAGTAGACCATCCGTCCATCCTTGGCCATCTGCGTGCTGGTCTTGCCCAGATCGTGAAGCAGACCCGCCAGTCGGAGCGGGGCCTCGGGCGGCAAATAACCTGCGGTCTTCACAAGATGCGTAAACAGATCGTAAGCATGGTAGGGTGTCTTCTGCGAGAAGCCGTAGGTTGCTGCGAGCTCGGGTACCACGATCTCAAGAATCCCCGTCTTCTGCATCAGCCGCAGCGACGGCGCCAGTCGTGGGGATACCAGGATCTTCTCCAGCTCCGACCTTATCCTCTCCGCAGATACCCTGGTCAGGAGATAGGCCATTCGTTCGACCGCATCGCGGAAGCCGGGGGTGAACGCGAGACCGATCGTCGCATAAAAACGAACAGCCCTCAGCATCCTAAGAGGATCTAGCCCAAGCGTAGATAAGGCATCCGCCGGCGGTCGCAGCAGACCCGCCTTGATGTCCTTGCGCGCCATGGCAGTCGGGTCAACCATCGGGACACGCCCGGGCGCCTGGGCAAACCCCCTGAGATCGGCATAGAGGCAGTTGACCGTGAAATCGCGCCGCGCGGCATCCGTGCCAAGATCGCCCTCAAGCGGGCATATCTCAATTTGGATGCCACGGCCGACCACCAGCACCGTCTTAAACCTCGGAAACACGACGGGCCCGGAGAACCCCGGCTTTCTGCTGAGATGGCGACCGACGGCCGTCGGGGCTATGCCCTCGACCACGACGTCAATGTCGGCGCTCCACTTCCCGAGCAAGTAATCGCGGAGGAAGCCGCCCACAACGTAACCCCGCGCCTGCCGTGCGCCAAGAAAATGGGCCAGTTCAAGCAGGATCTTTCGCTGGGTTTCTGGAATCCGTCCACTGTCTAACACTGCAGGGCGTACCTTCTCGATTCTCATATCATCAACTCACTGACGTTCCGGGGATCCAGCGGAGCCGCATCCCTGAAACCGACACCCTCGGCGGAGATCACCTTGACCTTAACCAGGCCCGCGAGCTTGCCATCGCTGTACCTGGCAATCATGCTCGCAGCCAGATCGGCCTCGGCCGCCTGCATCGGCCCCGAAAGGATCGCGGTCGGCCCCGGACAATCCTGGGTGATCAGGACCACGTCGCCCGGATCGGCTACTTGCTCCAGCTGCTCGTTCTCAGCCTGATTGCGGCCGATCACCAGTTTGGAACCCAGCGGCAGTCTAAAGTGCCTGCCGATTCTTAAGAGAGCCACCTGGTACAGGGTGAAGCTATCGTGTTTGAAGAGATCCCTCACCCTGAGAGCAAAGCGCGGATCAGTGAGAAGGCACCCCCCGGCGGGAGATGAGAAACCTCTAAGACCCTTCTCGCCAGCCAGGCGAATCTGCTCCTTCCGAGACCTTCCGCTGATCGCCAGGAGATCCTCTCTTTTGACCCAGCCCTTTGCCTCGGGTATGGTCTCCTCCAGCAACCTGGCTGAAAGCGGGCGCAGCAGGTAGCCCACAAGGCCGCTGGCCTTCTCGATTCTCCTGAGGGTATCAAGCCTCTGCGACATCGGCCGCTGGCCAAGCACCTCTCCTGTGACAACGAAGGATGCTCCCTCCCGCTCCAACATCTCTCCGGCTCGTCGCAGCATATAGATGTGGCAGTCTATGCACGGATTGACGTTGCTGCCGTAGCCATACGATGGAGCCTTCACAATCTCAAGATAGTCCTCCTCCAGCGGCAGAACCACCAGGGGTACGCCCAGGGAAGTCGCTACCGCATGGGCCGCCGAGTCGCGAACCTCGGTACAGCCCCCAAAAGGTCCACGAAAATTGAGGGCCACAACCTCGACACCCTGATCCTTGACTATGCTCAAGGCAAGGCTGCTATCCAGGCCTCCGGACAGGAGGCATATGGCCTTGATCTTCTTGCCGTCAGTCATGATGGGACAACTCCTCAGCCGAGAATACCAACCGAGAGCCCGGTCCGGCCCAGCCTGATTCTCTCCAGCATTGTTCGCCCTCAAGTCGCGCGACGACTCTGATGTCTCGCCACCAATATATGTTAACCGCCCACGCAGTAAAATCGAAAAGTATATTACCCGTTGATTCCAACTTCCACTCATGGTAGAAGAAGGTATCGATTAGCTGGGTTAGGCTCTGCGGACAGTCTCGGGCAGGATTCTGCGGTAGCGCCTGCCGGCGGACGCCAAAGGACAAACATGACCGACAGAGGTAGTGGCATCCTGTTGCACATAACCTCCCTGCCATCGCGTTTTGGAATAGGTGACCTGGGTCCATCCGCATACAGATTCGCCGATTTTCTTGCCGAGACCAAGCAGAGTCTGTGGCAGATCTTGCCCCTGGGCCCCACAGACGCAGCGTGCGGCCACTCACCCTATGCCAGCACCTCGGCCTTCGCGGGAAGCAGCCTGCTTACAAGCCCCGAGCTGATGCTCGACGACGGCCTCGTTACCAGGGAAGAGATCGAGTCGGCCCAGATTCCATTGCTCCCGGAGGCTGACTACGCGCAGGCGGCCGCGATCAAGGATCATCTTCTGGACATAGGCTACCGGCGCTTCAAGGAAGAAACCTCGAAAGGCGAGTACGAGCGCTTCCGTGAAGAGCACAGCCAGTGGCTTGAGCCCTATGCCGCCTTCATCGCAATAAAACGTCATTTCGGTGGTACGCCTTGGGACCAGTGGCCTACCGGGATAAGGCTACGGCAACGGGAGGCTCTTGAATCCATCAAGAGGGAATTGGCCGATGAGATCGGGCGAGAGGAGTTCGTCCAGTTCCAGTTCCAAAAACAATGGGCTGCGCTGAAGAGGTATTGTGGCGATAAGGGTATCGGGATTGTGGGTGACGTTCCTATCTATGTCAGCTACGATAGCGCCGACGCCTGGAGCAATCCTGAGATCTTCAAACTGGACAGTGCCGGAAGGCCCACCGCGATGGCGGGTGTCCCTCCCGATTTCTTCAGCAAGACCGGCCAGCTTTGGGGAAATCCCTTATACCGATGGGACGTCCTCAAGGCCGACGGTTACAGCTGGTGGATCGCCCGCATGGCCCACGCCCTCAAGCTTTTCGACATCGTCAGGATCGATCACTTTCGAGGGTTTGCCGCGTATTGGGAGGTTCCGGCGGGCGAGAAAACCGCGGTCAACGGCAAATGGGTCCAAGCGCCCGCTGCCGACTTCCTTGAGACACTCAGCAGGCATTTCCCCACGCTACCGGTCGTCGCTGAGGACCTGGGCGTCATAACCGCCGACGTCAAGGAGGTAATGGAACGCTTCAAGCTGCCCGGGATGAAAGTGCTACTGTTCGCCTTCGGTGAGGCCAACCCCAAACATCCATATCTACCGCACAACTACAGACCCAACTGCATGGTGTACACCGGAACTCACGATAATAACACTGTCAGAGGGTGGTTCGATAATGAGGCCAAGCCGGACGAGAAGAAGAGACTGTTCCGGTACTTGGGCCGTGAGGTCCCGCCGGAACAGCTCCATTGGGAACTGATCAGACTTGCGATGATGTCCGTTGCCGACGTGGTCATGGTTCCGATGCAGGACCTTCTCGGTCTGGGGGAGGAATCGCGGATGAACAAGCCATCGCTGACAGACGGCAATTGGGGCTGGCGGCTCCTGCCGGAACAGCTTGCGGCCGCGGACCGTGGTAGACTCTTAGGGATGACCGAGATCTATGGTAGGGCTAGGGCGGGAGGCTTGCAGGCATGACGGAGCGTTTTGGGAAAATCCAGGTTCTGAGAAACGAGATCGAAGCTCATCTGATGGAGCAAGCCCTAACGGAGCAAGATATCCCTTTCAGACTCAGGTCGTACCACGATTCTGCCTATGATGGCCTCTATCAGGCTCAGAAGGGATGGGGACATATCGAGGCTCCTGAAAGCTGCAAAGAGGAGATCCTGGCCATCTATGAGGAATTAGTCAAAGGGACTCCCTAGGTCCCGACTTCAGGACCCGTTGCTCGCTCGTCCTGCCTTTCCCTAGATAAAAACGGGGTGGCCAAGGCTCGTCGCGCTTGACCACCCTACCTCAAGAGGAAGTCTATGCGGTGCTATAGGCTTACCCCGGAACACACGTGTTTGTGCGAGTGCCCACGCCTACTCTCCAGCGCGCACCCGTTCTGGCCATGCTTCAATGATCGTCGCTCGCCGCGGCAGCCCCTGACCGCGTCTCCCCGCTTTGAACAGCAAGAATCATCTTGGTGGCGGCGCTTAGCGCCCCAGTGATCCGCGCAGCCCTTGCCTTCCATGGCGCGGGCAGACCCAGATTCTCGCGACTTTACAGATCGGTGACACCCTCCGCCCTCCTGGCCCGGATTCTCCCTCATGCCACACCCGTCGGCACCGGCCAGGTCGGCCCGGCAGTGACCTTGTGCCTTGTGAGCCTTGGCGCCACAGTCACCACCTGCATACGCGCCCGCACTCACAAGAGCTACGGCAATCGTAAGAACCACCACAAGCACCCTGGGTTTCACCTTCCTGCCTCCTCTCCCCTATCGGACCCTCTCTCGATTCGGTTTTATCACCCGATATCCCCTGCACGCCTATCGGGATCGCCTATTACTTCTTAGTTCCACTCGCGACTGTCTCTTTTGTTCCCGCTGGATCCTACTTAGCGGGTGGGCTCTGGCCCGTGGGCAGCTGCGCAATATAGTCGAGATACTGCTGTGCCACAGCGTTGCCCGGATCGATGGCAAGCACCCTTCTGAACTGGCGCTCTGCCCTCTTGAAGAGAGTGTTATTGAGATACATCGCCCCCAACCTCGCCTGGGCATCGGCATCATTCGTGATGTCGTAAACAAAGAGCGTGTAGCCGACCACTGCCAGCGGCTTCCTCTGTTTGAGCCAATCATAAAGCGTCTTGTCGGGATAATACAGACACTGGAGCGAGTTGGCGCTGATCACAAAGAGCTCCCGTGACGGCGTCAGCGAGTTGATATGGTCTTCTCTTCGACTGGAGAGATTATAGGAGTAGAAATCCTGATAGGTTATGCCGTAGGTCTTCGGCCAGGCCGTGCCGAAGAAGGAAAGGATCACCTCCGGGCTGCCCTCCTCTTGGAGGAATTTCGCCAGCGATGGCAGATCCTGTCCCCAATCGAGATTGGAGTCGAGCAGGCATTTGTAACCATTCTTGGGCCCTCCCACAAGCTCATTGAAATAAGCCAGGTAGTGAGGGAATGTCCTAAGGGTTCCCGCGCAATACCACAGGAGCAGCACCCCTACCACGATCGGCGCAAACCTCCGGCGTGAGGTCTTTTCAAAGACCAGACCTGCAATCATTCCGCCGGTGAAGACAAAGAGAAACGGATATATCTGGAGAATGTACCGTAGCCCAAGCTGAAGACGGCTCAAGGAGGCCACCGACAGGAAGAAGACCACCGGGACAAGAAGACAGTACTCGGAGAAACCCACCCGCCTTCTCCGCGCAAGCAGAACAACCGCGACGCCGATCAGAATAAGCGAGGGAATCGGCGTCTTCACCAGCATTGCCGCAAGGAAGTAATAGTACCAGCCGCTGGTCGAATAGTGCCCGAAGAGGAAGGCCGGTCTGCCCCCACTGCCCACGTCCTTGACAAAGTACCTCACACTGTCCAGATAGTAGTGAACCGAGGTCACCCTATACGCCAAGAGGATCACCACCGCAGCGAGCCCAATCATCAGGCCCCCACCCAGGATTAACCTGCGAGGGCTCGTGCCGGGGACCTCTCTCTTTAGAAGGAAGATCACGGTGAGGATAAAATAGATCGGCAGCAGATTGAGACTTGTCATCTTGGAGCTCAGCGCAAGCCCGAGCGCACAGCCCGCTAGCACCGCACTGAGGGCGCGGGGCCTGCGCAGGAAATGATAGAAGGTATACCCCGAAAAGACCATGAATAAGGTATTGCCGACATCTAGAGTCACAAGGGGCGCGTTGCCAAGGATATTGGGGCAGAAGGCATACAGAAAGAGTGCGATCAGGCCCGCCTTCACTCCATAGATCTCGCTGGCCCACTTGTAGACAAGGAGTCCCAGCATCAGTGCCAGCAGTAACATCGGCACCCTGCCCCAGAAGATTATGGTCTTCGCCGGTACCTTGTTGCGATTGATGAATCCTTCGCCAAAGGACCACTCATGCCTGTTCTCCCAGGAAGGATGCTCAAGGTTCAGGTCAAGATCAAGGGCAAGCAGGGGAAGTGCCGCAATCATCTTAACCAGCGGCGGGTGCTCGTAGTTGAGCCTGTAGTCGCCGGTCTTGAGATAGGTGTAACCCGCGGCCAGGTGGGGAACCTCGTCCGAGGTCGCCGATTCCTGCATCATGCTGAGGACGACCTGGGCCGCCACTGCTAACAGCAGAACCGCGACCACAGCACGTGCTTTCACAGACCACCTCCACGGGTTCGTCTAGCAATATAAGCGCGGTCCGGCCGCCAGTCCACACCAATCTGGAGCCTCCGGCCGTGGAGATCAAGGAAACAACAAAGGGGGACCGAGGCCCCCCTTCAATTCCAAAACCGAACTTGATTACTGGTACAACGCCTTGATGTTACCCCAAGTCGTGCTCTCGGTACCGCTCGGCGCACCAATAACGATGCAGTGATAGCAAGCGATAATAACCGGGGTCTGGATGTCCCAAATGGTCCCGCCCGGGGTGCTTAGCTGAAGGTTGTCGTTAAGGCTCAGATCAAGCGGTCCCTTGGTCGGACTGTCCTGGGTGACCCAGAGCTCGACGCCCAACGAATTGTACTCCCGGCAGTCGATGCCGATCATCGAAAACGGGATCATGATCTCATCAAATGGTGTGGTCACGACCCAATTCAGGCCGTTCCCGGTCCGGTCCCAGGTGCTAGTGGTATGGTTCCATACGCACCATTCGTTCCAGTTGCTATCAAGGTTCACGTAGGCAACGTAGTGCGGCTTGCAGGTGCCGGCGAAAACGATCTGGTGGCCCCAGGGATCCGGCGAGCCGCCGTCATGATCCACTACAATCGCGATACCGATCTGGATACCGCCCCAGCCGTCATGGTCGTGCTGATAACCGATATACAGGGCAGTGGCATCATAAGTGACATAGACATTACCAAGGTCGATTGGCGCAAACTCGGTGTCTCCACCATCGGGATCAATCAGGGAGCTTGGCGGAAAGTCGTTAACCCCGTCGATCACGATCGCCCAGGCCCAGGTAGCCATCAAAAGCACCAGCAAACCTACAGATACAGCAGATACTTTAGCAAACATCTCGCTACACCCTCCTCTCTTCCTGACCCGTCTGGATCAGGGACAAAAATCACCCTCAAGTGCCGTCCCCACTTGTTAAGCCCGCATCTTCGCCTGCAGTTCCATATTTTAGCATCGCTGCTTCGGTTTGTCAAGCCGATATGGGCGGCTCGGGTCGGGCCGCTCACTCCATCCGCAACGCGGCTAGCCCCGGACAGACTGCGCCGGACCTTTAGATGACGACTCCACCGATCGGATTACTTAAACATGCTTCTCATTTCGCCCCAACTGGAGTGCCGCGTGTCAACCGCTCGGCATGGATCATCGCCGATCATGCCGCAGACACCCGCGCTCGAGACGAAAGCCGGCCAGTCGTGGTAAGGCCCAGGCGTCGGCGTGCAATCCACCACACCATACATATTGGTCGCCACGTTGGAGACCAAGCGGACGAAACCCGGCGAGTGGGCGGCCACCCACCCATATCCGGGCGCCGCGGCCCAGGATCTCTGGCACGCGGTCCAGGCAATTGCAGTTCCGTCGCCGGGGATCCTTAAGGTTCCGAGTGCTATGTCACCCGCACACCTTACCCAGCTCATGCTGTACCACTCCGGCGGCCACATCAGCCCAAACTCGACCACGTTGTACTCAACCAGATCATAGAACACCGGCAGCACATCGATGTCGCCGCAGGTCAGCCAGGTGGTCTTGATCTGATTGCAGCCGGTAAACGTCGGATAGCCTTTCGCGCAAGAGGTCGGATGAGACTTGATATGGACTGCCATCTTGTGGTGCGCGTTCGCGCCCGCCCAGCCCGCAGTGGAGTGCGCGACAATCATTGTAATAATCGCCAGGGAGATAAGGACTTGCCCTTTCGCCATAACTCGCACCTCCCCTCTTGATTTAAGCATACCACCTCAAGGATAGCGATTCAAGGCGCATGGAATCAAGCGGGGCCGGCCCGGGGCTGGGGCCGCTTAACGCGGACCTACTGCACGTAGCCGAGTGAACGCAGGCCTTTCCTGGTCTGGTCGCTGAGCGTGACTTCAGTCTCACCCTGATAAGCGCTCTCATAGAGCCAGACCAAGATGTAGGGCGCAGCCGGCCTGGCCGAAGGTTCTCCACGCGATTTGCAGGTCTTCTTACCGGGATGCTGCTCAAAGGGAACGCTCTCCGGTCGTGCCAGGGATGCACCCAGATAGGTGTAGCCGACTGCCGGTCGCCCGTCCATCTTGAGGTCGAATAGGACGGGAAATCTCCAAGGAGCCACCTTGAACGCGAGCCTTAGAGACCCAGGCACGCTAAGTGACCTCAACTCCAGCACGCCGGGGGAGCTCGGCGCAGATCGAATCCCCTCAAGGCTGTGATAGTTGCCGTTTGTGTCAATCGTCCTCGCCAGATAGATCTCGCCATCGAATACCCCCCTTCGCGAGGCAACAGCCACATCGAACGCATGGGGGGTTCCATCGGTAGCTATCTCAAGATGCCATGTATCCGTGGTCTTGAAGACCGCTGCGTACATAGTACGGACCACATTGGCAAGCGGCGGCCCATCAGTCGCCAGGCCACGGCTCTCCGCGGGATCCTCTGCAAGATTGAATCCAACGGTCTCGCCGGATCCCATGTCCTGAATTACCTTATAGGGATAGGCAGTCAGCGCCTTTTTCTCACTGCCGAGCCGAACCGCCTCCGAATAGGCGACATTAGGCGGCAGGACCGCGCCCGGTTCCGCCCGTACAGGGCCACACCCACATATCAATCCCGCCAGACTTGCACCCTCGAAGTGCACCTGGGATTTGAGACCCACGAGCTCCAGAATGGTCGGAGTTACGTCCAGGAGTCTGGCAGTCTCCTTGGACCTAAAGCCCTTGGGAATCATGCCCGGCAGCAAGAAGATCAAGGGCACGCGGATCACTTCGTCATATAGGCTGTGGCCGTGCCCGTAGGCGCCATGTTCGTAGAACTCCTCGCCATGATCGCTAAGCAGGACAATCAGGGTCCGCTTGCGAAGCCCGCGTTCCTCAATCGCCTCGATAAAAGTGCCCAGCGCCTTATCCGCAAAGGCTATCTCGCCATCGTAAAGGGACTTCACATGATTCCAGTCCCCAGCCGACCACCTCCCCATCTTCTCGAGCAACTTCTCCCGCGAGGGTTCATAGACGTCTGGGTCAAACGAGTTTCCCAGGGGACCCCTGTACTCCGGATCGAACAGGTTGTCATAAGGCGATGACGGAGCATACGGCAAGTGCACATCGAAATAGTGAACGAACACGAAGAAAGGCTGTTGCTTATGGCGATCGATCCACTCAAGGGCATCGGCGGTTGTCCGGATCGCATCGCGCGGCTCAGATCGAGCGGCGTCATAGACATCAAAACCCCGACTGATGCCGAACTCCGGATTCAAAGCAGGCGCATTCACGAAGGCCCCGGTGGCGTAGCCCCGGGCTTTAAGCATCTCGGCAAGCATCGGGACTGTGGGCCGTACCATGTTGTTGATCTTCATCGAGCCGTGCTGACTGGGATAGAGCGAAGAGAATATGGTGCCAAAGGAAGGAGTGGTCCAGCAAGCCTGACTTATTGCGTTCTCAAAAAGGGCGCCCTCGGCAGCCAGCCGGTCGATGTTCGGGCTCGTGTTCCGGGCGTAACCGTAGCAGCCCAGGTGGTCCGGCCTCAAAGCATCAACGGCAATCAGTATGACATTGACGGGGGCGGGATGGCGCCCACACCCACAGGCCAAAAGCCCAAATGCAGCTGCGATGATTGCTTGGCTATACCATCTCCGGGCATACCGTCTTCTCGTCATATCGGTTCGACCTATGACACCATGCGCCCGGCAATCCGTCAAGCGAAACCAGTGCGGGTTGACATACGGGCGCATGCGATGTTACGCTCCTCCTATTCGAGGTACTCAGTGAACTTCTATGTAGGGATATTCTCAATTGCTTTCACAACGCTCGCGCTGGAAGTCTCGCTGACGCGCCTGTTGAGCGTGACCACCTGGTACCATCTGGCCTTCTTCGCGGTCTCGGTCGCCATGCTGGGGATGACTGCCGGAGCAACTACGGTCTACATCAGACCAAGATGGTTTGAGGATCAGAGACTCTCGCGCAATATCTCGAAGGCATGTCTGGGTTACGCTCTCGTTACCCCAATCACCCTCCAGGCCCTCTGCGTGATACGGATCGGCGAAGTCATCTCCCCCGGGGGATACCTGATGCTCCTGGCGGCCGCCCTGGCGAGTCTCCTGCCGTTCTACTTCTCGGGGGTAGTGATCGGTGCGGTGCTTACCAAGAGCCGGCTCCCGATCGGGAAGCTCTATGCCTGCGATTTGGTCGGGGCCTCGCTGGGATGCATCTTCGTGCTTTGGGGGCTTGGAGCCTTGGGCGCACCCAACTTGATCCTGGTGTGTGGTTGCCTAGGTGTGGTGGCGGCGGCGTGCTTCGCCGGGCGGAGGCCATCCCGCGGCTTCCGTATCTGGTCGCTTGGCATCGTCGGCGTCCTGGCAGTACTGATAATTCTGGGAATCACCACTCCCTACGGAATACGCCCTCTTGTCACCAAGGGCCGAGCAGTCGATCGGGGCAAGTTCATCATTGATAAGTGGAACTCCTTCTCGCGGGTCGTGGTTTACCGGCTGGCTGAGGGCAGTCCCCAATTCTGGGGAGAGAGCAGGCTTGCGCCCGAAGACGAGAAGGTCTTTCAGCACAAGATGAGCATAGATGGGGCAGCCGGCACTACGCTCCGCCGGTTCAACGGCATCAAGGATATTGAACATCTGCGCTTCGATGTGACCAACGTGGTCTACTACCTTAGGCCCCGCGGTGGGGCCTTCATCATCGGTGTGGGCGGTGGCCGGGACCTCCAGAGCGCCATACTCTTTGGTCAGGAGAGAATTGTCGGCGTCGACATAAACCCCATTTTCATCAATCTCCTGCGCCATCGCTTCAGGGAATTCGCAGGCCTAGCGGACCACCCCGGGGTCAAGCTGGTTGCAGACGAAGCACGCAGTTATCTCTCACGATCGCGTGATAAGTACTCCGTAATCCAGATGTCGCTCGCCGATACCTGGGCCGCAACCGGGGCAGGAGCCTATACGCTGTCGGAAAACGCGCTCTACACGGTCGAGGCCTGGAAAACCGTCCTCGACCATCTCTCCCCGGAAGGAATCTTCACGGTCTCCCGATGGTACAGCCCCAAGGATCTTGGCGAGACCGGGCGCGCCCTGAGCCTGGCCGTAGCCTCCCTCCTCGAGACCGGAACACGGAATCCCGCGCAGCACCTGGCCATGATCACAAACCGAGCCGTCGCCACCCTGCTCGTCGCCCGTCAACCGCTCAGTCAGTCCGACCTTAATCTCTTGAGGCAAACCTGTGATCATCTTCAGTACCGGCTTGTGCTCTATCCCGGCCAGCCGCCCAATCACCCGGTGCTTGATGAAATCGTGTCAGCCGCGTCACGCAAGCAGCTTGAAGCAGCGATCGCCGGCAGTCAGATGAACTACAGCCCGCCCACCGATGAGAATCCCTACTTCTTCAACATGCTCAAGATAAACCAGGTGCTGCCCTCATTCCTGGTACGGGCCAAACAGGCCGGGGCCAAGATGCTCACCCAGAGCGTCGGGGTTGCTTATGGCAACCTGGTCGCCACTCAGACCCTGCTGGGCCTGATAGCCGTTCTACTCCTGCTCGCCGTAGTGACGGTTGTCTTCCCGCTGATCGCGGGAACCGGGAGCGTGGCTGGTCCCCGCAGAAGACCTCACATGCTTTGGTCGGCGGCGGCCTACTTCTCCCTGATCGGGGCGGGCTTTATGTTTGTGGAGATCGCGCTGATCCAGAGGCTCACGGTCTTTCTGGGGCACCCGATGTACGCGCTTGGCATCCTGCTCTTCACCATGATCGCGAGCGCCGGGCTGGGAAGCCTCGCAAGCGATAGGTTACCGCTCACGCGCGCGCCCTGGGTATTCGCTTATCCCGTGGCTATCACGGCGGTCATCCTCGCAATCCGGTTTGTGCTGCCGCTGGTTGGCACCAATCTGGTGGCCGCACCGATGGCGGTCAAGATACCGGTCTCCATTGGGGCGATCGCCCCGGTGGGCCTGCTTCTGGGTTTTGGATTTCCTACCGGCATGAGGCTGGTGAGATCGTCTCGATCGACGGAGACGCCGTGGTATTGGGCTCTCAACGGCATCTTCAGTGTGCTGTGTTCGGCACTGGCGGTCTTTATCTCGATCTACTTTGGTATTTCGACCAGCTTCTATATCGCAGCAGCGTGTTACGGCTCGCTGCTCCTCTGTCTACCGGGCATGCTCAGAGTATGCAAGGAGCAGAAGACATAACCTAAGGGGTTCGCGCGTCACAGCCAAGATCCGGCCGCAAGGCCTACCTGATTACGACAATCTTACGGCAGCTGACCTGCCGCCCGACCTCCAGCCTGCACAGATAGATACCCGGCGATACGGGGCGTCCTGAAGAGTCGGTGCCATCCCAGCCTATGGTATGGTGGCCCCCGCTCTGCATTGCGTCCAGGAGCACGGTCACTCTTTGGCCGAGCATGTTGTAGACTGCCATCTCGACCGAGCAGGTTTTGGGGACAGCGAACTCGATCGTGGTCTTTCCGCCAAATGGGTTAGGGGACACGCGCGGCACCGTCAAAGTGGAAAAAGTCGGCCCATCACCGCCGGCCTCAACTCCAGCACTCACCGTGGACTGCGTCAGCTGCGCGTATATATCCTGGTTTCCGTTCCTCGCGGAGCAGTAAGCCACGCACATTCTCCCATCGCAGGTCTGAGCTACGGTCGACCAGTCAGCGCTACTTGGGGTGTCGTACAGGTGTGATTCTTCCGACCAGTTGACGCCGTCATAGCGCATGTAGCAGACTTCTCCAGCCTTGGTGTAGGCGACCCAGATCTCACCCTCCGATGTTTCAGCGACTGAAGGGTGTTGCTTCGCTCCGGGAGAAACTGTCAGCCTAGTGTCACCTGACCAGGAGGTGCCGTCGAAGATCTGGTAGTAGACCTCGGAGCTCCCGTCTCGGTTTGTAGACCAGACCACCCACACCCTGCCGTCGACCGACCCTACAACCGCGGGATAGCCGTCGAGAGCTTGATTGTTTGTCAGGCGTTTGACAGAGGACCAGGAGTTTCCATCAAAGATCCTATAGTAGATCTCGAAGTTGCCGTCCTTTCTATCGGAACTCCACACCACCCAGATCCGGCCATCGGAGGTATGAGTGATCGAGGGCTCCACATCGGTAGCCAGATTTTGGCTCAGGTCGACCTCCTGTGACCAGGATGAGTCGTCGTAGGTCTTGTAGTAGATCTCATAGTCATCTTCGCGTTCGGATTGCCAGACTACCCATATCTTCCCGTTCGCGTCTTCGCTAAGTGCCGGGCGCTGGTCGTCCGCAGTGTGGGTCGTCAGCCGGGTGTTGCCCGACCAGGTCACCCCACAATCGGGCGAGGTCTTGTAGTAGAGATCCCGGCCGAGGTCCCCATCGCGAGACCACACCAGCCAAATGCCTGCCGAAGCCTGGGCGATCGCGGGGCAGTCCTCATTGCAGGGGTGTGAGGTCAGCGTGATTTCGGAATGCCAGGTGAACAGGCCCACGTCGGTGAAGAGGCCCCTGGGCACGCAATATGTGCTGGTTCCGGAATCGTTCACCGCGAGCACGCGCCAGTAGTAGCATACTCTGTCCCCCAGATCACGAATGGGGGTGTAGGAAGTATCAGCGATGCCTTCTACGGTCACCGTCGATCCATCGCCGGGGAAATCACCTGAGGTCGAATACTGCAGAGCGTACGTATCCGCGGTGCGCGACGGATGCCAGACGAACCGGGGGGCGAGCGTAGTAGTCACTGTTGCATCCTCGGCCGGAGAGACAAGGATCGGGGTCGAAGGCAACGCGGTATTGCAGCTGATCCAGATGGGGCTGGACCACGCTTTGGCAAACCGCTCGTGGTAGTAGTTCATTCGGTAGATCTTCACGAAATAGTAATTATCGCCGCATGGTGGCGTGATCTCCGGACACCAGCTGTAGCAGCTACCCACTATCTTGGATGAGGCCATGGGTATGCCGTTTTCATACAATTCGATGTATTCCGACCAACCACCGATGTCCGGGTCACTCACGTCTATCGAGAAATGTATGTTATCGAACTGGCTGAACGTCTCTCCCATCCAGTGGCCGCCTGCTCGGAATGCCAGCAGGAGATCTCTGTCAAGGGTCGAGTAGGTCCGGTGATTCCTCATGGCATCCAGGATATTCGCCTTCGTAAGGCTCTCCGCCAGGGCGACAGTCCATCTATATGCGTTTCCCCAGTTTGCACTGTGGTTATCCTGCGATCCATCTGTGCCCACATGCCATCCCTTGTTCAAGATCTCTATGTATCTTTCCTGTTCCTGGTCGCTCCTCACCTCGACCCCATTTATCCCGGCATCTCCGATCGGGGAGTAAGCATAATCGTCAAAACAGCCGGGCATGGGATGGTTAAAATTCGCCGTACAGCCGCTTGTTGCAAGCTCCCTGTAAAGCGAGTCATAGTCATCGGGACGGGACTTGAAAAGATGATCGGCCTCATAGATACAGCTGTGGCTCCAGTCACTTCCGCCCCACTCCTGCCCGGCAATGGCGACAAAAACACCGTCTTCAGTGAAAGCGTTTGCCTGCAGGCGTGTGTCGGCATACTGACCGGCCGTCATTTGATAGTGGTCGGTGACCGCCAAGAAATCGACCCCGGCGCTATCCCTCGCATAGGTAAAGGCATCGGCCGGAGTCCCTACGCCGTCCGAATACGAAGTGTGAGAATGCAGGTCACCAACGTAGAAGTTGTAGCCAGTCCCCGAGCCCTGGTCGTTCACCCTGGTCAGAACGACGCCTCGCCGAGACGTGGCGGCCTGCTGGGCCCGCGCGGACTGGGCTCCCGGGCGGAACACAATTCCGAGCGCCAGCATACCCAGGCAAACGCACATCAGTTTCGCGGCTTTGGCACATCTCCTCGGCTTATACATCCGCCCTTCACCTTTCCCTGACCAAGTAACGAAGCGGTATGCCGGTAACAGGGCCAGGGCTACAGGCATCACGCCGAACGAGCTTACAATCGTCTCATCAACTCTGCCGGGTGAATCTCCTAAGGATTGGCTTCTAGGGTACCACAAGAACGCCGGAGAATCAAGCCGAATCAGCCCTGCGGTTGGGTTGGAAATAGACCTTAGTCGACGATCAGTGGTCCTGCGGCACGCTCGAGATAGAGCCCGAGACCTGGGGGCGCAATCAAGTCAATCTATCGGTAATGCGGATTGCAGGCCACACAGAGAGGCTTTCGCAGATCTCACTCTTCACACGTTCATACACATTATAGACCAAGGGGCAGACTGAGCAGTTTGAGAACGTGAGGCTTAGGCCGGACACGAATCCCGTCTTGAGGAGATTGGGATACGCGCGACAGACATCAGGCCTGTCCGCATAAACCGCGCACCCGTTGTCCGCCAAGAAAGGACATGGCGTGAGCTTGAAAAAGTGCCCCTGGCCATCCTCATACTTAACGATGTATTCCGTCATGAAAGCTTCCCGCGGAATCTTCAGGCCGTCGGCGAGACGGTTGATGTCTTTGACCTCAAGCAATGGGCGGAACACCTTACAGCAATTCCTGCATTCCCGACATTCAATCTGTTCGGATACCGCCCTGTAGTGTCTATGAACGATGGCATCGATTTCTTCGATCGTCAGGTCACACGCTTCGAGCAGGCACCGATATCGTCGGTCCTCATCCTCGTTCTGTCTCGTCAACTCTTCGATTTTCTTGATATCGGTCTCGAGCTTCATATTCGTATCCCTTGCGTCTGACCACAGGCCATATGTGGTCCAGGTAATCACTCCATGCCTTCGGTTACGGAGTCTTCTTCCGTTGCTTCTCTACCTTCCTTCTTGTCTCTTGGTCCCGCCTTACCGAGCTTTGTTTCTGTCCCTTGTCCTTGGCCTTCTTACCTTTGTCTCCCATTGCGTGACTCCTCCTTGTCGTTGGCCGTCACCCTTTCGCTGCATCGTATCACCCGCATGTTTTACTTTCAAGCCCTAATTCGCGCCTTGAGGAGGATCGCGCGACAGGACGCAACGCCATACCCAAGATGGGTCTCCGACAAAAGCGAGAACCCCCGCCGTAAGGCGGGGGCCTCGTCGAGACTACTGCTAAAGCCGGTTGCTTACTTCAAGAACATCATCGTACGCGTCAACACGCGATCGCCGAACGAGAGCCGGCAGAAATAGACTCCCGAAGCCACACCACGTCCGGCCTGGTCGCGACCGTTCCACGACACCGACTTGATGCCTCCGGATTGAGTCTCATCGACAATCTTTGCGACGACCCGGCCCGTCACATCGAATACCTCGACTCTCGCGTGACCACCACCTGCAGGCAGCATGTACTGGACCGTCGTGGACGATGTGAACGGATTGGGCTGATTCTGATAGAGCCCCAGTTCACCATCTTCCCTCTTCGGCGCTCCGCTGGTCGGTTCATTCTTTAGGGCGAAAGCAAGGTTGATCGACTCACCTACATACCGATGGCCGAGCGGATAGCGCATCTCCTGCCACGGTCCATAGTAGGGTTCCAGCCCATTACCCCATACGGCGTCGTCGTTAAAGTGATCCAGCGAGGTCTTCCAACCGAACTGGGCATCGAGATCAAGAGGCCTAGCCTGAACGTCAAGCCAGTAGACGATGGGCTCCATATCACTGCCCGTCTGGAAGAAGGCCTCCTCGGCCGGAATGCGGAAGGTGTAAAGCCAGCACGAATGATCCCCCGGGAACCAGTAATCCTGTGGCGGATTGAGCCAACCCTCATCGATGCCGTCGCGCCACATCTCAACTGTGAACTGGCCCGCCAAGAACCTGTATAACCAGAGCGGGTTTCCTGGAATACTATACCCATTCGGGTTCTGCCACCAAGGGATATCGCGGTGGAAGCTCAGTGTGAACTCCACGGCCGTAGGGTCATGTCCGAACGGCAGGTAATCATTGAGCCAGGACCCCCATACCTTGATCTCCACGATGCGGCCGGGTTCCATACAGAGAAAATCGTCGGCCAATATATAGGGTTCACTGGTGTTGACGTCTATTCCCGTCGGGCTAAGGTCCGGCCCCTGCAACCACTTGTGCGGGTCATAGATGCAGACTTCATGATCCTCGATCTCGCCGTCCGCCGCCGGGCCCCAGGGCGGCAGGCCGCCGGCAGAGCTGACCCGGAAACGGGCAAACGTCTGCCCAAGTACAGCGCCGGGCGGAGGGACTACTGAGAACGCGTAGAAGCCCGGCCCCACCGGACCAATGGCACAAACCTGCTCGGCCGGATGCTGCCAGATCTTGTCGCCGTTGAAGTCAATCCAGGCCTCTACGAACGCATTCCCACCATTCACCTCGAACGTGAAAGTGGATAGCTTCCCCAGCACCAACGGGGGTATGGTCATCATATCCTCGTCATCATTCCCATCGAGGTCGTCACCCAGAGCGCCCGGGTGGGGCTGGCCATCAGGATCAGAATCGGGCACATCAGTGGCATCGCCCAGCCATGGTGCACCCGGCACTATGAGATGGTTGGCACCGTTGTTGACCGCCAGGGTCGGATAGCCGGGAGCGGCGACCCCGTCAGGGGCGTCACCCCAGTCAAGATACTGGTCCGGGTGGCCCGCGATCACAAATGAGAGATCGATGGACTGACCCCAATACGGGTGATTCACGGGATAGAGAAGCTCCCCTAGCCACGGCCCCGGGAAGGGCTCCTGCCCCACACCCCACACGGCATCATCGTTCCAGTGGGTCTCGGAAGTCTTCCAGCCGAATAGGGCCACCCCATCAAGAGGCTCAGCCTTCACGTCAAGCCAGTAGATAATGGGGTTGGTGGAACTCCCCATCTGGTGGAAAGCCTCGGTCGGCGGAATAGAGAAGTTGTACTGCCAGCAAGTCGAGTCAGCGGGGTAGAGATACTCCTCCGGGGGCCTCATCCAGCCCTCGGGCGTTCCCTGAGTCCAGACTCTCGACGTGAACTCCCCCGCCTGGAACGTCCTGAACCACAGCACCTCGCCCGGCATGCTATAGGTTCCAGGACCGGCGGGGATATCGGCGTGAATACTCAGGGTGAAGGTAACCCCGTTGGGATCGGTGCCGTAGGGCAGGTAGTCATTCAGCCATGAGCCCCAAATGTGAATACCGGTGATATAACCTGTTTCGGTGCAAAGGAAATCATCCGCCAGAATGTACGGATAGGAGCAATTCACATCGATGCCAGTGGTGTTAATGTCGGGGTACTGAACCCACTTCGCGGGCTGGCTCCCATCCCAGTGGGCTGTCGCCGCCAGGGGCAATCCAAGAACTGCGACGAGACAGAACAACGTTAGCCTGCGTGCCATACTGACCTCCTTCCCTGCTGTAAGTGAACCTGTGCGTCGGTGCGCCCGCCTGCGGCGGTGGATAGACCAGGAGCCCGCGCATCGGACGCGCCGAAAAGCGTTCGAATCGTACCACGCCGGGGCGCCAAAGTCAATCAGAACCGGCCGCGAGACTAGTTCTGATCATGCAACTAATTCGACCTCTTGACGAGGGCTCGAGACCCCTGTAGACTTACATTGGATGTGTATGCGACGTCGCTCGATTGCTCGCCAGTACGGCGAGAAGGAGGCAGGCCCATGCGAATGACAACTTCTCTGAGAAGACGTTTGCTTCTGATGCTGCTCGCGATTGCTGCGCTTGCGTTTCTGGTACCGGGCTGCAGCAATGACAAATCGCTAACCAGGCCGGACGATGGTCCCTCTGAGCGGCTGGCCGGTGGCGGGCGTGCCGAGAACAACGATCCGTTCGTCGGTGGGCCAGGTGACTCGGGGCCGAATGATGCTCTGCCGGGTGTTCCCGATCGCGACTCGACGATTCAATACTTTCCGCTCTTATACTCGGAATTTGGCTGTCCCGAGCAGACGCCACACCAGGTCATTACGGATCAAGCCGACTGGGAGCAGTGGTGGGATCGGGCCGTAGAGTGCATGCTCGACTCCGATGGCCGGGGCAACTCTCCATCGGGGAATCCCGTTACTGCCGATTCCGGCTGGGCTGAACCCGACAGCAACTGGGCCCGAGAGGCCCCTTCGGTGGACTTCGGCAGCGATATCGTCATTGTCATCAAACTCGAGGAGGGCCCCGCGGGTCGTTTCCTCTGGATTCAGGAAGTCACTATATCGGACGAGGGTGCTACAATCAACTACGAAGTCGTATCGCCGGGCGATGATTGCCTGACTACTCCAGAGTTGCAGACAGTGACCGCGCCGGTAGGGGCCTTTGTGATTCCCCACCCGGAGGGCCTCGTATTCGAATGGCGGCGCACCGACACGACATACGATTGCTCGTGGGAACCCGATCCGAACCTTCCGCTCACCCTCTACTACACCGACGCCGACTGTGATCTTGGCCCGAGTGAGCAGGTGATTCGCACCGAGGGCGGATTCAATGAATGGCTCGACCGGGCATGGGAATGTGACATGAGTCGGTGGTACGATTCGGTTGGCGAACCCCGCGATTCGACAGGCACGATCCCAGGGTCGGTACCGATGGGATTCACGGTTGACTTCACCACCCATGCCGTGATCATTTTGCGCGCCGACAGACATAACGCCTGGGGTGGCGGCATCTGGCTGAACAGCCTCGAGGTGACGAGCAGCGGTACGACCGTTGCCTACAGCGTGATGGTGCCGGGCGACAACTGTCCGCCGGTTGAGGGTGGCACCTACTTGCAGCCAACGGT
>JAZDEY010000069.1:0-2231 GCA_043808325.1 Candidatus Eiseniibacteriota bacterium
CCCGTTTCGGTCCAAAGTGACCACCTGTTTCGGACTCCCCCCAAAAGTGGTCAATTAAAACCGAAATCACCGGTCATTTTACCCCGAAATCACTGGTCAATTATTTCCGAAATCGGTGGTCAACAATCTCCGAAATCCGCAGCCGTGAAGGGTGATGAAAGTGAGGCGGTCGGGTGATAGTATGGGGGCAGTGGGAGAAAGAGGGTGAGTTGGAGTAATCAGAGGAAGGGCGGACAGGGTATCCACTCTCTTAGAACAGTTTTTCTACAGACTCGTTAGGAGCCTGAACTGATGATATGGAGGTGAGACGATGGCAGTGAATATTCGGAGGCCATTGAAACGGTTTATTCCGCATTTCCTGGAAGCTCGGCAGAATGGTTTGAACGAGGCCGATACCGTTCTGCGGCTTTGCCGCTTCTTCGAGGAAGTCCTCGGCTATGATGGGCTGAGTGACATCAGTCGCGAGGCTCAGCTCAAACACAAGTACGTGGACATCTGCCTGAAGATTGACGGACGCATCCGACTGCTGGTTGAGGCGAAGGCCGCTGATCAGCAGCTTCGCGACCGCCATATTGAGCAGGCCCAGACGTACGCGTCACAGAACAACTATCGATGGGTTCTTCTTACCAATGGTGTTGACTGGCACCTCTATCATCTTACGTTCGAGGAGGGCATTGAATACGAGCGTGTCTTTGTCGTCTCCCTGGATAATGAGGAGAACTTTGACGACGCCGTCGCCAAGTTGATGGTTCTGCACAAACACTCCATCCGAAAGGGCGATCTCGATCGGTTCTGGGAGAAGACGGCTGCCCTTGGTGCTGGCTCGATTGGCAAGGTGTTGTTCAGCGACAGCGTCCTGCACCTGATTCGCCGCGAGATCAGACGGGAGGCGGGCATCCTCATTGACCCGGAGGATTTGGGTCGTTCCATCCACGAGATGCTTTCCACCGAGGCGCGAGAACAGATCGGCCCCATGCGTGTGCGGAAGCGCCGGCGCTCGACTCGCCGCTCGGCACGGGCCGAAGTGTCGAAGCCTGACACCGGAGAGACATTGGCCACGGAAGGCGAGAACCCACAGGGGGAGGAACACGGCTCCTAACCAGCGCATCCAGCGGACAGACTGCGGTGTCACGTCTCTTGCAGTGGCAAGAGCCGCACCACCTTGCTGCCGCTGACGCGCACCGTTGGCCGGACCAGTGAGGAGCGAGGATGGCTGAGTGGTTCCATGAGCTGAGCGATGACCTGTGGCTCCGACCCGATGAGGACGGTGACGAGGAAGCGAGGTTCGTCAGGCGTGCGCTTCGACTCAGGCGGAGGCATCGCGTGCTTGATGCGCCATGCGGTGCTGGCAGGCTCGCAATTCACTTGGCCCTGGCCGGATGCGTCGTGACCTGCCTTGATATCCGGCCGCAATTCGTCGGGCGTGCCCGGAGGCGCTTCCGGGCCGAGGGAGTCAGTGGCCGGTTTGCAGTGTGTGACATGCGGGAGACCGACTGGCGCGACGAGTTCGATGGGATCTACAACTGGGGTGGGAGTTTCGGATATTTCGATGACGCCGGGAATGCAGATGTGATCGCGTGCTACGCGCGTGCGCTTCGTCCTGGTGGGCGGCTGCTCATAGAGCAGCCGAACCGGGAGCACATTCTGCGTGATTTCAGGCATGAAGTTACGACAGAGAAGCGGGTGTCGCGGAACCGATGGAACCGGAGTCGGGAGCGAGTGGAGTCGAGATACTTCGTGAGGGGTGTGCACCGGGCGCAAGACAGGTCGTCAATGCGGCTGTATACTCCGGGCCAGATGTGCGTTCTCTTTGAGCACGCGGGGCTCCGGGTCGAGTGGGTGTATGGCGACTTGCACGGGAGTAGGTACTCGCGGTCTGGTCAGAAGATGATCGTCGTCGGTCGGAAGGAAGGGCCGGCCAACACCTATGAGGCTACCCCAGGTCAAGGGAAATAATCGTCCATCGAGCCGGGGCGGTGCCGCCGGTTTCTTTGTTCTTCAAGACCTTACTGCCTGACTTAGTTTCTCATCATTTGGTGTGGGAAGAAGCTGTCCCACACAAACACCTATAGAGGTTCAGGGTTCCCCTGGAGGAACCTGCGAGGGGCAAGCCCCATCGCGACCTAGAAACACATCGGTTCCCTCGTACCGTCCCAGTCAAATGGTGGGCTACACACGTGAGCATGCGCCAGTTAGTGTCGGGCTCGGGTGAGGGGCAGGACAGGCAAGTC
>JAZDEY010000070.1:0-2302 GCA_043808325.1 Candidatus Eiseniibacteriota bacterium
CTTGCCGCTTTGTGGAAGACCCTGGCGGAGTTCAAGAAGATCTCCAACGAGCATGGTGTCTTTGCACACGAGGCTTTGCAGGGCATCACTATTGAAGGACAACTATTCAAGCATGACTGCGACGGGGAATCTCCAGACGAGCGAAGGCGGCGTGCGATTGCCTATCTGGCTCGATTGCTGGGTGGGATTGACAAATGGCTGGAGGACTGGCTTGGCGCCGCCAAAATGGGGGCAGATGGCCGTGATCTTAAGGTTCAGTCCCGTCTTGTTCGCTCGGACCTGGACTGTCAGTCGGCTCGGACGGGCGAGCCGTTTTTCCATTTCTCGGTGTCCCTGGAGGCGGATGGGTTCGATACGCTAGTGACTGGTCAGTTTGCCTGGCGGTTGCCCGAGGTAGAACCATACCGGGTAGCCGATGAGGTGATTCAGTGGGCCTGGCAAGGAATTGCCGCGACTGACGGCTACTGCCTGCCTGTCTTCCATGTGCCCTATTACGAGGAACTCCTGCTGGCAAAAGACCACGAGGAGACCCATCGTGTACTACTTCAATGCATTCAGGACGACGACCAGAGCGTGTTCAATCTTCTGGGCGTCTCCGACATTGACTCTCATGATCCCCTTTATCCTCAGGTAAGGAACCTGTCGATCTCCTATGGCCGGTTCATCGAATCGGCCAGAAAGAACGGTATCCATGCCGCACTGAAGACGGACTGGGATGAACTGAGGAGAGCTTACGAATCTGCGTTTGATGCGTATCTCTCTCAGCCATCGTGCGCTGAGAGTCCGATGGCAGCTCTGCTGTTCCGGGCCTTCTTCATCGTAAGGCAGAGGAGTGAGGCTGAAGGCGACAGATGGGCATGGGCGGCATTTGAGCCTTCTGCGGTAGTCACGGTTCTGCATCCAGCCTTGCTGGAGATGTTCCAAGCGCACATCGTGTATCTGCTCACGGCATTTACGGCCCTTGCCAGAAGGGCTCTCCGGGCACCCGGCGCGCAGGCTTTCAGAGATGGCGTGTGGCAGAGTTACGTGGACCTCTCGACCATTCAGACCCCGATCTGCGGGCTCATTCGGGATCTCAACAAGATTCTCGACACCAGTGTGCGTGGCGACACCCTCGTTCACCGTGTAGGGAGCATAGGGAATACGGATGCTTCACTGACGACGCGTCTATTGCTGAGGTACGACGCCTTTGATGATGAGGAAGTGACAGACGCAGAACTGTTCAGGACCACACGCGAGTCCACGCTTCTCTATAGAATTCTTCGTGACTATAGGAAACTCCATCCTCATGCAGATGACGGTTTGAGCATCGCAGTCTATCAAAACCAGGACATTCAGCCTGTGATCGCTGCCATTGACCAATTCCTGGCGGAGGTGATTTCGGAGCGTGAGGACGGCAGGACGAAGTACCAGATGTCGGTCACGCTGTTCACGGAATCAAGCGATGACACGAGTGTTTCCCGGTGGATCGGTCAATGGAAGGAGCGCTGGGAGTCTGCCGAAACCGATGGAGCCTTGGCGCACTACCGTGCTTCCGTCCTTGCGGTTGCGCACAGGATTGTCTCCCCCATCGACCACTACCGGCAATTCACCCAGTTGATCAAGGACGGTCTACAAGTTGACATAGCCGTGTTGAACGGCTTCATAGGGGCCGGGACTGACGGTAATGACTTTGGGCGCGTTGAACCCTACGATGTAACGACGAGAACATTGAAATTCCCTGTCCTTGAGAAGGCGTTCTGCTCCGTACGTACGCCGGGCCGCAATCTCCAGCGGGCGAGAATTCTGAGCAATCGCCAGTTCCGTCTGAGCAGTCGGCACACGGAGATCATGGCACGTCTGAAGAATCCTGCTACCCCACAAGGCACTTACCACGTTGTATTGGGTTTGGGCGACTATGCGCCGTGGCAGGGCGTTGTGGATGCCCTGCATCATCGGGCGGAATGGGTGGTGTGCATAGACCCGAATATTGACGAAAGGTTGATCGCCGAAAAGGGACGTGAGACAACCGAAGCCCGGGAGATTATCGGTTTCGGTTCCGGGGTTGGATCACATGGAGAGGCGAACTACACGATCTCAACCGAGCAATTCCGGTTGTCGGATGTTCTCAAACGGCTCACCTCTTCTGTGATCGAGATATACTCCGGGTGGGATACCGGGGCGTACAGGGATGTAGCACAAGCGGTGTTATTGGAGGCGAGAAAGCTCTCGGGGTTGTCTCTCGTGCGAGCTACCGGGATTGGCCAATACATCCGGGACTTCATGGCGTATGCACTGACGCGGAAGATCCTTCGGACGTCGA
>JAZDEY010000071.1:0-21881 GCA_043808325.1 Candidatus Eiseniibacteriota bacterium
ATACCCAGAGAAGGAGACACTCCATCTGATCATGGACAATCTGTCAACTCATCTTCATCCCAAGGTCAGACGGTGGGCACGTAGGAACCGCATCCGGTTGACCTTCACGCCCACCAACGCATCCTGGCTCAATCCCATCGAACCTCACTTCGGGGGCATCAGTGAATTCGTCATCAAGGGCTCCGACTACGCGGGAAGAGCCCAACTGCGCCGTGAGATTCAGAAGTACCTCAGATGGAGGAATGCCAACCCATCAGACGAACGCATCAAGAGGGCAGAGAGAAAACACCAACTTTGTGAGACACGGTACTAGGCGGCGCTGCTCTTCTGGGGGTGGCAGTGGGATGTCAACTCTCAATCACTTCTCTTTGCTGACGGCGGCTTGGTTCACCCATTGCTTGCAGATGGTCTCGAAAAATCCTTCTGTCCACAGCCAGTGAATGACGAGGGCGATCCAGCGTGGGCAGGCACTCTCGCTCAGCCTCAAGCGTGTCAGGTGGTTGCTGAAGACGTATTGCCCATCAAGCTCGAACAGTGCGCTACGGCCCACGAGTCTCGGACTGTTCGTGTCCGTGATGAGTACATCGCCCTTCATCAGGGCATATCGCTCTTGCTGAGATGGATCTGCAGGAACCCGCCAGACCAAAGACAGGCCAATGGTGCCTCGGGAAGAAATGTTGTTCATACGAAGATGTGGGACACCGTCGGTCCTCGATTTTCTGCCACAGGCAAAGCCCGACTGGACATCGACCACGAGCTCTCCCGGCCTCCTCCACTGCTACCGCCCGGGCAACTCGTACAGTTCCATTGTTATTGCCCCTGTTTTTACCCCTTCTTGGAGATGTTACCCTTTTTCTGCCAGAGGGCACCCGGGCCGCGGCCGACACAGGCGAGCATGTTCTCCTTCTGAAGCTCTCGGAGAACGACACGCACCATATCCGGGCTCACACCAGGGCAGGCGTGCCGCAGCTCCTTCACCGTGAATTGGTCGGGAAGCCGGTCCACGGCTTGACGCACCATTTCCCTCTTTGCGCCCCTGGCCGTCGTAATCGCTCCGACGCGTTCTTCAAATTCCCTGTAGCCCGCGATCAGCGTTCCCAAGAAGTAGTTCCACCAGGGCCGGAGGTCGTGCTTGGCTGCGTGCCAGCCTTGCGAGCTTCTGAGCAGCACATCATAATAGGTCTCTTTGCTCTCCTCAATGAGCCGCTCTATGCTGATGTAGCGTCCAACCTCATAGCCCGCCTGATAAAGCAAGAGAAGCGTTAGCAAACGGCCAATCCTGCCGTTACCGTCCGGGAAAGGGTGGATGCACTCGAAATCAAAGACAAACGTGCCGATTAGAAGCAATGGCTCTGCCTGGTGATCACCCGCCGCTTCGCGATAGAAGGCACAGAGTTTCTTCACAGACTCGGATGTTGCCGACGCAGAGACAGGCCGGAAGCGAACGGGTTCTTAGCAGCATTCGGGGGACATGACTGCGTTTCCTAACGTCACCTTGCGTCCTTTCGGACGCAATCATAAGCCAGTTGGTCGTCATATGAAATACGCTATAGTAGTTTCTCTATGTTGTCAACGCCTCTCGTGCCGACCTCCGTGATCCTCGGCAAGTGAGTGCGGTTTGTCCGCTGGGTGCCGGCGCTTGGAGCGGATGGGGACGTAGGCGGATGAATGCTAGTCCCAATGGGGTTACACCTCAGTAGCTGCCGGAACCTCGCCCGTCGGATGGTATCTGGACAGGAACTCGTACGCCCGACGTCGGATGTCAGCGTAAGACAGAAACGGAATCTCCAGGTTCACCCCAGCTCTTGCTTCAGTCTCTCGATCAAGGACCGAAGCTCCCCCTCATCCATATTGCTCTCAGCAGTCAGAGATCAGCCGGGAGCCACGACGAACAGCAGCGCCCCGTGTTTGACCTCGGTCGCGTCCTTATGGAGAATCCGCGTGATCCGCCCTTTGGGCGGGAATTCGGGCTCGCCGGGATAGACGATCGGGTTGAAGCACTTCATCACTTCTACAAGCGCGAGCACCGCTCCCTGCGAGACCTCTGCTCCTTCGGCGACGTACTCCGGTGACTGAGGATTTGCCCTCCGATAGAAGATGCCGTCGGTCGGGGACTTGATGCCGAACATGCCTTCAGGGATGCCCAAGTCGGTAGCGGCGGCCGTAGCATCTGACCTCTCCAATCCCAGGGTGGCGCCCAGCATCACTTCCGGGCTCACCATGAAGAGCGGCTGGCCGAATTCCACACGCTGCTTCCTCGTCGTCACGTTAACGTGGGTCACCACACCGTGATGGCCCTCGGGCACCATCAGATGGTAGGAGCGCCGCATCACGGTCAGGTAGCCGACAAAGGAGCCGGGGCGGACAAAGGTCCCCACGGCCGGCGGAATGTCGTACAAGCCGATCGCAGGAGAGAGGACCTCGTACATACCCTTGTGCTCGTCGCTCTCTCTGACGAGGCAGGTCTTGGCCTCGCCGATCAGCCTTATGAGATCTCCGTCTTTGCCTGCCATTGATTCCTCTTTAAGTTAGATGTCGGTCAAGACATTGAGGTCATGCATCGACCAGATCCTGGGGTTCTTCAAACGGCGATAGCCGGTCGACTGATAGGACATCTCGACCATTGCCCTCAAGTACGGTCTTATCTCGTGCATCAGCACCACTTCATCGGTGTCCCTCAAGGAGGCCGACCGCACTGGGTCCATGTCGCGGGTTATCCGGTCTTCGACCTCTTGCATGCCTCGCTTGATCTTGGCGATCTCCTCCGGGTCGGTTTCGATGATATCGAAGTTGTCATCCAGTCGCGTGCGGAAGGCTCCGATTGCGAGCGTGCGGCCCTCCATCACTGCGAGCCGCGTGATCGGAGTCGAGAGCTGAATCACGGGATCGTAGGCGCTGCTCGACATCGCATAATAGCCGGCGCCGGAGGATTTTCTCAGGAGCACCGTGATCATGGGTACGGTGTTGGTGGAATTGGTATAGATCAGATTGGACCCGAAGCCCAAGAGGCCCTCTTTTTCAGCCTCGGACCCGATATCGAAGCCCGATATGTCCTGGAGCCAGATGATCGGGATGCCGTCGTCGTTGCAGGAACGCGAGAACTGCGAGATTTTGGCGATGCCCTCGCGGTAAAGTATGCCCCCTGGCCGCTTCTGATCGGGGTATTCGGGGTGGCCGATCAGGAATTGATTGTTGGCGATCACCCCGACATAGAGCCCGCCGATCTTGGCAATGCCGATAATCATCTCCTCGCCCTTGCCCGGCAGGAGTTCCCAGAAGAGGCTCGAGTCCACTAGCCGCGAGATCACCTGCCGCGTGTCGTAGGACATCCGGTACTCGCGAGGGAAGATGTACTTGAGTTCGCGGGAGTCATACAGGGGATCGTTGGTGTCGCCATCATACTTGTAGTACTCGATCGCCTTGGTGGGCAGCAGGGAGACGTCCCTGCGGACCATCTTCAAGACCGAGACGTCGTCGGGCCCGCGGAAATCGGCGCAGTTGGAGAGATGAACGTGGACATCGGGTCCGCCGATCGTCAGCGAGGTTATGTTCTGGGACTTGCCGCCCTTGATCAGGGCGGCGCCGGCGATCACCATATAGGCCTGCTCGGTCATATAGACGCGGTCGCTTATGATCGGCATGTAGCCGCCGCCCGCGATGCAGTCGCCGAAGACCGCCGCTATCTGAGGGACGCCATTGGCGCTTAAGAGGCTATTCATCTTGAAGATGAAGCCCGCCCCCGTGGGACCGGGGAAGGACCGGCTCTGCTCCGGTAAATAGAGGCCGCTACAGTCCACCAGGTAGATCACCGGGATCCGGAGCTTCAAGGCCACGTGCTGGGCCCGCTCGATCTTCTCAGGCGTCTGAGGCCACCAAGCGCCGGAGGCCACGGTATTGTCATTGGCGATCACCATGGTGTGCCGGCCTTCGATCTGGACAAAGGCGGTTACAACCCCCGCGCCCGGGCACTTCTTCTTGTCCTTACCTTCGCCGAATTCCCGGCCGTAGTTCACGAAGGTCCCGATGGGGAAGACCTCGGAGCCGGTATCTTTCAAGCGCTCGATGCGTTCCCAGGTTGTGAGTTTGCCCTTCTTGTGCACGCGCTCCACATATTCGTCGCCCCAGCCGGCCTTGACCTCGTCACGCTTGGCAGAGAGTGCCTGCTCCAGCTTCTCCATGGCCTCGGCATTTGTCCGGCACTCATCCGGTCTCATAAAGGTCTCAAGCGATGAGCCGATCGGTTGAAGCAGCACCTTAGCCATGACCCTTGGTCTCCTTACTTGTTGGCCTTGCCGGCCAGCAACTCCTCGACAAAGCGCGTGTCGTAGTTACCCTGCCTGAATTGGGGTGTCGAGAGAATCTCGATGTGGATCGGGATTGTGGTCTTGACGCCCTCTATCTTAAAACTCCGCAGTGCCTTGATCACTGTCTCAATCGCAGCCTTCCGGTCCGAGCCGTGCCCGATGAGCTTGCAGACCAGGGAATCATAGAAGGGAGGGATGGTATAGCCGGCCCTGATGTGTGTATCGACTCTGACCGAATCCAAGGCCGGAGGTTCGAACGCCGTTATGGTTCCGGGATCGGGCTTGAAGTCGCGCGCCGGGTCTTCAGCGTTTATCCGCACCTCAATCGCGTGGCCCCGGAGCCGTACGTCCTCCTGCTTTATGCTCAAGGGGCAATTGGCGGCGATCCTCAGCTGCTCCTTGACGATATCGAATCCGGTCACCATCTCGGTCACGGGGTGTTCCACCTGGAGCCTGGCATTGACTTCCATGAAGTAGAGCTTGCCGTCCTCGTCTCTCAAGAACTCAATCGTGCCGGCATTGACGTAGCCCACGGCGGCGACCGCCCTGGCCACCTTGCCTCCGAATTCCTTGCGGATCTCATCGGTGACGACCGGGGAGGGGGACTCCTCAATCAGCTTCTGATGGCTCCGCTGGATCGAGCACTCTCGCTCGCCCAAGTAGACGGCGTTACCGAAGACGTCGGCAAGAACCTGAAACTCGATGTGCCGGCCCCGCGTGATGAATTTCTCAACGTAGAGGGAAGGATTGCCGAAGGCCTTCTCGGCCTCCAACGAAGCCTCGCTATAGGCGTGCTTGAGATCTCCTGCCTCCCGTACCACTCGCATGCCCTTGCCGCCGCCTCCGGCCGTGGCCTTAAGCAGCACCGGATAGCCGATCTTGGACGCGACCTCAGCGGCGTGCTCGACACTCTTCAGGGTTCCCTCCGAGCCGGGGATCGGGTCGAGACCGAACCGCTTCATGGTCTCGCGGGCGCGCGCCTTGTCTCCCATCAGCCGGCTGGCCTCGGGCGGCGGCCCGATGAAAGTCACCTTACTCTGGCCGCATAGCGCCGAGAAAAGCGCATTCTCGGCCAGAAATCCATAGCCCGGATGAAGTGCCTGGCACTCATTCTGGATGGCCGCCTGGATGATGGCTTCCATGTTGAGATAGCTCTCACTGCTGCGCGAGCCGCCAATGCACACTGCCTGGTCGGCCTGCTCAAGGTGCGGGGACGTGCGATCGGCCTCAGAGTAAACGGCAACCGTTCTGATTCCCATCTCTTTGCAGGCGCGGATCACGCGGAGCGCTATCTCGCCGCGGTTCGCTATCAGAACTGATCTAAACATAGGAACAGATCCGTATCAGCTTTCAAGGCCTAACACTATGTAACCCAGGGCCGTCAAGCAACACCCTGGGCTCGGCACCTGCCTAAGGTGTGACAACTTTACCATTCCCGGCAGCGACAAGGCAAGCACTTTTGGACCCGCCTAGACCCTGTGCTCAAAGATGGGCGCATACTGTGGCCCCCCGTGGAGAGGATGCAGCAGGAGGCTAGAGAGTTGGTTACAGAGTAAGAGGCTTACTGGAGCAATATCATTTTTCGAGACTGAGCTGGGCCGCCTGCCTGCATCTGCAGGAAGTAGATGCCGGGGGCCGCGCGCCGGTGGTCGCCGCTATCGCCGTTGCTGCCGCTACTGCCGTCCCACGCGATCTCGTGAAGGCCCGGGCTCTGGGGTGAATCAAGGAGGGTGCTCACCAGCCGGCCCTCCACGTCGTAAACCGCGATGGAGACTCGCCGGCTCTCCGGAAGATAGAACCGCAGCGTGGTCGAGCCCACAAAAGGATTGGGGAAATTCTGATAGACGATCGGCAGGCCCGGGCGCGCGGTCCCCGGCACACCCGCATAGGAATCGAAGAAGTTGGCCCAGATGCGATAGGAACCGTAGATCGGAGGCAGCGTGAACGAGGAATAGGCAACGAGCATCTGGCCTGAAGGATCGGCGCACACCGCAGGCGCCGTCTGGGCAAATGAGGCTCTCGCAATCGCGATTCCCGTCGGATCGAGCACTGTGCCGGCCATGTCCACCTTAGCACCATAGATGTCCGGAGTGGTCGCAGCGTGGCGCTTGTCCTGCCAAACCACAAAGTACTTGAAGCCGTCAAAATCGACCGCCGGGATCGTCTGCTCGTTTGAAGCCGTTGATATGGCAATCCCCGAGGGATCAACCAGGACGCCGGCCTTGCTCAGCCTTGCACCATAGATGTCGGCATAGGGGCCGCTCCGCTTGTCCTGCCAGACAGCGAAGTAGTTGGTGCCGTCAAAGGCAAGCGCGGGCGACTCCTGGGCTCCAGCGGCCGTCGATACGGCGATGCCTGCGGCGTCGAGCACGATCCCATTGGGGGCGACGCGTGCCGCGTAGATATCGGAGGTGCCGCTGCGGTTATCCTGCCATACGACCACGTAGTTGACGCCGTCGAAGGCTACCGCAGGCTGGAGCTGATCCCCGGCGGCAATGGATATTGCAATCCCGGTCGGGTCGAGCAAGGTCCCACCGGGGCTCACCCTCGCCCCGTAGATATCGTATGATGCGCCGCGCCGGTCTTGCCAAACCACAAAGTAGTTGGCGCCGTCGAAGGCGACAGCCGGGTATTCCTGAGCACCGGTGGCGACAGCCACACCTATGCCCGTCGGGTCGAGAAGGTTTCCGCCCGCCGCAACCCGCGCTCCATATATGTCATAGTTGCCGTTGCGGTAGTCCTGCCATACCGTTAGGAAACCGGTCGTGCCGGAGGCAACCGCAGGATAGATCTGATCGTTGGCGGCTTGGGACACAACAATACCGAGCGAGTCGAGCACAGCGCCATCGAGTGCCACGCGCACCGCGAAGATGTCATTGACCGAGTCCGTGCGCCACTCGTGCCACACCGCAAGATAGTTGGCGCCGTCGGAGGCCATCGCGGGATTCGATTGAGAGCCCGCAGCGGTAGATATCGGTATCTGATGAGTGTCCAGCACGGTTCCATCCGTTCCCACGCGGATTCCATAGATATCCTTGTGGATATTCCGGGAGTCGTGCCAGACCGTGAGGAAATTGGAGCCCGAGAAGGCAACCGCAGGAGCGTACTCCTGGCTGGCGTATCGGCTTACAGCAATGCCGGCAGGGTCGAGCACCGTGCCGCCGGGGTCAATTCGCGTTGCATAGACGTCATAGGTGCCATTGCCGCGGAAATCGTCCCAGACCACAAGGTAGTTTACTCCGTCGAAGGTTGCTGCCGGCAGGCTTTGGTCGTTCGCGGCTGCGGATATGAGGATTCCGCTGGAATCAAGTACGGCTCCGTCGGCACCTACCCTGGCGCCGTAGATATCGAGAAACGAACCGCCGCGCTTATCCTGCCAGGTCACAAGGAAGGTTGTGCCGTCGGAGGCAATCGCGGGGTAGGCCTGGTCCTCCGCCAACGAGGCTATCGCGATGCCTGAGGAATCGAGCACCGAGCCGTCGGTCGCGACGCGCGTACCGTAGATATCAGGCTCACCATCCCGGCTATCCTGCCATGCCACCAGCCAGCTGAGGCCATCGAAGGCGACAGCCGGCACCACTTGCCCCGCGGGATCGGCACATATGGCGATCCCTGAAGGGTCGAGCACGGCGCCCGCCGCCGTGACACGGGTCCCATAGATATTTGCGACGCCGTTGCGGGAATCTACCCAAACCACGAGATAGGATGTATCCCCGAAGGCTACGGCCGGATCGGCCTGGCCCTCGGGCGTCAGGGATACGGCTATCCCGTCCGGATCAATGATGGTCCCACTGGAATCCACGCGGGTTCCGTAGATATCGCAGTTGGCGCCGTTGCGCGTATCCTTCCAGACAACGAAGTACCGGGCGCCGTCTGAAGCGACGGCTGGAGTCTGATGGCTGAAGGCGTCGTTGGTGAGGGCAATGCCCGCAGGGTCAAGCACGGCCCCGTCGACCGAGACGCGCGTTCCATAAACATTGTCGGACGAGCCGACCCGCGAATCGTTCCACGCGGCGAAGTAGGCCGACCCGCCGAAAGCGACTGCCGCATTTATCTGGTAGCTCGGTGCAGGACAGTAGACAGGCTTAGCCCCAATGTGAAAACTTGGTCCGAGGCCGGCGGAGTCAGCCCGCAGGGGTGTCACACTTAGGCAGAAAACCCCAGCTGTGGCAAACGCCAGCAAAGCCAGCCAATGCATAGTCTTATGTGTGGTTGTCCTCTTCATCCACATCTATTATACCACATTCTCGCCGCCGATTCGACCGCCATCTTTCGTCATCTGCCAAAACCCCTTGAATGGGAATGGGCCTTGAAGTAGACTGAGGATGAGGGACATACGGCTCAAAGAAGGAGGTGGAGTCCATGTCGGTTCTCAAGAAGATGATGTTGCTCGGGGTTGGTGTGGCGACCGTCACCAAGGAAAAGGCCGAAGAGATAGTCGAGGACCTCATCAAGCGTGGCGAGGTTGCAAGCGCGGACAAGGCCAAGGTGATTGACGAGATCCAAGAAAAAGCGCAGGCCGCCACGGCCGAAATTCGGAAAATGATCGACGAGCGGGTCGATGCCGTGTCGAAGAAGCTGCACTGGCTTGATGATATGCGGAAGCTCCAGGGCCAGGTCCAGGAACTGAATTCCCGGCTCGCCGAGATCGAGAAGAACTTGAAGGAACGGGAAGCCAAGGGCAACTAGCAGCGGGGCAAGAGCGCCGCAACGAGCGCTCGATAGGGCTGCAAAGAGTGCAGCGAAGCCTGTTCCGAAACATAGATGGTCCGGTGCGCCGGCTTACTCGAGGGCTTACTCACGGGGAAGGTGAAGTAGTTTGCCCACCCTCAGGATTCAGCGGAGACTCAAGAGCGTAGGGCGATTCCGGCAGATCATGGTCGTCCTTGCGAAATACGGTTTTGGCGAGGTGCTCGCGCGCGGCCATCTGCCCTTCCACGTGAGAGCCCTGGTTAGAAGGCACATCCCCCCGAGGAGTTTGGGGCCCGAGAGACTCAGGCTCGCCCTCGAAGAGCTCGGGCCGACCTTTATCAAGCTGGGTCAGGCCTTGAGTACGCGGTCCTATCTGCTTCCTCCGGACTACGCGGCCGAACTGGCCAAGCTGCAGGACAGGGTCAGTCCCTTCCCGTTTGAGGATGTAGAGCGGATCATCCAGGCCGATTTCGGCAAGCAGCCCGCCGACCTTTTCGAAGAGTTCGACAGCGAGCCCTTCGCTTCTGCCTCGATTGCCCAGGTGCACATGGCGACGCTTCCCACGGGCGAGCGGGTCTGTGTTAAAGTGGAACGGCCCGCGGTCCGGGACCTATTTGCCCTCGATATCATGATCTTGAAGGACCTTGCGCGGCTGCTTGAGACCCATGTGCCCGAGTCCCGCCAGTATGATCCGGTGGGAATCGTAAGAGAGTTCGAGAGAACCTCGCGGCGCGAGGTGGACTTCACGATTGAAGCCAACAGCATCGGAGTCTTCGCGCGGAACTTCGCAGATGACCCGACGATTCAGATACCCCGGGTTTTCGCCCATTACTCCTCGTCGCGGGTGCTCACCACCGAATTCATTGACGGCATCAAGATCTCGGACGTGGAAAGACTCAGGGCGGCCAATCTCGATACTGCGGCAATTGCCAGGTCCGGCGCGCGGGCTGTCCTGAAGCAGGTCTTCGATTATGGCTTCTTCCACGCCGATCCTCATCCCGGCAACCTCTTCGTGACCTGTGACGGCAAGATTGCCCCGGTGGATTTCGGCATTGTGGGCAGGCTCACGCGGGATGAGATCAACCACATAGCCGAGCTCCTGATCGGAATCGTAGAAGGTGACGTGGAAGACGTGGTCGCCGTGATGGAGAAGCTCCGCATGCTTCCCCATGACGTCGAGCGGCGGGACGTGCTTGAAGAGATCATGCTCCTAACCGAGAAGTATGCCTCGAAGACACTCGGAGAGCTCAACATCAAGGAGGTCTTCTCCGAGCTGATGTCCTTCATGCGGCGTTACAGGATACGGATGCGCACCGAGTTCTTGCTCCTCGGCAAGTCCCTCTCGATATATGAAGAGGTGGGCCGCATGCTTGACCCCGAGTTCAGTATGATGGAGGAAGCCAAGCCCTACGTGCGGAAGCTGTTGAGGCGCAAACACATTCTCTCGGCGATCTTGGGAAGACGCGCCAAGGGCATCGGGGATATGATATCGAAGATCTCGTCGATCCCCTCTGACCTTGCGAACATCCTGACCCTGGCCAGGGAAGGCAGGCTCAAGATCGAGTTTGAGCATGTCGGCCTCGAGAAACTGACGGGCGAGATCGAAAAGGCGAGTAACCGCATCTCTTTTAGTCTCCTGGTCGCAGCCCTGGTGGTGGCCTCATCCCTGGTGCTCTTGCGCCAGGGCGGCGGGCTTGCTTCCCGGGCCTTCGGTGTGGCGGGCTTCCTCTTCGGAGCCGTGGTCGGCATCTGGCTTCTCATAGGTATCATCCGATCGGGCAAAGTGTGATATGTTGGGTTTCCTCGCCATCTTCTGGGCCTCTTTTCTAATTGGGTTCTCGGGTGCGCTAATGCCGGGGCCGATGCTGAGCGTGACCATCAGAGAGGCCGGCAGGCGCGGCACGCGTGCGGGTCCGTTGATCGTGTTGGGGCACGGCATCATCGAAATCGCAATCACGGTCGCGCTCATACTTGGCGTTTCATCCTTCGTGCAGGACATCAGGCTGAGAAGAATCATAGCCATTGTCGGTGGAGCCTTTCTGGCCTGGATGGGTATAGGCATGCTTCGAAAGCTCCGGACGGTCGGCCATGATATAGCTGCAGTCGATAACCGCCCGCCTAGGGGCAGCACTGCGCCGGTGCTTCTCGGCATGTCGACCACGCTCTCCAACCCGTACTGGTTCGGTTGGTGGGGAAGCATCGGTACAAGTCTACTGGTTCCCCTGTATGCCGGTGGTCTGAAAGGCGTCATCGCCTTCGTCGCAGGTCATATATCCTCTGATCTTGCCTGGTACACCATCGTTGCTTACCTTGTCTCCCTCGGCCTGAGCTACAACAAGGGAAGCTGGTACCGAATCACCTTCGGCGTGTGTGGAGTCTTTCTCGCAGTCGCGGGCTTGGCTTTCGCCGCTTGGGGCGTTTTTCATTGGCTGTGGCTGAAGACTTAGGGACAAACCATGAAGCTTGTCTGGTCGGATGCTTACGAAGTCGAACTCTTCGGCCATGTTTTCCCGATCACGAAGTACAGACTGGTCAAGGATGCTCTGCTTGCGCAGGGGCTCGCGACCGAAGAGGATCTTGTGGCCGCGCGGCGTGCCAGCGGCGTGGATCTCGTGCTCGTTCACACCCCCGAGTACGTCGACGACCTCATCAATCTCCGTTGGACCGAGAGAACCTCGAGATCGGAGATGGCGCTCACGCCCGAGATTGTCAATGCATACATGGTCGCGACCGGAGGCACGATCGCAGCCTCCGATCTGGCGCTCCGTGACGGGATCTCGATCCACCTCGGTGGAGGCTACCATCACTCCTTCCCGGATCATGCCGAAGGCTTCTGCTACGTGAACGATGTGGCGGTGGCAATCTCCAGGCTCAGACGCAGATCCTGCATAGTCGACTGCGATCTGCATCAGGGAAACGGAACCGCCTTTATCTTTTCGGGAGTGCCGGAGGTTTTCACCTTCTCGATTCACCAGGAGAACAACTACCCACTCAAGCAACGCAGCGACCTGGACATAGGCCTGCCCGACGGCGCGGACGACACCATGTACCTCAGGGAATTGGGGGTTGTGGGCGACATCCTGGACTCGCATAAGCCCGAGATCTGTTTCTACCTGGCCGGCGCCGATCCTTACGAGGGTGACGTGCTGGGTGGGCTTGCGCTTACCAAGGAGGGCTTGAGAATGCGGGATCTACTGGTGTTTGAGGAGTGCCGCAGACGGAGCATCCCGGTGTGCGTGGTGCTTGCCGGCGGCTATGCCTCCCGGGTCGAGGATGTGGTTGACATACATGTAGGTACGGTAGCCGAGGCCAAACGGATCTTTGCCTAGATTTGTCGCCTTCCCCAGGGAACCGTCTCGCAGGAGAATTGTTAAAGAGATGTACGTTGCCGAAAGCCTGAGGCATCTCAGAGTGATGCCTGCGGGCTGCATCCGGGATCAAGATCAGACCTGAAAGGAGAGAAGCATGCAGCTCGACATCCTTGCCCTCAATGAGAGGATAAGAGCCGAGAGAGGTTTCGTCGATGCCATCCAAGGCCAGATTGAGAAGGTTATCGTAGGTCAGAAGCAGGTGATCGAACGCCTGCTGGTTGCGCTCCTGTGCCAGGGGCACGTACTGATCGAGGGCGTGCCCGGCCTCGCCAAGACCCTGGCCGTCAAGACGCTCTCAGACACCATCCGGACCAAATTCCAGCGAATCCAGTTCACACCCGATCTGCTCCCGGCCGACCTTATCGGAACGCTTATCTATGATCAGAAAGAGGGCGCTTTTAAGGTGCGCAAGGGGCCGATCTTTGCCAACCTGATTCTGGCCGATGAGATCAACCGGGCGCCCGCCAAGGTCCAGAGCGCTCTCCTTGAGGCAATGCAGGAGCGCCAGGTCACAATTGGAGACACCACCTTCAAGCTGACCGAGCCCTTCCTTGTGATGGCCACGCAGAATCCGATCGAACAGGAAGGGACCTATCCCTTGCCCGAGGCCCAGGTGGACCGCTTCATGCTTAAGGTGGTAATCGATTATCCGCCGCGCGAAGACGAGCTGCAGATTCTCCGGCGGATGACCAAGTCGGACCTTCCGACGGCCCAGAGCGTTGCAAGTCCCGAGACCATACTGAAGGCCAGGGGAATCATAAACGACATCTACGTCGATGAGAAGATCGAGAACTACATCGTCGACATAGTGATGGCTACTCGCAAGCCTGCCGAGTTCGGACTCAAAGACATGGAAAACCTGATCGAGTACGGGGCATCTCCCAGGGCAAGCATCTACCTTACGATGGGAGCCAAGGCTTTTGCCTTCCTGCGCGGCCGGGGCTACGTGACCCCGGAGGATGTGCGGGCGATCGGGATGGAAGTCTTGCGGCATAGAATCATCCCGTCCTATGAAGCCGAAGCCGAGAGCATCACGACTGAGACCATCGTAACCAAGATCTTTGAGACCGTGGAAATGCCGTAGGGCACGCAGGGCGCCGGCTCCGGCCGGTGGGCACGGGCACGAGGGGCGCGAGGGAGCACGAGGGAGCGCGAATGATTCCGCGAGAGGTTCTGGAGAAGGTAAGAAGAATCGAAATCACGACCAGGTCGATGGTGAGGGATACCTTCGCCGGTCAGTATGAGAGCATCTTCAAGGGCCGCGGTATGGAGTTCGACGAAGTCCGAGAGTACCAAGCCGGCGATGACATAAGGACGATCGATTGGAACGTTACGGCGCGGACCGGGTGGCTCCACGTCAAGAAGTATGTCGAAGAGCGTGAACTGACGGTGCTCATCGTGTTCGATGCGAGCGGTTCGTTTGATTTCGGCACCGGCTCGCGCCTCAAGCGCGACCTTGCGGCCGAGATAGGCGCGGTGCTCGCCTTCGCCGCGATCAGGAACAGCGACAAAGTCGGACTCCTGATTTTCACGGACGAAATCGAGATCTTCGTGCCGCCCCGCAAGGGAAGCAAGCATGTCCTGCGCATCGTCCGCGAGATTCTTCACTTCACGCCCCACTCCAGGGGAACCAACATCTCGCTTGCCCTCGAGTACGCCATGAAGGTCGTGAGGCGGCATAGCGTGATGTTCCTGATCTCGGATTTTCGGGATTCCGGCTATGGAAACGCGATGCGGGTCGCAAACAAGAAACACGATCTTGTAGCCATTACGATCAGCGACCACAGGGAGCTCGAGATTCCGCCGGTGGGGTTGATCGAGGTCGAGGACGGAGAGACCGGGAAGCGCGCGATGCTTGACTTTAGGCGACCGGGGGCATCAGCGAGGTTCAAGCAGGTCGCCCAAGAACTGGCGGCTGAGCGCAAGGCGATCCTCTCTCGCGCCAAGGTCGATGAGATAGGCTTGAGGACCGATCAGGAATATGTTGAGCCTCTGATAAGATTCTTTCAGCAGAGAGAGCGAAGGCAGAAATGGCATTACTGAGACGAGCGGCGGTCGCATGCCTCGTGTGGCTTGCCGCTCTTGGGGTTTTCCCCGCGTGCGCTGGGAGCGAGCCGCCCCGGGCTGAAGCCGCCCCGGCCGTCCGGGCAATCGCGGTGGGCGATACTTTCAGGCTGGAGATCACGCTCACCTGGAGCGAGGGCTGCGATGTCAAGCCGATTGCGGTCCCCGACAAAATCGGCAACTTCGTCGTGAAGGACATCGCCGAGGGTCCGGCCTTGGGTCCCGCCTCGGGCAGGGCCTCGGGCACGGCTGGGGGATCAAGCCGCAAGGTTTCGCTGGTTCTTACCTGCTTCGATACCGGCACGCAGACCGTGCCTGCGATTCCGATTGTTTACACGAATAAGGATGGTTCGGGCGGCACTATCGAGACACCGCCGGTTGCGATCGAGGTCAAGAGCGTCCTTCCGGAGAACGCGAACGACATCCGGGATATCAAGCATCCGATCAGGGTGCCCAAGCGGTGGAAGGACATTATCCTCAGTTACACCCTTATAGCCGGGCTCGCGGCTGCTGCTGCGCTCAGTGTGCTCATATCGTTCAAGCGTAGGGAAGAGATAGTCGGCGCCGTGAGAAAGATATGGAGCAGGCTGTCCGGCCCGATACGAAGACTGATCCTGTGGCTGCTTGTGCGCCTTGGGCTCCGGCGGCGTGCCGCGTCAGCGGCTTTCGATATCTGCGTGGATGAGCCTGATCTCGTTCCGGCCGAGGCGGCCTTCAAGGAACTGGACCGAATAAGGGCCCTGGGTCTTCCCGAGCGCGCCATGACGAAGGAGTTTTACACGCTTGTCTCAGAGACCGTTCGCAGGTTCATTGAGAGACAATTCGGTGTGCTCGCGATGGAGTCTCCGACCTCACTCACGGTCGAGATGCTCGGGACGGTCGGTATCTCCGGCCAGGCGGTGGGTTTGACCGAAGGGGTGCTCGGCGAGAGCGATCTCGTCAAGTTTGCCAAGTTTACGCCGCCCCAGCACGTGATTGATACCCTCCTCGAACGTGCGAGAGAGGTGGTGCGTGCGATGGCGGCCGAGGTGGTTGCGAGATGAGATTCGAACATCCACTTTTCCTTTTCGCTCTGGCGGCAATACCCCTGCTTTATCGGTTCGGCTACAAGGAAACCGCCAAGAAGGCCGTTGCCCTTGCATATTCCGATCTCGAATCGTTGGGCGGCGGGTTCAAGACTAAGGGCAATTACCGCCGACGCCTCTTCGTCCTGCGGGTTATCGCCCTGGTCCTAATCATATTCGCCCTGGCCCGGCCGCAGCTTGAGCGGGGCTTCGAGACCGTGAAATCGGAGGGCATAGACATCATGCTGGGCCTGGACATCTCGGGAAGCATGCGGGCCGAGGACTTCAAGCCCGATAACCGAATCTCGGTTGCCAAACAGGTTGTGGCCGATTTCGTCGCGAGGAACGGCAGCGATCGGATCGGCGTTGTCGCCTTCTCGGCCAAGAGCTTCACCCGGTGTCCGCTGACCTTGGATCACCAGGTCTTGAAGTCGCTGGTTGAGACTCTGGCCATCGGTATGATCGAGGACGGAACGGCAATCGGCCTCGCCCTCGCCAACTGCGTCGCCAGACTGGTCGATTCGGAGGCCAAGAGCAAGATCATCATCCTCTTGACCGACGGGATCAATAACCGCGGCGAGATCGATCCTCTGACCGGCGCGTCACTCGCAAAGGCCGCAGGCATTAGGGTCTACACCATAGGTGTGGGCCGAGAGGGTGGGGCGCCTGTGCCGGTCCTGACACCGGATGGCCGGAAAGTCTATGCGCGCAATTCCGATGGCTCCCTCTATCTGGCTGAGCCCGATGAGCCGACCCTGAAGGAGATTGCCGCCATGACCGACGGCAAGTACTATCGAGCGACCGATGAGAAAGCGCTTGACGATATCTACCGGCGGATAATCGAGATGGAGAAGAGCACCTTTGAAGTCAGGCATTTCACCCACAAACGGGAGCTGGCCAAGTATGTTCTGCCGGTGGGCCTGCTGGCATTGCTTGCCGAGGTGGTGCTGGTGAGCACCCTGTGGAGGAAGATACCTTGACGTCAAGCATCGCGGGGGGAAACAGGCCTTGGAATTAGGGAATCACGTTGCGATCTATTTCGTCTGGCTGGCTGCGGCCGGAGCGCTGCTCGTGGCCCTTGAGGTGATCTCGGCGAGGAAGTCGCTGGCGACATTCGTGGCTGCCGGCGTTTTGCCCAAGATAGTCAAGGGCTATTCCCGCCGGCGAAAGATTCTCAAGCGTGTTCTGGTTATTGCCGCCGTGGTTTTCATGATTCTCGCGTGGGCCATGCCTCGAGTGGGCAAGGGCATGAAGCTTGTGAAACGCGAAGGCGCCGACGTGGTGATAGCCCTGGACCTATCGGCAAGCATGCTCACCCGGGACGTCAAACCCAGCAGGATGGAGGTCGCCAAGCGGGCGGTGGAGACTTTGAGCGCTCGCCTGAGCGGGAATCGATTGGCGCTGGTGGGTTTTGCCGAGGCCGGTTTCATCTATTGCCCGCTGACCCTTGATGAATCGGCACTTGCCATGTTTGTCGACTACCTCACACCGGACGCCGTCACGGATCAGGGAACAAACCTGGGAGCCGCGATTGACCAGTCGCTGCAGGCCCTTAGTATAAGCAGTGGAAAGGGTAAGGCGATCATTATGATCACCGACGGTGAGGACCACGGCGAGGGGGTCCAGCAGGCGATCAAGACAGCCCAGAGCGATGGAGTGCGCATTTACACCCTCGGCGTGGGGACCGAGGGCGGCGAGCCGATACCGGTCTCCGATATGCGGGGCAGCATCACCGGCTATAAGCGGGATGGCCGGGATCAGGTTGTGGTTTCCAGGCTCGATACCGTCCTCCTGAGGGAGATCGCGCGGGCGACCGGGGGCGAGTGCCATATCCTGGGCGTGGGAGACAGAGAGATCTCAAAGGTTGCGGCAGGCATTCAGGATATTGAGAAGGGCGTGCTCGAACAGAGATCATTCGAGCAGTACGTCGAGCTGTTCCAGATCCCGCTTGCCTTGTCGCTCCTCCTGCTGGCCGGGGAGACTCTCGTAGGAGACAGGAAACGCAATGTGTAGCCGAAGATACATCGGGCCGGCGCTCTACCTGCTGGTCGTTACCTTGGCCGCGGGTACACCCCTGGCTCTTACCCTGAGCGACAAGCTGCACGCGACCATCGAAAAAGGCAATCGTTACTACGACAAGGGGGAGCATGACGAAGCTCTCCAGGAGTACTTGAAGGCCCGGAAGCAGGATTCCTTGAGTGTGATACCGCAATTCAATGCCGGGGATGCCCTCTATAAGCTGGGCAAATTTCAGGAGGGCGCAAAGGAATTCTCTAAGACAGCGTCATCTTCAACTGATAGCATTTCAGCCATGAGCTACTACAATCTTGGAAATACGGCCTTCCGGGGCGGCGATTATGGCTCGGCTGCCGAGGCCTACAAGAAGGCGCTGCTTATCGATCCCAAGGATGAAGACGCAAAGTACAACCTCGAGTACGCCCTGAGGATGGTCAAGGAACAACAGCAACAACAGAACCAGAATCAGCAGAATCAAGACCAGAAGAACCAGGACAAACAGAATCAGCAGGAGCAACAGAGCCAACAAGACCGGCAGAACCAGCCGGATCAATCCCAGGCTAAGGAACAGCAACAGCCTGGACAGAGCGGCCAGCCCCAGGGGGAGATGACCCCGGATGAACTCAAGCGCATTCTGGCCGCAATAGATGCGAGCGACCGGGAAACCCAGCAGGAGCTCTTGAAGAAAGCTGCTCGAACGCGGAGACTCTCAGACAAGGACTGGTAAGAAGATGGATGACATGCGGCACCTCGCCTTTGTGGTGTTCGCCGTGTTCGCCTTCACGCTTGCGATGGAAGGCGCCGCGAGTGCCGAGGACGTCCGTGTGGAAGCTGCGGTCGACCGGCAGAACGTGAGTGTGGGTGAGAACCTCAACCTCACCATAACCGTATTTGGTGAGGGAAGGATATCCCAGCCGGACATGAGCACGCTCGATGGGTTTGAAATTGTGGGCAGTTCCAGCTATCAGAGTTTCTCACTCGTAAATGCCAGGATGTCGAAGTCGGTAAGCATCCAATATGCGCTCGCCGCCCTCAGGGAAGGCGAATTCACGCTCGGACCCTTCGCGGTGCGATCGGGAAACAAGATATATCAGACTCAGGCCATAGCTGTAAGAGTCACCAAAGGCGAACCATCACTTTCCCAGCCGGGCACGCCGTCGGGAGGTGAGGAACCTCGGCAGACCGGAGATAAGGCGGTTATGGCTTATGCCACGGTCGACAAGAAACGAGCCTATGTCGGTGAGCAAATCACCTATATGCTGACCTTTGCCTACAGGGCGCGGGTTGAGGACTTCGCCTTTACCGAGCCTGATCACAAAGGCTTCTGGTTCGAGGATATCGGCCAGAGCGGGCCCGCGATCAAGGTGATAGACGGCGTCAGGTACTACGTAGTCACTAAGACCACGGCTTTCTTCCCCATCTCAAGCGGTCGATTCACGATTGGTGAGGCCGGAGCGAGATACATCGTCAGTGACGCCGATGCCTTTTCGCGGGATCCCTTTAGCCTCTTCAGGGGAGATCCATTTAGAAGAAGGGAGGGCGTGGCCAGGACCGATCCCGTCGAGATTGAGGTCTTGTCGCTGCCCGTTGAGGGGAAACCCTCCAATTTCTCCGGCGCGGTCGGGAGCTTCAATCTGAGCGTCGCCTCGAGCGCCAAAGAAGTCAGAGTGGGAGAGTCAGCCACCCTCTCGGTCAGGATCGCGGGGCGCGGCAACATCAAGTCGATCAGTGAGATTCCCTTGCCCAAGCTTGACGGCTTCAGGGTCTTCGCTCCCAAGGCGAGGGACTCGGTGCGGGTGGAGCAGAGCCGGGTCGGGGGCGCCAAGATCTTCGACCTGGTGCTGGTACCCGAGGCGATCGGCAGGCACGTGCTTGAGGGCTTTAGCCTTGCCTATTTCGATCCGGCGAAGGGCGCATACGTGAGGACCAGCGCCCCGCCGGTTGAGATCAGTGTGCTCGAGGGAGACGAATCGGCGATGCGTTCGCTCGCGGCAGGCGGCGAGCGACGGGTCCTGCGCCAGGACATAAGACACATCAAGCGAGGCCGGCGCATCAGGGACGACCTTGAACTGGCGCCGCCGGGAGCCGGAGGCGTCGTGTTCCGCTTGATGCCGATTGTAGTCGGCCTCGCCGGCGTTGGCGTAATGGTGAGGCGGCGGCATATGACGACGACGGGCAAGGCCAGGATGAGAAAGGCGTTCAGGGTTTTCGCAAGAGATCTTGTCGCTGCGGAGGAGGCCCTTGGGAGCGGTGACTGCGCCGGTGCCGCAACGATTGTCGCGAGGGCAATCAGGGGCTACGTCGCCGCCAGGGCCGGCCTCGGTGAAGCCGCTGTCGATGCGGCCTCGATAAGCTCTATAGCGGGTATTCCTGAGGAGGTCCGGACGGCCATCAATGACCTGGTCACCAGTCTGGATCGTGTCCGGTTCGCACCGGTTACCTCCAGTACGACGGAAATGCGCGGCTTTATCGCCAGGGCTGAGCGGGTCATGAAAAGGGTCGACGACGGATGGCGCGAATAGAGATGATAAGAAAAGTGTTGGGGCCGGCGATCCTGGTGGTCATAGGGATCATAGCGATCGTAGGGATCGCAGGGATCGTATGTGTCGCCCCGGCCGGAGCCGGTCCGGAGGCCGACAATCTCGATGCACTCTTCGAGAAGGCGTGCGACCTTTACGAGAAGGGTGACTTCGATTCGGCGCGTGTGGAGTTCGAAGCGATCGAATCTCAGGGCCTCAGGAATGCCTCGGTCTATTACAACCTCGGCAACTGCTATTACCGGGAGGGCGAGATCGGCAGAGCTGTGGCCGATTACCGGCGCGCGCTGATGCTTGCCCCCAGGGACGGCGACATAAAGGCGAATCTGGCTCTGGTGAGGGCCTCGGCCGGCAGCGGCGACACTACAGGCACTTATGGACGGGGTAGTGTTACCGGTCTTCCGATGCAGCTCGTCTCACCCAGGCAACTGCAGTCCACGTCTTACGGCGCCTATTACCTCGCCTCGATTTTCTTCCTGGGCGTGCTGTTCTTGAGAGATCGGGCGAGGCGGACGAGCGCATATGGGCTCGTGGCATGCGTCTTGGTGTTCGCTCTCGCCTTTGGGCTCTCGCGGTACGGCATCGCAAAGTTTAGGTCGGTCTCAGAGGCCGTGATCATTACCGATCAGGCTGAACTCAAGTCGGGCCCCGGAAATGCCTTCCAGGAAATCTCCACTCTGGCCGACGGCCTCGAGCTCCGTCTCCGCGCGCGGAGCGGTATGTGGGTCGAGGTCCAGCTGCCGACCGGTGAAGTCGGCTGGATAAGGGAAAAAGACCTCGAAACCATATAAATAGGAACACACCCCAATTTTGGGTTTCCCATCGGGACCAGGTGGTGTAAACTCAAGTCACCCCCTAGCAGTTAATGCCAGCGCTATGCTGTTCCCCCATGGATCTCCAAGAGCGGAAAACATCCGCGCCAAGTTTGCCAGACCCATAGCCATTTCTTGGAGGGTTGACCGATGCCGAGACTTGCAAGACTTGTGGCTCCTGGATTTCCTCACCACGTTGTACATCGCGGCAACAACCGAGAGCCAGTGTTCCTCAGTGACCAAGACGTGGATAGGTATATTCGATTGTTAACCAGATACTCCCGCAAGTGGAGGTGTCCGGTTCTTGCCTACTGTCTCATGAGCAATCACGTGCACCTTCTGCTGAGACCCCAGGAAGGGCAGTCGTTGGCCAAGATGATGCAGGGCATATCCATGTGCTACGCACAACATATGAATAGACTGTGCTCAAGAACCGGCAGGCTTTGGGAGAGCAGGTACTACTCGTGCATAGTTGAGGACGAGACGCACCTGTGGACAGTCGCCCGGTACATCGAACAGAACCCTGTGCGAGCAGGTGTGGTTGAGACCGAGGAGGAGTTCCCATATTCGAGCGCACGAGCTCATATACTTGGAGTCAAAGATCATATACTAGGAGATGTTCTCCTCGATCAGACGCAACAAGAAGACTACGTATCTTTCGTGAAGGTACAGACACCCGAACACGAACTCCTGGCCGTGAGAAATTCGATCAGAAGCGGACTTCCCCTCGGATCAAAAGACTTCGCAGGCAAGATGGAGGATCTGCTCCAAAGGAAGCTTGTCATGAATCCCCGCGGTAGGCCGAAGAGAACATAGGTCCACCATCTGCGCCTCCACGAGCATCACGAAAATGGGGTGTGTCCCTATTTTACCTGTTTCTCTAGTGTAATGTAACAATAATATCTTTACAATAATCATCGGCTATGTTACAATTCGACTCATGTGGAAACCAGCCGATGCCTTGATCTTGACGGAAGAGCAGCGCCGAACCTTGGAAGCGTGGGTTCGAGCAAAGAAGACG
>JAZDEY010000072.1:0-2233 GCA_043808325.1 Candidatus Eiseniibacteriota bacterium
CAATGGGATCCCCGTAAGATAGTTCAGCATTAGACCGCCGACGAAAAGCTGCACGCAAACCGCCATCACTTGGTACCAGATGTACGGCACCAGATAGACCCTATGCACTGCATTGCTTCCCAGCCGATATCGGATCCAGTCGGGCAACGTGTAGCCGCCTGGGATGATGCGACGAATGCGTGGGGCGAGGAATGCATATACGACTAAAGCCAGTATGTTCGGCGCCGTGAACCAGAAGATCCCCGGCAGCCCGAGTTCATAGGCCTTCTGGACGCTCACGAAGAGGGCCGGAGCCCAGATCCACGAGGCAGCGACGCTCGGAGCGGCGAGGTACCACGGCACATCCCGCCACGCGACGAGAAATCCCGTCCCGCTCTTCATCCACTTCTCGCTTCGGGACGCGAAGTAGGTGAGAGCAATCATTGCGAGCCCGAACAGCCCGATGAGTAGGTAGCCAGATCCTGTTGCATGGAGGCGATTTTCTTGAGCGCGGAGGCAGCAGTGGTGACGGCTCATCGTTCCGTCCACCCCTTGAACAGCCGAAACAGGGCGCCCTGATGAAGAATTTGGCAGAATTGGCGATACGCTCCTTGGGCGGCGCCGATTTCGGTCACACGGATGCCTCGACTCCGCGAGAGAGCCGGCTCAGAGCTTGTTCTGGGCCGTGGCGTTTAGCTGCGAGCCAAGATGACCAGGTTGTGCGCGAAAACAGCGGCGCCGATTTCGGCGGCGAAATGCGTCCAGCCTTTGCGCAAGACCCGGAACATCCCGAAGACGCGCTTCAGGAAGGAAATGGTGCCCTCCACACCTGCTCGGAACCGTTGTGCCAGGCGGAACGCGGGGGAATGCTCTCGTTCGGTCTCCTCAGCATTCCGCTTCCCTTTCTTGCCTATGGCGACGGTGCCGATCTCCTTCTCGAGCTCTCGGAGAGCTTCCATGTCCTTGTAGAATCCCTTGTCTGCCGCGAGTTGTTTTGGTGGAGCCTTGAAGGTCTCCTTGTGGGCAGCGAGTATGGGGGCAAGCAGCTTGTGTTCAACGGGCTTCTTCTCAAACACGTCGTACTGGGTGATGAACTTGCCGGCCACCTGTCCGATGAGCACCATGTGCCCGAACTCGATCTCTTTGGCGACCTTCCCGCGTATCAACAGCTCGGTGTGCTCCTCGAAGATGCTGAAGATCTTGTCGCAGTTGGGGACAGCCTCTCCGAGAATGACTCGACGGCGCGCCTGCTCGATCACCTTTGGTGCCAGCGCAAGGAAGTGCGTCGTCTCCGCCACGATCCCCTCGGCAAGCAGGCTCTTGAAGAGGTCGTAGCGCCCTTCATGCAGGTTCAGTGTCATCACAGCAACCACCTGGCGGGCCCATTGGCAGATACCCTCCACGTGACCCAGGAGCCGCACGTAGAACGGTTTGAGCGTGTCCAGTGGCTTCTTCTTTCCGGCAGCACGGCCGATCTGCTGCTCCAGCTTCTTGACTTGGTCGACCTGCAGCCGGCGTGGACCCACGGCATCTCGGTCGATCTCTCTCGCAGCATCGATGCTTCGGGCCAGGACACGATACAGATCCCAGAGCAACCAGGAGTCGGTTGGGTGGTGAATGTTGGTTTCGACAGCGGTGGTGTCGAGCCGCAGACTCTCACCTGCGATTTTCCCTTGCTTGATGGCCCAGCTTGTCAGCACCTCATTGACCTTCTCCCACGTCTTTGGCCGAATAACGCACTCCAACCTGTTGAGTGTGGAGTAGTCCATCATCGGTCCATCGTAGATGCGGGTGAACCGGCGCAGATACTGACTGTCGTCGACACGGACCGCGAGGTCTCTGTACGAGAGCCCCTCGATCTTCCGGCAAACGACGAGTCGCAGCACCGTCTCCGAGGTGTAGGTGAACCCATTCTTCAGAATCCTCTTCCGCTGCTGCTGATTGACGGTGGCGATGCCCTTCTTGAGATCGGCGTCGACGAGGTTGAGGATCTCTGGGTTGCTGTCCAGGACTCGCGAGATCTCCTCGTACTGAGCGAAGAACTCATTGGTGACCTTGAGATTCGAGACTGGAATAACGAGTCGAGTTTGGTTATCCTGTTTGGGCCGCATGGCCACCTCCCGTGTTGTGAAAGTCACTCCGTAAGTACGGAGACGGGAGGTGTTTTATTTTCGAATTTCTGCCGTAATCTGCATCAGGAGGGCGTTTTGCGCCTGATCAGACTATCAGGCGATGCACATGCAACAGGATCTAG
>JAZDEY010000073.1:0-14403 GCA_043808325.1 Candidatus Eiseniibacteriota bacterium
ACGCGAGATGGTGATGCCGGGCGACAACATAACGGTAGAGGTGGAGTTGATAACACCGATAGCGATGGAGCGCGGGTTGACGTTTGCGGTGAGAGAGGGTGGGAAGACCGTGGGCCAGGGCGTTGTCGGTGAGATATACGCGTAAGCAAGACGCGTGAGCAAGAAAGGTAAGGCCGACCGGTGAGGGACATAATAACTCTCGCATGCGCCGAGTGCAAAAGGCGCAACTATTCGATGACCAAGAATCGGAGACTACACCCCGACAGAGTCGAGTACAAGAAGTACTGCAGGTTCTGCCGTAAGCACACTCCTCATAAGGAGACAAGGTAAGCGGTTTTTGTAGGGGTTTCTGCTTGAGAGGGCGGGCGTATTTATGTTTGGGAAGATAAAGAGGTTCTTGAAAGAGGTAAGGGTCGAGCTCAGTAAGGTGACATGGCCGACCATGCACGAGCTCAGAGGTTCTACCGGGGTCGTGATCATCACGGTCCTGGTAATCACGGTGTTCATAGGCATTGTCGATCTCGGGCTTGGCCGCTTGATCACGAGCTTCCTGAGATAGGAGTCAGGGTAGGGATTTGGGATGGATAAAAAGTGGTATGTAGTTCACACGTATTCCGGGCATGAGAACAAGGTAAAGACGGTGCTTGAGAGAGCGATCACGGCCCAGAGCCTGGAGGGCAAGGTCGCGCGGGTTGTGATTCCGACGGAGAACGTCACCGAGATGCGTAACGGCAAGCGCACGGTTACCACCAGGAAGTTCTTCCCGAGCTACATCCTGGTGGAGATGGAGATGGATGATGAAACGCTTCATCTTGTCACCAATACGCCGGGTGTCTCGAGGATCGTCGGGGTGGGCACGCAGCCGACACCCCTTCGGGAGGATGAGGTCGCAAGGATACTGGATGCGATAGATACCCGCAAGGCGAAGCCGACTCCCGAGATCCCGTATAAAATCGGGGAGCACGTTCGGGTTTGCGACGGCCCCTTCAACGACTTCACCGGAGTCGTGGATGAGGTCAACCCTGAGCGAGGCAAGCTCAAGGTGATGGTCAGCATTTTCGGCCGGGCGACCCCGGTGGAATTGGATTTCTTGCAGGTAAAGAACATATAGGCAAGCGATGGACGCTGATAGAGGTGCGCGATGGCTAAGGCAGCTAAGAACATTGTAGCGAAAGTGAAACTTCAGATTCCGGCAGGCAACGCCACACCCGGCCCTCCGGTCGGTCCGGCGCTGGGGCAGCATGGCGTCAACATAATGGAGTTCTGCAATGCGTTTAACGGCAGGACCAAGAACGACATGGGGCTCATTATCCCGGTGGTGATAAGCATCTTCCCCAACAGGAAGTTCACGTTCATCACCAAGACCCCGCCCGCAGCGATCCTCCTTAAGCGCGCTGCCGGCATCGCCAAGGCTTCCGGCGAGCCCAATAAGAACAAGATCGGCAAGGTGACGATGGACCAGGTGAAGGAGATCGCCAAGATCAAGATGCCCGATCTTAATGCCGCCAGCATTGATTCGGCGGTGAGTATGGTGCTTGGCACCGCGCGGAGCATGGGAATCGAAGTAGAAGGCAGGTAAGAGGTAGATGAAAAGAGGAAAGCGTTACACTGCAGCGCTCGAGAAGATCGACAGGTCAAAGCAGTACACGCTGGCTGAGGCGTTGACGGTCCTCAAGGGATCTGGCGGCGCCAAGTTCAATGAGAGCGTGGACTTTGCTGCGAGGCTGGGGATCGACCCCAAGAAGGCCGACCAGCAAATTCGAGGAACCGTCGTGCTCCCGCACGGCACCGGCAAATCGGTCAAGGTGCTGGTCCTGACCCGGGGCGAGAAGGAAAAAGAGGCCGCGGATGCGGGGGCAGACCAGGTCGGAAGCAATGAGTTCATCGACAAGATCAAAGAGGGCTGGACCGATTTCGACGTCGCGATAGCCACGCCCGACATGATGCCGGAGGTGGGCAAGCTGGGAAAGATCCTGGGGCCCCGGGGCCTCATGCCCAACCCCAAGTCGGGGACAGTGACCTTCGATGTCGCCAAGGCGGTCAGGGAGGCCAAGGCCGGCAAGGTGGAGTACCGTGTGGACAAGGCCGGCAACATTCATCTAGCGATAGGCAAGGTCTCGTTCTCACACGAGCAGCTCCTGGAAAACGCCAGGACGATTCTGGGGGAGCTCAATCGAACCAGGCCGGCGTCGGCCAAGGGCCAGTACCTAAAGAGCCTTACCCTTAGCTCCACAATGGGGCCGGGCATAAGGATCGACTGTGCAGCCGAAATCGCTGCGCTCAAGGTTTAGCAGGCGGAGACAAAGATGGTAAAAGCAGAGAAGGCGGTCAGACCGGAAAAGCATGAAGCTGTAGAGGCGCTGAAGACCAAGTTGGGTGCCGCGAAGGGCATTGTCCTGGCGGATTTCACCGGGGTTACGGTCGCTGAGGTGAGCGACCTCAGGCGCAAGTGCCGCGACGCCAAGGTTGAGTACAAGGTCGTGAAGAACTCGCTTGCCCGCATTGCAGCTCGCGAGGTCAACCTTGAGGAGCTGGTCCAGCACTTTGACGGCCCGATTGCGATAGCCCTGTCCAGCGAGGATTCGGGTGCCCCGGCAAGGGTGCTCTCGAGTTTCATCAAGGACTACCAGAAGCTCATCTTGAGGGTGGGATATTTCGAAGGGCGCATCTATGGCGAGGCTGCGATCCGTGAGATCGCGATGCTTCCCTCGAGAAAGGTGCTCCTGGCTCAGGTGGTCGGTGCGGTCCAGTTGCCGCTCTCGCAATTGGTGTGGTGCATAGAGTCGGTATTAAGGAATCTGGTGACGATAGTGGACGAGGCCGGAAAGAAGAAGGCGGCCGGCGCCTAGTGGACCGTGGATTTGTTTGATTGAGTCGATAAGCCAAGTGTGTACGGAGGTGAAAGATGACGAAGGCAGGAGAAGGGAATGTTGAGAAGATCGTCGAGATGATCGAGGGTCTTACGGCGATGGAACTCGCGGGACTTGCCAAGGCGCTCAGCGAGAAATTCGGTGTGACTCCGATGGCGGCGATGTCGATGGGAGCAGGAATGGCGGCTCCGGGCGCCGCTCAGGAAGCGCCGGCAGAGGAAGAGAAGACCGCGTTCGACGTGGTGCTTGCCGCGATCGGGGACAAGAAGCTTCAGGTTATCAAGGTCGTGAGAGCCATTACCGGTCTTGGCCTCAAGGAAGCGAAGGACCTCGTTGAGGGCGCTCCGAAGATGGTGAAGGAAGGCACGACCAAGGAAGAGGCCCAGGACATCAAGGCGAAGCTGGAAGAGGTGGGTGCTACTGTCGAGGTGAAGTAACAGAGGGCACGCCGGGGGTGTTGTGACCTTATGGTAACGATAAAACGAAAGAGCTATTCGAAGATCCAGGAGGTTATGGAACTGCCGAACCTCCTGTCGGTTCAGCTTGATTCGTTCAGGGACTTCCTGCAGGCCGACGTTGCGCCTTCGCAGAGGAAAGACGATGGTCTCCAGAAGGTCTTCCGGGAGGTCTTTCCCATAACGGATTCGAGGGACAACTACGCTCTGGAGTTCGTCAATTACGGCCTTGGTGAACCCAAGTACACAATCGACGAATGCCAGGAGCGCGACGCCACTTTTGCGGCGCCCCTGAAGGCCATCCTCCGGCTGATCGTCAAGGAAGCCCACGACGGCGCCAAGGAAGTCAAGGACATCATCGAGCAGGAAGTCTATCTCGGGGAGATTCCCTTGATCACCGAGAAGGGCACCTTCATTATAAACGGCGCCGAGCGGGTGGTGGTAAGCCAGTTGCATCGGTCGCCGGGGGCCTTTTTCGATGAGAGCATTCACCCCAACGGAAAGCGGCTCTATGCTGCCCGGATCATTCCCTATCACGGCTCATGGGTCGAGTTCAGTCTCGACGTGAACGACGTGATGTATGTCCATATCGACAGGAAACGGAAGATTCCGGTGACGGTGCTCTTGAGAGCGATCGGCTTCACGATGACCGACGATATCTTGAGACTCTACTATGACCTCGAGACCATCAAGGGCATCCGCACGGCGACCAAGCGAGGCAAGCACCCCGCCGTTGGAAGATATTGCGCCCAGACCCTGATCGACCAGTCCACCGGCGAGATCCTTATCGAGGCGGGCGAGGAAGTAACCCTGGCCGCCGTCGAGGCGCTGAGGCTCGCGGGGGTGGACAAGCTTGTGGTCACGGTCGACAGGCAGGGTCAGGACAACGATGTCCTGAGGAACACCCTGCGCAAGGACACGTCAAAGTCTGAAGAAGAAGCCCTGATGAAGATCCACGGTCTCTTGCGGCCCGGCGATCCGCCTACGGTGGATGCGGCGCGGAACCTGCTCCACAGGCTGCTCTTCAGTCCCAAGCGATACGATCTTGGGCGGGTGGGCAGATACAAGCTCAACCAGAGGCTGGGACTGGAGATCCCGGTCGACGTCACGATTCTTACCAAGTCGGACTTCGTCGAGATTATCCGGTACCTTCTGGTCTTAAGAGACAACAAAGGTTACACCGATGACATAGATCATCTCGGTAACAGGCGCGTGCGCTCGGTGGGTGAGCTCCTGGCCAATCAGTTCTCAATCGGGCTGACCCGTATGGCCAGGATCATAAAGGAACGCATGAGCCTTCAGGATACCGAGCTGATGACGCCCTCGGACCTGGTGAACGCCCGAACGGTGGCGGCAGTGATCAAGACCTTCTTCGGGTCGAGCCAGCTTTCGCAGTTCATGGATCAGACCAATCCGCTTGCGGAGCTGACCCACAAACGGAGACTCTCGGCCCTTGGGCCCGGCGGGCTCACGCGGGAGCGGGCAGGCTTCGAGGTGAGAGACGTTCACTACACCCACTACGGCAGGGTGTGTCCGATCGAGACCCCGGAGGGGCCCAACATCGGACTGATCAGCTCGCTTTCCACCTACGCCAGAATAAACGAGTACGGTTTTCTTGAGACGCCTTACCGGAAGGTCCGGAACGGAGCCGCCACCAGCGAGGTGGAGTTCCTGACCGCGGATAGGGAAGATCAGTTTGTGGTGGCGCGGGGCAACACCCCGTTGGATAAGAACGGCAAGTTGGTCGCCGAGAAGGTGTTCGCTTCCTACAAGGGAGACTTTCCGCTGGTCGATCCGAACCGGGTCGACTACATGGATGTTTCTCCCAAGCAGATCGTGAGCGCGGCGGCCGCACTGATTCCCTTCCTGGAGCATGACGACGCCAACAGGGCGCTTATGGGTTCCAACATGCAGCGCCAGGCGGTGCCGCTCCTCGTTACCGAAGCGCCGCTTGTGGGGACCGGCCTTGAGGGCAAGGTCGCGGCCGACTCGGGAGATCTGGTGTTTGCCCACAAGTCGGGCGTGGTGGACTCGGTTTCGGCGGATACGATCTCGGTGTCCCACGGCGAGAGCGGCGAGCTGGATGAAATATTCGGAATGGCGAATCTTGACACATATAGGCTTGTGAAATTCACTCGGTCCAATCAGGACACCTGCGTCAATCAGCGACCGGTTGTGAAGGCCGGCGACCGTGTAACCAAGGGGCAACTCTTGGCCGACGGATCGGCCACGCGGAACGGCGAGCTTGCGCTTGGAGTCAATCTCCTGTGCGCTTTCCTGCCGTGGCGCGGCTATAACTATGAGGATGCGATCCTCTTGAGCGAGCGCGTGGTGAAGGAAGACCGCATGACCTCCATTCACATCGAGGACTTCGAGCTTCAGGTGAGGGAGACCAAGCGAGGTGTTGAGGAGATAACGCGAGAGATCCCCAACGTGAGCGATGAGGCAGTGGCCAACCTGGACGATAGCGGTATCGTCCGGATCGGCGCGCACGTGCGGGCCGGCGACATCCTGGTGGGCAAGGTCACGCCCAAGGGTGAGACCGATCTGACGCCCGAGGAACGGTTGCTCAAAGCGATATTCGGCGAGAAGGCCTGCGACGTCAGGGATGCTTCCTTGAAGGCGCCTCCGGGAATGGACGGAATCATCATAGACGTGCGCGTCTTCTCCCGCAAGGAACGCGATGAGACCTTGAGGAAGCGCGAGAAGAAACAAGTGGAGGCCTTCCGCAAGGCGGAGAAGCGTCAGGTGAAGCGACTCACGGACAAGCGTGACGAAAGGCTCCGTGAGATGCTCAAGGACGAGATCGCCAGCGAGTTCTATGACACCGGAGGCGGCCTCCTCGTGAAGGCCGGCAAGAAGCTGAGTTCACGGCTTCTAGATCGGATCGACTTCTCCGGCGTCGATTTCACCAAGGAACTTGTGAAGGATCGGGAGCTTGCGACGAGAACCAAGAAGCTCTTCCGGATCGTCGAAGATGCCCTGGATGAAGTTCGCAGATTCTACGACAAGGAGATAGAGAAACTTTCGCGCGGAGACGAGCTTCCGCCTGGTGTTGTTAAGCTGGTCAAAGTCTATATCGCCAAGAAGCGGAAGCTTTCGGTCGGGGACAAGATCGCCGGAAGGCATGGGAACAAGGGTGTGGTGGCGCGGATCGTTCCCGAGGAAGACATGCCCTATCTGCCTGACGGCACGCCGGTTGAGATAGTCTTGAATCCGCTGGGAGTGCCTTCGAGAATGAACCTTGGGCAGATTCTCGAGACCCACTTAGGGTGGGCGGCGAAGACCCTTGGTGTGTACGTTGCAACGCCGGTTTTCGACGGAGCAACGATTACAGAGATAAAAGAGATGCTGAAAGAGGCCGGGTTACCGGAGAGCGGCAAGGCTGTGCTTTACGACGGCAAAACAGGCGAACCCCTCGATAAGGAGGTGACGGTCGGATACATCTACATGATGAAACTTTCTCATCTTGTGGATGACAAGATTCACGCACGATCTATTGGACCTTATTCGCTTGTGACCCAGCAGCCGCTGGGCGGAAAAGCGCAGTTCGGTGGGCAGCGTTTTGGGGAGATGGAAGTCTGGGCGCTTGAGGCGTACGGATGTGCTTACGCATTGCAGGAGATCCTTACGGTGAAATCCGATGACGTCTCCGGCAGATCCAGGATCTATGAGGCGATCGTCAAGGGTGAGAATCCGCCTCAGCCCGGTATTCCGGAGTCATTTAATGTTCTGGTCAAAGAGCTTCAGAGCCTCGGGCTGGATGTCCGGCTCGAAGAGTGAATAGGGAGGTATTCTCCGTGTTAAGACCAACAGACGCACGGGAAAAGACCCCTGTGGAATTCTCTGCGATTAGGATACAGATAGCCTCGCCGGAGACCATAAGGCAGTGGTCCTATGGTGAGGTGGTGAAGCCTGAAACCATCAACTACAGGTCTTTCAAGCCTGAGCGCGATGGGCTCTTCTGTGAAAGAATCTTTGGACCCGTCAAGGACTGGGAATGCAATTGCGGCAAGTACAAACGGATCAGGTACAGAGGAGTGATCTGCGATAAGTGCAAGGTCGAGGTGACCCAGGCCAAGGTGCGCAGAGAGCGGTTGGGACACATCGAGCTCGCGGTGCCGGTTTCCCATATCTGGTATTTCAAGGGGATTCCATCGAGAATGGGGCAGCTCCTGGACTTGAGTATGCGGGACGTTGAACGGGTCCTCTACTACGAGAGCTACATCGTCATTGATCCGGGAAACACTCCGCTCAAAGATAAGCAGCTCCTGTCCGAAGACGATTACTTCGAGATGGAGAGCAAGTACCCGGGCAAGTTCACGGCTGAGATGGGTGGCGGGGCGATCAAGAAGCTCCTGAAGAAAATCGATCTGGAAGAGCTTTCGCCGGAATTGCGCGCCAGGACCAGAATGGAAACCTCGGCCCAACGGAAGCGCGAGACCTTGAAGCGATTGAAGATCGTCGAGGCCTTCCGGCTATCGGGGAATCGCCCGGAGTGGATGATCATGGACGTGATCCCGGTGCTCCCGCCGGACCTTCGTCCGCTGGTGCCCCTGGAGGGCGGCCGGTTCGCCACTTCGGACCTGAACGACCTCTACCGGCGCGTGATAAATCGCAACAACCGGCTCAAGAAACTGGTCGAGATAAAAGCTCCTGAAGTGATCCTAAGAAACGAGAAGCGCATGCTTCAGGAAGCGGTGGATGCGCTCTTCGATAACGGCAGACGGTCGCGCGCGGTCCGCGGGCCGGGCAACCGTCCCTTGAAGTCCCTGAGCGACATGCTCAAGGGTAAGCAGGGCCGCTTCCGCCAGAACCTCCTGGGCAAGCGCGTCGACTCTTCGGGCCGCTCGGTGATCGTGGTGGGCCCGGAACTTAAGATTCACCAGTGCGGGCTGCCGAAGAGCATGGCGCTCGAGCTCTTCAAGCCCTTCATCATCAAGAAACTCGAGGACCGCGGCTACGTTCAGACGGTGAAGAGCGCCAAGAAGCTCGTCGAACGGGAACGCCCCGAGGTGTGGGACATCCTTGAGGAAATCATCAAGGACCACCCAGTGTTCCTCAACCGCGCCCCGACGCTTCACAGACTGGGCGTTCAGGCATTTGAGCCGGTCCTGGTGGAGGGCAAGGCGATAACCATTCATCCGCTGGTGTGCCAGGCGTTCAATGCCGACTTTGACGGCGACCAGATGGCGGTCCATGTGCCGCTCTCCTTCGAGGCCCAGCTTGAGGCGCGCGTGCTGATGCTTTCGATAAACAACATCCTCTCTCCGGCAAGCGGCAGGCCGCTTGCATCGCCGACCCAGGACATGGTGCTCGGGTGCTTCTATCTCACTAAGGAGAGACCGAGGCGCGAAGGCGAGAAGGTAAGGCTTTTTGCGGATACCGACGATGTGATGATGGCCTACCAGCACAAGGCCGTGAGTCTGCACGATCCCATAAAGTTAAAGGCGCACGGCAAGGTAGTGACCACAACAGTCGGCCGGGCGATCTTCAATGACATCGTGCCGCCGGAGCTGGGATTCATAAACGCGGCGCTCGAGAAGAAGGCCCTGGAGACGCTTGTGGGCGATTGCCACAGGCAGCTTGGGCCCTATAGGACGGCGATCTTCCTTGATCGATTGAAGGAGATCGGCTTCGAATTTGCGACGATATCGGGCCTCACGGTCGGGATCGACGACATAGTGGTTCCCGATCAGAAACCCAAGATCCTGGAGCGCGCCGAGAAGTCGGTGCAGCGGATTCAGGAAACCTACAAGAAGGGTGCGATCACCGACGGCGAGCGCTATAACCAGGTGATCGATACGTGGACCAATGCCACAAGCCGTGTCGGGGATCTCATGTTTGAGAACCTCTCCAAGGTGGCCGAAGGATTCAATCCGATCTATATGATGGCGGCGTCGGGAGCGAGGGGTTCCAAGGAGCAGATCCGGCAGCTGGCCGGCATGAGAGGCCTTATGGCCAAGCCCCAGAAGAAGATGACGGGCCAGATGGGAGAAATCATCGAGACCCCAATCACTTCCAACTTCAAAGAGGGGCTCACGGTGCTTGAGTACTTCATCTCGACGCACGGCGCCAGGAAGGGGCTTGCCGACACCGCGCTTAAACCCGCCGATGCGGGGTATCTCACCCGGCGGCTGGTGGACGTTGCTCAGGACGCGATCATAAACGAGGACAATTGCGGAACGATCCTGGGTCTCGATGTGACCGCTCTTAAAGAGGGCGAGGAGATAATCGAGCCCCTCGGAGACCGAATCCTGGGACGCGTTGCGGCCGAGGACGTCTATGATCCGATCACCAATGAACTGGTGGCCGCGGCCGGAGATGAGATCGGCGAGGAAGCGGCCGAGGCGATGGACAAGAATGCAATCGAAAAGGTGAGGATCCGTTCGGTATTAACGTGCGAATCCTCACGTGGGATTTGTGCCAAGTGTTATGGGCGCAACCTCGCTACCGGCAGGATGGTAAACCTGGGTGAAGCGGTGGGGGTGATCGCGGCTCAGTCGATCGGGGAGCCGGGAACGCAGCTCACGCTTCGGACCTTCCACATTGGCGGTACGGCCGGAAGAATCGCCGAGGAATCCAAGATCGCAGCCAAGTGGGACGGGGTTGTGAAGTTCCATGGAATACGCGCGGTCGACTACAGGGAAGAGCAGCATGTGGTGCTCTCCATTAAGGGCGAGATTCACCTTTATGACGAGAAGGTCTTGAGGACCCGCTACACCGTGCCCTACGGCGCCAAGCTCATAGCTCATGACAAGCAGCACGTCAAACAGGGCGACGTGCTCTTCGAGTGGGACCCTTACTCGTCGCCGATCCTCGCCGAGAAGTCGGGCACCGTGCGCTTCGGCGACATCATCGATGAAGTAACCGTGCGCGAGGAGCTGGACGAGAAGACCGGGCTCCGGCAGAGGGTAGTGATCGAGCACCGGGACAGGACCATACATCCGCACATGATCGTGGAAGACGGCAAGGGCAAGAAGTTAGGGGAATATCCGATCCCGACCGGCGCCCACCTGATGCTGCATGACGGCGATAAGGTGATGGCCGGCGATCTTCTGGCGAAGATCCCTCGGGAAATAGCCAAGACCCGCGACATCACGGGGGGGCTCCCCAGGGTGGCAGAGCTTTTTGAAGCCAGGAAGCCGAAGGAGCACGCCACCGTGAGCGAGATAGATGGGCTGGTGGAGTTCCGAGGCTCGGTGCGGGGAATGCGGCGGATCGTGGTGCGGGGCGACACCGGGGAGGAGATGGAATACCTGGTGCCGCACGGCAAGCACATGAGGGTTCGCGAGCAGGATACGGTGAAGGCCGGAGACAAGCTCTTCGAGGGACCGATCAACCCGCACGACATCTTGAGGATCAAAGGTATCAACGCGGTGCAGGAGTACCTGGTGGATGAGATCCAGGAAGTCTACAGACTCCAGGGTGTCAGGATAAACGACAAGCATATCGAGGTAATCGTGCGCCAGATGCTCGAGAAGGTAAAGATCGAGGATCCGGGCGACACCAACTTCCTGGAGGGCGAGCAGGTGGACAAGGTGCGCGTCAGGGAAGAGAACGAGCGCGTGGGCTTGAAGGGCGGCAGGGCCGCGACATTCCAGCCACTGCTTCTCGGGATTACCAAGGCGTCCCTGAGCACCGAGAGCTTCATCTCGGCCGCCTCCTTCCAGGAGACGACGCGCATCCTTACCGAGGCCGCGATCAACGGGTCGGTCGACGGGCTCTTGGGGCTTAAGGAAAACGTTATCATCGGGCACCTGATCCCGGCCGGAACAGGCATCGGCAGGAACCGGCGCATCAGGGTGATTGTCGAGGAAGAGATCGCTGAGGCACCCGGAGAGGGTGAAGAGAAAGAAGACGAAGAAGAAGTGGCGGAAGCTTAAACGGAGGTGTTTGAAGTTTGCCGACGATCAGTCAGCTGGTGAAGCATGGCAGGGCAGTTCAGAGGGCTAAGACCAAGGCACCCGCGCTGTCGGGCTGCCCGCAGAAGCGCGGGGTGTGCACCAGGGTCTATACCACGACGCCGAAGAAACCCAACTCCGCGCTGAGGAAAGTCGCGAGAGTGAGACTCACCCACGGGATCGAGATCACGGCGTACATCCCGGGTGAGGGGCATAACCTGCAGGAGCACTCGATAGTGCTTGCCAGGGGCGGCCGTGTCAAGGATCTGCCGGGTGTGAGATATCACATCATACGAGGTGCGCTGGATGCTAGTGGGGTCGAGGACCGGAAGAAGTCCCGATCCAAGTACGGCACCAAGATCAAGAAGACTTCGGCTCCTGCCGGCGGTTAGAGGAAGAGGATAAGCGATGCCAAGAAGAAAACTGATCAAGAAGAGGGAAGTTCTGCCCGACGCGAAGTTCGGCAGTCACCTTGTGACCAAGTTCGTCAGCAGCCTGATGAAACGCGGCAAGCGCAGTACCGCCGAGGGACTGTTCTACGGAAGTCTCGAGATAATTGAGAAGCGGACCGGCCAGTCGGGGATTCAGGTCTTCAAGCAGGCGGTCAACAATGTGAAGCCGGTGCTTGAGGTGCGGCCGCGCAGGGTCGGCGGCGCGACCTACCAGGTACCGATGGAAGTAAGACCGGAGCGAAGGACCGCGCTCGCGATTCGCTGGATCCTGGGAAATGCGACCGGAAGATCTGAGCACAGCATGCAGGAGTGTCTCGCATCGGAGATCATTGCGGCATCCAAGAACGAGGGAGGCGCAGTAAAGAAGAAAGAGGACACTCACAGAATGGCAGAAGCGAACAAGGCATTTGCGCATTACCGTTGGTAGTGACGTGCCGTTTGGGGATGAGGTAGATGAGGGTTGTAGGCGAAGGATGCGAGAGGGGATTGGTCGAGATGAGAAAGTATCCTCTCGAAAAAACTAGAAATATCGGAATTGCCGCGCACATCGATGCGGGCAAGACCACGCTCACTGAGCGCATCCTTTACTACACCGGCAGGGTCTATAGACCCGGCGAGGTCGACGAGGGATCCGCCACCATGGACTGGATGGATCTGGAGAAAGAGCGGGGGATCACCATAACCTCGGCTGCTACCTCCTGTGAGTGGCGTGATCACATAATACAGATAATCGACACGCCGGGCCACGTCGACTTCACGATCGAAGTCGAACGTTCCTTGAGGGTGCTGGATGGGGTGGTGGTTGTGTTTTGCGGGGTGGGAGGAGTGGAGCCCCAGTCGGAGACCGTATGGCGGCAGGCCTCTCGGTATCACGTGCCGAGGATCGCATTTGTGAACAAGATGGACAGAGTGGGGGCGGACTTCGACCGGGTGATCGAGATGATGCACGAGAACCTTGGCTCCAATCCGGTGCCGATTGAGATGCCGATGGGCGCCGGCAAGGATTTCGCCGGCGTGATCGATCTCGTAGAGATGAAGGCTTACATTTACGATGATGAGAGTCTGGGTATGAAGTATGAGGTTCGCGACATTCCCACGGAGTGGATGGCCGAGGCGAAACTGAGGCGCGAACGCCTGATTGAAACCATAATCGAGTACGACGATATACTGCTCTCGCGGTACCTGGACGGCAAGGAGATTGCCGAGGATGCGATGCGAAAGGGCCTGAGGCGGGCGACCCTGGCGGTCAAGGTCAATCCCGTGCTCTGCGGGGCCGCGCTACGCAACAAAGGTGTTCAGAAGGTGCTCGACGCCATCGTGGATTACCTGCCCTCGCCGGTCGATGTGCCGCCGGTCACGGGAGTCAATCCCAAGACCGGGAAGACCGAGAAACGAAGAGCCAGCGACGACGAGCCTTTCTCGGCCCTGGCCTTTAAGATAATGAGCGACCCCTTTGTGGGGAGACTTACATACCTGAGGGTGTATTCGGGGAAGATCGCATCCGGCGCCGGTGTTTATAACGCCGCGCGGAACACCCGTGAGCGGATCGCCAAGCTGCTCCTGATGCATGCCAACAAGCGCGAAGAGCTTGACGCGGCCTTTGCCGGCGACATCGTGGCGGCCGTGGGCCTCAAGAAGACCTTCACGGGCGACACCCTCAGCGACAGCAAGTATCCGATAGCGTTTGAGACGATGGAGTTCCCGGACCCCGTGATAACGGTCGCGATAGAACCCAAGTCCAGAGCGGACCAGGAGAAACTGGGCTCCGCCCTGGAGCGACTCTCGGATGAGGACCCGACTTTCAAGGTGAGAATCGATGAAGAAACCGGGCAGACCGTGATCTCCGGAATGGGCGAGCTTCATCTGGAGATCCTGGTCGCCAGGATGATCCGAGAATTCGGGGTCAAGGCCAGAGTCGGGAAGCCGCAGGTTTCCTATCGGGAGGCCGTGAGCAGGCAGGCCCGTGGCGAAGGCCGGTTTGCGAAGCAGACCGCCGGCAAGGGGCAGTTCGCGCACGTTGTGCTTGAGATAGAGCCTCTCCCGCGAGGCAAGGGATTCGAATTTGAAAACGGTGTCGGGCCCGACGTGATGCCCGAGGAGATAGTGGGGGCGATCCGCGAGAGCGTTCACGATTCGCTGGAGAGCGGACTCCTCGCCGGGTATCGCGTGGTGGATGTCAAAGCAAAGCTGGTTGGCGGCACATACCACGAGCAGGATTCAAGTGATGTCGCCTTCAAGATAGCAGCGGCGATCGCCGTGAGGGATGCGATGCTCCGCGCCAGGCCGGTGCTCCTCGAGCCCGTTATGAGCGTGGAAGTGGTCGTTCCCGAGGACTTCGTGGGGGATGTGGTAGGGGATCTCAGTGCACGCCGCGGCAGGTTGGTGGGCAGTATGCTCAGGGCCGATGGGCACGTCGTAAGAGCGACGGTGCCGCTTTCGGAGATGTTCGGGTACGCGACCGCTTTGAGATCGGCAACTCAGGGGCGGGCACTATTTACGATGCAGTTTTCTCATTACGCCGAAGTGCCCAAACAGATTGCAGAGAAAATGTCGGCAAGAATAGAAGGCATGGTGTAAGTGCCTAGAGCAATCCAGGAGGGAAGGATCGATGGCGAAGGCGAAGTTTGAGAGGACCAAGCCGCATTTGAACGTGGGGACGATCGGGCACATAGATCATGGGAAGACGACCTTGACGAGCGCGATCACGCTGTGCCTGAACAAG
>JAZDEY010000074.1:0-3799 GCA_043808325.1 Candidatus Eiseniibacteriota bacterium
CACTCTCAACAAGGAGGTGACAACATGAATGCTTGACTCAAAATGGACACTGTCCTATAACTCAGACAGCCAGCGTCGCTATGCTCCGACTACTGGTCAATAAAGTCCGAAATGCCCGGTCATTTATTCCGAAATCAGCAAGAGCGAGAACCTGGATCTTGCCGATTTTAGATGCCGTTATCTTGTCGTTATACCTGTCTGGATCACACTAGCCGAGCGCTTTCTGGTGGAGCACTATAGGCCGGTCTGGAATGTTGTAGTCGATGGTTTTGGCAATCACGATCCGGGAGCCGGAAGACGAGCGATGAAGAGACCGCGATGGGATATCCTACACCCTGGCCGGCCATGGGCCCGCAGGCTCGTCGCCGACGAATCCATTGATCAGGTCCGCCGTCGCCTCCAAGATTCCTTCGCGCACGGCTCGTGACCGGATATCGGTTATCCCTTGGGTTCCCCTCTCCCTGGCGCCGTCAGTTCAACCGCGGTTTCGTACAGCTCTATCGGCTGCTTCATGGTGCCGGCCCGAACCGAGGAATTCACGATGCTTGAGCCGGTCCGCTTCTTGCGGACTTCGTGCATCCCCTCCACTCTGAAGCCGTGCAGTCTCCCGATTTCGGCCAAGAAGCGGTCAGTCGCGATATGAATGCCCTGTACGATGTTGTTCCCAATCACGATGACCACTAGTCCCCCGGGTCTCATGACGCGCCGCGTCACGGTGAAGAACCTGTTGCAGTCGTTGAAGTACGCAGCTGCGTAGTTTGCCCATCCAGCTCCGCCGTATATCCCCTTATGGGGATTTCTAAGCCGGATGGATTGGAGCAAATCCTCCAGCTCCGGTAGATCAAACGAGAGTCCGATTGGTGGGCCTCCCCGCACTGTCTGCCAGAACTGACCGAAACTCTCCGTCTCAAGTCTCTTGAGATCCTCGGTGCTCTTCACAAGGCGAAGCCAGTGAAGCTGGGGCCTTGTATTGCGAACATAGTGGTAGTTGTTAAGGTAAGGCGGCGACGTCACCAGCACATCCACGCTGCGGGGGGCGAGCCCAACGGCATTCTCTAGATACGATGAGCGGCATACCTTGGCGCTGGGTTTGTGCTTGAACCGCTTCATGTGCCGTTGCATGAATCCGATATCGGCTTCCATTTCCCATAGCTTGTTGCAGACAATCTTCAATACATCTGCATAATCTATGTTCCCCTTTCCAGCCGCCGACCGCGTGCTGAGGCTGGGCTCGTAGGAGTAGTTTGAGAAGCTTACCATTACTGCTCCCAACGCCACTTCCAACATCTTCCTGACATGACCGGTCGTGTGCTTCTCTATGACGTCCTGTACGAGAAGTACCTCACGTTGCACAGCGGGACTGAAGAATGGTACCCTGCTCCTGAAGTTGGGTGGTGGGCATGAGGTAGGCTCGAGACCGCCACCGCGGCGTCTTTCTCGGATCTCCTCGATTCTCCGTATCGCCTCCGTGAGTCGGTCAAGCCTGCATGCCACACATGATGTCTTTGCCTGACATACAAGAGCCGCATAGGGGTTGATCTCGAATCCAATTACGTTGTATCCGCGCTTGAGCCCCTCCACCAAGGTTGTGCCAACGCCAGCGAACGGATCCAACACAAGCATTTTAGAAGGGTCATCATGAACCGTCCTCTCAAGGACCTCTTCAACGAATGCGGCCGAGAACCCAGCCACCCAAGGGACCCATCGGTGCAGCGGCTCGCGCCGGTTCTTTGTGAAGGCCGTGTCGCCAAAGCCAGTGCGCACCTTTTCGTCCGCATCTACTGCTGTTTCCGGGAAGAGAGCCTCCTGGCCGTAAACTCCTATTGGCTCGCAAACGATAGTGCTTTGCTGCTCACCAGCGAGCCATTCCTCCAGACCCCGTCGAAGAAAGCGCCATTCGCGGCCGACCTTCTGACAGGGTACCCGCCTGCGGCGAGCCATCTCACGCAGGGTCTTTGCGCTTACTCGAATAAATGCGGCGGCCTCTGTCAGGTTCAGCACTTCGTCAATGGTTGCAGCATCGGTTCGCATCTGCCTGTAGCCTCCCATATCTTCCCAATAAGCAGTCTACCCTATACTGAAGAGATGTCAACCATTGCGATTGACCGCCGGCACGCGAGGTCGTAGCATCGGTCCTAGTGCAATCCTAGTCAGGCGACTCATAGCCAGCCACTCCACACGGACTGGGCTTTGCCGAGCCGGTGAGCGGCACCGTACACTGCGGCGCCAGTGGGTGCGTTACATTAGACGGCATAAGAGCGAGACAGCGGAGGACGGTCACAGGCAGGTCAACGACATATCAGTGCGATAAATATGGGCACATAGTATCCCCGTCGAGTCTAGGGGAATCCTATTGGCAGCTAGAGTAGCCCGGGAGTAGAGACATGGGCGAACGTGAACCAAACCACGCGACAGGCCGGGTCCTGCTGCGCGATGTCGCATCTGGCGACCTTCCCGCCTTCTTCGAGTACCAACTGGACCCCGATGCCAACTATATGGCTGCCTTCACGGCCAAGGACCCGACGGACCGGGAGGCGTTCGACGCGCATTGGGCCAAAATCATGGGCGACGCCACCATCATGCTAAAGACCATACTGTTTGAAGGGCAGATAGCCGGTAGCGTTCTAAGCCACGCCTGGTTCGGCAAGCCGGAAATCAGTTACTGGCTTGGAAAGGCATACTGGGGCAAGGGCATTGCCACCGAGGCGCTCTCACAGTTCCTGGCAGCCCTCAGGGCGCGGCCACTTTATGCCCGGGCCGCCAAAGATAACGTTGCCTCGCTTCGAGTGTTAGCAAAGTGTGGGTTCGCGATCTCGGGCGAGGACAAGGGTTTCGCCAACGGCCGCGGCACCGAGGTTGAGGAATTCATTCTGGAACTGGCCTAGGGGGCCGGTTTGGGGGCGGGAGAGGCCTCGCCCCCCACCCCATAAAAAAGTCTTGACAACAAGTCCCGAAAGCTATATTTTCTTCAAGTATTTCAAAATGTGAAGAACATCCTTTAGGAACCGTTGCAGAAAATTCCCTGGCGACGGGTTGTAGGGGTGTTTGTAGCTTTTGGCGCGAGCACTTTATAGCCACAGGCTGATCCTCGCAGTACGGTTGGTCGGTGAAGTGATAGGGCTGCTGGCGTAGCTCAACGGTAGAGCATCTCACTTGTAATGAGGAGGTTGGGGGTTCGATTCCCTTCGCCAGCTCCAAATACGGTCAGGCGAAGAACCACAGTGATGAAAATAGAATAGACGGAGAGGTTCCCGAGCGGTTAAAGGGAGCAGACTGTAAATCTGCCGGCGAAGCCTTCGGAGGTTCGAATCCTCCCCTCTCCACCATCGCAGATAGCCGAAGATGGTGGTGAGGGAAGCGACGTGGCGCGCCACGTATCAGGCGGGAATAGCTCAGTGGTAGAGCGTCAGCCTTCCAAGCTGAGGGTCGCGGGTTCAAATCCCGTTTCCCGCTCCAGTGAGAAAAAGGAATGACGGAATAACCGAATACGGAATGGGAAAACAGAATACGGAGTGAGGAAACAGTAAACGAATAAATTGTAAAAACTGAATAGAGTGTGACGGAAGACCGCGCCCGCGTAGCTCAGTCGGTAGAGCATTTGCATGGTAAGCAAAAGGTCACCGGTTCGATCCCGGTCGTGGGCTCCAATGAAAAAAATCTAGAGCAATCCAGGAGGGAAGGATCGATGGCGAAGGCGAAGTTTGAGAGGACCAAGCCGCATTTGAACGTGGGGACGATCGGGCACATAGATCATGGGAAGACGACCTTGACGAGCGCGATCACGCTGTGCCTGAACAAG
>JAZDEY010000075.1:0-4072 GCA_043808325.1 Candidatus Eiseniibacteriota bacterium
CAGTTTGCGTACTGATGAGATAGACATGCGATACAACTACTGGGGCGAGGCGACCACGGCGGAGATGGACAGTGGAGACAACCCTAAGAACATAGCCAAGTTCTATGACCGCTATGATGACTCCACCAAGCCCATGGTCAATTACTCCAATTGGCGTGAGCACGAAGGGCCGGTTATCACCCTGGCGATGTTTGGCGAGACCGATGGTCTGGGCAGCCCCGAGGGAGATCTGTCTGCAGATCTTCTGCCCGACGGAAGGGTCCTGGTTGTGGGCAAGAAGGCGGATAGCAGCACCGAGATCTATGACTCAGGATGGAGGACCTTCTTCCCCGGCGCCTCACTCGGAACCCAACGGACACGCTGCACGGCAACCGCCCTGGTTGACGGGCGAGTTCTGGTGGCCGGTGGTCTGGCGCCTGACGGTGGGGGCGACTGGGTAGTTACCCTGGCCTCGGCGGAGGTTTACTATCCCGACCTGGAGCGGTTTTTGCCGACCGGCGATATGAACTGCCCTCGCCAGGACTTCACTGCCACCCTGTTAGAGGACGGCACGGTGCTCGTCGTGGGCGGGGCCGTCACTCATGGGGGATCGGGGCAAGAAGCTATAGCCTGTTGCGAGGTTTACGACCCGGCCACGGGGGCCTTTGATCAAGTGGGCGATCTCAACTTCCCGCGAACGGGCCACACAGCAACGCTTCTCAACGACGGCCGGGTGCTCATAACCGGTGGCGTCCCCGGCGCCGGGGATTACGCCGGCATGGCATATGCCTCGGGCGAGATATATGATCCCACGAGAGGAGTCTTTGCGCTGCTCGCCTCTGAGATGTCGGCCCGGCGCTACGGGCATTCCGCGCTACGCCTTGCCAACGGCACAGTTCTGGTTGCCGGTGGCCAGGAGTCATCCTTCAGTGGTGCTGACTACTCCTCATCGGCAGATATCTTCAAACCAGCGACCGGGACGTTCTCGCCGACAGGTCCAATGGCGCTGCCTCGAGCGCAATTCGGATTAACCCTCTTGCCGGATGGCAATGCACTTGTCCTTGGTGGAAAGACGGCTTCTGAGGGGAGCATCCACACCGACGGCATGGTGCCCTGCACGGATAGAGTGGAGGTCTACAACCCAACGGTTAGAAGATTCGTGGAGCCTCTCTGTCATATGGCCTTCCCCTGTGGTCAGTTCGCCACCGCATCTTTCAGCGATGGCCGCCTTCTCATGGTCGGGGGCAATGAGCCATCAGGGCCTACGGCTCGCGCCCAGCTCTTCGCACCGGGGCTATTCGTGGATGAAGGTCAGATCAGCGACCTGCTGGGTGTTGATCCTGAGCTCTGCCCGCACGTTGTCTCACCTAACGGTAACGAAGCGCTTGTGCCGGGAACGGATTGCATTATCTCTTGGGAGGGCCCAGTAGGCCTTGAACCTTCGGGCTACAGTGTACTGTTTACGTCGGATGGATGCGCAAGCTGGAGCATGGTGGCCGGTGACGATCGAGGCACGACCTACAAATGGACTGTGCCCGACATCAGGTCAAGAGATTGCCGGGTATTGGTTATCGCCCACTATTCAGATGGCAATGATGCCTATGACATGAGCGACTGCAGTTTTGCGATTGGTTCCGGTGCCGGGGTTGATACCCCGTCGCAGGACCAGACTCCGACTAAGTGGGCGCTTCACGACGGGATTCCGAATCCGTTCCGTGACGGCACCGCGATCAGGTTTGATCTCCCGCAGCCTGGGCATGTGAGGATCTCCGTGTTTGACGTACAGGGCCGGCTTGTTCGGGAGCTCATCGATGAGCCGAGGACTGCTGGTTCATATGTCGTGGCCTGGGATGGTAAGGACGGCCTTGGCTCAAAGGTATCAGGAGGTATTTACTTCGTAAGATTGGAGGCCGGCAGCTACGGGGCTGGAACCAAGGTCATCCGGATAAGATAGCTCAATCCGGGACAAGAGAATGCGACGTTACGACCGGGCCGCCAAAGGAAGGCCGTCTTGAGGGTTTGGGAGTGCTGGGTGCTACTGGCTTCATGCACGTGTAGTCTCTTCTTGGGTTTCGGTTGGCCGGTTTTGACCGACCCCTGACATTGTGGCATCCGGTGAGGTCCCGGGGATTCTGGCTTACGAGGAAGGCACGCCCGTCGGCTGGTGCAAGGCGGCGTCCCGGGGCCGTGATCTGGCCCCGGTTTCAAGCTACATGGGAATACCGGAGATCTTCGAACGGGCGGGATTTGTCGAGTGTGCGAGACCCTCGAAGAGCAAAGTCATAATGCGGTACGTTATAAGGTAACCCGCAGGGGCAGTTATCAAGATAATCAAAGAGGCAGTCGCAGGCGCGGTCGTTGGAGGAAGTTGTGAAGTCAGTGATCCTGGCAAACGGTGAGGGTGGGGTTGGGATGCGAAGCGCCATTGATGTCTTGCTACGTGGGAGAGCGGCGCTCGATGCGGCGGAAGCCGGCGTACGGGTCGTCGAGACCGATCCCTCAGTCAGAAGTGTAGGGGTGGGTGGCGCTCCCAACATCCTGGGAGAGATGGAATGTGATGCCAGCATCATGTGCGGGGCAACCCTTCATACCGGTGCCGTCGGCGCGTTGAAGAAGTATCTTCATGCGATCGCGGTCGCCCGTGGGGTGATGGAACGCACGCCGCACGTGATGCTCGTGGGGGAGGGCGCGCTTCGGTTCGCTGCGGAGATGGAAGCAGAGAGGGGTAATCTACTGACTGATGAGGCACGCGCCGATTACGAGGAGTGGCTTAGCACTCATATCCCCGCTGACGTTAGGGCAAGATGGGAGAGCGCTTCCCTGGCGCCCCTGGTGAGCCAGCCGGTGCGCCACACGCGCCACGGTGGCGCGGGAAAAGCGGGTGATGCACCGCAGCATGGAACGGTGACCTACTTGGTGCTTGCAGCGGATGGTACGATGGTGGGTGGGGTGAGTACTTCAGGTTGGGCATACAAGTACCCTGGACGCCTCAGTGACTCGTGCATAATCGGGGCCGGTCTCTACGTTGACGATCGCTATGGTGGAGCGGCCTGCACCCACACCGGGGAGATGATCATCCGGGCCGGCCTCGCGCGCGCCGTGGTCGCCTATATGAAGAAGGGGGCAACGGTGAGTGAGGCCTGTCACGAGGCCTTCGACGATCTCAGATCTCTCAAGGGCGGGACCCTCGGTCCGGTGATCCTGCATGCGCTGGACCGGAACGCTGAGCCTTATGTCCTCACCACCGGCAACGACGGTGGCATCCCTTACTGGTTCTGGACTGAGGGGATGACCCAAGCCGAGTGCCGCAAACCCATCATCGAGCTCCTGTAACTCGGGCTAGAACGCAAATCGAACTGCTGCCCCCAGGGTGATCGTATCGGTGTCGATGTCCTTGACGGCCTCGCCGAGACCCCGCCAATCCTCCCACCGGTAGCTGGCGTTGATGTCGAGATAGAGAGTGGGAAGCAGCTCGAAGTCCACGCCGGCGCGTAGCAGATAGAAAGGATTGTCGGCTAACTCGCCGTCATAGTAGTAAGTCCCGATGCCGAGTCCGCCGTAGATGGTCCTTCCCACGAGCACCAGGGCAGTAGGCCCGTAGACCGGGTGCTCCGTCCCAGCAAATCGCTTCGGGAATATCTCCAGGTCCGCCTCGAACTTGACTAGCGAACCTGGAGCCAACTGATAGCTCAGGAGCCAGGAGATGCCGCTCTCATCGACCTTTGCGAGGTTGATCTTGTCTACGGTCTTCCAATAGTGCGCCCCGCCGCCAAGCCGATGCTCGGCCCCGGCCACAGTCCCGGCGGCAAGAGCCGGAATCAACACAGCCACAATGATGCCCGCACGACGCCAGCGACTAACGATTCCCACGATATCCTCCTTGATTTGAAAATGCGCCGACAGGGGCGCGGCCCGGGTTGTCGGCCTCGACCTTACATCGAAACGGCACACCTGTCAAGGCCGCGCATTGACTCATAATAAATGTATTCGAAAGGGGTTCGTTGCCTCAGAAATAAAAAGTATTCGAAACATTGGTCAGATACGCTCCTGGCGCCGTGGGAATCGGCGCTCAGGAGGTAGCAGGCATGGGGAT
>JAZDEY010000076.1:0-57734 GCA_043808325.1 Candidatus Eiseniibacteriota bacterium
ATCACTCGTTGAAAAAATCCAGCTCTATATCGATAACTATAACCTCCATCCAAGACCTTTTGTCTGGACGGCAACTGCCGACTCAATCCTTCATAAGCTTGAAAGACTTTGTCAACGTATTTCTGGGACACGACACTAGCAAAGGAGTGAGGTATGAGGAAGCTGTCAGCGAAGTTGATCTTGCCCGTAGCCCTTGCTGCCCTTGTAGTGGCAGCTCTGCCCGCGCCGGCGCAGGTGGAAGGTGTCCGTTTCTCGCTCGTGCCCGGCGCCGACTATTACTTGTGGGACGACAACATGGGGCTCAAGGATTCCCCGCTTTACGGCGGGCGGCTCTCAGCGGACCTGGGCCGGTTTGTCGCACTGCAAGGCTACTACGTCGTCAACGACCGCGTGAAGACCGATCTCGCGAAAGATACCTTCGAGGACTGGCCGGAGCCCTCCGTCATTGACCAGAAGCTCCGGGTTCAGAACTATGGCGCAGACCTGGTGTTCAACCTGGGTCGTGGTCCCGTCGTGCCGTTTATCAAAGGCGGTGGGGGGATAGTCCGCCTGGATCCTGAGGATGGCGAGGTTTTCGAGCAGATCGTGACCAGAGCCGGCTTCGGCACAAGGTTTGATCTGTATCCTCGCGTTCGCGCCCTGATTCAGATTGAGGACGTGATGGTGCGGTTCGACCGCACACGACTCCTGCCTCCAGAGGAGTTGCCCGAACCGCCGCCGGTCGATCCTAAGAGTAACAGCATCCGGCACAACCTAACGATCGGTGCCGGTCTCAGCTTCCAGTTGAGTGGAGCGCCCGCCGGTGAAACCAATCTTGATCGGGCGATCCAGTCCCGCTATTCAGACGGGCTGTTCGGTGCATCCTGGCCGATCGAGCCCTATGCAGGCAGGCTCAACTATGACAAAGCGGCGGGGCTGGCGGACCAAAACCTTCTCGGCGTCCGTACCGGCGTTAATCTGGGGGACCTCCTGGGCCTCAGGGCCTATTACTGGCATGGTATGAATGACAGTTTCGACGATACCGACCCCGTCCAGAGTTGGGGAGGCGAAGCCCAGTTCAACCTGGCAGCCGGCCAGGGAGTGATTCCATACTTATTGCTCGGGGTGGGCCATATTGATTTTCTTAAAGACTTCCGCGACGACGAGGGCTCAGAGCGGTGCGATCAAGGGATCTTGATTCTCGGAGGTGGCGTAGGGCTCATACTTTCCAGAAGCCTTCGCATCGATCTCGCTGCCCGGGACAATATCTTCAGTGAGTCCGATCTAAGTGACCTGGCCCAGCCGAGTGAGCTGCTTCACAATTGGGCTTTCTCGGGCGGCTTGAGTTTCATTCTGGGTGGCGGCCGGCCTGCGGCCGGCGCTGCACCTGCCGCAGTCACCATACCCAGTACTGCAGTCGTAGGGGCTACACCCGGTTCGGTAGTCCTAGCTGTGCCCTATGCGCCTGCGGGCGGGGTGCAGCCCGGCGCGTCGCCTCCGGCGCCGCCGCCGCCCCCGCAGGCACCTCAACTCGTGCTTGGCACCGATGGGCGTATTGTGTGGGCGTCGCCGCCCCCCGCTTTTCTGCAGTCCTTCCAGGGAGAGAGAACGGTCACGCTGCCGGTTCCCACGGTGGGCGAGCTCTATGTGCGCTACGGGGAGCCCGGCGGTGTGAGCATAGTGTCGCGGTCGGGCGAGGCAACTCCCTCACCTGCCGCAACTGATGAGGAGCGGCTCGCCGTGCTTGAGCGGCGGCTCGAAGACCGCCTATCGGCGTGGTTGGACCAGCGTCTCGTCGAGGAAAGACTCAGCGCCTCCGTGGAGGCCCCGCGAGAGGCGCCATCGCAAACCATAGTGATTCCGCCGGCCGCACCCTCGCCGCCCGCGGTGCCTGTGGAAGGGAGAACCACTATCGGTCTCGCAAGAGGCGGGAACATCCTTTACCCTTACCTGGGCGTCAACCTTGACTCTCCCGAGCAGTTCCTGCTCGCGAGCCGGCTGGACGTCGGTCCAATACGTCCGGGCTCCAGGATTCGCCTGCTCCCCGAGCTGGCGCTCGGCTTCTTCAACAAGGGATCTTTCATGTTCTGCGTAAATGCCCAGTACAATTTCGGGAAGCTCGAAAGTAAGGGACAGCTCAGCCCATACGCCTTCGCCGGCCTCGGCGTGATCCGCTTCGGCAAGGGAGTGGATCGCGATCGCACCGGAGCGGTATTCAACTTGGGCTACGGGCTCGCCCGGAACTTCGGGCGATGGACGGCATTCGTGGAGCACCAGGGCATTGACTTCTTCAGTCTGCAACGGCTCAATGTGGGTCTGAGGTGGCCGCTATAGCGAGCGCGTGCCGGGCCTAGGGCAGGTGGCCCTCGATCTTGACGTAAGCCCTGCGCACACTCCCATATTCGCAGTAGTCATCCTGCACCCAGACATAGACGGTGTTGATGTTGGGTGGCGCAATGAAGATCTCGCCGGTGCCGGGATAACAGAGGTTCGCGGCTTTGGTGTAATCCTTCCAACTCCCGGGCTCGGTGGGATCATTGACGGCAAAAGCAATGCGCTCAACCTTCTTGGCGTACTGCCCCGGAGAGGCGCTTGCCAGGAACGAGAGAGTGTCACCGATATGAACGGGTAGCGGCATATCCATGAGCGTGGTGTCTGATGTCAAGCGGCAGCCCACCGAGGGTCTTCCTATCTCGCCGCAGGCGCCGCGAACGCAGCAAATGCTGATCGAAGGCCTGCTGTCGAGGCTCGGGTCGACGTAGATCGTGATATGGTTTCTCCCATCCTCAAAGGAGTTCTCAATCGCTCCGGCGTTGTCCTTCGCCTGAACATAGAAACTCCACGGGTCGTCAGGGTCGGTCTCGGCTAGGGTGACGATCACCTGCTTATCGGTGCCCCATGGGCTCCAGTGGGTGTCTCCCTCGGGCGGTGGGCCGGGTGGTGGGTCAGAGAGTTTCTTTCTGGCGTACCGATAAGCCACTGCCTCGCCATCGGGATCGTCTGTTTCCCAACTGATCTTGACACAGGTCGGAAGCGTGACAAAGAACTCGCCTCCCGGTCTCGGCGGGTAAGTGATGCGAGTGCGCGGTCTCGAGGTTGTGGCCTCGAAGCCCACGTATGCCGGGGTCGGGTCTTTCGCGCCGTCATTATCCACGGCCCTTACGAAAAAGGTGTGGCCCGTGTGGCAAGGCCCCGGTGTAGAAGGGGCCGGACAGGTATCGGCCGATACAGTGAAGGTAGACTCGAACACCGCAGTCTGCTCCCAGTTCAGGTCGTCCAGCGAGCCGCTATAAGTCATCCCATCGTGCCAAGCGATTTCAAACGAGTTGACCACACCGTCGGCATCGGTCCCGTTCCAGGCGATATCCACCCGATAGGAGTGCTGAGAGTCCTGCTCCGGGGCCGACACCAGCACCGTCTCGGGCGCCAGATTCGGCCCGCCATCATTGTCTTTGCCGCAAGACAACATAATAAGACTCATGCAAAGGACGATCGCTCCAGCAACCCCAAAGCGTGTTCTCATCTCTCTGCGCTCCGATTCTACCTTCCCGCGTCAGATTCCGAAATGAAGCCCCACCTTGACGCAAGGCCCGCCGAGGTCGGTCTCCGGCGAGTCCTTGATCTTCAGGCCCTCCATTTTCCAGCTTCCTCTATCTATCTTTGCACGCAAGTATGATCCGGATATATCGAGTGCCATAAAAGGCAGCACCCAGACCTTCAGTTCAAGGAACGGCTCGAAGGCAAGAAAAGAGGCCGCAAGCACCGAGGTCACGCTGAGATCGTCTACCGCTATCGATTCGGGACGGTCCTTGCCGAAAAGATCCCACGAATCCTGCCAGCTAGAAATGTCCGTGGAAGAACGCTCGCGAGTGACCACTACCGAGCCTCCGCCCAGGAGGATGCCTGCAGTGAGATCGTACCGCGAGAAATCGGCACAAATTCCGACAAGCGCGCCTCCATAGCCCAGGTCAACCTTGACCGATCTGGCGGAGTTGTCGGGAATGCCGCTTGATTCCGTGGCGCCGCCGAAACCACCGCCGCCTATGATCACACGGCCGAACCTGGCGTAGCCCTTGCCGCCCATGATGACCATGCCTTCGTCCACCTCAGGAATGCCCATCTGCCTGACCATTAGGTTTATCTCTTTGAGATTGGCTGAGAGATAACCCGGAACCGGGCCGCCGCCGCCACCGATCTTGGGACGATGAGACCCGGGGCATCGCGGGCACCTGGGGTCATAGACTTGGTCATCCCCTGCGAATCCGCCCTGCGCGAGAACCAGGCTCGCAGCAACTGCGAGCGCCAGAACCATCAGACTCCATTTCATCTCGAGGTCTCCTTGAATCTCCTGATGTTTGCTTGCGGACGAATCACGTTTCTGGCCACGAGCCTATTCTACGCAACAAGTCCCGAGGCGTCAATCCGCAAACCCTGAAGGCGGGAAAGGCAGGTGAGGGTCACGGGGTGGGCAAGAACCACAGTGTGGGTTTCCGTTAAGGGGATCGCCGCAAACCCTAAGGGCGGGTGGAGGCGGTGGTGAAGGCCACAGTGTGGGTTTCCGTCAGGCTGCGGATTGGGGTCAAATGCTGCTGCCTGTGGGCTCCGCCACCCGGGGCATCACAGGATCGGGAGATACCGTGCGACCTCGTAGTGGGTCACCTGGGTCCGGTAGTTATCCCATTCGATCCTCTTGTTCTCGAGGAATTTCTCGAAGAGGGGCTCACCCAGAGTCTCTCTCATAAGGGCACTGCTGGAGGCCGCATCGATTGCTGCGGAGAGACTGTCAGGAAGGCACGCGATGCCGTGCCGTTCCCGTTCCTCCTTGCCCATCAGATAGACGTCGAGCTCCATGGGATCGGGGAGCCGGTACTCTTTCTCGATTCCCTTGAGGCCGGCTCGGAGCATTACCGCGGCGGCAAGATAGGGATTGCAGGCCGGATCGGGACACCTGAACTCAACCCTTCGCGCAGTTTCCTTCTCGGGTTTGTCGAAGGGCACTCTCACCAGAGCCGACCTGTTCCTGCTGCCCCAACAAATGTAGGCGGGGGCCTCGAAGCCCGGCACCAGCCGCTTGTAGGAATTGACCCACTGGTTGGTCACGACGGCGATTTCCCTGGCGTGCCTGAGGAGCCCGGCTATATAGAACCGCGCCAGGCGTGAAATGTGATCCTTGTCGTTGCGGCTGTAAAAAGCATTCCTTCCGGCTCTAAAGAGCGACTGATGGAGGTGGAGCCCGCTGCCGTTCTGGGCCTTAAGAGGTTTAGGCATGAATGTGGCGTAGGCGCCGTTCTGCCGGGCAACTTCCTTGATCACAAGTCTCGCCGTCATCACGCCATCGGCCATTTTCAAGGCCTGGTCGTAAGTGAGATCGAGTTCGTGCTGGCTTGCGGCCACTTCGTGATGGGTGGCATGGACCGGTATGCCCATCGACTCCAACGCCACAACCGTCTTCTCGCGCATCTCGGTGCCGACATCCAGCGGTGTGAGGTCAAAATAGCCTCCGGCATCGAGCAATTCGGCCTTGGTGGAATCCGCAAAGTAGAAGTACTCGAGCTCCGGACCCAGGTACGCGGTCAGCTTGTGCTGCTTGAGCAAGTCCAGCGTCCGCTTGAGCACTCGCCGGGGATCGCCCTCATATGGTTTGTGGTATACGTCGACCACGTCGCAGATCACGCGGGCAACCTTGATTCCGTCCTTGGTCCACGGCAGGATCTGGAATGTGGACGCGTCAGGCAGGGCCACCAGGTCGCTTTCGTAGATTCGGGCAAAGCCCTCGACCGAGGAGCCGTCAAAGCTGACGCCTTCCTCCAGCGCGGACTCGAGGTTGGCGGCGGTTATGGTCAGTGACTTTAGCTGCCCGAGGATGTCGGTGAACCAGAGCTGGACGAATCTGACTTTCTGCTGTTTGCAAGTCCTCAGTATCCTGCGGTTCAATTCGTTCATTGGACGAAGTTCCTTTCAAGGTTGGTTGCCCGAATGCTGCACAGTATATCGGCAGGCCGTGCCCCTGTCAATAGGCGAATCTGCGCCCCGCCGGCGCGCCAGAAATCGCTTTAGATTCGCGAGAGAATTGCTTATGTTATCCGCATAGCTTCTTATAGAGGGTGTAATGCTATTGGCGAAAACGCCTGAAATCAACTCCAAGATTCGTGCGAAGGCGGGGTGCTTGAAGGGGGCCGGTGCGTGCGCCGCGCTCAGGCTACCCTTGCTCTGGATCACTATTGTCTCCATCGTTTGGTTTGCATCTTGCAGCCCGAGGATGCTCGAGGATGGAGGCCGGACCCTGAATCCAATCGAAGTGCTCGAGAGATCACCGCGCGTTTACGAGATCACGTTCAAGGCATTCGCCGACAGCATCGAGACTGCCCGGGCTTCCTCGTATCTGTCGGGGGACCTTGGCGCCGACGCCTTCCCGAGTCTGCGGGTCCTGTCCGCGCTTCAGGATTCGGCTCGCGCGGCGGGGCTCTCCGCAAGAGAGACGGCCGAATTGGAGTTCTTTAAAGCCCGGCGTAGATTCGAGGCCGGAGCAGAGCAGGCCGCGGGCTACCACCTCAAGCGGGCAATGGCGGCAGATCCGTCCTACAGGCCTCCGTATGTCCTGCTGGGAGGGATGCTGCTCGAGAGACGTGCCATCGAGCAGGCCTTTGATCTCTTCAGCAAGATGCTCAGCTGGGACGCGACCGACTCCGACGCCTTGGTGGGTCTGGCGCGGTGTTACATGAGGATGGGCAGAATAGATGACGCAAGGAAGACCCTGGTGGACGCTGTGATCTTCAACAGGGCCAACCTCAAAGCCTGGGGTGACCTGGAGGCCGTGGCAGAGCTTCAAGGGGCCTCGATCGCCAACCACGACGCACCCGAGCTGGGCCTGGCACGGAAGGTCACGGGCAGGCGCTACAAGATCCTTGTTGACGATTCGCTCCAAGATTGTCCGGTTGAGGCCACCGCCTGGATCGCCTACGCATCGGAGAGGGCGGTCTGGCGCTTCGAAGACAAGTTCAAAATGCGTTTCGGTGTCACCAAGTACGTGCCGACCTATGAGGAGGATGTGGACTGCTACATGGTGCTTGCAGCCGCTTGGCAGACGCTCACTCAGCAGGGCGAAGCCCAGGATTCGGTTCCTTGCAGCCCCGCCTATCTCGACTATCTGGGTAGAGTGGCCGAGGACGGCTATCTTGTCTCCCACGTGCTCTTCGATCACGTTTCGATCGAGGCGCCCGCCGTGGCGAAGCATTTTTCGGTTGAAGTGATAGCGAGACTGCGGGAGTATGTCAACACGTATGTGATCGTTCCGAAGTCCTAAGCCTTGACGAGAGGAATGATCCTTGCTTGAGAAGGCGTATCTAGATATCGAGACCTCCTATGGCGGTGAGATAACCATCCTCGGGATATTCCGCCCGCCCGATGATCTCATCCAGGTCGTTCATCCCGAGGTGTGCCGTCGGAAATTGCTCGACGCCCTCGACGGCGCCGAGGAGATCGTGACTTACTGGGGACACCGGTTTGACCTTCCCGTGATCACCCGCACCCTGCGGGTCAACCTGCGCCGCAGGTTCGAGAGCAAGGATCTCGCCGACCACTGTCACCGGCACGGACTCTACGGAGGGCTGAAGGCCGTTGAGAAGAGGCTGGGCATCTGTCGCCAGACTACGGGTATCACCGGGCTTGATGCCATGCACCTTTGGGAACAGTGGCTTGGGGGGAATGGTGACGCCCTCAGGGTGCTGCTCAGGTATAACGAAGAGGATGTCGTGAACCTCTACCTCCTCGAGAAGGAGATCACGAGGTTCGACGTAGAGGCCGAGAGCCGTAAGCCAACCTAATGAGGGGGCAACACAATGACTGCAAGCACAATCTTCATTACGTTGATCGGTCTTGCCTGGATCGGTGCTCTTCCCGTATGGCTGCCCGCAGCCGAGATGCCGACGGGCACCTTCTCGATCGTTGCCTATGATTCGCTGACGGGTGAGCTCGGGGTTGCGGTCCAGTCCAAGGCCTTCAGCGTCGGCTCGAGCGTGGCCTGGGCCGAGGCGGGCGTGGGTGCGGTAGCAACGCAGGCCTCGACCAATCAAGCTTTTGGCCCTCGAGGCCTGGATTATCTGAGGGAAGGCCTGGGAAGCCGCGATGTTTTAGAGCGGCTGCTGGCGTCGGACCCGGGCAGGGAGAACCGTCAAGTCGGAATCGTTGACGCCAACGGGAACGCCGTCAACTTCACGGGCTCCAAGTGCCTGGCGTGGGCCGGAGGGGTTGCCGGCAAGAACTTCGCCTGCCAGGGCAACATTCTGGTATCGGAGAAGGTGGTCGCGGCAATGGCGGAGGCATTTGAGAAAACCCAGGGCGAACTCGCCGAACGCATGCTCAAGGCGCTGGTGGCGGCGCAGGCGGCTGGTGGGGACAAGCGCGGAATGCAGTCCGCGGCTCTGCTGGTGGTGCGGCCAAGCGACGAGTATCCTCAGTACCGCTACCGGTACATCGACTTGAGAGTGGAGGACCATCTCGATCCCATCAACGAACTGATCAGGCTCTACGGCATACACGAAAAGTCCGATCTTCTGGAAGCCCACGTGAACTATGCGGCCTCCTATGAAAAGAGCGGCAAGCCCGGGATGGCGACGCGCGAGAGAAACATCGTAGGCGGGATGCTTAAGAAGACCCTGGCCGATTCGGCGCCTGATCCGGACTATCTCAATAATCTGGCATGGTTCTGCGTGACAAGCGACCTGTTCCTGCCCGAGGCGCTTGAGGCCGCGAAGCGGGCGGCCGAGATCTCGCCCGCCGATACCAACATCCTCGATACCCTGGCCGAGGCCTACTTCAGGTCTGGAATGCCGGAGAAGGCGATCGAAACCATCGAGATCGCCATCCGGGTCGACCCGCAAAGCAACTACTACCGAGGTCAGCTGGAGCGGTTCAAGCAAGCCAGGCCCGCCAAGTAGAGCAACCCGCCAATCCGCCGCGCATCCAAAGGCTTGAAAAGCTTTGACAGGGGGCCGCTGTCGTGGTATAATATCCCCTGAGAGCGGGAGAAATACCCGCTCTTCGTGCTTCAAGGCAGGGGGAACATAGTGAGTAAGAGAACCCTCTTTCTAGTAGCCACAATCGTATTAGCAGGCATATGTCTGGGTTTTTCCGCTTCCCATGCCGCAACAATCGAGAAAACCCTTGATTTTCCAACACCGACGATAACCTACCAACGGCAAGGTTCGGCAATAGCCGTTCAAGATCTGCCGGCGTTCGGAAATCCGGGGGAGCCGCTGCTGCCGGTCTACAGTGTGGAGATTCTCCTGCCTCAGGGCGAGGATGTAAACGCGGTCAGCGCACGGGTTGTCTCGGAAAAGGAGATTATAGTCGACTCTCCTCTGGTTCTGGCCAGGGAGGAATTACCCACCGATTCCGTGGCGCGAGGCCCGCTTGCCGCACCGCAAGCGAGCTTCGACCAAGACCAGCCCTTCCCGAGCGCACGGGCCGTGCATGTATATACGGGGACCTATCGAGGCTACAACATCGCCTTCCTCAATGTTTATCCCGTGACCTACCTTGCTTCGAAGAACTCGATAGCGTACGCTCCCCGGCTTGAGATCAAGATAGAGACCGGTCCGAGCGCGGTGATGCTCAGCCGGTCGATCGCAACCTTAAGACAAGGCAGGCCCAAAGACATCGCTGCGGTCGGGCGTATGGTGGATGATGTCAAGGCTTCGTCCTCCTATACCTCGCGGGGCCTTCTCGGAGCCGCCGTGAGTAGCCTGGTCGATCCCGATGAGACTCATCCCTATGTCATAATCACCATCTCGACCCTGGCCCTGCAGTTTGAGGTCCTCAAGCAGCACAAAGATCGCAGAGGCCTAAACGCTGAGATCGTGCTCGTCTCCGACATTGCCGCCAATTACTCGGGGGCCGATCTCCAGACCAAGATCCGGGAGTTCATCAAAGATGCCTATCTCAACTGGGAGACCGAGTATGTGCTCCTGGCCGGCGACGATGATGTCATCCCGCATCGCGGGTTCTATGCCGTCGGGCCGAGCGCGGTCGACAACGACATCGCATCCGACCTTTACTATGCAGGCCTCGACGGGACCTGGAACGATGACGGCGATGCCAACTGGGGCGAGCCCGAGGAGGCCGATCTTATGCCCGAGGTCAGCGTGGGACGTGCGGCTGTGGGCGACTCCGCCGAGGCCGCCAACTTCGTCAATAAGGTGATCAGATATGAGACGGCGCCGGTCGTAAGCCAGATCAAGAGCGCACAAATGGTGGGCGAGGGGCTTGGGTCGGGGACCTGGGGCGGCGACTATAAGGATGAAGTGAAGTTCGGCGCTTCGACCAACGGTTACACGACGGCGGGTTTCCCTCCGGCGTTCGGCGTCGGCACGCTTTACGACCGCGATCTCTATCCTGATACCTGGGACAAGTCAGATTTGATACCGCTGCTCAATAGCGGCCGCCACCTCGTAAATCATCTGGGCCACGCCGACGTGATCTACTGCATGCGGATGTACAACAGCGACGTTGACACCGCCTTAACCAACGATGGTGTTACGGCGACCTACTTCATCCTTTACAGCCAGGGCTGCTATTCAGGCTCCTTCGATAACCGTTCGCCCAGCGGTTACCTGGAAGACTGCATCGGTGAGCACCTGACCTTCGCGCCCAACGGCGCGGTCGCTTTCATAGGCAATACGCGCTACGGATGGTACATGCCCTATAGCACCAACGGCACGTCCCAGCACTATGACCGGCAGTTCTTCGATGCCCTGTTCGGCGAAGGCCATACTGCCATCGGCAAGGCGTTCGACGACTCGAGAACCGACAACATACCCTTCATCAACGTGGGCGCGATGCGCTGGGTCTACTATGATTTGGTCCTGCTGGGCGATCCGGCGATGGACATCTGGACCGACTCCCCCGAGACCCTGGTCGTCTCGCATCCCGACATCATCTTCGCGGGTGATAACCAGGTCGAAGTGAGTGTGGCAAGCGGGGCGGCACCGGTCGCGGGAGCAAGGGTCAGTCTCTTTACCGGCGCAACCTATACCTGCGGCTACACGGATACCGGCGGCACGGTTTATCTCAACCCCATGGCCGCTGCGCCGGAATCACTCCTTATCTCGGTCACTGCTCACAACGCTTACGCCTATCTCGATACCATTCCCGTCGAAGTGGCAGGTCGGCCGGTTGTCGTAATTGAGCAGTTCCCGGTCGATGACGACACCTCCGGGGCGAGCTTCGGGAATTCCAACGGCAGAATCGACGCAGGCGAGACGATCGAATCTCGCGTCGCGCTCGCCAATGTCGGGCAGGACTCGGCGCTTGACGTCTCCGCGGTCTTGAGAACAAGCGATCCTTATGTCACCGTTCTTGATTCCAGCGGGACCTTTGGAGACATCGCACCCGAAAGCACGGTCGTACCGGGTTGGAGTTATACCTATCAGATTTCCCCGGCTGTGCCCGACAGTCACCTCGTCGAATTCGAACTAGCCATCTCTTGTTCCGATACCTCGCTCGTGAGGCGCCAGTGGGTGTCAGTCAGCGCTCCGAGCCTTGAGATCACTGGGATCTCGGCCAGCGACACCCTCTACGGGAGCGGCGACGGTTGTATCGGGCCTGGGGAGACCTTCGAGCTGTCGCTCGCCTTCACCAACAGAGGCTCAGGCGACGGCTATGGTCTCGGCGCCATGATCTCTGCCGCCGATCCTTACGTGGCCATTAGTATGGATAGCGCTTTCGTCGATAGCCTTCTTTCCGGCGAAGAGGTTACGGCGCGACCGTCCTATCTTCTGTCGGTATCGCCTGACTGCCCCGAGTTCCACAGGATAGACCTCACGCTCAACCTTGCCCTCGCAAATGGATGGGCCGCGACCGATACCGTTTCGGCTTTCGTCGGCGGCTCGCTGGCCGACGACATGGAAAGTGGAGGCCCGGGCTGGACCCATCGGGGCTTTGCCGATATCCGCACCGACCAATGGCACCTGGACGGCTACCGCAATCATACCGCCGGCGGGAATTACGCGTGGAAGTTCGGCGGCTCCGGGGGAGCCACCTATGCCGATTTCGGTCACGGCGCGCTGGAGACCCCCGAGTTGTGCCTTGGCCCCAATGCCACGCTCACCTTCTGGCATTGGATTCATGCGGAGCTGGGTCTTGGGAAGTACGCTTGGGACGGAGGCATCGTCGAGATCTCTGTCGATGGCGGCAAGACCTGGTCGCAAATTGCCCCGGTCGGCGGATACTACTATAAGATCTACCCCAACTTCTTCAGCCCGTTTCCCGGAGAGACCCCGTGCTTTGCCTGGACCGGCGATTGGACCAGGGTCGAGTTTGATCTATCAGCGTACGAGGGCAGGGCGAAGATCAGATTCAGATTCGGATCGGATCAGTACTACAATAACGAGGGATGGTACCTTGATGATGTCGCGGTGACCGACGATTACTCCTCGGTGGCGATTCCCAATCCGGACCTCAAGGTCGTGCCGACCCGGTTTGCGCTCCAGAGCGTGAGCCCCAATCCCGCATCCTCCAGGTTCAGCGTGGTCTTCGATGTGCCGCACCGCGCCGACGTATCGGTCGCCGTATTCGATGTGGCGGGCAGACGAATCACCCAGGTGGCCAACTCGGTCTTCGCGCCGGGCAGGTACTCCCGGCCCTTCGATTGCAGCACCACTCTTGCACCCGGGGTTTACTTCATAAGCCTGCGCACCGAAGGATTTAGCGAGACGCGCAAACTGATCATCGTGAAATAGGAATTCCCCTCTCGTCCCCGCCGCCCGTCTGCGGTGCCAGGCATCGGTCCACGGCCATCGCGATCGGCCTGGGGTCGGACGGACTGATGGAGTAAACCCTTACGAAGTGGCGCCCGCGATAAAACTCAAGGAACGATCCATTTTGACAGTATTCTGCTCCTGGCTGACTCATTCTTGGGCCGTCGGTGTTTCTCACCGAGAAGATGCCCATCGCGTCGGTCGGCGAAGCCATCGAGTAAACTTCGATCGTGATATCGCGGTCCTTTCCTTGCTTTGCCTCGATCACCATCAACGTTTGAAAGTGGTACTCGAGATAGACATCTGCCTCGCCGTCGATGTACTCGAAGATGGTCTCAGGACTGTAGACTTGGACGGACGGCTGCTTGAAGCCCGCTTCAATCAGGCTCTGCGTGATGCAGTCCGTACTATTTCTCAGGCGGTCCCGGAGGCTGCCGCCGCAGGATAGCAACAGCACTGCAAATGCCGCTACAAATGCCACTGCAAGCAGCGCCGCCCTACCTTGGGAACCGCGCACTACGAGGTCACCTCCCGTTCATCGGTACGACAATACGTCGGGCGGCGCCCAAAGTCAACCGACCGCCTGGCGGTACGCATCAGAGGCGATGCGGCGAATTGTGCTGATTTTGGCGGATTCGGCCTAATCTCTTGCCAGAACTTGAGAAAAAAAGCTTGACAAGAATGCGTCGCCAATGGTACACGCAATTGCAGATAGAGGAAACAGCTAAACAGGCATCAGAGATACGTTGATCAAGTATGGAAGAACGAGAAAGGAGTGACCTAACTCCCTAATGTCAAGAAAGTTGGGGCCGGCAGCAGTCCGTCATATAGGGCCGGCGGTCCGGCACAAGACATTCGGAATTCCAACATCGGCCATAGTCAACGAAGGAGGGAAGTCATGAGAAAGTGCTCCCCTATTTTTATTGTCCTTTTTGTCCTCTCAATCATGGTTTCGCAGTCGGTTTTTGGAGCTGTGGTCGGGAAGATCGCCGGGAAGGTCACCAACCTTAAGACGGGTGAGGCACTTCCCGCGAATGTCTTGATCGAGGGAACCACGATGGGAGCTGCCGGTCGGCCAGGCGGTGAATACTTCATCCTAAACGTGCCGCCCGGAACCTACAGCGTTCGGGCCAAGATGATGGGTTACAGAGATGTGGTGGTCGAGAACGTGATGGTCAGAGCGGACTACACGACCACGGTGGACTTCGGAATGGAGGAGGCGACGGTCAAGACGCTCGAGCCCGTGCTGATTCGCGCCGAGCGGCCGATTATTCAGCCCGACGTCACCGCGACCACAAGATACCTGAGCTCGCAAGAAATCGACAACATGCCGACCAGAGGTTATCAGGAGGCAGCCTACCAGCAGACCGGAGTGGTAGCGTTTGCGCTCCAGCCCGACTATGACATCACCGACAGCGAAAGTCAGAACCAGCCGCTCCTCAACATAAGAGGCGGCAGGTACAACGAGGTCGCCTACTACGTCGACGGTTTCTCTCAACAGGATCCCCTCACCGGGCTCTCTTCGACCGCGATCAACCAGAGCGCCATCCAGGAGATCACGGTCCTCACCGGGGGATTCAATGCCGAGTATGGGCGGATCATGTCCGGTGCGGTCAACGTGATAACGCAGGAGGGGAGTTCCCGCTACGCAGGGTCGTTCGAGACCGTCACTGACAACCTTGCAGGCAGTTGGATTGGCGCAGACAAGTATGATTACAACGTCTATGACGTTTCGTTGGGCGGGCCGGGCATTATCGTGCCGATGCTGGGAGATAAGTGCAACTTCTACCTCTCCGGCGAACGGCGTTGGGGCAAGGATCGTCGGCCCAGCATCGTACAACCCTTCGATCAGGTGATACTCCCCGGCAACAGCCTTGCCGGATGGAGCTGGCAGGGCAAGCTGACTTACAAAGCATCGCCGAATCTGAAGCTCAAACTCGGCGCTCTCGGGTCCTTCGACGACTGGAAGGAATTCCGGAACACGTATTACTACGACATCGCCCACAGTCCGCGGTACAAGGACCTCAACTACTCGGTCACGGGAAGCATGACACACACGCTCAGTCCCGCGACCTTCTACACCCTTGGGGCCAACTATTTCGTCACGGATAGAAAACGCGGCGATGGCGTCTACTTCGACGATCTTCCGGCCTACGCACGGCCGGGCGGGAATCCGAGATACGATCAGTATCTCAATCTCTTTTACAACATAGACGATCCTGAGACCGACATAGTCCTTGACCGGCAGGGCACCGTGGTGGAAGGCGACGAGTCACACGTGTGGGACGATTACCTCCACAGGAATTCCGCCTATTGGGGACTGAAGTTCGATTATACCAGCCAGGTCAGTAACGACCACCAGCTCAAGATGGGAGCCGATTTCCAGAGACACTCGTTGCGTAATTACCGGCACGTGCTTCCCGTGCAGGTATCGCTTGTCGACAGCACGCTGAAGCGGAATTTTGACGGCCAGGGGCACAAAGCGCTGTATTACAACGCGGACCCCGCCAGCTTCCTCCAGGATGCAGACTACTACGGATACGCCTGGGACGTTACCGACAGCGTGCTTGTGACTCCCGCCCATTGGAGGTATGAGGAGGTAGTCAATGACAAGGGCGAGACCGTCATGGACACCACCTACTGCGCCAACTACTACCGGTACATTTATGAGGAGAAGGAAGTGGACAGCGGCCGCCAGGCGATCAAGCATCCGGTCACCGCTTCCGCCTATTTCCAGGACAAGTTTGAATTCGAGGGCGTCGTGATAAACGCGGGTCTCAGGTACGACTATCTTAACGTCGATACCAAGGCCCTCAGAGATCCGGCGCGGCCTCTGGGTTCGGACAACGCGGTTCTGAATGATTCGGATCTGGTGGACAACAAGGTGCAGAACGTGGTGAGCCCAAGACTCGGGATCGGCTTCCCGATCAGCGAGCGGACTCTGTTCCACGCCAACTACGGCAAGTTCTTCCAGCAGCCCAATCTCGAGGACCTCTACGTTTCCTACGATTACCTGGAGTACATGATAAGCACCAATCCTTACTACGCTCCCTTTGGCAACCCGAACCTCAAGCCCGAGAAGACCACTGCCTACGAGGTCGGCCTTGCCCATCAGGTGGCGGACAAAGCCAAGATAGACATTGTGGCCTACTATAAGGATGTGGAGGATCTGGTCGAGGTCACCAATATCCCGTCCGTGCCGAATGCTTTTGCCACATACAGAAATCGCGATTATGGCACGATAAAGGGCGTCGACCTCGGTTTCTCGCTGGCAAGGACCCGGAACATATCGTGCAATCTAGCCTACAGCCTCTCCTGGGCCATGGGCACGGGATCGGTTTCCAACACGCAGTACAACATCGCGTGGACGGGAAGCGAGATCCCGAAGATGACGGCCCCACTGGCGTTTGACCAGAGACACAAGTTCAGTTTCGATTTCGACCTCCGGTTCGCCAAGAATGAGGGACCCGTGGTCCTCGCCAGGAAGGTCCTCCAGAACGCCGGAGTCAACATGCTGGTCAATATCGGAAGCGGTCAGCCTTACACTCCCACCTTCACCTGGAATGAAGTCACACTGGCAGCCGTTTCCGTCACGCCGGACGGCCCTCTGAATTCCAAGTACGGGCCCTGGACCTACAGGGTCGACCTCAAAGCCAACAAAGGCTTCCAGTTCGGCCGTGCAAACGTGGACTTCTACGTTTTGGTCTTGAATGTCTTCAACAAGGAAAACGCGCAGTACGTCTATCAATCGACAGGTTCACCCTCGACCACGGGCTGGCTCAATACGCCGGAAGGGCTCAAGTGGCTTGCTGATAACGGCGATGAGGGCCGGTCTCTCTTCAGACAGGCCGAGATGAATCCGAACAACTTCGGCATTCCTAGAATGGTGAGATTCGGAATAAAGACGGATTTCTAAGGAGGAACACCGGCACCAAGAAGGAGGAGATGAAATGAACAAGCCTTGGCTGGTTGTCGTAGTGGCGGTCCTTGTCTTGACGACAAGCGTGGCCTTTGCGCAGCGTAGCAAGGATAACGATGTCGGCGATCGGCAGAGACCGCATCCACGGCCGATGATCATCGACAACACGAGCTTCATCGATGCCAACAACATCCAGATGATCGTCACGAACCACGGATCGTTTGCCTACGATCTCACTGCCCAGAATTCGGGCCTGTGGTTCCCCAAGGGCACCGACAAGACCGCAGTCTATGCGTCGGGCCTCTGGATCGGAGCTAAGGTGGGCGGCGAGACCAGAATCGCAGCGGGTTCGTTTGCGCAGGAATATGGCCCCGGACCGATCCTGGAAGATGGAACGCCGGACGATCCCTCCAAGCCGGAGCACCGGGTATACAAGATAAGGACCGGGGATAACGCGGAGAACTCCACGGACTACGCCGAATGGCCCTCCGATCTGGGCGCTCCCGTCGATGAGCACGGCAATCCGCTGCTGCTTGGTGATCAGACCCTGTGGTGCGTGTACAACGATGCCGACCCTGCGCTGCACAACACCGACGAGGGGCGTACCAAACCGCTGGGCGTCGAGGTGCAGCAGACCACTTTCGCGTTTGACTGGAAGGGCGCTCTCGGCAACGTGATCTTCATCAAGTTCAAAGTCATAAACAAGGGCGAGAACCTGCTCGAGAATACCTACTTCTCGGTTTGGGCCGATCCTGATGTGGGCGGATCCAGCGACGACTACGTCGGGTGCGACACCACACTCAACGTGGGGTTTGCCTACAACGCGACCAACACCGACAACCTCTACGGGGCAAGGGTCCCGTGCGTGGGTTATGACTTCTTCCTCGGACCGGTGATCAAGGATGCCCACGGCGTCCCCATAGATACACTCGGCATGTCATCTTTCAACAAGTACATCAATGGTACCGACCCTAGAGCGTTCAGGGAGTCCTACAACTACATGCAGGGTCTCACTCTGGACGGCAAGCCGGTGCTTGACCCTCTGGGCAACCCGACCAAATTCTGGCTGCCCGGCGATCCGGTGACCAACACGGGCTGGCTTGATAGCGATCCCGCGGACCGAAGATTCATGGTCAATTCGGGCCCGTTCACCATGGCTCCGGGAGACACCCAGCAGGTGGTTGTCGGAATCATCGTCGGCCAGGGCAATGACCGAATCGGCTCGGTCAGGGTGATGAAGTTCTACGACCAGACCGCTCAGGTCGCCTTCGACCTCGACTTCGACTTGCCTAAGCCCCCTGCGCGTCCCGCAGTCACGGCCGTGCCCCTCGACGGCGAGGTACGGCTTACGTGGGGAACCGACTCCGAGGACAATCCGGGTACCGTGCCGTACGCCTTTGAAGGATACAATGTCTATCAGAGCGCGTCGGTTTCGGCTGCCGGTCCCTGGACTCTGGTTGCGGTGTACGATAGGGTGAACAAGATCCAGACAATCGAAGATACGGATCTCAACATTGATTTCGGGCTGCCTCTGGTGCAGCCGGTCCAGTTTGGAAAAGACGCGGGCCTCAGCAGGTTCATAGAGCTCGTCGACGACAAGGTGAATGGGGTACCCTTGTCGAACGGTACCACCTACTTCTATCGAGTCGGGGCCTACTCCTATAACCCCAACCCCCTGCCCGGACTTCCCAAGACGCTGGAGAGCCAGTCGGCGATCCTGCCGATCATACCTCAGGAGCCCGTCGCGGGAAAGGTGCTGTCTGGGTCGGTCGATGACGTCGAGCACCATGTTACAAGCGGGGCGGCCAGCCACGAGCTGCTGGACGTCGCGGTTGCCGATCCGTTTGCCCTGACGGGGCACGACTATAAGATCATCTACGAAAGGTCCCAACCGGCCGACTTGCTGATGATGCTCGGGGACATGGTTCCGTATAGCTTCGATTACCACTGGAAACTGATTGATGTCACCGACAATAACGCAGTGCTCTTCGATTATGGCATAAACCGCAATGCGGACGACGACTACCCGGTGATCGACGGCATCGTTCCGCGCGTCCGGCTAAGAGTGCCGATAGGCCGTTTCGAGTTCCGTGACGCGGCCGGAGATCTCTCCGGTGTACTCACCGGTTGCAGTGTAGGCCTACCCTATGCCCTCAACGACGAAGGCGGCGAAGGCGTCGGCTACGGCCAGGACCTGCTGGGTAGCACCGTGAGAATCGCAACCAGTTTCGATAAGTTCCCCAACTGCGAGGTACGCTTCGATGATCTGGGAGGCGAGACCCAGATGGCCTATCGTTACCTCCGATGGTTCGACGACCAGGACAATTTACACTACGACTACCAGGACTTCGTCGAAGTGCCTTTCACGGTCTGGGATACCGATCATAACAAGCAGCTTGATGCCTGCTTCGTTGAGTACAGAACAGCTGGCGGCACCACAGAGGACGGCAAGTGGATGCCCGATGCCTCAGCCAGGGGAGGAAGAGAGTGGCTCTTCATCAATCCGACGCCTTACCAGACGGATTCCCTTGTGTACGGCAATCCCGCCGATCCCATCAACCCCAGGCCGCGAGGCATCGATACCAATCCGATCTATGCGTTCTACCTGCGGCGGTCGTCCAGCTCTGCGGTGATCGAGCCCGGCTCGAAATTGATCGCAATCAAAGCGGTCCCGAGCACCGACAAAGACTATTTCACCTTCTCGACCACTCCTCCGGGTTATGACGGAGACAGGGCCAAGTCCGCCCTGGCCGACATCCGGGTGGTTCCCAATCCTTACTTTGCGAAGTCCAGCTACGAGATCGACCAGTTCCATCACATCGTCAAGTTCAGCAATCTGCCGAGCCGCTGTACGATAAGGGTATTCAATCTTGCGGGTGATCTCGTGAGGACGCTCGACAAGGACGATTCGAGTACTTCTGTGATGGAGTGGGATCTTTATAACGAAGTGCAGATTCCGATTGCCAGCGGGTTATACATCTACCACGTCGACGCGCCGGGAATCGGATCCACCTTCGGGAAGATGGCTATATTCCTTGAGAAGGAACGGTTGAATACGTTCTAAGACCTTAACCTCTTTGCCAAGGAGGTCGGTGATGGCAAGAAAGGCTTTGATCGGAGCTCTAGTCGTAATGTTGATTGCCGCCGGCGCGTCTATGGCCGGATCCAGCAAGACGGGAACCGCAGGCGCCCAGGAACTCAGAATTCCTGTGGGGTCGAGGGGTACTGCGATGGGAGGTGTGGTGGTCGCCGATGCCACAGGGTGTGAGGCGATCTACTGGAACCCCGCCGGGATCGCAAAAGCTACCGCGACCGAGGCGTTCTTCTCCTACAGGGGATACATTGCCGACATGACCGTCAGCTACTTCAGCGTTGTCGCTCCCTTCTCCTACGGAACGATCGGAGTCAGTGCCAAGATCCTCAGCCTGGGTGACATAATCGTGACCACGGAGAGAGACTGGGGCGGCACGGGAGAGGTCTATTCCATCAATGTCCCGGTGCTCGGGATCACCTATGCCAAGATGTTGACCGACCGGGTCGCCTTCGGTGCAACGGGGATGTATCTGTCGGAGCAGGTGATGCAATCGAAGGCTCAGGGCATCGCCTTCGACTTCGGTTTCCAGTACGTTCCCGGCTGGAAGACGCTTAAGGTCGGTATGGTGATGAAGAGCTATGGACCGCGGATGACCTACTCCGGGCCGGACTTTGAGTACTCTACGTCGGTGCCCGGCGATGACCCGGAATCTGCGAATCGCTTCCTCTCACTAACATCGGCCAGCTTCGAGATGCCGTCCAACTTCCAGTTGGGCGCGACCTATGACATCAGTATGGGCGTCAACGGCAAGGCGACTGTCGGCACGGTATTCCAGAGCAACAACTTCTCCGAGGACGAGTACCGCCTTGGTGCCGAATATGTCCTGAACGACAGGCTCTTCGTGAGAGGCGGCTATGTCATCTGCGATCAGGACGGGTACATCTACGGCCCGACGCTGGGGTTCGGCGCCATGTTCAATCTTGGGCCGGCCAAGGCGTCGATTGACTACTCGCACACTTTCATCAGCAACTATTTCGACGATATTCCCGAGCTGTCATTGAGATTCGGACTATAGATCCTGGGGCGCTTTCTCGGTTTAGGGCGCGAGGCTTCTGCCTCGAGAGCGGAGAAGAAGGGGGTGGGGCGCAAGCCTCACCCTTGGTTTTTGTAGGCCGGCCGCCGTCGGCCTCGACGGCTTGACCCGGCAATCCTGCGCGTGCTACCATCGTCAATCCATGTTTAGTCCGTCGGGGGATTGATCGTATGGCTCAAAGAGAGATTCGGGCGTCGCAGGAACCCAGGATAGCCCGCGACCTCACCAGCGGCGATGTCCTCGGCAACGTCCTCTATATGGGCGTGCCGTCGATGATCGGGTTCGCCGCGATGACGGTCTACGCCCTGATCAACATGTTCTGGGTTGCGCGGATCGGGACGCCCGAGGTTGCCGCGGTGACCCTGTTTTCCTCATTCGCGTTTGTCCTGGGTTCGATCAACTCGATGGTCGGCTCGGGCTCGATCGCAGTAATCTCAAGAAGATTCGGCGAGAGGGACTTCGCCGGGACCGCCAACGCCATAAAGCAGACCATAGTGATGAAACTCCTGATAGGTCTTGTGATGAGTGTGGCGGGCTTCTGCCTGGTGGAAAACGTCCTGAGGCTGATGACCGACGACCCAAATGTGATAAGGCTGGGCACGGCATACGGCCGGATCTATTTCCTAGCGCTGCCCTTCATGTTTACCATGTACACGGTCTATACCGCGCTCCGGGGAATTGGGGACGCGCCGAGAGCGATGTACATAATGCTCCTTTCCACCTTGCTCAACATGGGGTTGGATCCGCTCCTGATTTTCAAGTTCAAGCTCGGCATCCGGGGGGCGGCGATCGGGACCGCGATATCTGCCGCGGTCGCCATGACTGTGGGGCTATTGGTTTTGAGGTTCGGCGAAGGCACACTCCGCCTGAGAGCGCGCGGCTTCAGGTTCGACCCTGGAGTGATGGCTCAGATACTGAAGATCGGTTTGCCTCCATTTGTGGAGAGCGTCGCCAGGAGCGTCGCCTACTGGGTCTTTGCGATCTTTGTCGCCGTCTACGGGACCACGACCGTCGCCGCATACGGGATCACGACAAGGATCATAGAGCTGGGAGTGGTCTTTGCAGTAGGACTTGAGCTCGGCGCCTCGGCAATCGTCGGCCAGAATCTGGGGGCCAGGCAGCCGGAACGGGCCGAGGCGAGTGCGCGCAAGGCGGCACTGCTTGCCCTGGGCATCGTCGCCACGATCTCCATCCTGGAGATAGTCTTCGGCCACGAGATCATGGGGGTCTTCGGCAGATCGGCCGAGGTCCAGGCGAAGGCCGCCGGGGTCCTGGTCTTCTTTGCCGTGGGGCAGCCCTTTACGGCGACCGCAATCGCTCTCTCTTCGGCCTTCTACGGTTCGGGAAAGACCTTGCCTCCCATGATTGCGGCGCTCGTGAGTGCCTGGGTAGTCCAGATACCACTTGCGGCTCTATGTGTACACGTATTTCATCTGGGTGTAACGGCGATTTGGCTTGTGATGATCCTGGCGAACGTGCTACTGCTGGCGATGCTTGTTGCCTGGTTCAGACGCGGTCGCTGGAAACACTAAAGGTCACTCTGAGGGAGAACGGGTAATGCCGTCCAACAATACAGGTTTTGCGTTCGACGTGGTCGGTATGGGCCTCAACGCGGTCGACCACATCTGTGTGATTCCCCGGTTCCCGCGGTACGAGGAGAAGCTCAGGATGATCGATTTCCGGCGGGCTCCGGGCGGCCAGGTCGCAAGCGCCTTGACGGCTTGCGCCCGCTGGGGTCTCAAGGCCAAGTACGTGGGCAAGGTGGGAGGTGACGACCTGGGAGCCTTCTCCCTTGCCAGCCTGAAGGAAGCAGGCATTGATACCACCGATGTTGAGGCAGTCTCGGGCGTACCCAATCAGTTCGCTTTCATCCTGGTGGATGCATCAACCGGAGAGCGGACCATCATCTGGAGGCGCGACCAGGCCCTTTCGGTGCTGCCTGACCAGGTGCCGCTCGGAGCAATAAGGTCCGGCAGGTTCTTGCTGCTGGACGGTCACGATTCCGAGGCGGCCGCCGTCGCTGCCCAGGAGGCGCGTAAGGCAGGCGTCACGGTGGTTGTCGATGCCGAGACCGTAAAGCCGGGCACGCCCGGTCTCATTAAGGCCTCCAACTATGTAGTGTGCTCGCGTGAGTTTCCCGAGCGCCTGACCGGCGAGGGGCGCCTCGAGGACGCTCTTGTAGCGATAAAGTCGAGAGGACCCGACTGTGTCGTGGCGACCCTCGGAGCCGAAGGGGCTCTGGGCCTCGGCGAGCGGGGCTTCGTCCGCTCACGGGGCTTCAGGGTCAAGTGCATCGACTCGACCGGCGCCGGAGACGTATTCCACGGGGCCTTCATCTACGGGCTTGCGAGCGGTTGGGACTTCCAGGCGGTTCTCGATTTTTCGAACGCGGCTGCTGCCCTCAATTGCACGGCTCTCGGCGCCAGGGGTGGGATCAAGCCCGTGGCTGAGATTTTGGACTTGATTCGAGTGGGCGCGCGGTGGTAGATCTATAGTTCAAAACCAGTCAAAGGAGCACGTTATGAAGCGTCGCGATTTCATACGGGTCACAGCCAAGGGAGGGCTGCTTGCCGTAGCCGCACCCACGCTGCTCGATCTCCTACTCCACAGCGAGGCCCTTCCAGGGGAGCTCGCCTATTCAGCCCCGGGGGAGCTCGAAGCCGGCCTCGCCCGGGTGCTCCAGGCAGCGCTTGCGGCGGGCGGCGAGTACGCAGATGTCTATCTTGAGGAGGTTGCGCGGACGGGCATCAACCTTGCCGATAGCACCGTCGGGTCGGTCGAGTACGGGATCGATAAGGGTGGGGGGGTCAGGGTGGTCAGCGGCTGGAAAACGGGATATGCCTTCTGCGATTCATGGCAGGAGGCAGACCTCGCCGATGTTGCGCGAGTTGCGGCCGAAATAGGGCGGGCCAGCGGTGGTGTCGCGCCTGGGAAGCTTGCGGAGAAGCAGGGCCGAGGGCTTCTCGCGTATCGTATCTCACCGGCCGAGGTGGATGCCAGCAAGAAGGTTGAAGTTGTGAGGTTCGTCGATCGCGTCGCCCGGGCCTATGATCCCGCCATAAAGCAGGTCAGGGTGGCTTATCGGGATGAGCTCAAACGAATCGTGATCGCTACCAGCGACGGCGTCTTCGTCAAGCAGAATCAGCCGCTCATCTGGATAGAGGTCGATGTTCTTGCCGAGCGAGACGGTAAGAGATGTCCCGGCTATGTTCGCCAGAGCAAGAAAATCGGTTTCGAATACGTCGAGCCCAAGTTCCTTGAGGAGACCGCACGGGAGGCAGCGCGCCAAGCGGTCGACATGCTTGAGGCAGGGGAGGCGCCGTCGGGGGAGATGCCGGTAGTGATAGGTTCCGGCGGCGGTGTGGTCTTCCACGAGGCCGTGGGCCATGGGCTTGAGGGCGACAGTGTCGAACGGAAAGCCTCGTTCTACGCCGGACTTGTCGGCACCAAGGTTGCCTCCGACCTCATCACCCTGGTGGACGAGGGTTCGTTGCCCAACCTGCGGGGCTCCTTCGATTTCGACGACGAGGGCACACCCTCGGGCAGGGCGGTCCTGATCGAAGACGGCGTCCTTAAGGGTTACATGAATGACCTGATGACTGCGCGCAAAATGGGTGCCGAGCCCACCGGCAACGGCCGGAGGCAGTCGTACATGGATTATCCTCTTACCCGGATGACCAACACCTACATCATGCCTGGCAGTGCGATGCCCGAGCAGGTGATTGCCGAAACCAAGCGCGGCATCTTCGCCAAGCGCCTGGGTGGAGGCGAGGTCGATACCGCCACAGGGAGCTTCACCTTCGGGGTGCGGGAGGCGTATCTCATAGAAAACGGCAAGGTCACTTCGCCTGTTCGGGGCGCGACGCTTATCGGGAGCGGCCCGGAGATCCTGCAACGCATCGATATGGTGGCGAACGATCTCACCTTCTGGCCCGGCACCTGCGGAAAAGGGCAGTGGGTCCCGATCACTTCGGGTTCTCCGACGCTACGCATCTCAAGCATAGTCGTCGGCGGTAGAGGTTAGGAGGTTACGGTGGATATCGAGAACACCGCGAAACGCCTGCTTCAGTTGATCGAGAAGAGCGGGGTCGATGAGGGTGAGGTCTATCTGGAGAGCTCCAGCGGGCTCGAGATGGAAGTGAGAGATCAAGCGGTCGAGCGGCTCAAGAAGCGAGAGACCGGCGGATACGGCCTGAGACTCATCGCCGATCGCAGGATGGCGTTCGTATACAGTTCGGACTTGAGGGACGCGTCGCTTGAGACCACGGTCGCGAAGGGCGCTGAACTTGCGAAGATGGCGGCCCGTGACGAAGCGAATTCCCTTGTGGGGCCTGCCGGAGAGGTTACCCGGGTAGATATCTACGACGAGAACTTCGACAGCATAGACTTAAGTCTGAAGGTCGGCCTCCTCAAGGAAATCGAGAAGCTCGCCCTTGATTATGACCCGGCGATCCGTAGGCTGGAGTCGGTCACCTACAGCGATACCAAGGCCGACGTGGTAGTTGCCAACACCAAGGGTGTCTTCCGGCGCAAGGGGGGGACCCTATTCGACGTGGGGTGCTCGGTGATCGCCGAGAAGGACGGTGACGTCGAAACCGGTGGGGAGGAGGCGACGAGCAGGTTCTTCGACCAGCTGGAGCCACCCTCTGAGATTGCGAAACGGGCTTGTTGGAAAGCCACGTCGCTGCTCGGGGGCAAAGTGGTCGCCTCCCAGGCGGTGCCCGTGATACTTGACCGGGACACGGGGTTCGCACTTCTGGCTTCCTTCTTAGCGATGATCAACGGGGATAATGTGGCCACCGGTGTCTCCGCCTTGAAGGGCCGGATCGGCGAGGCCTTGGGCTCCCCGCTGGTCACCATAGTGGATGACCCGCTTCTCAAGGGTGGAGTCGCGAGCGCTTCGTTCGATGATGAGGGGACTCCCTGCGCCAGAAAGGTAGTGCTGGACCGTGGCGTGCTGAGAACATTTCTCTGCGATGCACGGTCGGCGAGCAAACTCGGAATGCAGCCGACCGGAAATGCCAGGCGAGGTGGCTACCGAGCCCTTCCCGGCGTGGAGACCGCGAACTTCTATGTTGAAAGTGGTGGCTCAAGACCGGAGGATATCATCGCATCCACACCTCGGGGTCTGTGGGCTCTCTCCCTCACCGGATGGTGGGTCGGGATCAATCCCGCAACCGGTGACTTCTCCAGCGGGGCAAGAGGACTGTGGATAGAGAATGGGCGGGTGGTCCATCCGGTCAAGAATGTGACCGTCGCCTCCAACGTTCTTGATATGCTGCGCGGCATCGATAGTGTGGGGAACGATCTCTATCTGAGGCAGCGGACTGCGAGCCCAACCGTGCGGATCGCGGAGATGTCGATAGGCGGAATGTAGCTAGGGCAACCCTTACTGATACATCGCCTTGATCGACCCCCAGGTGCCGGGCTCAGTGCTAAGCGGACACTCGAGGCTCTCTTTCGAGATCTTGCCGAACAGATTGCCGCGCTCATCAGCTGGGTACCAGCTGAAGACCAGGGGCGCCGAATGCGAGGACATGGCGAAGCCACCCAGCTTCATACCCGGCTCGATCGGGGCCGACTGGGTTGCGAGCGCTATCGGTTCCGACGCCAGGACATGCGCCGGGGCCTCCACGAGGCTCCAGCCCTGCGGCCACGCCACAGGTTGGAAGGTTATATCCTCAAGCGGAAAGAATCTGATCGAGTAGATCGGCTTCCAGCAGGCGCCGAAGACTTCGACGTCGAACGTATATACAGCCCCGTCGTATGTGCGAAAGCACTTGGTGTTGGCGAGCCGGGCCGCGGTTCCTGGAATGGTCTGGGGGCTGCCGGGCTCGTAGGGCACGATAGTATTTGACAAAATGCTCTCGGGGACTACCATAAGGAAGATGACCGCACAGAGGCCGATCAGGATTGCAGGCTTGAGGGCAATAATCGCTCTCATTTTGGAGGTTTCCCCCTTCCCAACAGCGTTAGTAAGTAAATCGGCTTGGCCTGATGCAATCCTTGTATCGGCAAGCGCCAAACGGTATTTAGTGGATTATGCTTCCCTGATTCCACATACATTATAACGAAAAAAGGTGGGTTTGTATACGTTATGTCTCAACTGTCGCAGGGGATTCTCGAGGCTCAAGACTTCAATCTGGCGCTCACCCTGGAGTGTGGTCAAGTCTTTGGCTGGCACAAATATAACGACCTCTACTTCGGGATAATCAGGGATTTCGCTGTCGAATTGGAGCAGCAGGGCAGCCGGATTCAGTTTCGCGGGGTGGGCGGGCTTGAGGCGTCGGATGTCAGGTGCTATCTCGGGCTGGATGACGATCTTGGGGCCATCCTGGCTTCGGTCGGTGTCGACCCCTTCATGGAGCGGGTGCTCGCGTCGGTAAAGGGTTTGAGGCTCCTCAAGCAGGAACCCTGGCACTGCCTGTGTTCGTATTTGCTCTCATCGAGTAACCGCGTGGAGCGCATCGACAAGATGGTTAAGGAGATCGCGCGCCGGTGGGGTAGACGTCACAGCATAGACGGCCGTGACGTACATAGCCTTCCTGAGCCGGTTGATCTGGCAGCCTGTGGGGAGTCCGGGATGCGCTCGTGTGGAGCAGGTTTCAGAGCTCCCTACCTCGTCGAAGCAGCCCAGATGGTCGCCGATGGGGCACTCGACTTCGATCTCGTCCGCAGCCTACCCTATGAAGAGGCCAAATCGATCTTGATGACTGTCAAGGGGGTGGGAGATAAGATCGCAGACTGTGTTCTGCTTTTTGCCTTCTCACGGTACGAGGCATTTCCCGTCGATGTCTGGATCAAGAAGGCGATCGAGCAGGTTTACTTCGGTTCTAAGAAGGTGAACAACAAAGAAATTCGAAGGTTCGCGCGGGAGCATTTCGGCCCGTATGCCGGCTACGCGCAGGAATACATCTATCACTACATAAGGACCTACGGCCCGGAGGTCGCAGCATGATGAAACGGCGGGATTTTCTTCGCTATGCAGCTATGGGTAGCACGCTTGCCCTTTCGGGCACCGCGACCCTTGGCAAGGGATTGCAGGACGAAGCTCGGGCGGCATCTCCGTCGCGACCGGCTTCGCCGCCAGACTTTGAATTTGAAGAAGCCACGATTGCTGACCTCGAGGCAGCGATGACCACCGGCAAGCACACGGCGCGATCGATAGCGGATGCATATCTGGTATGCATCGAGGCGCTCGATAAGCGGGGACCGGCGGTCAATTCCATTATCGAAATCAATCCTGATGCGCTTGCGATAGCCGATCGTCTGGACGACCAACGCCGGACTGGAGCCCCCCGCGGGCCGCTGCACGGTATTCCCATATTGATCAAAGACAATATTGATACGGCGGACAGGATGCAGACCACGGCGGGTTCCCTGGCTTTGGTTGGACCGGCGCCGGCCGAGGATGCGTTCCTTGTCGAGCGACTGCGTCGCGCCGGGGCCGTAATCCTTGGCAAGACCAACCTGAGTGAATGGGCCAATTTCCGGTCGGTGCGCTCTTCGAGCGGCTGGAGCGGGAGGGGTGGCCAGACCCGGAATCCCTACGTCCTCGACCGCAATCCCTGTGGTTCCAGCTCGGGTTCGGGTGTGGCGGTCGCGGCCAATCTCTGTGCGGTTGCGGTCGGGACCGAGACCGACGGCTCGATCGTCTGCCCCTCATCCGCAAACTCGATCGTCGGGATGAAACCCACCCTGGGTCTGGTGAGCCGCTCGGGCATCGTCCCAATTGCGCATAGCCAGGACACTGCGGGGCCCATGGCGCGCACGGTCGCGGACGCAGCCGCCCTGCTGGGCGTGATCGCAGGAATCGATCCTCGCGACCCCGTGACCCAGGAGAGTCGAGGCTCGGCCCACACGGATTACACCCGATTCCTCGATGCCCGGGGGCTCAAAGGCGCCCGGATCGGCGTTGCCCGCAATCTCTTCGTCGCCCATGAGAAGGTCACGGCGCTCGTGGAGGATGCGATAGCCGCAATGAAGCAGTGCGGGGCCACGGTGGTCGATCCGGCCGAGTTCCCCAAGCCCGGTGACCTGGATAATCCTGAGTTCGAGGTACTGCTCTATGAGTTCAAGGCCGATCTCAATGCTTATCTCGCCCGCCGCGGTGTCGGCGCGCCCGCGCGCTCCTTGCAGCAGCTGATCCAGTATAACGACGACAACCGTGAGGCAGAGATGCCCTACTTCGGCCAGGAGATCTTCGTGATGGCTGAGGGAAAAGGCCCCCTGAATAGTCTGGGGTACCTGAGGGCTCTTAGGACGGCGCGACACCTGTCACGCGGCCGGGGCATCGATCGAGTGTTGCGCCAGCACCGGCTCGATGCGATCGTAGCGCCGACCGGGGGGCCGCCCTGGCCGACTGACCCGGTGAACGGCGATCACTTCCTGGGCGCGAGTTCGACGCCCGCGGCGGTCGCAGGGTATCCCAATATCACGGTTCCGCTAGGCTATGTCTGTGGCCTGCCTGTGGGTGTCTCCTTCTTCGCAGGCGCCTATAGCGAGCCCGTGCTTATCAGGATCGCGTATGCTTTCGAACAGGCGACCAAGATTCGCAGGCCTCCTCAGTTTCTCGGCACTTTGAAAGACGATTGACGGGCACCCTGGCGTGAAGCAGGCTCGGAATGGTCTTGGTTCAGAAGTCAGCGTGAAGGGAACAAGTCTGCATCCTTTGAGATCCCTGGTGCGTAGCATTGGAAGTGTCTCCGGTATGAGGCTCGCGGTTCTTGTGCCGGCTTTGATCTATCTTCTCGCGATCGCGTTCTTCATCAAAGATTCCTACTCCGTGTTCGGTCTTCCCCTCGACGATGGGTGGATTCATCGTGTCTATTCCAGGTCATTCGCCCAGGGCCATGGATTTGCCTACAATGATGGACAGCAGGAAGCCGGCTCGACAAGCCCTCTGTGGGTCGTGGTATCGGCACCTGCGCATTGGTTTGGGGGCGCCGGCGTGAACGCGGTCATAGTTCTTGTCAAAGTGATCGGTGTGATGCTCGGGCTCGTGGTTCTGCGGGCCGTGGGCTACATCGGCCGACAGATCGGCCGCTCGGAGGTCGTAGGCTGCCTCAGTGCCTCACTGCTGGCACTCGAGCCGAGATTCCTGTTCTCATCGCTGTCGGGAATGGAAGTCAATCTGCTCCTTGCCATCTGGATGGGAGGAGCAGCCGCCATGCTCGCGGGGCGCCCTCTCTTGTCGGTGGTCCTCTTCAGCCTGGCTCCCGTGACGCGGCCGGAGGCAATCGTAATATTGCCGTTTGCCGTCTTCGGCCTGGTAGTGCTCTCGCGCCGCCGAGGGCTGTCGTGGTCGACGGCGGCAGCCTGGATGATTCCGCTTGTGCCGATTCTGGCGTGGGGAGGCTTCTGTAAGTCGGTCAATGGGCACTTTCTGCCGAATACTTTCTACCTCAAGGCCCGGCCTTTCCAGTTTGGTCGCGCCGAAGCCTCTATGGCATGGAACTTCCTATTCGAGCATGGGCTCGCGCCCTGGTGGGCTTATCTTATAGGCCTTGCGGCCTATCTCGCGACGTGCGTCAGGCGAATCGACATGAAGAAATGGGTGTCGCTTGCGATGCTTGCGGCCGCGCCTCTGGTTTACCTGGTTGCGGTTTTCGGGACCAGGCAGATGTTTCTTGAAGGCTATTACTGGACCCGGTGGCTTGACCCTGCTGCCTTGGTGCTCATAGCTCCTTTCTGTATCGGCTATGGCGCAATCTTCGCTTCAGTGGCATCTCCGCGCAAGGTCCTGCCAGAGGGCTCTCGGTCGGAGGCGAGACACACGCTGCTTCGGGTTGTGGTCGGCATCGCCGCAATCGGCTGCCTTGCTGCGTCCGTACCGTCCTATTATCACTCCTTCTCCGATCTGCGTTCTCACCTTGCCTCCGATGCCCGCGCCATCGACCTCTTGAACGTGCAGGCCGGGAAATGGATCAATCAACACACGCCCGCGGACGCCGTCGTTGCTGCGACCGATGCCGGCGGGGCCCGCTATTTCGGAATGAGACGCACGGTCGATCTCTTGGGACTGAACAATTCAGCGATAGCCTTTGGGAAGCTGAGTGTGAGGGACGCCATCAGAAACGCCGACTGGCTAGCCATTTGCCCGGCTCTGTTTGCAGGGAGCGACATCAAGACATATATCATGGCTGAGTTCATACCCCGCACTGAAATCCGGATACCACCTGCCGAGTATACGATCTGCAACAATCCCTGGCAGGCGGTGGTAGCAATCATGGAGCGAAAGACTCCGGCGACCCGTTCCGGCATCTTGAGGTGAAAAAGCCAAGGGGGGAGAATCTTCTCCCCCCAAAGGCTACTTGCACGTGACGCCCGTCACTCAACCTTTATGGCTTCAACAGGACACTCATCGGCTGCCTGTTTGGCACAATCTTCCATGCCGGACGGTATGGGATCCGCCTTGACACTCACGGTGTCACCTTCCATCTCGAATACGTCGGGACAGGTTTGGGCGCACAGCTCGCATCCTGTACAAAGGTCCTTGTCAACAACCGCTTTCATCGATTCACCTCCTCCCTCTTGGTGGAGTCTGATTCGCCGGGTCGCTTCTCTTCCTGCTTCTGCTCTTCTACGGCCACCAGTGGGGTGAGTTCCCCGCTATCGGGCTTACCTCTGAGCCTGAAGAAGGTCTCAATCAGCTTGGTCTCGATTTCGTCGCACTGCTTCTCAGCCCTGCCCGAGCAATCCATCTGGCCGCCCGCGACCATGTCATGGCCACCTGCGGTGCCGCCCGAACCGATCACCCGCCGCGCAACCTTACCGGCAGCCCCTTTCACTCGGGTCGTTCGCAGGGAGATCATTATCGTGTCCTTGTATCTCCCGGTGGCGAGGGACCAGGTCATCCGCTCCAGCGTGAGCATCATCTCGGCAACCTGGGCTACGATATCAGGATTCTCAACGCGTCCGAGGCCCGTGGCGATCGTATGTTTATAGGTCACGGCGTTGGCAATGGCTCTCGCGGTATAAGCGAATTGCTCTCTCGTCACGACTGGACGTCTTATCTTCGACAGGAACTTCTTGTTGGTCTTGGGGAAGAGCGCCAGGTAGGCTGCCGCATCGGCATCGGCGACTTCTCTTCCCAGGTCCTGGGTCTCAGATGCGATCCCGTAAAAAAGCGCGGTGGCAAGCTTGGTGGGAATATCGAGACCGCTTGCAAAGAGATACTCGGTGAGAATCGTGGCGACCGCACCGTAGTCCGGCCTGATGTCGACAAAATCGGCACGGGTGGATTTCCTTAAGGGATGATGATCGATCACACCCTTGACGCGGACTCCCCGCGGTAAGGGATTGTTGCCGGCCATTGGCTGGGTGTCCATCAGGAGCACCGATTTGTGGCGCCTTATCTTGGCCTCGGAAATCTTGGTGGTTTGTATCTTGAGAAGCCTCAGCATTGTCCTGTTCTCAGCCCTGCCGACTATGCCGCCGTAGCCAATATGGACCTTGATTCCCAACCTTTTTGAAACAATGTATCTAAGGCAGGATGCCGCGGATATCGCGTCGGGATCGGGGTTATCGTGGGTAAGTATCAAGAGCGGCTGTGACGGCTCAAGGGTCTCGAGCAGCTCCTCAAGCCTCGCCTGGGACATGAATGCCGATAGCGCAATGTTCGAAGCCAAGTCTGAAGCATCCTTTCCCTATTATGCTAACTCCCCGGAGCCTCGAGCCGCGGGGAGACATCTTCCGGAGTACGCTTGAGGGATCATGGCGCCCTCTGATTGATCAGGTGGCCAGCTTCCTGAAATCGATCTCCTGCCAGAGGCGGGACGCCTCATCCCACTTGTAAAGGACGACCCTATGGGTCTTCTCGGTGTCGGAGTAAACGTATTTCTCCGCGGTCTCGCCGCCGATTCGCCTAGAGAACTTGACCTGGCGGTCGAGCACAAGGGCTCGGGTCGACCTCTCAAGCTTCATCTTGCCACCCGCGCCCGTGAAGATGGCTTTCTCGACCTTGAGCCGCTTCTCGGGTACGTCCTCGGTGGTCCGCTCGGATATCCCGAATTTCCTGTCGATCTCTTCAAGGAGATAGTACCACTTTTCGTCGTTCAAGAGCCAATCCCCCTTTGACCCCAAATCTATCACGGGGCGGCACATTTTTCAAAGAATCTGGAGGATATTAGTGGAAACCGCTTCCTTTTACAAGAGAATTCTGGCATGGGGGACGTGCCGGGGAGGGACCCAGCCTGCGTGACCTTGGGCGGCAGGTTTTCCCTTGACTGGCCTCACTTTGGATGCCATATTGAGCTTGATCCGGTTGATCTTAGCCTCGATCGGGCATGAATGGTCTTTGGCCTGATCTGGAATGGCCGGGCTCGGCTTGATCTCGGCAAAGTGGGGCGAAAGCAAGATGTATAGCGAAAAGGTTATGGATCACTTCATGAACCCGCGCAACGTCGGGGAGATCAAGGATGCCGACGGCTCGGGAACCGTTGGTAATCCCGTATGCGGCGATATGATGACGTTCTACATCAGGGTTAAGGACGATCGGCTTGAGGATATCAAGTTTAAGACTTTCGGTTGCGGCGCCGCGATAGCCGTATCGAGCATGGTAAGCGAGATGGCCAAGGGCAAGACCCTCGATGAGGCCTTGAAGATCACCAACAAGGATGTGGCGAGCGAGCTGGATGGTTTGCCATCCAACAAGATGCACTGCTCGAACCTTGGGGCGGATGCACTTCACAAGGCGATTGAAGACTACCGGGCCGGGAGATCGGCGGACGGGGGTGACCGGAATGCAAAATGAAGTCAAAGGTGGCGCCGGCAAGGATAAGCCGAAGGCCTCCTGCCAATGCCCGTTCTGTGACTCTCCGGTGGAGGAAACATATCCCTTCTGCAAGGCCTGCGGCCGGAAGCTGCGTCGCTGCCGCAAGTGCGGAAGGGCCCTGGCCAATAATGAGGAAGTTTGTCCCCAGTGTAAGGAATGAAAGCACCCGTTCCTTCCGAGAGATGTTCCCTCCATGCCCTGGTCGGCGGCGCCGTATATCTCGGTGAAGGTTGTGTAATCGATCCGGGCTACGTCATCTTTCGGGGAGCGCGGATCGAGGAAGTGGGCGCCCTCAGCGCCTTCACTCGGAAGCCCGATATCGAAGTCCTTGAGGTCGAGGGGAAGCTGGTCCTGCCGGGCCTCGTCGACTCGCACCTTCATCTGGTCGGATACGCAAAGTCACTGGTGGAACCCAATCTCGCAGACACCCGGAGCCTTGACGAAGGGCTTGAGATCATCCGCAGCCGTGCTGCCCGGATGCCCAAAGGCGCCTGGCTCACGGGCAGGGGCTGGGACAAGCAGCGCTGGGGCCTTACCGAATTTCCAACCCGCTGGGCGCTCGACAGGGTCTCCCCGGATAATCCGGTATCCCTGAGGAGCCGGGACGGCCACCTGGTGTGGGTCAACTCGGCGGCGCTTAGCGAGGCCGGTCTGGCCGAGAAAGCGTTGCGGGTTGAAGGTGGGGAGGTGGCTGTGGACGGCAGTGGGTGCCCCACCGGTATCCTGAAGGAGAATGCAGCCAATCTCCTCGAGCTCAGAACTGATCGAGCCGAGACATGGATTCTGGATGCCGTCAGGCAGGCCTGTGAAAAGCTTGTCGGATTCGGCCTCACGGGTGTACATACAATCGAGGGTGCAGCTGATGCCCGTGTTCTCACAGGGGCAGTCGAGGCAGGATGGGTCCCGCTCAATCTCTTCCGGATGCGCGAGGTCCTCGAGCCCGACGAGATCGATCCGCTCGAGCCCTCACGCGAGATCGCCTGCATAAAGACCTACGCTGATGGAGCGCTCGGTTCCCAGACGGCAAGCATGCTTGAGCCTTACTGCGGCCAGCCTGCCAACTCCGGTATCGCGGTGGCTTCCCGGCAGAAGCTACTTGATATCGTTCTGAGTGCGCTGGCCAAGGGTTTCGCCGTGGCGGTTCATGCTATCGGGGATCGAGCGAACATGGACATCTTGGATGTCTATGAGGAAGTAAGACGAAATGGACGATACGGGGACGCGCTGCTCCGGGTCGAACACGCGCAGGTCTTGAGGCCCGAGGACATGCCTCGGTTCGGACACCTCGGCGTTATCGCATCGATGCAGCCGGTTCACCTTGTTTCCGACCGTGCCGTGGCTGAGCATTACTGGGGTGCGCGCTCCGGTAATGCTTACGCATGGAAGCGGATCATCACCGGCGGAGGTAGGGTTGCCTTCGGCTCGGATGCGCCGATTGAAAGCCCCGATCCTCTCCGGGGTATACACGCCGCAGCGACCCGTTGCGATCCCGCTGAGCCGGAGATGGGTCCCTGGTATTCGGCCGAACGCCTTGAGGTTTGGCAAGCCATGGATTGCTACACGGCGGGAGGTGCTGCCGCACGCGGTGCGTTACCTGAGGGTGGGAGAATCGAAGTGGGTGCTCGCTCGGACTTCACGATCCTCGATCGCAACGTCTTTGCCTCGAGAGATCCCGATTCGATTCTTGATACCCGAGTAATATGCACAATCATAGGCGGGCAGGTTCGGTTCTACGCATAATTGGCACGCCTTCTGCTTATGTAAGAAGGCAAGCGAGACACTTGATAGAAATCAGCCATTTGTGATGTACTCCCCAAAGGGGAAGGTGCAAGATGCAACTCGAACCGAGAGCCGGTGCAGCAAAGAGCAAGCTTCTTGGTCTTGCTGCTCTCGGGCTGACGGTTTTGCTGGCGGCCTGGGCTTACGTAGCGACGTGCGCCACGTATACCCAGGACGTCACCTTCTCCCTGGAAGATCTGCGCTTCTCAAAGGCCGGTGACTATGATCTGGTCTCGCTTGAGGGCGCGAGATGGCTCGCCGAACCAGGCAAGCCCCGGCTTCCGATGGTACCGATCAGGGTAGCCCTGCCCGCCAACAGCCGTATGGTCAAGCTTTCGATCGTGGCATGTGATAGCGTGGAGGTGGCCGGAGTCTTCTCGATCGCCCCGTCGCAGCCGCCCCAGCCTCTTTCGGCCGAGCGCCGCGCCGAGTTTGTTCCGCCAGCACCAGAGGTTTATCTGTCGCACGGACCCTATCCGCGGCGTCGAGTGGAACTGGTCGGCTCCGGCGAAATCGCGGGTGCCACCCTGTGCGATGTCCTGGTGTATCCGCTGCGGTATTTCCCGCTGGAGCGCAGGCTCGTTCTCTATAGCCGGCTGAAGTTCAGACTGGAGTACGAAACGGTTGCCGCTTCGCCGGAGGCCAAGAATCCGTCGTCGGACGAACTCGATCTTCTGGCAAGACTTACATCAAACCGGACCAGTCCGTGGAGAGCATCCCAGCGAGTGATCAAGGATCATGTTCCGATGGGAGGTGGTGAGACCAACTACTTGATCATCACCAACAATGCTCTCAAGGCGTCCTTTGAGCCGTTGGGGGTGTGGAAGACCAGAAAGGGTCTGGCCGGCGAGACGATCACCACGGAGACCATAGCCGGCAGCTATCCCGGCAGCGATCTGCAGGAGAAGATCCGCAACTGCATCAAGTACTACCACGTCAACCGCGGCACCGAGTGGGTACTCTTGGGCGGCAATACCCAGATAATACCCGATAGGAAGGCCTACGTCGCGATCTCAGATAGACCCTATATCCCCTGCGATCTATACTACGGCGACCTTGACGGCACCTGGAACGACGATGGGGACCTCTATTGGGGCGAGACGCCCTCCGACAACATAGACATGTATTCTGACGTCTTCATAGGCCGAGCACCTGTGGCCACGCCTGAAGAAGCTCTGACATTTGTTGAAAAGGTGCTGGCCTATGAAGGCTTTTACGCCCTGCCCACGGATTACCAGATGAGGATGCTCTTCCTGGCAGAGGTCCTGTGGGGCGATCCCGGTAATCCTTCCGATCCGGACTATACCGATGGCGCGGTGGCCAAGAACCTCGTCGATGATTGGTATGTGCCTGCGGGTTTCTCCATCACCAAGCTCTATCAGACCTCGGGGAATCTCAACTACGGTACCGCGATCAGCAATCTAGACCTCGGGATGGGTTTCGTCAACATAAACTGCCACGGTTTCTATAAGACGATTTCCCTCTATGAGGACTTCCTCGCAAACGATGATTTCGGGATGCTTACCTCTGACGGCAGATACGGGCTGATGTATTCGGCATCGTGCCTGAGCGGCGGCTTCGACCAGAACGATTGTATCGGAGAGGCCTGGGTCTTGAGCCCCCGGGGTGGCGGCTTCTACATCGGCAACTCGAGGTATGGATGGGGTACGCCGGGAGAGCCGGGTGACGGGCCGTCGGATCATTACGACCAATCCTTCTTTGAATCGGTCTTTATCACGGGCTTCACCAATCTTGGGAAGGCCCACGCAGACGCCAAGCACGAGTACGTAGGCGAGTCGCGGGCCGATCCATACATGCGGTACCTGATGTATGGGCTGAACCTCTTGGGAGACCCCGAGCTCAGCCTCTGGACCCAGACTCCGCGCACGATGCAGGTGGTCTGTCCGTCGGCCATCGACACAAGTCCCCAGGCATTCGTGGTGAGTGTGACCAGTGCGGGGGCGCCGCTGGCCGGGGCAAAGGTGTGTCTCTGGAAGTCGGGCCAAGTCTCCAATGAGATCTATGCTGTCGGTGAGAGCGATGGCTCGGGCACGGTGAGTCTGCCGGTCGATGCCGCCACGGCCGGGACGCTGCTAGTTACGGTAATGCGTCCCAACGTGATACCGTTCGTGGGCCAGGTGGTGGTCTCGGCGGCGCCGCCGCACCCTGCGCCGCCCGCAGGACTTGCCGTCACTGAGGGGGCGGGGCCTTCGGTCCGACTCGCCTGGTCACCCGTGGCGGACAGTGATCTCACGGCGTACAGGATCTACAGGAACACCTCCGCGTCTCCGCAGTTCTATTGCGCGGTCGGCGCTGCCGAGACCACCTACACCGATGGGGTGGTCGTTGCGGGCACAACTTATTACTACTGGGTGACCGCCGTGGATGAGCCGGGCGACGAGAGTCCCTTCGCGGAACCCTCCTCGATACCGGTCCAGGGCAATGTAGGCGTTCCCGATCTTGACGACCGCGCCCTGCCCGCGATTGCGATCGATCCCAACCCATTCCAGGTCTCGGTGCGCCTGAGCTTTAAGGGCGAGAGGGGAGCGACTGCCGAGGTCGGCATCTACGACGTCGATGGGCGGTGTGTCGCGACCCCGGCTATGAGGGAGCAGGTGGGAGGTCGCTGGGATGCCGTGTGGGAGGGTGATGACGAGGCGGGACGCAGGGTTGCGCCGGGCCTCTACTTCGTCAAGTTTACTTCAGGCACTGCCGTTCATACCCGCAAGATGGCAATGCTCAGATAACCGGGGATAGATGGGGATAGCGGGGGGCGGCGTGGCTACCTGAGCTTCAGAATCTTCTCAGTGATCACGGCTCGGTCCGTTTCAAACCTCACAAAGTATATGCCGGGAGCAGTGGCCTGGCCGTTGCGCGATTTGCCGTCCCACACGAGCGTCTGAAGGCCACCCTCGACTACGCCGTCGGCGAGGGCGCCCACGAGCCGGCCTTCAACCGAGAATACCTGGAGGCGCGCCGGTCCCCTATCAGGAACGAAGAAGGTTATCCTGACATTCTGGGTGAAGGGATTGGGAACAGTGGAGACGATGCCCGGCTTAAGGTCAATCCCCGAGGAGGCCTCCTCCTCCGCGATGAGCTGACCGGTGCCTGCGACCAGCGTAAACCTGCGGCTCCGCTCAAGGTCGAAGCTATAAGGCAATGAACTCGGGTCGAGCCTCAGGCCGGCATCGGGGTCGTAGAGGAAAACGTGCCAGCCCTGCGGGAGCTCCTCCATGGGCGTGATACTGAGTGATGGGTGCGCGCGGCCCGAAGCCCGGACCAGGAATTCCCAGGCGGCCCCATCGCCGGTTGAGTGCCTAATGTCGGACATATAGGTGCCTGAGTGGCGTCCCCAAGCCTGCCTGTCGAATGCCACGCTCAGGTAGTCGCCGAGAAACACGTAGGTCAATTCCACAAGGTTCTTTCGTTCCTCGGGGCTGGCCTGGGCTATACGCACGTTTCTGACGATGTGGATGAGACCGACATCCGCACGGCAGACCGCGAGACAAGAAGGACAGTGGTCAACATCGATGCGGGGCAGCTGCTGGTCTCAATAAGGTTCTAAGGCTCTAAGGATCGGCCTTAGCGCTGGCGGGGCTTGCTTCCGGTCTTCTCGCTCTCACGCTGGCCGGGATGAGGGTCAGCGGCCAGTTCCTCGCTTATTACTCTCAGGATCTCACCAACGCTCCAGGCCTGGGCGATGCAGCCGCGCGGCTTGTGGGGCGGATCGCCGTCAAAGATCTCCGAAATCTGACCCAGGCCGGCATCGCTTAAGTGAGCCAGGATTGGCTCGAGCAACCTCCGGCAGTACGCGAGGGTCTGACGTGAACGCCCATGTGCCCTCAGGTAAGCGGTCATGTAAGGTCCTAAGAGCCAAGGCCAGACGGTTCCCTGGTGGTAGGCGTTGTCTCGGGCCTCGAGATCTCCTTGGTATGCGCCTCTGTACCGAGAGTCATTCGGTGAAAGCGTGCGCAAACCGAAAGGTGTCAGCAGCTCCCGCTCAACGACATCAACCACCGATTTCCACCTGGACGGATCGAGAACGGGGTAAGTCAGGCTGATTGCGATCACCTGATTGGGCCTGACGGAATCATCCTTGTGGGATCCGTTCAGGTAATCGTAAAGGCAGTCTCGCTCGGCGTTCCAGAACCTCCGGTTGAAAGCCTCGAAGGTCTTAGTCGCCATCTCATCGAAACGACGTTCCTCGGCGAGGCCCCCGAAATCGGCGCAGAAGTCTGCCATGATTCTCAGCGCATTGTACCAGAGAGCGTTGATCTCGACGGGCTTTCCGATTCTTGCGGTTATAACCTTGTTTCCTATCTTGGCGTCCATCCAGGTGAGCTGCACGCCCTCGACGCCGCCCGCGATGAGGCCGTCTTCGTCGAGCTTTATGCCGTAGAGCGTGCCTTTGATATGCGCCGAAATCGCGTCCCTGAGACCGGGCAGAATCGCGGTGACGGATTCGCCGTCACCGGTGGCAGCGTAGTACTTCCTTACGGCCTCGAAGAGCCAGAGGGTGGCATCAAGGGTGTTGTATTCGGTATCTCGAGAGAAATCCGGGAAGAGATTCGGGATCAGGCCGTAGTTCATACTTGCGACATAGGTGTTCAAGATCCGCTTGGCGTCTTCAAATCTTCCACTGGCGAGTGCGAGCCCCGGAAGACTGATCATCGTATCCCTGCCCCAGTCGGTAAACCAGGGATAACCGGCGATCACCGAGCGGCCTTTTTCCCCGCGCCTTACGACAAATGCATCCGCAGCCGCCAGGAGATGTCTGCCCAATCTGTGGCCGGCTACAGACGCGGCCGCGCCTCCGGCGACAAGTGCTGCCCGCCTCTCGGTCTCCAATCTCTTGAGATCAGAATCGGCGGCCACCGTCTCGGAGGTTGAAAAGGCAAGACACAGGGGATCGTCCTTCCGGCACGAGAAGGTCACGGTGCCGGGCGAGTAAAGATCCTCATTCGACGGATAGCCGCTTTCCTTTTCCCTGCGGTAATGATGATTGCGGTACCAGTACCCTGCCTCCTGGAATATCCCTTTGCCAAAGGCGATGTTAAGCGCAGGGAGATGGCTGTATGGCTTGATCTTGACGAGGCCCGGAGTGGCCCCCACGGTCCTGTCGAAATCCCGGGTCTCCTTGGCGAGGCCGTGGTGATCCCTGAAAGCGACGATCGGCCTCACTTCGAGTCCGACCTGCTCTCTCTTGGGCCCGCCGGGCAAAGATTCGATCGAATAGACGATGCAGGTTGTGTTCTCTCCATGGACCATGAAGATCGACTTGTGGAGCTTCACACCATTGACGACATATGTGAACGTGGGCAAAGGATCCAGCGTGACTTCGTCAAGATACCGGAAACCGTCGGGGTAGATAGTGTCTTCATATTCACTTGCCCCGAGCTCGAACCGCGATTCGCCAAGGAGCAGGGTTTCCTCGACCCGACTGACAAGCAGCACTCTATCGACGGGAGGCTTGAGCGCCGCTACCAAGAGCCCGTGGTACTTGCGGGTATTTATCCCGAGGACCGTGGAGGAGGCATAGCCGCCGAGACCATTGGTGACAAGCCATTCACGATCCAGTGCGGGCTCGAAGTCCTGGAGGTCCTTCCGGCCGATCCTTATCATGCTTAAGGTTGGCCCTCGAGAACGACCAAGAACCGGGTTATTCTGCTGGCTTCCTCCGGACTTATCCACGTCACGTCCTTCTGGCGCATGGCCTCAACGGTTTGTTGCCATTGTTCCGGAGTTTTCCTTGCGGAGATGGGTTTATCAAGCCTGTGGCACTTGGAGCATTTGACAACAAGGAGTTCCTTTTCAAACGAGAGGTCCTCGCCCATACGAGTCTGGATGGCGCCCGGCACCTTTCCCACCGCCCTCACCAGGTAGAAGGCGCTCGACGTCGCGAAGATGAGGAACACTACGGCGAAAAGCATGCTCCCCAGTGTAAACAACCTGTTCCTGAGCTCGGGGTACTTCTGGACTATAAGGACTTTGAGCACAACAAGGGGTATGAACAGGGCGGCGAACATGAAGTGGACTGCGCCGCGCGGACTCAGGTCTCCGGCCTGGCGCACGTCGATCACTATGCACATAACTGCAACGACGATATAGAGGATTACCGCGAGTCCCCCCGCCGATTTATGGACAATCCTCAGGGTCTTGGCATGGGGTGAATTGGGCGCTCCGAGCAGATGCAACATCGAGACTAAGGCTAGACTTCCAAACGCGAAGAACAGGGTTCCGATCAAGACCTTGACACCGATTATGGACATTCGACACTCCTGCTACGGCGCTGAGGTTAACAGGAGCAGTAGCCCCTGTCAAGGGACACCTGAAAATAGGGACACACCCCATTTTTCCTGAAGGCACGAGACTAATTGGGGTGTGTCCCTATTTTATGACGTGGAACCAATCGGCCAAGATGAACTGGAAGCGTCCGATAAGGAGGCTGATCCGCCCCATCACGTTATAGCCGAAGGTGGCCCCGAAGCCGATCATGAGAAAGGTAATACCTATTCTCGATATGCCCCGGAGGGTTCCTTTGTGCTCGGCGGAGAAATAGAAGTATATCAACGTGGTGACCACGCCAACCAGGAGCACGGTGAGCGAAATGGCTTGCCTTATAGAGACGGCGGTCGGGTCGAACATGGTGCTTTCGGCCTGCTGCATGATTCTTACCTGGATGTATGAGGGGATCACATAGCCCGCCCAGGCGGCGACATAAAAGGCCACGGGATACCTCGAAATCCATTCGGTCCTACGCCACAGCCGCGTGAACATCATAAGGCCGAGGATGCCGCCGATAAGAAGCAGGTACTGGTGGTTGTGGAACACCGGAACGTACAGTTTCTTGTAGCTGGCCGAGAAGAAATACTGCACAAGGTAGTACCCCGCCGAGACTCCAACCAGCAGATGCTCGGCAAATTTGAAGAAATGGTTATCCCTGTAAAGGAAAGAGAAAATGGCCAGCGTCAGTATCCCCGCCACCCAGATTCCAGGATCGCTCGTCAGGCTCATTTGCCGGTTCCTTTTGCCAGTGCGAGATGCTTTGCCCGGCGGGCCATGAAGAACCCGATATTTCCAACGATGATGAAGAGCACCATCAAGCCATGAGCTATCGACTGGGCGTCCATGCCCTTCGCGGCCATGCCGGGCTTGGCGATCAGGGCTTCATACTCCGCTGCGCCCTTGAGGCCGCCCAGAAACCCCAGGATCTGCCGTGCCTGATAGTAGGGATAGATCGATATGGCCTGAATCGCCGTGTTTCCCGATATCACCTTGACGCCATATCGGCCGCCCGCCCAGATAGCCCAGTATTCCGAGACGGCGCTGCCCGAGATGGATACGACCAATCGTATGTCCCTGTAGGTCTCCACGCGCTGCATCAGCGGGATTTCATTTGTGTTTCTGCCGTGCTGATCGGTGGGGTAAGTCGCCTTGAAGCTCTCGCCGAGCCTTAAGATGGTACCCGACCAGTCCGGGTTATAGCCCAGGAACACATAGTCTTCCCCGTAGGTCTTGCCGTATGCCCGTGCAGCCTCAGCAAGGATTCTCTCGGCAATTCCGGTCCCGCCGGCGTAGGTGGTAAGAGCGACCACCTTGAGGTCCTTGGAGAAGGCATGCTTCATCACCGCCACCGCCATGGGATCGACCTCGGCCATCACGTCGCCCTCGTAGTCGATGCTCAAGAGGATAATGTCGCCTGCCTTGAGAGCATCCATCTCCCGGTGGAAACTCCGGGTCTCTTCCGATATCTGAACAGGGAAGCCAAGCGGTCTCAAGAGCGGGATTGCAACCGCAAGCCCGATCGAAAGGAAGATGATCCTCCGGTCGATCGACATCATGCGGTCGTAAAAGGCCACGCTCCTGCCTCCTCAGTCGGTCTTTCCCAAGTAAGTCCGCTCTATGCCCAGCACGATCTTGATTGCGGTGGCCGTCATCCCAAGCCCCACGCCGATCATGATGCCCCGCTTGGCAGCAAGGTTGGGGACGTTCAAGACCCAGTCGGATACCTGCACCAGTGAAATGTGGTGGCCGAAGACGGTGCCTGCAATGTAGGCGCCCAGGGGCACCCGGCCCAGCATCACCAAGCAGCCGGCAACCAGGAGCAACGTCGCATGGAAGGTGCGCGCGCGGAACGCGCGGTATGATGCCGAGGCCACATAGAAGGCCAGCAGGGAGAACATGGTGGACTGCATCGGGACCTGGACATAATCGAAGAGCCAGGGATAGGGTCCGGTCGCGGTTTTCCAGATGGCGGCCGCCCCGATCGTTATCACCAGCCCCGCCAGGGCCACATAGCTGTACTGCCAGTTCTCCTGCTTTCGCTCGATCTTCTTGGCGTGGTAGCGTATAAGGCTCCACGTGCCCAGAATGTAAGTGAAACCGAGCACCACCTGCTTCCAGTCGAGAAACAGATTATAGATATTGAGGAACTGAGGATTGGGCGTGAAGAACTGGACCAGCATCAGCATGCCCACGATGAAGGCAACTACTATCGGGCCCTGTTGTTTCACTCGACGCTCCTACTTAAAGACCGATCTGAACTTTACGGCAATCTCGGGACTGATAATCGAAAGCGCTATTCCCACAAACATCGCTGCTATCAAGAGCACCTTGGCGTAGTCCTGGCTCTTCAGGGCGCCCAGGAGCAGCGGCTGCCGTGAGAGATAGACGGCTCCCGCATAGAGCTCCTCACCGATCAGGGTGTAGTCACAAGAGGTTATGAAGAAGGGCAACTGCGAGTCCGAGTCGGTTCCGGCGATCTGAATCGCTCCGGTGGCGTTGCCGGTCTCGGCCAGTACCAGGGACTCGGCATAGAAGTGACCGATGAAGAAGTTGGTCGCCGGCCTTTCGCGGAGCATAATGCCCGCGACGGCGGCCGCAAACCCGAACTGACTGTAGGTCACATAGAAGATGTCTTCTTCGCGATAAAGCTGAGGCTTGCCGACAGCCGAATAGGATTCCCTCACCACCTGCTGGGCAACCGCCATCACGATGGGATCGCGATTGGGGACCATCAGCTTGATCTCGTACTCGGCGGCCTTCTTGGCAACCTGTCCCAAGATATCGATTGCGGCTACGGTCGCCACCTCGTCCATCGGGTCGAGCCCCGGCACGTAGAGAATCGGGCGGCCCATCTCGGTTGCTCTGCCCACCGCTTCCTCCACGGCCTCGAGGCCCGCTATCTTCCTTACGAAGAGCTTCGCGCCTCGCCGCGCCCATTCCACCAGCGCCACGATGGTAAGAATAAAGGCAAGGACAGCGACCAGGATGTTCAAGGTCTGGCGCTTGATTATCTGGCGGGCCGGTGCGAGAGGCGTGGTAGCGACGGATGGTATCTGCCCCCGGCCGGTGAGCGCGAGCACAACATAGGTGTACTGTTTGGTGCGCTCGAGACCCGAGTCTACGAAGGTGGTATCCCTGGAATCTGCCGTCGCGGCCTTGTTCCAGCCCGCGCGCGCAAGCGACTCCGAAGGGGGAATCATGTCGGCGTAGGTGACCGGCGGCAGAGCGGCGCCCTTCTCGAGCGAAGACCGCCAGATCTCGTAGCCCGACACCGAATCCTTGGGAGCCGCGCCTCTCCAGGCCACGGTGAGACTGGTTCCCCAATCATCAGGTGTGTCGGAGACCGTTACCTCAGGTGTGGGGCTTGATGTCCGGGCCGGACCGGCTCTGACGAGCACCAGGATGGCAAGCGCCAGGACCGCTTGTGAAAGCAACCCAACGACTCTCTGGATCCTGCGGTTTCCTGGCACCTGCATATGGGGAAGACTAACACGGCAATATGGCGTAGTAAACATTTTGTTCAGCAACATTGTGAGCGTTGACGATGGTCCGGCAGGGTGATAGTATTACCGGGAGAAAGGTTGTTACGATGGGTAAAGCGACTGCCACGAGCAGCACGCGAGATTCCGCCGAAAGGGATTTTGAGGGCCCATTCATCTTCTGCGATTACTGGGCGAGTGTCCTCAATCTCAGGGACGTCGTCAATCTCAAGGCCCTGAGCGCCACCGGGCTCTCGCTGGAGGTCTTCCGCAAGGTTCTCAACCGTCCGGAGACCAGAATTCCCCGGCTGGGGTTCTTCATAATGAGCTCGCTGGTGCGCCCGTGGTTGGCCCTCTGGAGGCTCTTGCTCAAGGCGATGAGACTCAAGGCCAAAGTACCCGAGACCAAGTATGACCGGGAAGCCATGCGGAACCTTCTGACCGAGTATGCCATGCGGATAGAGGCCAAGGCGGCAGGGCTTGCCGACATATACTCGGAAGGGAAGAGGGTCGCTGAGGATATCATCAATCCTTTGAGGTTGAGATCTTCTTCGAGTATGTTCCTGGCGCGGTACAAGGTGTTCCTTGCATCAGGTGTCGCTTTGGGCTATGGAGCTCTCGTGAACTACCTGTCGCGCCTGCTGCACGCGGAGCACGTGATCCTGCCCTATCTCGGGGTCCTGTTCTATCCCATAGTGGTCGTGATTCTCTGGATGATGTTTGACGATCTACTGACGGCGACGGTCTCGCCGCTACCCATAATTGCCCTACGGATCTTGATCCGGGCGAGCCACGGTTTTCAGGGGTTCGTGGTAGCCGTCGTGGGCACGGCCCTGATCCTCTATCTCGTGGAGTGGTTCTTCATACCGAGGTCGCTTCCGCCGGCGCTCTATCTTTATGTCAACGATGACAAGGCCGAGCAGTTCCCTTACAAGCCGGGGCACGAGCCCTACTGGCTCAAGGGCAAATTCTATTGGGTCTGGCGGTATGTGACCCTGGCACCGGCGGAGATGCTCAAGTTCTGGGAGAAGGACTGGGAGCGGCTCGAGGTCTGGATCAGGGCGGACGGTGAGGATCGCGGCAAGATCGAGTACCTGGTGACCGATTGCCACTACAGGGAGCTGTGGTACAAGTACGAGCGATTTGTCGGCAAGCGAGGCACCGACTATCACACGGCCACGCTTGCCAAGTACCGCGATCGAGATCAATTGCTTACCTGGGTGATTGATATGGACATGGATTTGGTGTTCCATTCGCCCACGGTTCGAGGCATCTACGTGACCTCGGGCAAGAGGCTTTCAGTCGGCAGGGTCGTTCTTGCGGTTCTCAATGTGATCGCTCACAAGAAACAATCGGAGAATCCGGACAAGTACAGGCAGAAGTTGGAGATGCTTGAGATCAGCGGCGACCGCTTCCTCAACGACATCCCCGAGCACTTCCGGACGCTACTGACGCGGCGGCTCCTGAGCTTGCCCTGGAGCTATTGGAGATTCCCAAGTGGGGCCAAGTCGGCACGCACCTTCTCGGTCTATGGCGGACCGGGCACGCTGGAATTCCAGCCCGAACTCGCTTCAGACAGGCGTTATCAGGTGAAGGAGCAAGGCTAGAGGCTTCCGCCTGTGATTAGCCCTCGGTGACCAAGTAGACCATATCGCCAGGCCGGACACGGTCCTTGACCTTGATGCCCACGTCATCCCTAACTTTGGCCTCGCCTACCGATTGGTTGTTGATCTGCATCGACTCCACCATTTCGGTAAGATCGGTTGTGTGTCCCTTGATGCGGATGGTATTGCCGATCTTGAGACCAATGTCGGTAATGACAATGGCTGCCACGCTGGGCTTAGCAAAGAATTTGACGACCTCGCCAATCTTCACTTCCGGCATACGTAACCTCCTTGGGGTTCAAGATATAACGAGGCCGAGAAATCCGTCAATTGAATAATCGCAAAGCTTGTGCAACCAAGTCCAATTGCTTACATCTAAACTTATTGGAAGGAGCAAACCTCCTTCTCCTGTGGTCCTGTGGATGGGTGGGGTCTCGTGCTGGATATGAGCGTCCCAGCGAGCTTCCGTGCCAAGCTCGCGAAATTGAGGCCCCACCCTATTTACTTGGTGGACGAATATTCTGTTGAAAGTGTGCAGCGCTAAGACTTAGTTTCCCGTTATGAGGCAGCTCCTCCGCCGTGCAGGCATGCTAAGATTTGTTCTCTCCGCTGTCTTGGTGTGTGTCTTAGGGTTCTCGTTTCCGGCCAAGCCCGAGTCGGACCCCGCACCGGAAGGTTTGGCCGTCAAGGCCGTCTGGGTGACGAGATGGGCCTTCAAGTCCCCCGAAGACGTGAAGCTCCTCTTTGAGAGACTTGCCGACCTGGGGGTCAACACGGTCTTCTTTCAGGTGAGAGGAGCCTGTGATGCCTTCTACCGGTCATCCTATGAACCCTGGTCCGATCTCCTCACCGGCACCCTGGGAAAAGACCCCGGCTGGGATCCACTGAGACTCGCCGTGAGGGAGGCACACAAGCAGGGACTTGAGCTTCACGCCTGGGTCAATGTGTTCACGGCCTGGCAGGTCACGGAGTCGGGAGACCGACCGCCGGTGACCGACCCCGGGCACGTCCTCCTCACCCATCCCGAGTGGATCGCCTGCGACCGTGCGCGCGAGCCTATGCCGATCGGGAAACGCGAGGCGCGGGACAACTATGCTTTCCTGAGCCCGACAAGCGGTGGCGCGCAGCGGCATGTAAAGAACGTTATCAATGAAATCGTCGGGAAATATGACGTGGATGGCGTGCACCTGGATTACGTGCGCTTCCCGGATTCCTCGTATTCCTACGATAAGGAATCACGCCTTGCCTATCTCAAGGCCACGATGCGGGAGGAGATGCCCTTCTCGAAGTGGAGAGCGCAGCAACTCACCGAATTTGTCGGGGACCTCAGCCGCTCGATCAAGAAGGTGAGGCCCGGCACAATGGTAAGTGCCGCCGTGTGGCAGGTGATCGATGGCGGGCGGACCAGTTACTACCAGGACGGGGTGGAGTGGATGAGGAAGGGCTACGTCGACTTCCTGGTTCCCATGATCTACACCACCAGTGCGAGCACGTTCGAAGCGCGGCTCAAGACTTACGCCGATTCCGTGGGCGCCTCGAAAGTGGTTGCAGGAATCGGCGCCTACCTGGACGATTTTGATGCCGGCACGCTTCAGGCGGAGCTTGAGAAGGCCACAGAATATCGAGCGCGGGGCGTGTGTATCTTCAACAGCGACTATGCGCTGCTCTATCCGGCCGTCGTCACCGATTTCTTCAGCGAGTCGCCGGACGATGAGTAGGAGTTCAATCGGCATCGCGCCGCGGACGAAGGCGGGCCGGAGCCGCTGTCCCAAGGCCCGAGCCTTTCTGGGTGTCGATGGCGGTGGTTCCAAGGCCCGAGCGATCCTCGAGTATGGTGGGCGGATTGTCGTACGCGGCGATCACCAGGGCCTCAATCCAGTTGATATCGGATTCAAGGAATTCGAACGACGCTTGCGCTTGCTCTTGGCTCCGTTACTTGGATGCTTGCCTGATAACCGCGTTCCAGTTTACGCCTGCTTTGCGCTCGCCGGCGCGGGGAAGCCCTCGATAAGACGTCGATGCAGAGTCATCATTCTGCGCGTTCTCAGGGAACGAGCCAGGTGCGGGCATCTCGACGTTACGACCGATGCCCATGCGCTGCTGGCGAGATTTCGAGGTAAGCGGGAGGGAATCGTGCTCATTGCCGGGACCGGCAGCATATGTCTCGGAATGAAAAGGCAGCGCAGGCGGACAACCGTGACCAGGGTTGGAGGCCTGGGTGGAGGGCTCGACGCGGGAAGTGGTTATAGGATGGGAATCCAGCTGCTCCAGCACGCTTGGGAAGTAGGCGCCGGCCGCGAAGGCCCCAGTGACTCCATCCGGCTGTTCTGCCGAAGACGTGGGATCGCCATTGCCGAGATAAGCAAGAGAATCGTCCCGCCCGATGGTTTGATTCGGGCAGCAGTGAGACGGGGTCCGATTGCTGATCTTGCCAAGGTCGTGCTTGAGGCCTACGACATGGGCGACCGGTTTTCTGCGATGGTGGTTGAAGAGTCGGTGTCAAGTCACATCGATATGATCGTGGCGGTGAAAGAGAGAGCGGGATTGAGCAGTCGAGTTCCGGTGGTCGCATCGGGCGGGCTCCTGGCGAGTCAGAGTATGCGGCGCCTGCTCAGGAAGCGGCTAAAGCGTGCCCTCCCCGAGGCATCGCTCTCAGTAGTTACCGAACCGCTCCTGGACATCCTCGGGATCGCAAAAGCATCGGACCGATCATCTGCCAGATAGTGCAATCGCCCCAGGGCCCTGCGACATCCTATATCAGAACTTTCCCGTCCTTTATTAATTCCTTCCCGTCAATGACTAGCGTCGGCCCCTTTATGATCAGGTCCAGGTGGCTCGGCACCGAGACCCTGCCGCCCATCGAGATATTGTCTCCCAGGGCAATGTGGACCGTACCCATCACCTTCTCGTCCTCAAGGATGCTGCCTGAGAGCCGTGCCGCATCGTTGGTTCCAATTCCCAGCTCGGCGATGTTCCGCGCCTCCTTGCCGAACTTCGCAATCAGACCCAGGAGTTCCTCGGCTCCGCGTCCTCCGGTGATCGAAGTTGCGAAACCATCGACAACCTCTATCGTGATGGGCTCCGTCACCACGCCGACTCCGGCACAGGAGCCGTCGATCACCATCTTGCCGTTTGCCGTGCCCTCAACCGGGGCCAGGTAGGCCTCGCCGGCGGGAAGGTTGGAGAAAGCCCCGGGTGTCGTTACAATCCCCGTATCTTCGTGACACTCCCTGCCCTTGATCGACATCGTGATGTCGGTTCCCAGCCCGGTGGTCACGCGTGCGGTAGCCTTACCGTTCACAAGGCTCGCCACACGCTTGGTCCGCTCTTCAATCTTCCGGTAGTCGGACTTGATCATCCGCTTCAAGGAATCCTCGATGATGCCGGGTAGCGTCACTCCCCGTGCGCCATTGGCACAGGCCTTCCTGCGGGCATCGGTATGACTGAGGGACCTGCTGGTGGGAATCACGAAGACGTCGCAGTCCCGAAGCAGCGCTGCCACGGCCCTCGGCGGTTCTTCGCCGTTGGTCTTTCTGGGAATGATCTCGCAGAATATGGCGTCGGCGCCGATCTCCCGCGCCGTCTCCCAGAAAGCCTGTCCGATCCCACGCAGGGGCTCGTCACAGATTACGACCACATTCTCGCCTTTCTTGGCAGCAATGCAGTCGGTCAGAGCGACCCGCGCTGCCTCTCTAAGTTCTTTCAAGGTTTACCTCCCATCGCGCGGGCGCCTCAACGAGACGTACATCATTCCCGCGATTACCAGAGCGAACAACAACAGCGACACGATCGAGCTATTGAGCACGGTGATCGGCAATTTGCCCTTTCCGAGGCCGACCATCAAGAAGGCGATGATGATCCCGGCAATAGCTTCGCCGGCTATCAAGCCCGAGCCAAAGAGGATGCCTCTATGCACTGCGGCGTCTGCGTCACCGCGCGGCGCCGCGATTCTCCTCACAGCAAGACTGGTGAGCCCACCGACAAGGATCGGCACCGAGAGACTGAGTGGCAGGTAAATGCCGACCGCGACCGGCATCACGTGAGCGCGGAAAGCCACCCGCTGCCTTCTCAGCATCTCATCGATCAGCAATATCGCGATACCAACGGCCACGCCTATGCCCACCATGATCCAGGGCATCGGCTGGCCCGTAAACATCGATTTGGTTATACTGGCAAAAAGAGTTGCCTGCGGGGCCGGAAGGGCTTCGGTGCCCATGCCATAGGCCTTGAGCAGCAGCGTGAGGACCGGTGCGATAACGATCGCGGGTACAGTCGCGCCGATCACCTCACCCCATTGCTGGAGCCGAGGGGTGGCGCCCACGAAATAGCCGGTCTTCAAGTCCTGAGATATGTCTCCGGCGCTGGAGGCTGCACAGCACACGACGCCGGCGACCCCGAGCGACGCAATAATGCCTTCGGTTCCCTTCATCCCTGCCAAGAGGAGCAATCCGGAAGCCAGGAGAATCGTGCAGATGGTCATTCCCGAGACCGGGCTATTGGAACTCCCGACCAGTCCGACCAGGTAACTTGCGACTGCAACAAAGAAGAAGCTTGCGACCACCATCACAGCCGTCGAAAGCACGGTGATGCCTATGGAGTGGGTAAGGTACATATAGACGCCGAAAACACCGGCCACAGCCACCAACGTAAGCGTCATAACGGTTCGCGGATTCATGTCGGTGTCGGTCCTGAGCCTCGGCCCGGTCTCCTCATGTCTGTACCCGAGAAGCGCGGTCTTCAGGCTCTTGCCTATGGAGCCCCTCATCTTCATGATCGATGCCAGCCCGCCCACCACCATGGCTCCGATACCCATGTATCTTATCTCGGAACCCCATATTGCGTTCACGCTGTCGAGAACGCTCCCGCCCGATCCGGCGCCGTGCATTGCGGTGTAGATGGGTATGCCGATCAACCAGGCTATCGCACCCCCGAGGAAGACCAGGACGGCGATGTTCAAGCCCACTACATAGCCTACGCCCAGGAGTAGAGGTGACATGTCCGAGCCAAAGTAGAAGATACTCCTACCGGCCCTGACGGCCCCCTCGACGGCGGGTTTCACTATGGATATGCCGGACACAAGAGCCTTGAAGATCGCTCCGACACCCAGCGCCGAGAACACGTACGCCGCGCCACTACCGCCGGTCTCCCCGGCCTCGAGTACATGCGCGCAAGCAAACCCCTCGGGATACACCAGCTCCTTTTCTTCGACGATTAGAGTGCGTCTCAAGGGTATCATGAAAAGCACGCCCAGAAGACCGCCGCACATCGCGATCAGGGTGGTAGGCCAGAACTTGAAATCCGTCCACACGCCTGCGATCACAAGCGCGGGGATCGTGAATATGACTCCAGCAGCGAGCGACTCCCCCGACGATGCAATCGTCTGAACGATGTTGTTCTCGAGGATAGTGCCCCGGCGCAGTATGCCCCTCAGGATGCCCATCGATATCACTGCTGCCGGTATCGAGGCGGATGCTGTCATGCCCGCGTAGAGACCTGCATAGGTATTGGCCGCAGCCATGATCACGGCGAGCACCGTGCCAAGCAGCACCGACGCGACCGTCCACTCCTTGATTGACTTCTCGGCAGGGACAAACGGTGTGAACTTCTGCTCTTCCGCCATGCGGTCCTCCTGTTGGATTTCAGACCCAAAGAGCGTGAAGCCTACAGCTAGCCTATATCCTCAACGCGCCTTCGCGACAGCCTCTTTGAGGGTTGCCCCGAGCCGCTTGATACCTTCCCTGATTCTCTCCGGGGTCGCATTGGAGAAGTTGATCCTCATGGTGTTGGCCCCCCCGCCAGCGGGGAAGAAGGGTGTCCCTGGTACAAAGGCTACCTTCTTCTTTATGGCCTCCTTCAAGAGTTCGGTGGTGTCGATACCCTCGGGCGCGGTCACCCAGAGGAAGAGGCCACCCTCGGGCTTGGTCCACTTAACCCCCTCGGGGAAGTGCTCCTCCATGGCATCGGTCATTATGTGACGCCTTTCACCATACACCTTCCTTATGACCTCCGAGTGGCCTTCCAACAGGCCGCGCTTCATGACTTCGGCCACCACATACTGGACGAAGGTACTGGTATGGAGATCGGTCGCCTGTTTGGCCTGCACCAACTTGGAGATTATGATCTGCGGAGCCACAACCCAGCCTAGCCTGAAACCGGGTGCCAGAGTTTTGGAGAACGTGCTCATATAGATCACGTTCTCTTTATGGAGCTCGGATATGCCGGGGAGATCCTTGCCCTCGAACCGAAGCTCTCTATACGGGTCGTCCTCGAAGAGGGGCACGCCATACTTGGCTGCAATCTTGACAAGCTTTACGCGCCGTTCCAGCGTGAGGGTGACTCCCATCGGATTGTGGAAGTTGGGCAGGATATAGATGAACTTGACCTTCTCCTTCTTGAGCACGTCTTCGAGGATATCGACCTGCATGCCGTCGTCGTCGATCGGTATGCCGATGATACGGGGCTCATAGGTTCTGAAGGCCTGGAGAGCGCCGAGGTAGGTGGGGCTCCCGGTTATTACCACATCGTCCTTGCCGATAAAGATCCTGGCCAGGAGGTCCAGGGCCTGCTGAGAGCCATTGGTAGGGAATATGTTCTCCGGCTCGGCCGCTATGCCGTAGTGGTGCATCTTCTTAGCAAGTGCGTGTCTCAGTTCCGGTATGCCTTCGGTGACGCCGTACTGGAGTGCTTCCCGGCCCCTGGTCCTTAAGACATGGACCGTCGCTTCCTCGATCTCCTTTACGGGGAAGATCTCCGGCGCGGGGAGGCCCCCGGCGAAGGAAATCACATCGGGCTGCTGCGTGAACTTGAGGATCTCCCTGATTGCCGAGGAAGACATCAAGGAGCACCTATCGCACAACTTGCTTTCCCACTGAGTGGTAACATCATAGATTACGGGCTCGGCGCGTTTTTCCCGTTCCAAGTAATCGACCTCCTATTGGTGAAATCCATGAAGCCGGATAGGTACTATACCAAATAGAAAGCATATTGGAAACATGGGCGTAGAGCAAGAGGAATCGGGCTGTGCCGGTCGAAGTGCCGCGGCCTACGGCATGAGATAGTCGCGCACGTTAACGCCAAGGTCCTTCGACGACAGGGTCTCCACTACCGAGTAGATGAACTCGCCGGTGCGAGGGTCGCTCTGCCCCAGGTCGATCAGTCTACTTTCCGGAGTGGGCTTGCCCTTGCCGTCGAGCAGCACTCTCATGATCGGCCTGTTAGGATCGCCGCTCAGGTGGCTCCGCCTCACCACTATGCCGACCTCACCGGTACTGAGCCTAACTACGGTGCCGACGGGGAAGACACCGATTGCTCGCGCGAAGGCTTTGACCAGGATGGGATCGAATTTGGAGCCCGCCTGGGAGACCAAATACCGGATTGCCTCGTAGGGTGAGTAGACCTTGTTCCTGTAAGGCCTTTCCGTCGTCATTGCGTCGAAAGTGTCCGCGATCCTCACGATGCGGCTAAAGAGATCAAGTGAGCTGTAAGCCGGCACCGCCGGGTAGCCCGAGAGATCCAGGTTTATGTGGTGCTGGAAGGCCACTATCAGCGAGTGCAGAATGTGCTCGTTGCATCTTGGCATCTTCGAGAGCTGCCTCACACCCATCACCGTGTGTTCGCGTATGGTCTTCCACTCGTTGACGTCGAGAATGCCGATCTTATTGAGCACGTCCTGCGGCACCGCGGTCTTGCCGATGTCGTGAAACAGCGCCGCTACACCCAGTTTGGCCAGGCAGCTCCGGTGGAAGCCGAGGCTGTGCCCGATCGCCAGGGAGAAGATGCACACATTGACGCTGTGGGCGAAGGTGTACTCGTCGTGATCCTTTATGGCGGCAAGCGCGAGCAGCGAGGATTCATCCTCGAGCAGTACGTCGATCGTGGTGTGGACCGCGCGCTTGGCGCGTCTCATGCTGGCCGCACCCTGGGAAGTCTGGGAGAGCAGCATCTCCTTAGCGGATCCAAGCGCTGCAAAGAAAGCCCGCTTGGCACGTTCCGGTTTGGACAGAGCCTTTATGCCCAGGCTATCGAGCTGTTCCTCGACCACGAGCGCTGGCACTACTGCAATGTGGCAGAAGCCTTCGGACGCCGCTCCCTCAGTGACCTCGATTCCCTTGGCGCCTGCGCTCTCCAGGGAATCAAGCCAACAAAAGAACTTGATCGTCTCCTCACGCGATATCCCGGCATCGAACTTGATTTTCTCGACCTCGAGCCTCAGGGCCTGACCCAGCAGGTACTTGTATGAGGCGAAGTTCGAGATGTCGCAGCGAAGCCGCTCTCCGTTCACGAAGACGCAGTCGCGCCAGAACTTGAGCTCGACCTCCGGGGAGTCCCCGAAGAGGTCCTTGAGGGTAAGCATCAAGGCATCGCCGGCCTGGAGCACGGTCGAGTTGTCGGGATCGTAGATCTTCAGGAGTCTCTGGATCGCGGCCATCTGGCTTATTAGGGTCTTCGAGGCCTGAAGCGAAGCCACATGGGCGGCCTGCTCGAGGTCCGGTTCGATGTCCTTTAGTTGCGTAAGGGTGCCGCTCTCCTCATTCATCACATCCTACCTTCTACCTTCATCGCGTCTTACCTTCTTCAGGGCTGCCTCAATCGGCCTGCGGAGTGCGCTGGGAGCGCTCTGGGCTAGATTGTCGGCGAAGTAGTCGATGGTATCGGCGTGCATCAGATGGAGAATGTCGACCACCGCCGCCTTGGTATCCTCAAAGGATTTTCTTCGGAGCCAGCCGCGCATCTTGAAAATCGTCTCGATTATCTTCTTCTGGTTCTCCGGAGGAAGTCTCCTGGTCACGAGCAGCATGCTGGTCTTCCGGTCCCGCGGCAGCAGGTTGAATTCCTTGGAGGCGAACAGCTCCATAAGAATTTGGACGCACCTCTCGCCCCCGATCTCTACCAGCGAGCCGAGTGCCTTGCGCCTGACCGAGGGGTGAGGGTCCTGGATCAGTGATTGGGTGACCTCAAAGGCCATTCCATTCTTAAGCTTGCTGGCGAGCGATGCCACCTTGGCTCGGATCTTAGGGGACGTATGATCGCGGAACTCCATAGCACACATCAACGCGCTCTCGGTGCCTATCGCGGCCAGCGCGTCCATAACTACCTCGGTGTCTTCCTCGGAATCGCATTCGCTGCACTTGGCGATCGCGGCGGGATCTTCCTTGCCGATCGAGGCCATCGACATCACAATCACCTGCCGCGCAGACTGATGAGCACACCTCGGCAGCAGTTTGGCGATCGCCGGAAGCGCCCCGGGATTCAATTGCGACAGGTAGGCAAGACACTGTTCGTGCTCGGATTCGCGGTCGCCTGCAAGCAGGTCTCCCACCGTCTCGATATTCCTGTCATCGTGCCGCGACTCGATGATTCTCGCCTGGGCCGCTCGCACGCCCGGGTCGGCGAATGCGGCGTAGCGGGCCTTCACTTCCGACAGGATCTCCGCCGCCGAACCCAGCTGCCGCATATGGACGCAGACATCGAGGAAACCGTTGATAGCGTTTTCAAGGTCCAGGCAGGTTTCCCTGTTGCTGCTCAGATCGAAGGTCGAGCAGATCACCTGCCAGGATCTCTTTAGGAAAAGATCGTCTTCAACAACGAAAGCGAGGCTCTTGACTTCCTCGAGATCCCCCGCGGTGAGGTCGAGCGCAGGGATCAGATTCTCGACGTCTCGGGCAACGTCGGTCCACCTGACCTCGGATGCCGCGGGGCCCGGCGCGCGGAATTCAGGATCGATCGCTCTTGCGCCGTCTTTGCGCCGGTTTTCGTAATCGGCGTCGTAGTCGTTAACTTCATAGTAGGTTATGGACTGGAGATCCTTCTCCCAGAGAAGTGTAACGAAGTCCTCCTCGAGACTGTCGGAGTCGAGGCAACGGGTGAGGGTCTCAAAGAAGGCAAGCAGCTCCTCCTCGGAAATGCCCTTGTGAAATGACATTAGCCTCACGCCGTCGCGGTACATCCGGAAAGCTATGCTCTGGTGCTTATCCTGGTTGGAATAGACCGCGAGGCTGTCGTAAAGCAGTTCGAATTCCTTGACCACCAATGTCAGGACGTCGTTTTCTTCAAGGAAGGTCTGGAGGGCCTGCTTGACCTCCGCCAGCGATGATAGAAACATGCGGTTATTCGGAAGATAGACCTGGTAGTTCTTTGCCGCCTTGGAGAGAAGGCTCGCGATCTCGCGCACCTGAGATTCAAGTACGGGTGCTACGGATGTGGAGTTCTGTGTGACAGTCATGATGCCTTGTCCGGACCGTTTCTGCTGCGCCTCTTCCCTGGTTTTGCGCGGGGGCGTGCCCTCCCCAAACCTTAGTAAGTATCGGCAATCTCACGGGAGTGCTTTAATGTTCGATAGAAGGCCCTGGTAATGGTTGGGTGCCGATGCCGCCCTCGCCGGAATGCCCTGGCGCCACAAAAGACATCGCGGGTTGTGAAGCGGGTGAAATATGAGCCCCATGCCCGGCTCTAACTGTTAGATTAGAACCCTCACTTCGCAGTCACAACCCGCAATGACACGCCGCTTGAAATGCTCGAGCAGGGCTTGAGAGTTCGAGCGGTGCCTTAGACGGATTCCCTAATCTGAGAGCAACTGCCTCTTCTTGAGCTTCTGGCCGTCACCGTAAAACATGTTGTCGAGGACATCCTTCTTGAATCTCCACTGTCCTCCGACCTTGATCCCGGGGACCTTGCCCTTCTTGGCCAGGCGGTAGAGCGTCCACTTCTTTATGTGGAGATACTCCGCCGCGCCCCTTATGTCGAAGATCACGTCCATCGAGCCACCTCCTAGGCATCAATTTGCAATGTTTGAGCAATACGCATTCATTCAACAATCACTCTTCGGCAGTATCTCAAATCCCTTTAGCACTATTTGCACATCTTACATACCCAACCCCATACCCAGCCTGCAGCTTGCCCTCTCCCAGTTTGATGTAACTGTGCTATGCATTGGTAGTTAGAAGGCACTTCCCAAGACTTAAGAGATGGAGAAAGAGCTTGACATAGTTTGTGTCTTACAGCCATAATACTGTTAGAGAGGAGGTGGCCGCCA
>JAZDEY010000077.1:0-6249 GCA_043808325.1 Candidatus Eiseniibacteriota bacterium
TCGCTCGTAAAGACTCTGGTGAAGCCGATTCGAAGACCGGCTGCTTCCAAGAGTCGAAAAACGCTCAAAGAGGTCTCGAGAGCAGAGGATGAGAAAGCGATCAAAAACCACTCACCGGACATATGGCCTAATAGTCGGTAGTTCCTGTTGGTTCTCCCTCACTCCTCACATAGGGGCGGGGGCAAGGCGGCCGCTGGTACATCATGCTATCTCATGAGGACAAGCTTCAAGCAGGTCCGCACACTCCCTGAATCGAGCTTGCAGAAATATAGGCCGGGCGGCATGAGGCGTCCGTCACCGGCTTTCCCATCCCATGTGGCCGCGCAGCACCCATCCTCGACCTTCGTCTTGGGAAGATTGGCTACGAGATTGCCTTGGATGTCGTAGATCGCGATTCGCGCTCGCTCTGCACCCGGACCCGAGAAGCTGATCTCCGTTATCCGATTGAAAGGATTCGGCCGTCCCCGGCAAATCGCTCCCGGCAGCGCCTCGGCACTGGGGCCCACAGAAGATGGCGTATCCTCCATCTTAATGAGGTATATGGCCTCGCGCATCTCCCAATGCCCGATAGACCCGACGATGATATATCCGCTATCCGGATACGTTTCCTGACCGGCATAGCCGTAGTCAAGCCAGTCATACCCGTACGTCTTGGTCCAGAGAGTATCCCCGGATGCATCCGTCTTGATTACATAGATGTCTGCATACCCGGCCCCAAAGGATTCCGTATGCCCTACGACTAGGTATCCGCCGTCACGAGTTATCTCTACGCAACCGGCGTAGTCATCGTTCGGGCCTCCGTAGGTCCTGGTCCAGAGTGCCTCACCGTCAAGGTCGGTGCCGACAAGATACACATCAGCACCCCCCGCACCAGAGCTGGTAGTGAAGCCTGCGAGGACATATCCGGTGGGGGACCGCTCAACCGAGTATCCCGAGTCATTCCCAGTGTCCCCGTAGGTTTTGGTCCAGAGGCTATCGCCACTTGAATCCAGCCTTATTAGATACGCGTCGTTCCCGCCCGCACCAAATGATTCAGTGTATCCGGCAACGACAAAACCTTGATCTTGCGTCTGCTCAACTGAGAATCCGTAATCGGCAGCGGGACCTCCGAAGGTTCTCATCCAAAGAGAATCTCCGTCGGCGTCCGTCCTTATGACTATGACATCGCTGGACCCGGCCCCGAAAGAGGACGTTGTGCCGGCAACGATGTAGCCGCCGGACACTTCCTTCACACAATCGCCCACATCTTCACCAAACCCTCCGTAGGTTCTGGTCCACAAGGTGTCCCCGCCCGCGTCGGTCTTGATCAGCAAGATGTTTCTGTCGCTATCGTACCAAGCTTGTGTGTATCCGACGATGATGTAGCCGCCGTCCGAGGTCTCTTCGATCCAACTGCCTTCCTCAAGCCCGTTCCCACCATATGTTCTGGTCCAGAGGGTATCCCCGACTGCATCCGTCTTGATCACGTAGGCTTGCTCGTAGGGCTCGTCGGGAAAGTACGTGTAACCTGCAATCACGTACCCGCCGTCTGAGGTCTGGTCGACAGAGAAACCAGCGTTACCATAGGGCTGCCAATAGGCCCTCGTCCATTCTGTCGCAGGGGCCCCGGCGGAAATGCCGCCGCCCAGGGGAATCAGAGTGGCGAGCACAACGAGTACTCTCATGCACAACCGCATGTCTGCCTCCTTAGTTGTATCGTTGGGGAACAAATCCAGTATATCGCAAGCGGATCCGGAATTCAAGGGGCGTTGCTGCTATCTTGGATTGAGTGAGTCCTTGTAGTAGACCGTCTCGTAGTCGCCGAGCGCATCGAGAGCGCTACCGATCTTATCTTTGTCGGCGACAATCACCCAGACCATCCTGTCAGGCGTGATGTGACTTGCCATTGCCCGATTTGCCTCCTCCAGGGTCACAGCCTCGAAGTGTGCGGGCTCGGCCGCGTAGTCCTCTATGGAATGGCCCATAGCGAGAGCCCAAATCAAACCTTCTGTAACCTGCTGGGGGGTCTCATGATAGATAAGGTAGTTTCCGAGGAGGTAGTTCCGCGCCGTCCCAAACTCGTCTGGGGTCATGCCTGAGCGAGTGAAATCCGCGAGCACGCTTCCGATTTCATGAATCGCACACCCAAGTTCTTCGTTCCGGGTATAAGTCGAGACAATGAACTGGCCGTGGCGAAGCTGGCCGGAGTGGAAGCTGCCCGCGTGATAGGTCAGACCGCCTTCGCTACGAAGCCTAGTCTGGAGCCGGGAGTTGAAATGGCCGCCCAGAGCAGTATTTGCTATGGCGAAGGCAAACCGGTCGGGATCGGAAGATTGCAGACCGGCATGGCCGCACCAGATAGTCGCTTGCGTAAGATCGGGTTTGTCGACCAGGAGTACTCTGGGGCCGTCGATGCGGAGGCGAGACTGGGGCGCTTCCGGCGGCTCGTTTCCCTTTGGCCAATCGTCGAAAGCCCCTCGCAAGACCTCAATTGCCTCATTAGCGTTGAAGTCACCGATGGCGACCAGGATGGCACGATTGGGGAGGTAGTGCCGGCTATGAAAGCCAACCACATCATCCCGCGAAATGCTCTTGGCAGCCGCGACAGTTGGGGGCTCACTCAGAGGGCCTTCATACAGCAAATCCAGCAAGTTCAGCCTTGCCAGGCTTGCAGGCTGTTCCAGATTGCGACTTGTGGCTGAGATGCTCGCGTCGCGCTGACGCGTTATCTCCCTCTTCGACAAGATGGGTACACGGATGATCTTGGCGAGAATGTCTAGAGCCGCCTTCCAATTGGAGCTAATCGACGTCATGGAGAAGACAGTTCCATCGTAGTCGGTCCACCTCGTAATCTGGCTGCCAAGGCGCATGAGCCCGCCCTGGGGACCATCTTCCATGCCGGGTATACCGCCGCCATAGCAGGCCTCTGCTGTGGTCCGGGCCAGCCCGCGCTTGCCTGGCGGGTCATATTCGTATCCGCAAGGAAGAACGACGCTGACAGTCACAGCCGGAACGCTGTGGTTCTCACCGACATGAAGCACCATCCCATTTGGGAGTTGGACGGTCCTGAACTCCGGCAGTCTAATCTCGGTGGGGTACGCCGATGATGCTATGAGTAGAACGAGCAGTGTAATCGTCGCATGATTAAGAGAGCGGCACATCGCAAGACTCCGAAGCATGAGGTGTGGTCGCAAGCTATTCTCCATCTCCGGGCTGGGGCGAAGGATTCTCGGGTTCGATCACCAGCTCGGTCCGGTTCTCGGGTACGAGGTAGCGCCTTGCGATTTCCAGCAAGATCTCAGGCGTAAGGGCCTCAATTTGCTCGATACGCCTAGTGTATCTCTCGAGGTCTCCAGCGCGAAACAGGGCATCCCCGAGGCCGGAGGTAATCTCTGCGACTCTCGCCCGCCCAAGCGTTTCGCCGAGCAGCATGTAGTTCCTGGTCTGCTCGATCTCCCAGGGCGCGAAGGGCTGGGCCACTAGACCGGCTATCTGCCCGTCTATGGCGCTGAGGACATCCTCTTGAGAGACGCCGGGAAGATGATCGCAGGTAATCCAAACGACCGAGGCTTGCCGGAAGAAATCACGCTTCACTTCCGCGGCTACGCACAGCGACGACTTGATTGTCAGGTTATACCACAGTCCGTCGCTGAGAGTTCTCAAGAGGAATTCCAAAGCCAGAATGTCCGGATGGCCAGCCGGGGGCAGTCGGTAGGCCACACCGGCAAAGGGGATGCCCAGGTAGTTCTTGCCGTATAGCGCCTGCGGGGGCAAGGGCGCTGGTGGTGGCGGATCAGGGGCGATGCTATCGCGGGGGGAAATGGAGCCAAAGTGATGCTCGGCCATCTTGAGGACCTGCTCGGGCTCAACATCGCCCGCAATGATCAGGGTAGCGTTGTTCGGGGCGTAGCGGGACTCGTAGTACGCCAGACACGTTGCTACCGACACCGTGTCCAGGTCTTCCATCACACCGATCACGTCGTAGATATAAGGATGGTCTCCGAAGTATTGCCTGCAGAAGTGGTCGAGGATCTTGTTTCTTGGGTTGTTCTCGAAGGTCACCCGATACTCCTCCTTGACGACCTCGACCTCGGTCTTAAGCACTTCCTCGCCCAGATTGAGGCGCGCCATCCGATCCGCTTCCATCTCCATAACCAGGTCCACAGCCGAGACCGGCACAACCTGGTGGTAGACAGTTACGTCCTCGCTGGTGTAGGCACCGTTGGTGCCTCCAACCTGATTGATCCTTCGGAAGTGCTCCCCGGGCCCGAAGTGCTCCGAGCCCCGAAACATCATATGCTCAAACAGGTGAGAGAGACCACGGATACCCGGCCGTTCGTCGAGAGATCCCGTGCGGTACCAGACCTCAACCGAAGCGATGGGCGATGAATGTTTTTCGACGGCGTAGATCTTGAGGCCGTTCGCAAGATCGAAGGTGGAAAGGTCTCCATCGGCAGCCTTCGAAATGATGGGAGCGAGCAGGGGCAGGAGAAGCAGCACAACCAGAATGCAGTTACGAGACAATCGGTTTGAGCCGATCACGCGCGTGCCCTTTCTGGTTCTGCGGGAATCGTTCCGCATCCGTGCGGAGCTGCAGTCGGGTTCAGTGTAGCGGGACCCCGGAGGAGGCGCAAGCCCTTTTAATTGCCGCGGGAAGGCATCTCGTTTGAAGGTTGACCGCGACTTCGTCCGGCCTTATGCTGAGCATCACAGATTCGGCGAGAGCGAGTCCAAGACAGAAGCAAGCCGCGAGGAGGTGGCAGATGTTATTGGACGATAAGCAGGGCTCAGACGTTACCAGGCCGTCTGAATTCGCCTCCGAACACGGCCAGCAGGGCGAGGACCATAAGAGTAAGGCAAGTGCTTCAGGCAGCCGCATGGGCGATATACAGCCCCTCAAGGCTGGATCCGGAGAGGGAAGATTCCTTGCCCACTACGAGATTCTGGAGATGATCGGCCAGGGCGGTATGGGCACGGTGTACAAGGCCAAGGATACCCTTCTAGATCGTCAGGTGGCAGTCAAGGTGCTCTCTGCCCATCTGAGTCAAGACCCGGAGCTTCAGGATCGCTTTGTTCGCGAGGCCAAGATGATTGCCAGGATGGCTCATCCCAATCTGCCACAGATTCACTTCATTGGGCGTGCTGAGGGCAGTTTCTTCTTTGCGATGGAATGGATAGACGGTGAGACCCTCGAAGTCTTGTCGAAGCGCGGCCGTGTTCCTCCTGAGAAGGTGCTGGACATTGCCACGCAAGTCGCAAGTGGGCTCGAGTTTGCTCACCGTGCAGGCATCGTCCACAGGGACATAAAGCCGTCGAACATAATGCTTACCTCTGATGGCACTGCCAAGATTCTTGACTTTGGCATCGCCCGGTCGGTGGCAATCGAATCCGCGGCAACCATGACCGCGGGCTTCGTGGGAACTCCGGACTATGCCTCCCCCGAGCAGGCCCGTGGCGAGAAGGTTGATGAGCGCTCAGACATCTACTCTCTGGGCGCGACCCTATATAGGTTGATGTCGGGGAAGCCCCCATTTGAGCACGAGACCCCGCTAGGGGTCCTGACCCGTCGGCTGGTCGACCCAGTTCCGGAGCTACCCGCCGATATGAAGTGCGCCCCGGAGGTGCGCCAACTTATCCGCCGTATGATGGCCCGCGATGCCAAGGACCGGTTTCAGACCAGCGCGGAGTTGCTGGCTGCGATACACGAAGCCTATCCTGGGCCCGTAGTGCCAGCCGGACTTATCAAGCGAGCCTTTGCCTTTCTGACTGATCTCTTGCTGGTGATGGCCCCGCTTGCCGCGATCGCATATCTCTTCTTTGGGATGAAGGGCTATTTCCTCACTACCCTATTGTACTACTCGATCCCCGGAAGGCTTGTACTGGGATTGGCTCTCCTGGCTTGGCCCGGCGTGTATTTCGTGCTAGTGCCCCGGCGCTGGCGCGCGACCCCCGGGCAGCGTATTCAGGGGATTCGTCTGACGGCTCGGGATGGTGGGGATGTCACATTGTGGAATGCCCTCGCGCGGGTGCTTGTGTTCTGGGGTCCAGTCTGCCTCGCCATGGCGCTTCAGCCCGATTGGCCACCGGTGATTACAAGCCGTGGTCTCTCCTCGATAACTCTTGGCGGCACCCTAGTGTAGTGTTTCAATAACGGCTTTACAATGAGAGATCTTTTCGACGATCTCTTCGGCTCGCTTGGTCCAGACAAAGGGTTTCGGGTCCTCGTTATGACATTGGATGTATTCCTCGATGGCAGTCACCAATTCCGGT
>JAZDEY010000078.1:0-79716 GCA_043808325.1 Candidatus Eiseniibacteriota bacterium
TCATGGGATATCGGTACCTGCCCAGGCTTAGAGAAGCCTTGAGGAGAGAGTTGAAACTCGACGAGCAAACGGTCGGGGTCGCAGTAGCGTGACCATCGCAGCGGAGCCGTCGAGAAACTCAACTAAGAATGGCATTGACTCCGAGGTTGTCCACGAGATCCCTCGCGCTTGCAGCAATTTCGGCAACGCCACTTCCCTTGATCTCGTAAGTGCCCCGGTACTTGTAGCCCGGAGTGGCAATGCGCTGCATCTCAAGTGTGTCCGCCCCGATCGTCAGCAGAAGACTTGCATCAATTATGGCTTCGGAAATGTCAACGGAAACCTCGAGCTCGCTGGTAGCAATCGGATCCTGCTTTGCCGATATGGAAATCTCCGGAGGGGTCCCGTCGTTATCCAGTGTGGCGCGTAGCCGGATGGCGAGGTCGCCGGCCGTGAACTCGTACCACGTGATTCCATCCGGGCTGGTGTAGCAAACATGCTGAACCTTGGGCCCGAGGGCATCGACCGGTATCGGTACCGTGTCGGATGCAGCGGTGATTTTGACCGCAACGTATACGTCATCGCCGGCATGAACCACCGGCCGAGAGTCGAGACTTATCGAATGATACCCCCTGAGCTCGACAGCGTAGTCGAGCTGGCTTGCGATAAGGTTGGTCGGCGTCATGCCGTCAATATCATCGTAGATGTAAACGTCGGCATCGGGAATGGCATCGACCGACCAGAACTCCACCCGCTGGAGCACGACATCCTCAGCCGGCACGAACTTGCACATCGCCCATCCCTCAGTGCTGTGATAGCCGAAGCCCTTGAAGTAGCCCGCTTCGTCGTAGAAGAAAAGCCGCCCATCGGGGTCGAAATCCTGAGACTCATAGATGAACGAAGAAGTCCGTCCTATGCCTGCCGAGCCGTAGGCAATTGTGAAATACCCACCTTCGTCGCCATAGCCGCAGGGCCCACCCCACAAGGCGCCATAGCTGTTCTTCACAATCCAGCCGCCCTGGCCGCCGGAATGAATCAGGTTGTCGTCCCAGCCGACCAACAGCACGGCGTGGTTGAGGTCGCGATAGCCGACGTGGTCGGTATAATGCAAGGTGTACGAGCCGTCATAGTTCAGGAATTCGCTGTACCAAGCATCCCCGTGCCCTGCGTTGATGCCGATAAACAGCGGGCCATAGGTCATGAGGTAGGCCTTCAGCACATTGGTGGGAGGCAGCGAGTCCTCAGAGATGGCTCGCCAATCGAGAAGGGTCTTCACGCTGGGGCAATCGGTCTTACAGCCCGCAACGGCCTCGACATAGGGATCGCATGCCTCAAGCACCGCACCCCCACGGGACAGGTAATTCGCCACTATCCAGTAGTTCCCGCCCCGGCACTTGGCTCCGTACGGGGAGCACTCCTTGATGTTGTTCTCGGAGAAATCGAAGCTGCCGGCGCCCTCACGCAGCATCTTTGACTCGATATTGCCGATTGAGGCGAAGGCATAACACGCCCCGCACTTACCCTGGTCCTTGACCGGACTTACTTTGCCCTGCTCCCGCCAGTCAAAGTGCGCTGGAAGCGGAGCAAGAGAGCGCGGCATTCTGATCTCGCAGTAGGGGACTTTGAATTCCGGAAGGATGAGACCTTGCCCATGAGGAGTCTCTTCGGCTGCCCACCCGGCCGCGCAGGCGACCGTGACGAGAGCCGCAAGAACAAGCAGGCTTGCCGGCCATGCCAGGTGGCTTACTCCCGGCAGGGCAGGCTTGGCTCCCAATCTACATCCGAAAGTCATACCTAACTTTAGCCATCGGGAGCCACGATGGCAAGAGCAGGCTTCGCCAGCTTCTATGTCCACTTCCACTACTTCGGACTCTGTGGTCCCTCAGGCTGCGCGCCCTTATCGCCTTTGACCTCGCGGAAGATCTCACCGATGCCGGCAAGGCTCCCCAAGATGCCCGACGTCTCAATCGGGAGGAATATCTTGGTGGCTTTGCCTTCAGCCACCCACCGTAACGCCTCGAGATACTTTATGGCGATCAGGTCCGCCGTTGGGCGGCCCTCATGGATTGCGTTGTAGACCTTGGTGACTGCCTGAGCCTCGCCGTCGGCAACCGTAGTCAGCTTGAACTTATCGGCAGTCGCTACCTTCTGAATAGCCTCGGCCTGACCCTCGGCCTGGAGTATCGCCGCCTGACGCTGCCCCTCTGCCCGCGTGATCGCTGCCTGCTTGTCGCCCTCGGCCTCGAGAATCTTGGCACGCCGATCTCGCTCGGCTTTCATCTGACGGTGCATCGCCTCGGTGACGTCGGCCGGAGGCTCGATCCGCTGGATCTCGACCCGCACGATCCGCACACCCCACTTGTCGGTCGCGTCATCCAGCACCGCCCGGAGCTTCGCATTGATGGTGCCGCGCGCGGTGAGGCACTCATCAAGCGCCATCTCTCCGACCACGTTCCTCAGGTTGGTCTGGGCCAGCTTCACCGCGGCTAGAGTGAAATTGACGACGTTGTACTTGAGCTTCACGGGATCGGTCGCCTCGTAGTAGACAACCGCATCGACCGTGACCGCCACGTTGTCCTTGGTGATCACTTCCTGGGGAGGCACGTCGACCACCTGCTCGCGCATGTCGACCTTGAGCAGTCGCTCCACCATCGGAATAATCAGCCGCAGCCCGCTCTCGACCCCGCGCTGGTACTTGCCAAACCTCTCCACCAGACCCTTCTCATAGGGCCTGATGATCCGCATACCGGTTATGGCAATTATGAAGATAATGATGCCGACAATTATGGCTAACGGTTCCACGACTTCCCTCCAGGAAAATGTGTCACGCTACTCTTTTCCGCCTTCCAGTCTTTCAACAACGAGATGAGTTCCGTCGACTCTCAAGACCCTTACCCTGGCATCCTTTTCGATCTTGGTATCATCCGCGCTGGTGGCTCGCCATTCATCCTTCTTGACTCGGACGCGTCCCGTGTCGGTCAGAGGGTCGATCGGCTCAATCACGAGCCCGATCTCATCGATCACCCTGTGGGATCCCACCCTTTCGGGTGGCTCCTTCGTGAGTCTATCTGCGAGCTTGCGCGAGAAGATCACCAGGGCCGCCGAGATGACTATGAAGGCAAGCCACTGGAGCCATGACGGCAGCCCGAGCATGGTAAGGACAGCCGCGATACCGGCCCCCACTCCAAACGGGAAGAGATAGAAACCGGCGGTGAAGATTTCAGCGATTATGAAGACCGCGGCGAGTATCGCCCAGATCCAGAACATCGACGTGAAGTGCACGTTCTCGCCCTCCGTTTATGATTGGCAGTCGGCGAGATTCTACCTGCGCGGGATCACAGGGTCAAGCCATATCGGGGGCGGGCAGATCTCGGTCAGTCGAAGAGCGCCTTTATGGCTCCCCAGGTTGAGGGTTCGAGGGCATTACTAGGATTGATGCAGTTGGGAAGCACTCCCACAAGCGGGCCATCGGTCACGTTGAGCCCGAACTTTATCCAGATAGGACGCAGAAACGAGTAAATCGGTTTAGGTGGCGAGACCGAATAGAAGCATACGATCGCAGTGCCGGCGACCCCGGGCTCACAGCCGCTTTCGTAAGGTTCAAACTTCACAGTCGGCATACGCACCGGAATTGTCGGATCGCCTTTGCATTCGAAATAGCTATAGTAGTGGGCGGTACAGCCCTTCTCACCTGTGCCGTAGCCCACGGTATCCGCAAATACGAAGTAGCCAAAATCGCAGGCGCGCGGACAATTCTCAAGGCCCAGCAGGATGGAGATATGGCTCAGCGCATGGGACCTGCCGCCATAAGTGGTGACGTCCCAGGTGATCGTCAGACAGTATTTCCAGTAGCCCACGAACCCCGGGTCGCTCGAAAGCGAAGCCGAGCTTGTCCCCCAAACGGAGTCCTGAGCGTTGACCGGGGCCGCAAGCATGAGCCCCAGACTCACGAGAGCACCTACCATAATTAGATTGGTCCTATTCATACGCCTTACTCCGGTTCCTACCCCCACAACGGCCCCCTATTCTTTGATGTCGGGAGATTGCTGCGGTTGCATTAGGGCAATCTGGAACCGCTCAGAAACCATTTGACGTACGGCCGTGCCCGGACTAGAATCAGCGGTCGGGGTGGTTGTGAGGAAAGGAGGGATCAGGAATCAGCACCGAATCTCGACTCAGATCGAAATGAGTGCCAACCCAACCAAGGAGGGCAGTATGCGTAGAATCAGAATCTTGCTCATCCTCGCAGTCTTGGTGCTCCCCCAGGTTCTTCATGCGGCCGACGCGCCGCCCATCACAACGGTAAGCTATCACTCGGCAGGCCCTCAGCAGATCGGCAACCTGCCGCCCGTTCCAGTGCCGCCGGACAATCCCATGTCTCCCAATCTCGTCGCGCTCGGCAAGCAGCTTTACTTTGATCCCAGGCTCTCAAAGGACAACACCATAAGCTGTGCCACCTGCCACGATCCGCAGATGGGATGGTCCGACAAGGGGCCTACGAGCGAGGGCATCGCCGGGCAGCGCGGCGGCCGCAGGTCTCCCCCAGTGTCGAATGCCGCTTATCTACCGCTTCAGTTCTGGGACGGGAGAGCGGCAACCCTTGAGGAGCAGGCCACTGGCCCGATTGCCAATCCCATTGAGATGGGCAATACCCATGCCGGGATGATAAGGACGCTCAACGATGTTCCGGGTTACGTCGAGGAATTCAAGGCCGTTTTCGGAACGACCCCGATCACGTTGGATCAGGTCGCCAAGGCGATAGCTGCCTATGAGCGCACCGTGGTCACCACCGACTCCCCCTTCGATAGATACGTGAGAGGGGATGAGACAGCGCTCACCTGCGAGGAAAGGAAAGGCCTTGAGATCTTCAACGGCAAGGGCCACTGCACCGCATGCCATTGGGGAGCCAACTTCACTGACGGAAGATTCCACAACCTCGGTGTCCCGCCGGCGCCTGGAAGCAAGCCCGACGAGGGAAGATATGCAGTGACCAAAGACCCAAGAGATATGGGCGCATTTAAGACGCCGACCGTGAGGGACGCGGGTCTCCGCGCACCTTATATGCATACCGGCGGTGAGACATCGCTCGAGGCCGTGGTGGACTTCTACGATAAGGGCGGGGGCACAGGCGATCCCAACCTGGATCCCCTGATGGTTCCGCTGGGACTCACGGCCGGGGAGAAGGCCGCGCTGGTTGCCTTCATGAAACGGGCGGTGACAAGCACCAATCCGGAAGTGGCTAATGTAAAGCCCGTGCCGGCATCTGAGTTTCCAAAGTAAAGGAGACCAAAATGAGAACGTTGGGCGCTCTTATCTTGCTGGCAGCCGCAATCTTCTTGTTGTTACCGGCCGAGAGCGATGCTATTCCTGCCTTTGCAAGGAAGCATGGCTTCAACTGCAATATGTGCCACGTCGCCTTCATCAAGCTTAACGATTTCGGTCAGCGCTTCAGGGACAACGGCTACCAGATCCCCGGGCAGGTCGGCGGAGAGAAGAACATATTCGCGACTTCGCCCCCCTTGGCCGTAAGGACTACGACGGGTTTTTCGCTCTACGACTCGGAGTCGGGCGGCGACAAGACGACGACCAATACCTTCAACATCTTTGGGTTTGATCTCCTGGCGGCCGGCGTACTGCATAAGAACATCTCGTTTCTGTTCATTTATACGCCGAGGATCGATGAGCCTGCTGCAGATGCCTCGGGGCCCCGCGAGAGCGGGCATAACCCATCCCAGCTTGCAACCATCGAGTCCGCCAACCTGGTCTTCAGCAACATCGTGCCCGATCTCGTGAATCTGAGGGTCGGTAGGTTCGAGCCCGCTTATCACGCGATAAGCTCCAAGCGAAGCTACTACGTCTTCCAGCCATATGAGATCTATGGTTTCACTTCGCCCGCGGTCGCTTTCAACTTCGACGACAACCAGCTGGGCTTGGAGGTCACGGGACACTGCAAGCGCGGGTGTAAGTACGGAGTCGGCGTGGTCAACGGCAACGGGGGGAACCCCGACATTAACAAGCACAAGGATGTCTACCTGAACCTGTCCAAGACCTTCATGAAGGGCGATGGCCAGAGTGCGGGCCAGCGGATCGGCGCTTTCGCCTACTATGGGTGGCAGCCCAAACGCATAGAGACCGGCGAGCCGCCCCCGGCGTACGAGAAGGCCAACCATACCTTCTACCGCATTGGGGGCAACGCCAGCCTCAACTGGAAGACCCTGAATCTTCAGGCCTTGTTCCTGCAGGGGCTGGATGCCAAGGAGCTCAATCTGTTCGGCCTGGGTGAGGCCTACAAGTACTCCGGCGGATTCGTGGAATTGGATTGGGCCGGGCTCCGGAACAATCGGCTGGTGGCATCCGCGCTCTACAACTGGGTCACGCCGCCCGGCAGTGAGTGCGATCGGGAGGTCAAGGCCTACTCGGGGCTAGTGAGATACTACATGGGCGACTGGACCGCCGTCAATGTAGCTCTCCACGCCGAGTTCACCCACAAACAGACCGGAAATGACGATCCGCTCAAAGAGAATCAATTTGCTCTGATTCTCGACTTTGACTTCTAGCGAAACCCGATCCGGCGCAAGGGGCCGCAACCAACTGATGCAGGGGCTGCGGCCCTTCGCGTTTCGAGCGGCAGGCCATCCAAAGGAGAATCACGTAGATGCTAGGTGCCACAAGCCAATCGAAGGTCCCTTGGGCCATCACGCTTGGGAGCTTGCTCGCCCTGATCGCAGGCTCCGCGTTGCTGAGCGCCGGTTCGGCCCTAGCCCCATGCGAACTCAAGGCACGCGGTCTCGCGGGATTCGGCTATCGCGACATCACTACGACCGATAAGGACACCCTGAGACTACCCAGCGCCGGCGGCATCATCATATCCCAGATCGTACCCGGCTCACCTGCGGAGCGCGCCGGGCTCAAGGTCGGCGACGTCGTAAAGAAATGCGACGACCGCGAAGTCCTTGATGGTTCAGGCCTCGCGAGTATCACCCGGCTCTACTATGCCGGTGACAAGATAACCGTCTCGCTTGTGCGAGGGGGCAAGGCTCTCGCCGACACCCTGGTGCTCGGGACCTTCCCTCAGGAGACCGGCGACGATCTAGATGTGGAGTACACCTGCTTCAAGAGCGGTGATGTGAGGTTGCGCGCAGTTGTAACGTCACCGAGCGGGAGCGCGGGACAAAGACTGCCCGCCTTGCTCCTGGTGAGTGCGCTCGGCAGCCCGCGCCTGACGGCCCTGCCCTACTATGATATGGGGCGTGAGATCGCCAATGCCGTATCGCGCAGCGGCTTCCGAGTCTTGCGATTCGAGCTGCGGGGCTACGGCGATTCCGAAGGCGCCGATTATCGGACGACCGATTTCGACACCGAGGTCGGTGACAATCTCGCGGCGCTCGACTACCTGGCTACCCGCGAAGATGTCGATCCGGCTAGAGTGTTCGTAATGGGGCACAGCACGGGCGGTATGATTGCCTCGGTGCTGGCCGGCAAACGCGAGACCGCAGGACTTATAACCTCGTGTACCATAGGCCGCACCTTCTATGAGCGGTCACTCGAGACGTTGCGGCTCCAGTCCTCGTTCGCCGGGGATTCGGCAGCCGTGACCGATATCAAGCTCAAGGAATACCTGGACCTCATGACCTCGGCGGCCCGAGGCGACTCCACCGCAGCGATCCTAAGGAGAAATCCGGCGCTCGCCAAGTATGTCAATAGCAGCGGCCGCATCATGGATGACCGCTCTGTCAACTACTGGCGGGAGCAGTTGAATCTCAATCTGCCGGAAGTGTATGGCGCGGTCACCGAGCCCGTTCTGATTGTGTACTGCTCCTCCGACTTCCTCACCCAGCTCGCTTGCCACGAAACGATAAGAGACGTCATAGTGGCTTCCGGCAATCGCGACATCACCCTCGAGGTTGTATCCGGAACCGATCACGCTTACGCGTTCGCGAAGGACAAGAGGGAGAGCTACGACAACTACAAGACCCGGGATTTTAAGGGCAATCCGGAGCCCATCAGACGAGTGACAGAATGGCTGGCTCGCCACAGAGATTAGGCGCGAGCATTGGAGAGATCACATGGTCGGCCGAGAGCCCGAGCACAAGCTGAGACCCAGCCGGGAGATCACAGCGACCACCATCCATGGGGCAGTTCTGGAGGCCGCCGATCTCTTTCCTCAGCGCGTTGCCCTGATGTACAAGGACGATGCTGGTGTCTATCAGAGCATAACCTATGGCGAGCTCCGCGATAGCGTGGCCCAGGCCGCGGAATCATTGAGGAAACTGGGGATCAAGAAGGATGACAGGATCGCGATCTGCGCCTATCATGGCCCCGACTGGGTGATAGCCGACCTGGCGATCCTAAAGCTCGGAGCAATCGTCGTACCCATCTATCATACGCTCACACCATCAGCGATAGCCTACATCTTAAGAGACTCAGGCAGCAAACTGGTCTTCGCGGAAGATGCCAAGATTCTTGCATCCATTCAGAGTGTCAGAGGCGACGTTGCCCAGCTGCGCACGGTCGTGGTGTTTGACACCAAGAATCTGGAGCGGAGCACGGGATTCTTGAGCTTCTCCGACCTGAAGAGTGGCGGAGGAAACCTGATCTGTGAATCCGCCCGCATGAACGATGCTCCGGCCTCCGTCCAGGTTACCCCCGACGATGTTGCGACCATCGTGTACACCTCGGGCACCACCGGTGAGCCCAAGGGCGTCGTCCTCTCGCATGCCAACATCGTCTCCAATGCTAAGGCAGGGGTGAAAAGATTCCGCGTCACTCCCGACGACGTGTTGCTATCTTTCCTTCCCCTCTGCCACATGCTCGAGAGGACCGCAGGCTGTTATTCCATGCTTTTTGCGGGCGCCACCATCGCCTACGCAACCGGTGTGGGGACCGTGGCCGAGGACGCTTTACGGATCCGCCCTACCATCCTGGTCGTTGTTCCGAGGGTCATGGAGAAGACCTACGAACTCGTTGAGAAGAGGGTTGCGGAGAGCTCATCTTTCAGCAGGCAACTGGTGCTCGCAGCTATCGAGAATCTCAACCGCTGCTGCAACCTGAAGTACAAGGAGTTACCGGTCCCGCTATCACTCAGGCTCAAGTGCCTGTACTACGATAGGTTGGTCGCCTCCAAATTCCGCAAACTGACAGGTGGCAGGTTGCGCCTGCTGATATCGGCAGGTGCGCCCCTTGACCGGAGGCTGGCGAAGACTCTCTGGGTCCTGGGGTTCCCGATCGTAGAAGGCTACGGGCTGACTGAAACATCACCCACGGTCGCAGTCGCCACACCCGAAGACAACCGCCTCGGCACCACGGGGAAACCCATCGACAACGTGGAAGTGAAGATCGGTGAGCACGACGAGATCCTGGTGCGAGGCCCGAACGTGATGAGGGGTTACTACAACAAGCCCTTATCGACCGCCGCGGCGATCGATAAGGAAGGCTGGTTCCACACCGGAGACCAGGGCAGGTTCGACGAGCGCGGCAACCTGGTGATAACCGGACGCCTTAAGGAGATCATCGTCACCTCCTATGGAAAGAATGTGGCCCCCTTGCAGATCGAGTTCGAACTTGTTCGGAGCCCCTACATTGACCAGGTGATGCTGTGCGGCGATAGGCAGAAATTCATCACAGCGTTGATCGTTCCCGCAAAGGAGTCGGTGAAGCGCTTTGCCGACGAGACCATGCTTGGCTGGGTCGACTACCCGGATCTCGTCAGGAAGGATGAGGTCAAGCGCCTGATAGCCCGTGAGATCGAGAAGGCAACGGCTGAGTGCGCCCCCTTCGAGAAGATCAAAGTCTTTGTCTTGCTGCCCGAGGGGTTCACCACGGAAAACGATCTCTTGACGCCGACCTTGAAGCTCCGGCGCAGTAAGATCGCCGAGAAATATGCAGCGGAAATCACGTCGATGTATGCCGGGGGCTCCAGCACCTGATGAAGGGCGAGATCTTTCTTACCGGCGCGACGGGCTTCATAGGCAGCAGCCTGCTCCACAAGTGGCTTATCACCCGACCCGACGTGAGAGTCACTCTTCTGGTGAGAAGACGGCGGGACGAGAGTCCGCAGGTGAGGATGGAGCGGATTTTCGGCGAGTTCTATCCCGCGGCCGACGCTTCCTCCCTGGGCCTGCGGGTATCAATCCTCGAGGGCGATATCTCGCTCGCCAACTTCGGTCTCAAGGAAACGCAATACCGCGATCTTGCGGCCCGCACCTCACACATTATCCATTGCGCCGCGGCGGTGCGCTTCGATCTCCCGCTCGAAGAGGCGCGGAGCATCAACGTGGCTGGATCGGAGGGCATCCTTGCCCTCGCACGGAATTGCCGGGAGCTCGACCGGATCGACTATGTCGGGACCGCCTATGTTGCCGGCAAGCGCAAGGGACTCATCAAGGAAAACGACCTGGACCTCGGCCAGGAACACAACAACACCTACGAGCGCACCAAGCTTGAGTCTGAATCGTTGATGCGGCGAGCCATGAGCGATCTGCCCATCACCATCCACCGGCCCAGTATTGTGATCTGCGATTCGACGACCGGAAGAATCTCACGCTACAGCGCCTTCTATAGAATGCTGAGGACCTACCACCTCGGATATCTCAAGGCGCTGCCCGGCTATCCAACGACGCTCCTCGACCTCGTCCCCATGGATTATGTAGCTGACGCCATCTATGCGATCGCGGGAAGCCCGGATACCTTGGGCAAGTGCTATCACCTTACTGCGGGCTTGACCAATCTGACATCGTTTGAGGAAGTCAGCCTGCTGGCGGCCCGCCACTTCGGGAGACCCGCCTTCGAGATCATCCCGCTGGCGCATTTCGAGGCTTTCGTTTCAAAGATGACTGAAGGACTCTCCGCGAGGGAACGCGACCTGATCGATGAGATGAGAATCTACCATCCCTACCTTGCAGCCGACGTGAGGTTCGATAATTCGAACACTCTGGCTTTCCTGGGGCTGCTCTCCATCACAGTTCCTAAGCTCAGCAGTTACTTCGGGAAGATGGCCGAGTATGTCGTGAGACTGAGCACTACCTAAATGAGCCCTACCTGAACATCGACTTGATCTCACCCCAGGTGCTCAGGTTTCCGCCACCGCCACCGCAAGGGTCATCACCCACCGCGCCACCGATACCCGCACCGCAGGGCTCTGCGGTAGGGAAGTCTTGGTAGGGACCCGGTGACGGCTCGCAATCAACGACCCCATATTCTTCGGTCGCGGGGTTCGGAACGGGACGGATCACCCCCGGTGTATTGGCAGCAAGCCAACCATAACCGGGGACAATGCTCCAGCCGCGCTGGCAGCCGGACCAGGCAATTGCCGTGCCCTCACCGGACCGAATGACCGTGCCAACTGCTACGGTGCCCCTGCATCTCACCCATGACATGCTGCCCCAGGCGGAAGGCCATTCAAGACCGAACTCGGTCACGGTGTACTCATTGAGATCGAAGAAAACCGGCAGGATGTCGACGTCGCCCGAGCCCAGATATGTGAACGTGATTTGGCTACAATGGGTGAAGTCAGGATAGTTCACGGTGCATGAAGTGGGATGCGTCTTTACGTGAATCGCAATCTCGACCCGATCGTTGGCGCCCGCGAGTGCAGAGCCGCAAAGGCCGGCGACCAGAACGGCCAGTGCCAGCGCAACTGCGGGGCCAATGAGCACCGACCTTCCTGCCCCCACCGAGTTCTTTGCCATCGCTCACACCTCCTCCATCACTATACCACCGATCGGGGGTTTTGGGTCACTCGAAATCTGGAGATGCAGTGCGCCTCGGGGAGCTCGCCCGATGATGTGGCGATGCTTTGGATCCGGGCTTCCACCCGAAGAGGCTCAAGTCCGTTCTGCCCCTCGCATCGAACCGTACGCCCTCGCGCTCGAGCCTCAGGCGCTGGGTTATATCTCCCCCGCCCCAGGGGCTCAGACTGATCTCGCCTCGGGCGTTGATGACGCGGTGCCACGGAACAAGACTCCGCTCGGGCAAGGCGTGAAGCGCATATCCCACCTGCCGAGCATTCGGCCCGAGTCCGGCGAGGTGGGCTACCTGGCCGTAAGTCGCCACACGCCCGGCAGGAATGCGGCGAATCACGGCATATACGCGCTCCCATCGGCCTGGAGCTTGGGCTCGATTACTTCTCTTGATCATCGTCATCACCTATCGGATGTATGGATGCCGGCTAGCCACTACTTCGGCACTCCAGCATCATGCCGGGACGCAATCGCCATAGTGGGTCTTGCGCATCTTCCGCTTCTTGGCAAGCAGCCGCTTGTGCTCTTCGGGGCTGACGAAGGCGACGATGCGGCAGATGCTTGACTCCCCACCGACGAATCTCCAGGGGAAACACCCAATCGTGACGCGCTGGTTGAGCACGAGGTCGATGTCCCCACCGAGATTCTCGGCATGCACGATCGGTATGTGGAAGAGCGCGATGTGCATCAGCTGGTAGTCTTCCTGCGGGAACAGGTCATCGATGCCTTTGCGATACTTGGACCTGAGGAAGGCATCGGCTTTCTTGGCATCGGCGGGCATCCACTCCCTGATCTTGGTATTCATGGGATGATCGGCCGAACCACAATCCACACCGATCCACTTGATGCGTTTCCGCTTGCACCAGCGTGCGAATTCCATCATGGGCCCGGGATGGCGAACCATATAGCGCACCTCGTCACCGGCAGGCTGGTCCCAGGCGTAGCGATGGTAGCCGGTGTTGATTATTAGGATGTCTCCCTGCTCGACCTTGACTCTCGCCTCGATATCCTTAGAGGTATAGATTCCATAGTCCTCGGCGATATCGCTCAGGTCGACCACAACTCCCGGACCGCACAGGTAATCGTTGATGGGCAGGCTCGCGATGTCGCCGCCGTGCGTGCAGAAGTGAATCGGGCCGTCAAGATGGGTGCCCACGTGATTGCTCGTGGTTATCAGCTGGCCGTTGGCCCCATTGGGTGCGAGGCGCTTGAAGAACTTGATCTGAAGCGGCTCGTAAGTGGGCCAGGGCGGTGTGAGCACGCTAAGTGGCTGGGTGAGATCGACGATCCCGAATTGTACCGATTTCATAGGTCCTCCTCCGCGTAACTAGTCTCGTTTCAATTATGCCCGCTTCAATGATTCATAGAGGGCTATAAACGCTTCCTCGAAACACTCAAGCGGCGGCTCCACGAGGCCCGCCCCAACCTGACCAATCCCGGGTTGCTTGTGCGCAATTCCGGTGTTCACCACGGGCACCAGCGATTTCTCAACAACCTGAATCAGATCTATGCCCGTGGGGGTGCCTCTAAAGCCCAGCACCGGAATTCGATAGTTCTTGCTCTCGCCGACCGTGATGTCGTACATGGCAAGCGTGTACCGAGTGGCGTCCGAAGGCGCGCCGCCCACGAACTGGACAATCGCGGGGGCAGCGGCCATGGCGAAGCCGCCGATGCCGTAGGTCTCACAGACCGTGCTGTCACCGAGATCGGGATTGGCGTCTGCCTCGCTGAAGCCCGTGAAATAGAGTCCCTTGACCTTGGGCGCGGGCGCCGTGAACCACCGATCCCCAAGGCCGCTTATGCGGATGCCGAAATCCGTGCCGTTACGCGCCATGGTGCTCACTATACTGCAGCCCGGCAGGCCGGCTATGGCGTCAACGCAGCTCTTGGCGGCAGGCATCGTGAGGTTTAAGAAGAAGTGATCGTTCGAGTTCATGAATTTCAGGACATCGCTCTTGTCCTCATTGCTTGCGCTAGCCATCGCGATGGCCGGTGCAAGCTCCCGTATCAGAAGTGACGTCCCTGCCCGGTTGCGGTTGTGGCCCTCGTCGCCCATCTGAAGGGCCTGGGCAATCATGGCCCTGAGGTCAACTTCGCCGCGGATCTCGAGAGCTTGCCCGAGCACCGGTGCGAGAGTGCGCTCCATCCACCGGAGTCTCTCAATCACCTCCTGGCCAAAGGCCCCGAAGCGCAGAACCTTACCCAGGCCTTCGTTCAAGGTGGCAAAGGCTCGGTTGCCCGTGTGCCTGTTCTCGATGATCCAGACCGGCATCGAGGGCGAGACGACGCCCGCCATAGGCCCGACCGCAGCGTGATGGTGACAGGGTTCGAAGCGAATCTTGCCGGAGGCGGCGAGGCGCTCGGCCTCGGCTTGGTCTTTGGCCCGGTCTTCGTAGATCAAGGCGCCGATGATCGCTCCACGCATCGGACCGCACATCCGCTCCCACCCGACTGGGGGCCCGGCGTGAAGCACGAGGTCATCGGCCATGCCCGGGATGTCATCGACGGCCTTCCCGATCCCCACAAGGAAAGGATGAGCCTTGTTCAGGGTCTCGAGAGCCTTGGCATTGGCACGGCTTATCAGTTCGTCAAGTCGCGTGGGCCTGCCTTCGACCACAACCTCCTCGCGGCGAAACTTCTCAAGCACGCCGAAGAGGCGCTCGTCGCCACGGCAGGACGGCGACCAGTCGACCGCAATCACCCGCTTCCCCTGGTTGCGCAGGGAATCGACAAAGATGCTGCTGCCAAGGTTCGCTACCACGATCTCACCGTCTAGAAGTCGGTCGATCTCTTCCACGTCACTCATTGCTCCTGATTCAGTCATTGCTCCTAATCAAGAAGTTCCATGCTCCGGCTTGGGTCGCCGCACCAAATCACCGCTCCGAATCAAGGATCGCTCCCGCCAGTTCGCAGGCGTGCGCATTGGTCTCGGCAACAATTACGCCTGCGGCCTCGAGTTTCTGCCGCTGGAGCCCGTAGTTCTGGGGATCGCCTTGGGTGCCGCAGATGCTTGCAACAAAAATGGGGTGTGTCCCTATTTTCTCTATTTTCTCCACGAGCTCGCCGGCTGGGTCTGCGTTGCATCCATAGCCCAGGACCACGTCCAGAAGTATCACGGCGGTCTCGGGATCGGCTGCTTCCCTCTCGAGCCTTGCGAGTCGATAGGCCTGGTCGATCATGGGGTGCGCCCGCCCTCGCGTAAACACATCATCTCCCAAGTCAACGATGGTATGCCCGATACTCACCGCAGCATCTTCCAGCCTGACTGTGCCCGGCAATTTCATGTTGGTGTGCATTGGGGCCAAGGCGCCACCGAGCATAAACACCGCTTCCTGGGCGAGTGTTCCCCCACTGTAGAGCCCTCGCGCGAACCTGCGCGATGCCGGAAGCTTCGCCCTCAGGTCCCGAAGACGTTCCGGCAGCCTCCGATCGCGAGGCACCGGCGAGATGACCTGCCCGGTGGCCGCAAGTGCAGCCTCGACCGCAGTCTCGGCGAGTGTCCCGGTGAAGACAAGACCTCCTCGGTGCTTCTCCCCGGCGTAGCCCGCGAAATAGACGATGCAGGGCTTGCCGCCACCATCTGCGAGCTCGAGAATCTCCCGTGCTACCCTTTCTGATGGCAGTTTGGACACAATCACGATGACGTCGGTGGCCGCATCACGGACGAGCGCGCTCAAACCCATCTTGGTCATCGCGCCGCCTATGGTATCCGAGACATCCCGCCCGCCAGTGCCTATGATCTGCGATACCCCAAGTCCCGATCTCGCCAGGATGGAAGATACTTCCTGGGCGCCGGTGCCTGAAGCCGCGACCAGGCCGATCCGGCCGCGGGGCACGCTGTTGGCGAAGCCGAGTCCGGCACCTGCGATTATGGCAGTCCCGCAGTCCGGGCCCATGACCAGTAGCCCCCCATCCCTTCCGATTTCTTTGAGTCGCTGCTCATCTTCAAGGGATACGTTGTCGCTAAAGATCATCACGTGTCGCCCGGCGCGGAGCGCCTTCTCCGCTTCATACGCGGCAAACCTGCCGGGAACCGAGATAAGGACCAGGTTGATATCCGGATATTGCTTGAGCGCGCTCTCGAGTCCACGGGCTACGTAGGTTCCGGACTCGTCACCGCCCTGCGGCTTTGCACTCCCTGCGACCTCACTTCGCACCAGTGAAAGCGCGGCCTCAAGGGCGGCGGCGTCCTGAGCATCTATGGCTATCACGAGATCGTTCGCCGAGGCGGCACCCAGGCCCGCAACATCAAACCCACCCTCTCTGAGCAGCAGCAGATTGGTATCGGTCGCCATGGCCACCATGGCGGTCTTGACCCGGGGTGCGTCGCATACCTTCTTAGAGAGGCGCATCAGGCTTACCGAATCGAGGTAGACCGATTTCTCAATGGATACGTGCTTCATCATTCTCCTCAAAAGCAGGACATTCCTCACGCCCGAGTGCAAGCTTAAACCAGAAGAGAACCCCTGCCAGCATATCCCGGCCGGAAGTTGCCCCAAGGTCCGATAGGCGATCGATGCAGAATCGCATCTTCGCTGGATCGCGACTCGCCAGCGAGCCGACAAGCCCCCGGAGCGGTTCGGGATAGAACCCTTCGAGAGCCGCCTTGAGCATGAAATAGGATGGCAGTGTAGTCGACCGGATCAAGGGCCGCATCGCGGCAACAAGATCGTCGATGAGCCCCTCTCCGGGCAACACATCCGTGCCGGCGAAGCAATGGGCCGCGGCGACGAAGCCCGTGACGAAATCGTCTCCCGAGGGCGTGAGGCCAAATCCCAGGCCTATAGCAGGTCCGAGTGCAGCCGCGAGCCGATCGGCCGACTGCGCTTGCCACGCGGCCACGATATCGTTAAGAATGTCGTCAATCCGGGCGCCGAGCAGTGAACGCAGATCGGTGTCCTGCCCCGGCGCCAGCGCCACCGCTCGAGTCGCAAGCACCCTCGCCAGAAAAAGCGACTGGCCGGGGCATGCTCGAGCGAGCACGCGAAGCTCCCGGAGTGCGGCCGCCGCCGAGCCCCGGGAGAAGTATCCGGTGCGGCCGAGCGCAGCATCCCAGGTGTCGGCGCCTTCAAGCACGATCGCGACTCCGCGATCTCCGATCTCTATCAAAGACCTGCTGATCCGCACGCTCTCCCCGGGCGTCGCACACAGGAACGGCACCGCATCAGCACCGACATCGACAATGATCGAATACGCATGGAGCGGAACCCCAAGCGGATGCAGACTTACCCAGACGCCTCGCCCACCAATGATATTCACAGTCCGCCTGTAGCAGGAATGCACTCTCCACGATTCAGGCTCCGCCGGGAGCGTAGCCGCAACGAAACCGCTTACGCTAAGGGCTCGAAGTGTCAGACCTGAAGAGCGCACATGATCGACTATGAGTGTCATGAGCCGGTCTTTGGTTCGGCCCTGAGCGCCAGGAAGACACGCTCGGGACTCAGCGGGAGCTCGTGAATCCGGAGGCCCGTGGCGTCAAACAGGGCGTTGCCGATCACCGTAGGCACAGAAATCATCGGGTGCTCGGCGACCCCCCGCGCGCCAAAAGGCCCTTTGTCGTGGGGCGTCTCCACGAAGATCTGAATCATCTCGCGCGGGATATCCTTGGCCGTAAGGATCTTGTAGTCGGTAAACGAGCTGTTGAGGAGGTGACCCTTATCATCATATCTATACTCCTCGGCGAGAGCTGTCCCGATACCCTGCACCCCGCCACCAATCACCTGCGCCCGGGCGAGCGCATCGTTGATCACGCGCCCAACATCGAACGCGGATACCAGCTTCATAATCTCGATGTCGCCGGTCGCGGGATCAATCTCAATCTCCACCGCATGGGCGCCATAGGTCCAGTTGAGCGCCGGAAGTCCTTGGCCGGTTTCAGTATCGAGATTGGTGAGACCCTCGGCGACGTAGCTTCCGCGGCCCACGACCGGGCCCCCTATCGAATTCCCATTGGGGAACTTGTAGCCAAGAACCAAATCCTCATATCGCAGGGCTCTCGCAGGCTCACGCGTGACAAAGACCCGTCCGTCATCGACTTCGAGATCGTCCCGCGAAACCCCGAGCGCCTGCGCGGCAACCGCTTTCATCTGACTGAGCGCATCCTCAGCGGCCCTCATGATGCACAGGCTACCCATCACGGTCAGGCGGCTCGCAACAGTCTGCCAGTCGTAGGGTCCGTACTCAGTGTCCCTTCCCCAAACGAAATGAATCTTCTCAAACGGCAGTCGCAGGGCGTAGGCCGCGACCTGACTTAAGGCAGTCGCCGTGCCCTGGCCATAATCGACTCCGCTCACCATCACATTGGCGGTAGCATCTTCGTTAAACCTGATGATTGCGCTTGAAGCCGTATTGGGCGGCATCGCAGGGGCCTTGTGGAGCACCGCAAGCCCCTTGCCCCGCAGCTTGCCTCCACTGCCTCCCTTGCCTCCACTGTCGCCGCGCACCCTGTTCCCGCTCCCACCGCCGCGGCCGTCCCAGTCGATGGCCTTCGCGACCTCTTCCAGACACTTGCGGACATTGCCGGTATGCTCGGTGATCTTCTCACCGGTTATGGTTGTCGAGCCGGGCCGGAGCAGGTTGATCATTCTGAACTCAAGCGGGTCCATGCCCAGGTCCCGCGCCACCATATCCATCTGGGATTCGATCGCCCAGAACATCTCGACGTGTCCGAAACCCCGGTAGGCGGTGCCGAAAGGCTTGGTGGTGTAGACCGTCAGCGAGTCGATCTTGACATTATCGATGTCGTAGGGGCCCGCCCCCGAATAGCCCGACGCCCGGCCGATGTTGACGCCGTAATCGGCATAGGCCCCGGCATCCCAGACGTACTCGATCTCCTCGGCAACGATCCTTCCCTCGCGCGTGACGCCGGTCTTGATCCTGCTGTGAAGACCCTGTCGGCAGGGCAGTGTTATGAACTCCTCGGTCCGCGTGGCAACCAGTCTGACCGGCCGGAAGCCCGCAAACTTGGAGAGCATGACCACCAGCGGCTCCAGATGAATGCCCGCTTTTCCTCCAAACGCTCCCCCCACGTTGGGCACCATCACTCTTATCCGCGCCTGGGATATGTCGAGGGCAACGCTCAGGAGATGCCGCACCGCAAAAGGCGACTGAGCCGAAGTCCAGATCTCGATCGCGCCACTGGGCTTCCAGTGCCCGATGCTTGCGTGGGTCTCAAGCGGCGCGTGCTGTACCTGAGGCGCGTAGAAGGTATTCTCGATCGCCTTGTGGCTCTTGGCGAAGCCCGCCTCGACATCGCCCTTCCTCAAGCGGAAATGATTCGCAACATTGGTGTGATGGATCGGGCAGAAGACGCCCTTGACGCAGTCATAGGTGTGGAGGAATTCGTGAACCAGGGGCGCTTCGGGCTTTATGGCCTCCCGGGCATCAAGCACCGGCTCGAGCACCTCGTACTTGACCTTGATCAGGCTCACGGCCTCCTGCGCTACCTCTTCGCTGGTTGCAGCCACCGCAGCCACGGGCTCGCCGCAGTATCGGACCTTGCCGTCGGCGAGAATCGGCTTATCCACCATATAGAGCCCGACCCGATAGGGAAGATCCTTGCCGGTGAGCACGGCCTTGACCCCCGGGACACCCTTGGCCCGCTCGATATCTATGCTTACGATCTTAGCGTGAGCATGAGGACTGAGGAGCATCTTGGCATAGAGCATGCCCGGCAGCTTGATGTCGGCCGTGAAGGTGGCACTGCCCGTCACCTTCTCGACACCATCAATTCGCGGCACGGACTTGCCTATGAGGTCATCCTTCATGTCTCGACTCGCCCTTCCCCGGCGCGCCCCCGGTAAGCCGCATCCAGAATGGCCTCGATGATGGGTTTATAGCCGGTACACCGGCAGAGGTTGCCCGAGATCGCTTCCTTGACATCATCTTCGGTGGGATCGGAATTTCTCATCAACAGGGCGCGCGCCGACATGATCATGCCGGCCGTACAGAAGCCGCACTGAAACCCTGCGTGATCCACGAAGGCTTGCTGGAGCGGACTTAAATCCCCTTGCCGCGCTTCGCCCTCGATCGTCAAGACCTCGCAGCCGTCCGCCTCGACAGCGAGCACAAGGCAGGAGTTCACGGGCTTGCCACTTAGGATTACGGTACAGGCCCCGCACTCACCCTTGCCGCAACCTTCCTTGGTCCCGAGGAGTGCAAGCTGGTCGCGCAGCAGCCTTAAGAGCGTCCAGTTGTCTTCCACCTGGACCGAGATCTTCTCGCCATTGACAGTTACGCTTATGAGTTTTGCCGGGCTCATATCCGATCTACGTACGTCCCTTCTTGCGCATAAGCTTCTCGAGCAGACTTGCGACCAACATCTCAGTCATGTACTGCCTGTAGCGGCCCGAGCCTCGTACGTCGTCTATAGGTGAAATCGACTCACGGACGATTTTGAGGATCTCATCTCGCTGCCCAAGCCCAAGACCCTCCAGTCTGTGAACCAAGAGCGGCGTCGGAGCGACCGCGCCGAGCGCGACCTTGACCCCACCGCCCGAGCTCGCCGCGGCGGCGTTCACCACGGCCAGATCGTGCCCCCTTATCCGCGTCCGCTTGGCAGCACCGGACGCGATTCCGGCAGCCACCGGAACTACGATCTCGGCTACAAGATCATGCCTCGCGAGGCAGGTCTGTTTGGGGCACGTGAAGAACCCTTTGAGCGGCTCGGCCCGTTCGCCCTGTGGCGAAAGAACCTTGAGATGCGCATCAAGCACCAGGAGCGGCGGGCCCAGATCGCAGGCAGGCGAGGCATTGCAGAGATTGCCGCCGACAGTTGCCCGGTTTCTTACCTGGTAGGTGCCCAGCCACGAGGCAGCTTCGCGGAGAGCATCCATCCCTTCCGGCAGATGCTTGTATTCGTGGAGCTCGTTCACGGTAACGCAGGCCCCGATCCGGAGACAACCGTCCCTCGTCTCGATTCTGCGAAGCTCCGGAATCCGTTTGATGTCTATCAGGTACCTGGTGCTCGGGCCCGCGGCTGCGCCTTCCTGCATGCCGACCAGGAGGTCGGTCCCACCCGCCAGGATTCGCGCCTCCGGCCCATAATCGGACAGGGCCTTCAGGGCTATCCCTATGGTCGTGGGCCTCAGATAACCGAATCTCGGAAGCACAACTTCCTCGTCGAAAACAGGGCTCGAAACTTGAATCACAGCGCGGAGTAATCCGCTTGCAAATCCACGCCGAATAGCGTAGATTGAAATTCCTTGAGATTCAAGGTTTTTCGGAGAGGCCAATATGAAACAACTCGAAGAAGTCCTGAGACCGCCCGAGAGGAACCTTCCCCCTTATCCTCCCAAGTCCATCCTGCTCGCCAGTGGTGAGCGAATGGTGGTGAGACAGGCCGCACGGGAAGAAGTTCCGACTCTGCTCAAGGCCGTCCAGCCCCTGGTCGGCGTTGCCCGCGACTTTTATGACATCGTGGCTGGCCGAACTTATGCTGAGCTCTTAGGATGGATGCGCTACCGCGTGCGCGACGAGTATTGCCTGGTCGGCTTGATCGACGGCACGCTCGTGGGTCTGGTGAACGGCCGCTCGCTCAGTAAGAAGATCGGCGTGAGCTACCACACGATCGCCATGAGACGCGGCCTGCGCGTCGGGGCACATCTCTTCGCGGCCAAGATGGAATACCACATCGAGTATCTTGGCCAGGAAGAGGTCTACATAGTTGCCGAGAGCCCCATAGGCTTCAGGCGCTGGATGATCGAATATCCGCTTGTGGAGCGGCCCCAGGTCCACCACGAACTCGGCGGTGTGATGTCGTGGGCCCTGACGCGAGATATCTACCTCGCGGCCAAGCCCAGGCTGGTGGTGGGTGAGCGCCCGGTCTCAAAGGAGTTGCTCGAGACCGCCGCCGAAATCCGCCTGGTCGGGGAAGAGACCCTTATTCAGCAGGTCGCCGGAAAAGCGGAGCAGAAGAAGTAAGAGAAGCAGAAAGGTATCACAAGATGCCGTTCGCGCGAAACGTCTATGTAGTCGGCTGTGCCATGACCCGCTTCGGCCGGAGCGAAGGCAGCCTTTTGGACATCATCGAGGAGGCATCGCTTGGAGCGATCGCAGACTCGGGACTGGACGCCACGGCGATCCGCAGCGTGATCGTTGCCAACATGGGAGCCGGCATTCTGAATCATATGACCGGACTCGGCTCGGCCACCGTGGACCGGCTGAGCCTTTACCCTGCGGCCGCGGAAGTGGTTGAAAATGGCCCAGCCTCGGGCGGTTCGGCCGCGAAGGTTGGGGCCTGCGCAGTTGCATCCGGCTTGGTGGATGTGGCCCTGGTCGTGGGCGCCGAGAAGATGCGGGACGTCACCGGCTGGGAATCCACCGATTTCGTGGCAACGCTTTCCCAACCCCAGGTCGAGTATATCTACGGGGTCACGCTGCCATCGCTTGCCGGCATGTTCGCGCGGCTCTACATGGAGAAGTACGGCATCGAGCCCAGGCATCTCGCAATGGTTGCCATCAAGAATCACGCCAATGCGCTCAAGAATCCTTACGCCCACATTCAGCAGGCCATAACCATGGAAGGCATTCTCACGAGGCCCGAGGCCGTAGTGAATAACCCTCCGGTTGCCGAGCCCTTGCGGATGTTCGATTGCTGCCCGGTGAGCGACGGCGCAGCTGCCCTCGTTCTCGCGTCGGAAGAGGTTGCAAGGAGATTGCCCCATCGGGTCAGGATTGCCGGAATCGGCCAGGCAACCGACACCCACGCGGTTCATGAACGCAAGGACCCAACGGAGCTCACCGCGGTTCGCCTGGCAGCCAAGCAGGCTTTTGACATGGCCGGCGTTAAGCCCGCCGACGTCGATGTCGCGGAATTGCACGATGCTTTCACCATTCTCGAGATCGCGGAGAGCGAAGAAGTCGGCTTCTTCAAGAAGGGTACCGGACACGTCGCGCTCGAAAAGGGCGAGACATCCCTCACGGGTAAGCTTCCCATAAATCCATCGGGCGGCCTCAAGGCCAAGGGCCATCCGGTCGGCGCCACCGGTGTCGCCCAGCTCGCCGAATTGACGTGGCAACTGCGAGGTGAGGCCGGCGAACGTCAGGTCAAGGGCGCCAAGACCGGGTTCTCCTGTAACTTCGGGGGATTCGGCAATAACGTTGTGGCTTTTGTGCTCTCCGGGGAAAAGTAGAAGCGATGAACGATATCAACGGATTCGTGTGCAAAGCCTGCAGCCACAAGACCTATCCTCGCCACGCCCGCTGTCCGTCCTGCGGCAAGCGCGAGTTCGACCTGGTTCCACTTGGGCAGAGCGCGACCCTGCTCACTTTCACCCGCGTCCACATGCTCTCCCTCGCCTTCACCGAGCGGTTCATTACACTGGGGATAGTCCAGTTTGACAGCGGCTTCCGTGCGCTCGGCAGGCTCCTCGTGAGCGAGCCCAGGGTGGGCATGAAACTCAAGGCCGAGATCGGGACCGTAAGAGACGACGATGGCGAGAAGGTCGCCGGCCTGTGCTTCACCGCGTGAACGCCTGCTGATTGAAACCCACCCACTGCTATGCTGCGAAGCTGCCATGAGAGTCAACGGGCGTAGGTTGATACAGCAAGGCGTCGGGTCCAATAGCCCGACGCCTGCGGTCCCCGCTAACCTTAGCCAGATGACTATCTCTATCTCACAACCAGCATTTTCTTGGTGGCCCTGAAGCCTCCGCCGTCCATGGTATAGAAATACACCCCGCTCGAGACGCGCTCGCCTGCGGCATTTGTCCCGTCCCAGGAGGCGCTGTACCGGCCCGGATCTTTCGATTGCTTGACCAGCGTTCGCACCAACTGCCCCGCGGTATTGAATACACGGATCTTTACGTCACATCGGCTCGCTATCTCGTACCTGATCTCCGTGGCAGCCGCCACAGGATTCGGCGCATTCTGAGAGAGCGCCCAGGCGAAAACTGCACGACCCGGCGGTGCCACTCCGGCGGTGCCGCCACCGGACGGCTCTAGGCCAAAGAGGTCATGAAGGATGACGTGCATGAGATCCGCTCGCCCATAGTAGTCGCCCGCATTGAAATCCGGAGCGGGCGATTGCGCACTGCCATCGCAGTAACCGCGGGAGTGGTTCACTGTAGAGCACAGATCGAAATTGAGCGAGACACACTGCCCCAGGCCCTGGTACTCCACGTAGGTGGCCCCATCTGCGTGAGGATAGGTGCCACTCACATTGAGCACATCAAGCAACTGCTGAGCCGTGTAGCCCGCCGGTGGAGATAGGTTCGTGAGGATGTAGCTCATATCCTTAAGATATGGGCACCCTCGGTAGACCAGGACCGAGTCCAATTGAATCGAGACCGGGGAGCCGAACACATTGACTGTGGGAGCAGCCTTCATGTAAGCATAGGGGGTAGTGAAGCCGGACTCCATCTCTTCCTCATAGGTGCTACCCATGATACCGCTTAGAAACTCACCGCCGAGTGAGTCCTCACCAACCACCACCATGTTGTAAGCGATCCGGTCGCCGCACAACACCACCTTGCCTCCGGCGCCGAGATAGGCCTTGATGACTCGCTGGGCTTCGGTATCAAACAGGTAATTCGAGAAGTAGGGCCCCGTGAACCACACCACGGCGTCATAGTCATCATACCAAATCGGATGGATGTGCTGATTGCTACCCGCGCCGCTGATGTCGTACTTGTCGTAGCAGTAGCCGGCATCCGTCAGGGTCTGCTCGTATATAGCTTCGAGCGGGACGGTGCGGTCGGTCACACTCAGACACGGTGACCAGTCATACAGCCTCCGGTTGTGTCCGTCCACGAGAAGCACCTTGGTACCCGTATAGGTCTCCGGGAAAGTGGGAAGGATCGAAAACTCGAAGTAGTCGTCGCGCGTTCCCGTGTGTCCCGTGTGTCCGGGATTTGCTCTACCTGGGAAATACCCGAAGTTGCCGAGGGCATCGGTCGCCTTGACGTAGTACCAGACCTCGGTGCCCGTGGCCCACTCGGTAAGACCGAAGTCGGAAGGGCACAGGGTCCCATAGTACTCGCCGCCCAGGGTTGGATCCGAGGGCTCCCGAGGCATGGCGAGGTGCATCACCCTATTGACCCAAGTTGCACCGCCGTCGATGCTCCCCCAGACCTCCACTGCCGTAAGATGATCGTCATCGGCGACGTTGAGATACAGCTGATCCCCCTTCGGAAGCGGGGGCGCCCCCGGGCCTGAGTAGCGCGCCACCGAGTCGGCGTCGTAAGCATCGAAGAAGGAGTTGTAGCCGCAGATGCCTGTAAAGAAGGTGTCGTGGAGGAGATCTATGCCGCGCGCTGAAAAGACGGTGGCACTTCCGTCAAAGAAACCGATCGAGACATTGTCCACCTGAAAATCGGTGCCCGTGTGCTTGCCCCGGCATATATCCCCTGGCACAGAGCTATCTATAATATCCCAAGCATATTGCATGGAGTCGGCCGTCGAGGTCATATAGCGTGAGACGTCTTCCGACCGGTCGAAATTCCAGAAGAAGCACCCGCTACCGCAGATCGAGTAGTCTCTATCTTCCACCCAGGGGCACCATCTCTGGGTAGCTGAGTCATAGAACCTTACCCTGGTGGCCGTGTAATCACAGGTGTTGTCCCAGGCACACCTGAACTCGTCCCACTGAACCGCGCACCCGCTGCTAGGCACGGGCACCTTGGGTGTCATCAGCCGATAGTACCAACCGTTCCTCCAGGCGACTCCACTAGGGTAGCCCTTTTCAGGTCGTGCACGGTAAACGAAGGAAGAATCGAGATGGCAGGTAGCTCGCGGGCCTCCGTCACCGCCCTCATACGGTGGGTCGGGATCGTGCGTTATGTGCCACGCGTCGAGCACGCCGGGGGGATTCTCGAGCGTCCAGTACTCGGGCAGCGGGCCGAAGGCGGCACAGGTCTCAAAGTCCTGAGCGTAGAAGCTCCCGGCATCGCCATAGATCATTACGTTGTCAACGAAGGCTGCACCATCGGTGTTGCCCCGGCCATCGCCATCACTCCAGGCGCCGTCAGAAACGAATCTCCATCTCAACTTGGGAGCGTTGACCGTCGTGCCCAGCATCGTCTTGGTGATGATCCCCTTGAATGCGGGGACACCCGTGATAGTTCTGGGTTGCCAGTCGCACCGGGTGAGCCTCGAAACATCGGTATTCCCGAAGTAATCGGGATTAGGATTGGAGGTCCCACCACAAGCGCTACCCGGGTCATTGCTGGTGGCGTTGAACACGGCGAGGGTCTTCCAGGTAGTTCCGGCCAAGTAGTCGACGTAGAAATAGTCGTACTTGCACTCGGTGTCATACCGGGGATCGAGGTAAAGTGTACAGCCATTGGCCACACTGAAGGACGAAGGCAGCGTGAGCTGCGCTACGCAGTTCCACTGGTCGCCGTAACCCGGGGGATTGATCCAGGTCCCACATTCGACCGGCTGGCCCTGCCACAGCGCCCCCGATCCACACCACAGAGCGTAGTTGCCGCAATAGGCCCTTTGGTCGGTGCGGTAGGTATCCACGTGCCAGTAGTTGATTCCCATCGGGGACGGCAGGCTTCTCACATCGACGTGGGTGAAGCACCTGGTATCCCACGGTGGATTGGTGCCGCACGAGTCACCTGGGCCACCCTCAAAACACCAGGTCTCAAGCGGCCCCGGGCCACCACTTGTCTCGCCGCCATGCCCCAGGGCGGGGTCCCCCGGGCAGTATGACGCGTTATCATGGGCTTGAAGCCAGGTCGTGTCGCCGGCGGAAGTCATGACAAAAGGCCCGGAAGCTGAGCCGAGCCCTCCGCCGGGCATTCCCGCAGGATTAAACGGCGGCTGAAGGTCACGCTGGCATTCCGTCATTGGGAAACCATCCGAGGAGAGCAACATGAGCGATACAAACAAAAGCCCGACTACGGTCGCTGCTTTCATCCCACACCTCATCTCAATACCAACATCTTCTTGATCGACTTATACCCGGATGCTTCCATCTTGTAGAAATAGACACCGCTCGACACTCGCTGGCCTTGAGCGTTCGTGCCGTCCCAGGCCACATTGTACTCGCCGGGCCCCTTGCGCTCGGCTACCAGGGTACGCACCATCTGACCGGTCGCGCTATAAAGCGTGATCTTGACTTCCCCGGCACGAGCGACTGCGTACCTGATGTCTGCGGATGCCCTTACAGGATTGGGTGTATTCTGGAAGAGGTCCCACTGGTGCACCGGGGACTTGGGCTCGGGCGCTCCTGCCTGGCCACCGCTTGAGGATGGCAGTCCAAAGAGGTCTTCAAGAATCACCCGCACAAGTTCCACGCGGCCATCATAAGTCCCCGCAGCAAAATCCGGGGCCGGGCCGGCGGCATTGCCGTCGCAGTAGCCGCGCTCATGACTGACCGAGGCCGACAGATCGAAATTGACATAGACGCACTGGCCCAGGCCACTGGCCTCGGTGTAGATCACTTCATCGGCCTGCGCGATTGTGGGATTCGCAAGGTACATAAGTTGCTGAGCCGTATAGCCCGGAGGCGGAGTGGCGTTGGTGAGCACATACGACATATCCTTCAGGTCCGGGCAGCTCCGATAGACCAGCAGCGTGTCGAGGTCGACGGCCACGGGAGTCCCGAACACGGCGATCGAATCCACGGCCACGGAATAGGCAAACGGGTAGGTGAAGCCATCCGGCATCCAGCTCTGGTAGACGCATCCCAGGATCCCACTCAGGAACTCGCCACCGAGCGAGTCCTCGCCGACCTCCGCCATACAGTAGGCTATCCGGTCACCACACAGCACCACCTTGCCGCCACCATCGAGGTAGTCTCTCAGGGCCCGCTGGGCCTCGGCGTCAAACAGATAGTTGGCGAAATAGGGCCCCGTGAACCACACTACCGCATCATAGTCTGAAAACGTGGTCGGATGGATGTGCTGATTGCTCCCGGCTCCGCCGATGTCAAACTTATCGTAGCAGTAGCCGGCATCCGCCAGGGTCTGGCCGTAGATTTTCTCAAGCATGAACTGCTGGTCTGTCTGGCTGAGGCAGGGCGCCCAATCGTTCACCCGTCGGCTGTGCCCATCGACAAGTAGAATTCTCGGACCCTCGTAACTCTCCGGAAACATCGGCAGGATCGAGAACTCCAGATAGTCCTCGCGCGTGCCAGTGCGGCCGGGATGGCTGGGATCGGCCTTGTCCGGGAAATACCCGAAATTGCCGAGGACGTCGGTGGCCTTGACGTAGTACCAGACCTCAGTGCCTCTCGCCCACTGACCGAGGCCGAAATCGGCCGGGCAGAGTGTACCATAGTACTCTCCGCCAAGAGCCGGGTCGAACGGATCCGCGGCCTCCGCAAAAGTCATAGGGTTGGAGTGCCAGTTCGCACCCCCGTCAATGCTTCCCCAGACTGCAACGGCGCCAAGATGGTCAGGGTCGATCACGCGGAGATAGAGCTGGTCTTCCTTGGGAAGCGGCGGCGCTCCCGGACCTGAGTACTTGGCCACGGTATCCGGGCTATAGACATCGAAGAAGGAGTTGTAGCCGCAGATATCGGTGAGGAAGGTGTCGTGGAGCAGATCTATCCCTCTCCCCCCGAAATCCGTGGCCGCGGCATCGTAGAAACCGATTGAGACGTTGTCGACCTGGTAGTCGGTGGAGGTATGCTTGCCCCGACACGGGTCCCCAGGCACTGATACATCGAGGACCTCCCACGCGAATTGCATCGAGTCGGCGGTCGAGGTCATATAGTCTGAAACGTCTTTCGACCGGTCGAAATTCCAGAAGAAGCAACCCTCAAGATGGATCGGAGTGGGGTCAAGCCACGGGCACCACTTGCCATACTGGCTATCATAGAACCTCACCCACTCACTCCCATAGTCACAGGTGACGTCGGAACTGCACCAATAGGAGTCGTACTGGATTAGTGCCCCGCTATTCACCATGGGAACGCGCGGAGTCATCAGCCGGTAGTACCAGCCGTTCCGCCAGGCAGCCCCCGATGGATACCCCTTCTCGGGCCGGGCGCGCCACATCATCGAGGAGTCCACGACGCAGGTGACGCGGGTTCCGCCATCCCCACCGCCCTCATACGGCGGGTCGGGATCGTGCGTTATGTGCCATTGGTCGATCACGCCGGCCGGATTCTCGAGCGTCCAGTACTCGGGCAGCTGCCCGAAGGCGGCACAGGTCTCGAAGTCCTGAGCATAGAAACTCCCGGCAGCGCCGTAGACCATCACGTTGTCAACGAAGGCTGCGCCATCCGTGTTCCCCCTCCCGTCGCTATCACTCCAGCCGCCGTCAGAAACGAATCTCCATCTCAACTTGGGCGCGTTGACCGTCGTGCCCAGCATCGCCTTTGTGATAATGCCCTTGTATGCGGGCTGTCCGGGCACGGCCCTCTCCTGCCAATTACACTGGGTGAGCCTGTTGAGGTCCGTGTTCCCAAAGTAGTCTGGGTTAGGCGCTGCACTCCCGCCGCAGGGCCCGCCGGGGTCATTGCTGGTGGCGTTGAACATCGCAAGCGTCTTCCAGGTGGTGCCGCTTAAGTAGTCGACATAGAAATAGTCGTACTTGCACTCGGTGTCATACCGGGGGTCGAAGTAGACCGTGCAGCCATTGGCCACGCTGAAGGAGGAAGGCAGCGCGAGCTGGGCTATGCAGTTCCACTGGTCGCCGTAGCCCGGTGGATCGATCCAGGTCCCGCATTCGACCGGCTGACCCTGCCACAGCGCAGCCGAGCCGCACCACAACGCGCGACTGCCGCAGTAGGCTCGCTGGGTGGTCTTGTAACTATCGATGTGCCAGTAGTTGATGTTCATCTGCGAGGGTAGAGCTCGTACATCCACGTGCTTAAAACAGTCGGTGGTCCAGGGCGGATTGGTGCCGCACGAGTCGCCTGGGCCACCCTCAAAACACCAGGTCTCGAGCGGCCCGGGACCGCCGGTCGCCTCGCCGCCGTGACCCAAGGTAGGATCGCCAGGGCAAGCGGCCGACGTGTTGTGAACCTGGACCCAGGTGGTGTCTCCCCCTGACGAGAGAACGTAGGGTTCATTGACCGACAGGTAGTTGGTCGCTGCGAGCGGCGGTGGCGCGATTTGGCCGCGTTCGACCATCGCAAAGCCCGAAGCAGCGAGTACTAACAAGATGACTGCAATAGTCAGCAAACCTAAGAGCAGATCTGTCTTCCTTGCGTCCATGACGTGTCTCCTGATTTCATGGTACACGGTTCTGGGGCGCAGGTCGTGGCATCACTGGAAACCGCTCGGGAAGCACAGGTGCTGATGAGTACATAGAGCTTGATGAAGAGATGAAGCAGGGCAGAACAGCCGACAGACAGATCGGCCCCTCGCTTCTCACGGCGTCCCTCCGGGCAATCTAAAGCGGGAACCCTATGCCCACTTGCAAAACCACCCCAACCGCCAATATTATACCACATTTCGCTCAAACCGTGAAGGGGTAGAACTTGGGCAGCCTCCGTGAGCCAGGTGGCGCATGCGAGGTCACCTCCTGACCACGTACGCCGTGGTCCAGGGAGGCGCGGCGGGCGGCCGGCTTATCAGCATCTCGGTCCACGCTTCGTCGGTCAGGCGATCGCCCATCGGCTGCTTGAATTCGAAATAGGACAACTCGGGACCGGCAGCCGCATAAGTCCCCCGGCCGATCCTCATCGCCGTGACAAGGATGTCCAAGTGACCGCAGGCCTCTTCGAGCACCACGCCGCTGTTTGCGTCAGTGTGGACATCGGCAACCATGACGGTCCGCTTGGATCTGGCATCCAGCCCTTCAAACACTCCACCCAGGACGCCCCCGAATCCCCGAATGAAGGCCAGGTCTTGCTCGGTCAGGGCCTCCCCATTAAGCTCCCCGGTCGAAATCCTGATCAAGGTGGTGAGTGCATCCTCAAGCCTAACGAGACTAGCGGCCTGCCGATCCGTAATCAAGGTCATCGCCTTTAGCCCATTGCGCATCATCCGGGTAAGGCTCAAGAGGCGGTTATAGACTTCGGGCACGGGTTCCACGTAGCCGGTCACCTTTGGTGCCTCTGTAGGTCGGTCACTAACCATCCCGGTGGTTTCTATCGTGTAGCTCTGCTTGGCATAAAGGATGGTATCATGCCTGAGCTCGGCCCACGAGGCGAGTCCAAGGGTCACGAGCCTGGTCCTCCAGGCATCGCTCGCCATAAAGGCAGGGAAGCCGGGGCCATGCTGATTGAGGAGAGCCTTGAGCACCCAGAGCCAATTCCAGTAGAGGTTCTGATTCCAGTCCGCAGGTTTAAGCTGGTCGATCTCCGTCTTGATCTGGGCGAAGGCCTTGTCGAAGTTCTCATACTTGCTGTCACCCAGATCATCCAAGATGGCCCTCGCCCGGTCGGAGCCGAGAACCGCCAGCACATCGAGCCCGCGAGGCAGCCCCCGTGCCTTCCCCACACCGGCCATGCCGACGACCGTGAAGGGCATTCCTGTACCGGTGAACGGGCCCGTATAGGGATTAACAAGCTTGGAGAGTATGTAGGAATCCGGAACGAAGCGTTGACCCATAAACCTGAAACCCCGGGTCTTATCGAGACACTCGTCGGCCTGGTCGGGAGTGAAAGGTGGCACAAGGGCGCAGTCACCGGTCCCGCCGTAGATGCGGGCCGAGCGGTATTCGGCGAGCCTTGCCTTGAGGGCGCCCTGTTTGGCCGGATCGCCAAAGAGGGCCGGATCAGGCACACCCTTGCTTCCGCCAAATACCCGGTTCATGGCCTCGAGGTACTGATATGGCCCAAGATCATCCGAGAAGCCGACAAAGAAGGCGGTCGCTCGGTAGACCTGGCCCCACAGCGCCGTCAGGTTCTTATCATCGCCCATCAGCCTGGCTATGAGGCAGGCGCCCATGGTCTGAATCCTGGCGTCATACTCGGATATCAGGGCATCGCAGGTGAAGCAAGTAGTGCCCGCCGGGATATCGGCGCTACCTTTGAGCAGCATAGTCATCCTGCCAAACCACATCATCGCCCGGAAGTAGCTCTTGAGTTTCTCCGAGATGGTGTAATGGCCGCGGGGCACATACTGAGAGTAGTCTTCCGCATATATGACCAGGGGCGAAGACGCAAAACCAGCATGCTTGGCGATAAGGTCACGTTCTGCCTTGACGACTGCAGCGAATTCCGCCGGAACTTCGAACCGGTAGGTCGCGAGGTCGGCGCTCGTGAATTCCCGCGATTGTCCCGACCGATTGTCGCCGGGGCGCTGGGGCCCCCCGATTCGGGCTCCATCCGATGGCCCGCCCGCTTGACTGGCTTGAGGTTGGAGCAGGGAAAGCCCGACTGCCAGAAACGTCGCATCCCGCCCTGCGGCCTCTTTGGCATCCCCGCTGGAACTGCGGTAGACATCCGAACACTGCTCGAAGAGCCGCACGCTCATTGTCCAGAGAGCATCATAGAGATACTGCGCCTCGATTGAACTCAAGGTATAGTCGAAAAGCACGTGGTAGGTATGAAGCAGAGATGCCGAGGTCACCAGGATCGGAACCCCGTGGGCCGCAAGGGCCTCATAGGCCTCGGCGACATCCTCGCACTGATGCACCAGATTGAAGTCTGTGACTACGAAACCGTTCTTGAGGAAGATATCGTTCGCCTCGGGGGCGAGTTGGAGAGCCGTAAGGTCCCGGTAGTTGGCAATTGAGCTCGCACTCAAGGGCAGTGAATATGCCGGAGCAGCATATGAACCTGCTAGCGGCTGGTACTCGAAGTAGTGCCTGAAATCCAGGCTCCCATCCGGAGCCTCCACATCCGACGGGGCTCCTATCGTCACGACTGACCAGATCAAGCCCAGAGCGACCGGCAATACCATCGCCCTCGTGCCAATTCGCTTCGTCATCGGAGAACCCCCTTTCGGGCCGACCAACCCCATCGATTGTCTCCACGGGATATCCTGGAATGTGGTCTACCTAACTATGCCCGTTTGCGGCATCAACGTCCACTGTTCGATTGAATCCTCCGGCGATTCAATTGCAAGGTTTGAAGTTGACCCGGCTGCAAGCCAACTGGTAGATTTCGACTATGAGCGCACGACCCACAGACCAGCCACAGGCAAGGGACGGACTTCGGAGCGAGATATGGAGATATGTGGCGCTGGGGCTTGGTCTCGGCTATTTTGCCGGAGTCGTTGAGGCCGTCTTCGTCCACCGGGCGGGTCTTCCCTACATCCCTTTCGCAGGCCTCGCCTATAGCGTGTTATTCGGGGCGGGCTTCCTGGTGCTTGCGCTGGTCGCAAGGTTGGCTCGACGCGACCTCGTGCCACTTGGTTTGGGGATTGCCACAATTTTGTTCATCGGGCTTGAGGTCGGCTTTTATCTCAATGTAAGGGCAAATCCCTTCGAGGAGTCGTCGTCACGGAGAATCGGAAATATCGTTGTCCTTGCGGCGAGCGTGGCCCTCGGGGTCGCGGTCTATCTTCTCACGCGCCGGAGATCGCGAAAGATCAAACCCCGGCGGCCGATCGCCTGGATTGTACTCGCGACACTGGTGGGTCTCGCCGTCTATTTTGGAATCTCATCCCACGCGTCCCAGCCCGGGACCAATTGCATCCTTATCTCCGTCGATGCCTTGCGAGCCGATCACCTGGGCACTTACGGCTACCTAAGGAATACTTCTCCCAATATCGACGCCTTGGCTGCGAAGGCGAAACTCTGGCTCAACGCCTACACGCAGTCACCGGGCACCACAGGCGGGCACGCGGCAATGCTTACGGGGCTCTACACCCTGACCAACGGAGCGTATCTCAACGGCTTCCCGCTGGATCGCAAGGTTGAGACCCTGGCCGAGGTCTTTGCCAAGAACGGATATGCCACAGCGGCCTTCATAAACAACTGGTACCTGAGCCCGGCCCTGGGATTCGGGCAAGGCTTCGACTGCTTTGTCGACGGGGGCAAGGCGGCCATTCTCAACGACGCAAGCCCCCAGATATTCTTACGGGGCCTCCTCATCTACCAGGTGATCCACCGGAGTTTGGTGCCGCCCGGAGCGCCGACCGATCTCGATGTCGTCGACACGATCCGATGGATCGAATGGCGCAGGAACCATCGCTTCTTTGTGTTTCTTCACATTCTTGACCCGCACAGCCCCTATGTACCCCCGTGCGATCTCATGGGCCGGATGGGCGGAAGCGGGTCTGAGCTTGATCCCGCATATATCGAGAGCCTGCATCAGAAGTCGCTTGAGACCGCACTCACCCCTGCGGAGCAGGGCACGCTCGTCGACCGCTATGATGAGGAAGTCCTGAGCGCCGACCGCAAGATTGGAAGAATCATGGATGCGCTCGCCCGGCTGGACCTACTCGGCAAGACCCTGGTGATCGTGGCCGCCGATCACGGCGAGGTGCTGGCTGATGGCGTCGAGAAGCAGTTCAGGCACGGCACGCTCGACTATGTCTGTCTTCACGTGCCCTTGGTCGTCCGTCCTCCCCGAAAGGCGCTGGCGCCGGAGAGAATCGAGCGGATTGCGCGATCGATCGACATTCTTCCCACCATAGTTCACGTGCTCAATCTTAAGGATGACGCCCGCAGACAGGGTTCATCGCTTTTTTCATCCGGTCGGGATTTGCCGGGGCGCACCGCCGCGTTTGCGACAGGTGATATAGGGGCCCGCGACGAGTACAGCGTGATTACCGATCAGTGGCAATACGCGATAAGAGGTGAGAGGCTATCGCTCTACAACCTCAGCGACATCGAGGCCGATGTGACCGCGCAGTATCCCTCAGTTGCGGAAAGCCTTCAGACGCTCGTGGAGAATTGGATCACGCGGGCCATCGATGATGCGGTCGTACCTTACTCGATCAAGGGCCGTTCCATAGCCCCGGGCAGGGAAGCCCTCGAGCGGCTCAAGGCTCTCGGCTATATACAATAGATCCCGTCAGCCCGCCTGCCCTTGGAGATTTGAAGCCCAACGCCCTCGACGATCCGCCTTCAGACGAGATCGCGGTCACTGTCCGTGTTTCATCCCCTCGGCCGGCTTCGGCTTCTCCACTTTGATCGTGACCGTCTTCTTGCCGGCGATGCTGCACGAGGCGATTACGGTCAGCTGGTCGCCGATCTTGACGTCGTTAATGAGGTAATGGCCCATCTGCATATCGGCGGTCGGCTGGGACTTGAATTTTTGGTCAATCAGCTTGTCGCCGTTAAGGCTGACCTCAATCGTGCCAACGAAATGCTTGGTGGCATCTTTGGTATCGTGCATCGCCATAACCATCATCATGTGGTTGTCGGGATTGAACTCCACCTGGACGTCCTTGGGCGGATGCGCCAGGCCCGCGCCGGCAAGCATCAGAACTGCTGCAAAACAAACCAGAATGACCGAGGACTTCATGATACCCCTCCCCTTTCTAGAAGATCTTGGTGTACAGAACCACCGCGGCATGAATCGATGCCAAGGTGATGCCGATGAAACCCAATCTCCTATGCCATACGAATCCCAACTTGATCTTTCTTGTGCCGCTGAGGACTGAAAGCCACACGATCGCGTACGTGGCAATTCCCAGCGGAATGACAAGCCGGAACAGATTCATTCGTTCTCCCCTCGCTCCAGACCCAGGTTGGGCCGACTAATCCCACATGGTGCTGGATTCTATTCTATATGATCGCCCGGATCTTTGGCTACTCCGACCTTACCGTTTAGACTCGGCAGGGGAAGAAAGGTTCCTGCGCCCGGGACTTAGCCTTGGGGAATCGGGCGACATGAATCGAAGATTCTGGCTTCCATGGATTGCAGGGACATGTATAATCGATTACCTCGATGCAGCCTGGGAAGCGGACTCAGGCCGTACTCACGAAGCTACCTATCCGGGGGATGATGCGATGCAGAGTAGTCGCGGTCTCACAGCGCGCTTGGCGCGCCCGATCGTCGCAGGCTTACTTGCCGTTCTGGTCCTTTCGACTCCCTGGACGGCCCGGTCCGCCGGCCTGATTCCGACCCTCGCGGATACGGTCGATCTTGAGGACTGGCATTTCCTCGGACCCTTCTCCATAGGGCCGCGAGAAGGAATCACGGGGATAGCGGATGACCCCGACTCCCTGATACCTCCCGGCAGATCGGCGCCCTCAGCCCGTGCCGAGTACCCCAGCATGATTGCCCAGGGTGGCTTCGTCGGATGGAAAAGTGCTGCTCCCGATTCCACAGGCTGGGTCAATATCCACTTTGAGAATGTGTTGTGGGATTCGCTGGCCAGCGTCTACGGCGGCGCCGGAGTGCTGAGTGCGTCGTATGCGTATGCCGAATTGGTGCGGCCGCGCGAGGAGCGGGCGCTCGCGATTGCCGAGCGGATCGGCTCCTTCTATCTCAATGGGAGGGCCCATCTCGGCGATCCTTACGGCCACGATTTCGTGCGGGTACCGGTGGTCCTGAAGCAGGGCTTGAATCGGATCCTCATACGCCTCTCGGGCTACGGTGACACCGGCTTTAGGTTCGGGCTGATCCCTGCGCCCGCACCGCTGGTCTTGCTCAACGACTATACCGTCCCCGATCTCATCCGGGGCGAAGATGGTTGCTTCTGGATAGGCGTCACCGTTCTTAATACTATCGATGAGAGAATCGATCGGGCGACTCTTACGGTGGGCGACGGCATAAGGGTGCGCGTGTCATCGCGTGAGATCTATAATCTCACGCCCCTATGCCCGCGCAAGATACCCATCGAAATCGAATTGGCCGGGCCCGCGGACGGGGACAATCTGGTGGTTCCCATCGAGATCACAACCGAAGGCGGTGCATCTCGCGACGGCAGTGGATCTCGTGACGCCGGTGAATTTCGCGACGGCAGCACCTTCCGGGATTCCGTGACATTGAGGGTGCGCGAGCCCGGCCAATCCGTGAAGCGAACGTTCATCTCGCGCATCGATTGCTCCTGCCAGTACTATGCGGTTCTGGCGCCTACGGATTACGACCCCGGCAGGCAGTACGCTCTACTCTTCTCACTTCACGGGGCCGGCGTACGCGCCGAGGGTCAAGTGGATGCCTACAAGCCCAAGCCCTGGGCTCTCATAGTTGCGCCGACCAACCGCAGGCCCTTCGGATTTGACTGGCAAGACTGGGGAAGGTTGGACGCACTGGAAGTTCTAGACATAGTCAAGTCCACCTACCCCATAGATCCCGATCGCATCTACCTTACCGGCCACTCGATGGGCGGGCATGGGGTGTGGCATGTTGGACTTGCTCACCCAGACCTGTTCGCGGCAATCGCCCCGGGCGCAGGCTGGACATCGTTCGATCTATACGTTCCCTGGTTCCTCCAGAAGGCGAGCATCTTCGCCGAGCCGGGCCAGATAGGCATCCGGAACATGAGTCTGAGGGAGGACCAGCCGCTCAATCTCGTCGAGAATGCGGCGAACCTGCCCGCCTTCATTTTTCAGGGCGGCGCCGACGATAACGTGCCACCCCTGCACGCGCGCATGTTTGTGGATCGACTCGACCGCCTGGGGTACAAATACAGGTATAAGGAGATACCGGGTAAGGGCCACTGGTGGAGCATTGACAGTCTCGGAACATCCTGCGTCGATGACCCCGATCTGATGGAGTATGTCGAGGGGTTGCGCCGGGATAGTTGCCCGTCACATATCGTTTTCAAGACCACCGACCTGGGCAAGAGCAGTCAGGCCTACTGGACGAGGATCACGGAACAGGAGCGACCTTTTCGAGAGTCTTGGATCGAGGCCAGGCTGATGGATGCGGCTCCCGATGCCGATCCGGTTCAGCACACGGTTGAGATTGAGACTCAGAATGTCAGCGAATTCACGATCGCTCCCTGCCCCAGGATCGCTGCCGACCGCCGAATGCGGGTGCGAGTCGATGGGACCGAGTGGGTTACGGACCTGGAGGCCGGAGGCCATCTCACCTTCTCCAAGCGTGCGGGCCGCTTCCGAATGGGTGAGACGCGGTACAACCACATGAGGAAGACGCCCGAGTTGTTTGGCCCGATCAAACAGGCATACTTCTCACCCTTCGTTCTCGTCTATGGCACGATGGGAGACTCCGCGACGACCGACTTGCTCTTGAATCAGGCCCGCATTGAGGCGACCCAGTGGTGGATCCGGGGCAACGGCTTTGCTGAAATCCTCCCCGACACTGAGGTAGCTGCCGAGATCTTGAGCGACTACAATCTGATTCTCTTTGGAGGGCCTGGGGAAAACCGGGTGACTGGCGCAATCAACAGGCAGCTTCCAATAAAGATGATCGGTGACCACATTCTGGTGGGCGGCCGGGAGATCAGGGGCACGGGCCTCGCCGCCGAGTTTGTTTACCCGAACCCGCTCAGTCAAGATAAGCTGGTGATTGTCCACGAAGGCATCGGGTTCGAGGGGCTCAAGATTTCGACCTTCTTTGGCACCCTCTACTCCGCGGCAGGGCTGCCCGATTACATGGTCTTCGACCCCTCCGTAAAGCAACGAGGCTGGGCCGGAGTTACCGAGGCAGGTTTCTTCGACTCCAACTGGCAAATGGAAAAATAGGGACACACCCCATTTTCCGCATTCGGGCTTTCTATAATGGGGACACGCCCCATTCTCCGCGACCTGCTCTCCAATAGAAATACTTCGGGAACCTCCCCCGTTAATCCGCAACGACTTAAGAAATGGGGTGTGTCCCTATTTAAGCTTTCCAGAGGCCGTGGAGATTGCAGTATTCGCGGGCTGTGACGGCTCCCATCTCGACCGTGAAGATCCCCTCGGGCTGGCCCGCCGGCTTCAAGAAGATCCGATAGGCATTGCCGTCCGCTACGATCTGGACCCACTCGATGTAGTGTTTCTCTTCCATTGGATGAGGAGCGCTTCCGACCTTCACTTTGATGCCGCTTGCGGTCCGCTCTACGACGGGAACGTGCTTCTCCCTGGCCGCATCGACCGTGTTCTCGACCTGCTGCTTCATCGGCTTGCCACAGCACACCAACTCTCCTGCGCCCGGATGAAGCACTTCAACTATGTTGCCGCATATCTCGCACTTATAGATCTGGAGTCCCTGAGTCATCTCTGTTCCTCCTTGTCCCTCGACCTTACTGGGTCTGATTGCCGCGCTGCCCTCCGCTCCGGTGGCTCATTCTTCAGTAGTTCTCGCCCAAGAGCTCGAAGTGTGCTCTCGGATGCGCACATGCCGGACATTGCTCGGGGGCCTCATTGCCCTCGTGGAGATAACCGCAATTGCGACATCTCCACACCACCTTATCGGGACGTTTGAAGACTCTGCCCTTTTCGATATTGGATGCAAGGTCCACGTAACGCTTCTCGTGAAAGCGCTCGGCCACGGCAATACTCATGAAGACAGCCGCGATGTCACCCAACCCTTCTTCCTTGGCCACCTTGGCAAACCCCGGATACATCTCGGTCTGCTCATAATGCTCGCCTGCCGCCGCCGCCTTAAGGTTCTCAAGCGTGGGGCCGATCACCCCAGCCGGGAAGGACGCCTTGACCTCCACGTCGCCACCTTCGAGGAATTTGAACAGCCGCTTGGCATGTTCCCTCTCCTGATTCGCGGTCTCCTCAAAGATAGCTGCAATCTGTTCGTAACCGTCCTTCCTCGCCTGGCTGGCAAAGTAGGTGTAACGGTTTCTTGCTTGAGATTCACCGGCAAACGCCGTGAGCAGGTTTATCTCAGTTCTGGTACCTCTGACTTTTCCCGCCACCGCCATGTATTAGCTCCTTTCGCTTGCGCCGGGCTGATTCGTAGCCCTTGTCTTCTTCCTCGGATGTGTTGGTTCCACAGACCCCACTTCTCCAATAAGATGCATTCGGATGGTCGCAGGCTTCGCGAGGATTATAGGTTGTGGGGATTCCATCGACAACAGGAATCCGCGCCCGGTCGAGATGTTGCCGGTCAGATTAGATGGGGAGCTTTCTCGATGTGAATGTCTCAAGACTGGAACGTCATCAGATTGGGATGCTTTCAGGATCACCGGCGAGGTCTCTTGTGCGCGAGGTGCTTCTCCAGGAGAACCGCTTGGTCGACCAGCCCATGCCGCCGGTAAAACCTGATCGCACCCTGGTTATCGGGCATCGTGCTGACCGACACCTCGATGCAACCGGTCTCGCGCAGCACCGAGATCAGCCTGTCCATCAGCATGCTCCCGATCCCCTTGTCTCGTGCCGAGGGTAGCACGACAAGTTCCTCGATCAGACAGGTCGGACCGGCATGATAGAGATCGGGGCGGATCGAGTAGCTCAGCAATCCAACAACGCTACCTCCGTCTTCAGCCAGCAGGATAGTGCTCGTCGGAGATGACATGTACTGCCTGACATACGTCTCAGTTGTCGGGCTCGTCTCTTCCAGCCCCTCCACCAGTTCTCCGATGAGACGAGCAATCGCCGACGTGTCACTCGAATGCGCGTTCCGGATTTCCACTCCCACGGTCAGGCGCCCCTTCCTACGGGTTCTCTCACGACCTGTTTATCATACCATCGGGCATTCGTCAATCGGCGCGCCGGAGGACTCCCTTGCGGTTTGGCCTCGGGCTGTGATACCTTGAGCCTGAATCAGATCCGACGGCTCGATCGACATTGGATCGGCCTCAGCGTGACGTAGAGGGAGCAGCGTGACCCAAGAGAAGACTGCCGGAGAACCCCGGAGGTAGCGGCTCGCATGAAGGCTTCACACGACATTGATGGTCTCTGCGTGAATGCACTGCGTTTTCTTGCAGTGGACGCCGTCGAGAAGGCAAAGTCGGGTCATCCCGGGATGCCGCTCGGCGCGGCCCCCATGGCGTATGTCCTTTGGGGCCGCTTCTTGCGACACAATCCCCGCAATCCCGCATGGTTCAACCGGGATCGCTTTGTCCTCTCGGCCGGCCACGGCTCGGCTCTACTCTACGCGCTGCTCCATATGACGGGCTACGACTTGCCACTTGACCAGCTCCGGCAGTTTCGCCAATGGGGAAGCATCACGCCCGGTCACCCCGAGCATGGCCTCACCCTGGGCGTCGAGGCAACCACGGGGCCGCTCGGCCAGGGTTTTGCGATGGGTGTGGGCATGGCAATTGCGGAACGATTCCTCGCCGTCCGGCTGAATCGCCCGGGCTTCCCGGTGGTCGATCACTACACCTACGCGATAGTCTCTGACGGCGACTTGATGGAGGGCATATCATCCGAGGCCGCCTCCCTCGCCGGCACCCTGGGGCTCGGCAAGCTGATCTATCTTTATGATGACAATGGTATCTCGATCGAAGGGCCGACCGCACTTACCTTCCGAGAGGATGTCGGCGCACGCTTCACCGCGTATGGCTGGCGGGTGCGGCACGTGAGTGACGGCAACGACCTCGATGCCCTCGAGCAAGCAATCCAGGATGCGCGCAAAGACCTCAAGCGGCCGTCGCTCATAGTAGTCAGCACTCACATCGGCTATGGCAGCCCCAAGCAGGACTCGGCGGAATCCCATGGGGAACCCTTGGGACCAGACGCGGTACGAGCAACCAAGCAAGCCCTCGGCTGGCCGATCGAGCCCGATTTCTACATACCTGAGGAGGCTCTCACTCATATGAGGGAGGCGCTCGATCGCGGGGCAAGGCTTGAAGCCGATTGGCGGGACCTGGTCGATCGCAATCGCCGGGATCACGAGGTGGAAGGGCACCTCCTTGAGGCGGTGACACAGGGCCTCCTGCCGGCGGGCTGGGATCGGGACCTACCGGCTTTCGCCCCCTCCGACGGCCCGGTTGCTACCCGCGATGCCTCAGGCCGCATCATGAACGCTCTCGCTGAAAGCCTGCCGAATCTGATCGGCGGTTCTGCCGATCTGGCGCCATCCACGAAGACGCTGCTCAAGGCGTCGTCGGACTTCGGGCCCGGCATTGACGATCCCAAGGCACGGAATCTTCACTTCGGTGTCCGCGAGCACGCGATGGGCGCAATCGTGAATGGGATGGCCCTCCACGGCGGCGTGATCCCATATGGCTCGACGTTCCTCGTCTTTTCAGACTACATGCGGCCGGCGCTGCGTTTTGCTGCCATGATGCAGACGCCTGCAATCTTCATCTTCAGCCACGACAGCGTCGCGCTCGGCGAGGACGGTCCCACTCATCAACCCATCGAACACCTGATGAGCCTGCGCACGATCCCCGGCTTGACCGTGATCCGGCCCGCCGATGCGAATGAGACAGTTGCTGCGTGGCGGCTCGCGCTGGCGAGAGGGAAACCTGTTGCGCTCATCCTGACCCGCCAGAAGATCCCCATCCTTGACCCGCGGATTTATCCGGTGGCCGAGGGCGTCCAGCGCGGCGCCTACCTGCTCGAGCCGCTGACGGGCAAAACGCAGGCCGGCCCGCTACCCGATATCATTCTCATTGCAACCGGCTCCGAGGTTCATCTCGCGCTCGCCGCAAGCCAGATTCTCAAGGACCGCGGGGTGCGAGCCCGGGTCGTATCGATGCCGTCATGGGAGATCTTCGAGGAGCAACCGGCCGGATACCGGGGGGCCGTGCTCCCGCCGGGCATGCCCAAGCTTGCGATCGAAGCCGGCGCGACCCTCGGTTGGTACAAGTACGTCGGCGAAAACGGAAGTGATAAGGGCGACGTGATCGGTCTTGATCGCTTCGGCGCCTCCGCGCCGGGCGAGATCGCCTACGAGAAACTTGGATTCACTGTCGATAATGTGGTTCAAAGGGCAATGCGGCTAATCGGACGGCCGACTTAGAGTGGGGGCGGCAGATCCCGGCGGGACACGGCCCCATCGGAGAAAGCCGCGCGGGACCGGCAAGGTACGAGCATTACTGTAGGGGCATTATGGACGTGAAGTTTAGCTTAGGACCCATCGCGGATCGCGTGGATCGGAGGCTCCGCCAATGGGAGGCGGAGCAGTTTGCTCGGCGGCTGTGGGCCAAGGACCCGACAATCTGGTCGCCGACTCAGGTCCCGGAGATCGCCGACCGACTCGGCTGGCTCGACCTGCCGCAGCAATCCAGGAACGAGGTCGACAAGTGGGACGCGCTGCGCCGCGAGGTGATCGCTGAAGGGATAACAAGCGTGCTGCTCCTTGGCATGGGAGGCTCGAGTCTTGCGCCAGAAGTATTTCAGGATGTTTTCGGCAATGCTCCCGGCCATCCGCAGCTCCTGGTTCTCGACACCACTCATCCGGCAGCCATCAGCGACCTCACCGCGCACCTTCGCCTGGACAAGTGTCTCTTCGTTGTATCCAGCAAGTCAGGCACCACGATCGAGACGATGTCCCTTTTCCGCTACTTCTACGGGCGGCTTTCTGAGATCACTGGCACTCCCGGTCGCCATTTCGTCGCCGTCTTCGATCCCGGCACTCCCCTTGAGGAACTCGGGAGGGCCGGGGACTTCCGCGACATCTTCGTCGCTCCTCAAGATGTTGGCGGGCGATATTCGGCCCTGAGTACATTCGGGCTGCTGCCGGCAACTCTGATCGGGATCGATACGCGGGAATTGCTCGCTCGATCCGCGATGACCGATCCTGCCTGCAGCGACTGCGTCTCCAGTCGGTCGAATCAATGCCTCGCGCTCGGCGCCGCACTCGGCGAGCTTGCCCTCGCCGGAAAAGACAAGATTACCTTGATCACATCGCAGTCGCTCTCGGCCTTTCCTCTCTGGGTCGAGCAATTGCTGGCTGAGAGCACGGGCAAGAACGGCAAGGGCATAATACCTGTGGTCGACGAACCCCTAGAGGTCTACTCGAGCGCAGTGGGCACCGATCGCGTTTTCGTCCACATCTCGCTCCGACAGGATGCCGACCAACATAAAGACCTTCTGAAATCGCTTGAATCCGATGGTCACCCGGTTATCCGCATCGTCCTCTCCGACAATCTCGATCTTGGTGCCGAGATGTTCCGTTGGGAAATGGCCACGGCTGCAGCATGCGCAATCCTGGGCGTGCACCCCTTCAATCAACCGGATGTCGAGCTGGCGAAGCAGCTTGCTCGCATAGTTATGGCGGAGTCGCAAGCGGGTGGTCCGACACCAACCAGGCTGGAAGATCATACCGGCGGGGATATGCGAATTAGCGGGGAGAACCCCAAGCAAGCCGCAGACTCCATCAAGCGGCTTCTGGCCAATACCAAGCCTGGGGACTATGTCGCCCTTCAGGCCTTCCTCGCGCCTACCTTCGAGACGACAAGATTGCTCCAGGCGATTCGGTGGCGTCTTGGTTGTCGGACAGGGCTCGCCACTACGCTCGGTTATGGGCCGCGCTTCCTGCATTCCACAGGGCAGCTGCACAAGGGCGGGCCCGACACCGGGATCTTCATCCAACTCGTGGACCGACCCCGTAGCGACCTCAAGATCCCAGAGGCAGCCTATTCCTTCGGCGACTTGATTGAGGCCCAGAGTCTCGGTGACTATCAGGCTCTCCGCCGACGCGGCCGCCGCGTGCTCAGAATACACCTCGGCGCCAACGCCGTCCGCGGCCTCCAAGCACTGGCCAACGCCCTCGCATAGGCCCGGCGATCACTTGACGCGTTTCGAGAACCTCACCCACGAGAAGCCGAAGACCACCAGGCCGAATATCACCATGGAGATGACTTCCGGGTAGAGCACGTCGATCGAAGCGCCCTTCATAATTATCCCGCGGACGATCTTCAGAAAATACCGCATCGGGTTCGCATAGGTGATGTATTGGACCAGGCGCGGCATGTTTGATATCGGCGTAAAGAAACCTGAAGTAAGGATCGCAAACAGTGAGAAGAACCACGAGAAGAACATCGCCTGCTGCTGGGTCCTGGTAACGGTTGAGATCAGGATTCCCGCGCCCAGCGTCGTAAGCAGGAAGATAAAGGCAAGCCCATAGAGCAGGGCCCATGAGCCCGCAAACGGAATCCTGAACCACAGGATGCCGAAGGCCAGCGCGATGGACATCTCAACGAAGCCGATGATGGCAAAGGGAATGGTCTTGCCCAGAAGCAGAGCAGGCGTGGATATGGGTGTCACCATCAGCTGCTCCAGGGTGCCGAGCTCGCGCTCGCGGACGATCGCCATGGAGGTGAGCAGTACCGTGATCATCGTAAGCAGGGTCGCCACGATTCCCGGGACCATGAAGTAGATAGACTCCCCTTCGGGGTTATAAAGGCGCTGCAGCCGGAGCGATATGGGCGGCTCCACATCGATCAGCCGTTGGTTGAACTGCTGGGTCATGGTGCCGGCGTACCCCATCGCAATCGCCGCCGAATTGGCGTTGGCCCCATCCACCATAAACCCGACTGTGGCCTGCTCCATATTCCGAAGCCTCTGCGAGAAGTCCTCCGGGATAATAACAACAGCGTCATATTCGTTCTTCTCGAACCCGAGATCCGCCGCACCCAGTGGAATCGCAGTGGGGCTCGTGACGAAGTAGTCGCCCGCCGTGAGAGCCCTCACGTACTCCCGGGATACACCGCTTCGGTCAAAGTCATGGACGGCAGTCCGTATCAACTTGACGTCGGTCGAGACCACATAGCCAAAAAGCAAAATCTGGATCATCGGCATCACGAAAATCAGCCGCAGCATCACCCGGTCGCGCCTGACCTGGTAGAATTCCTTCCTTATTAGAGCCAAGATCGTGCGAATCATGTTCTATCCTACGGTCTCCTATCCCATCTTTAGCCGGAATTTCCTGGCCGCTACACCGAGCAGAATCAGGGTCAGCGCCGCCAGGAACACCCCCTGGATCCACAGCACCCCGATCCCGGCGCCCTTGAGCATTATTCCCCGGATGATCAGCTGAAAGTACCTGGCGGGCACGATGTAAGAGACGTACTGAAGCACCCGCGGCATGTTCCTCAAGTCAAAAATGAATCCTGAAAGCATCACCGACGGCAGGATGGTCAAGAGCTGGGCCGACATCATCGCCACTTGCTGGGTGCTGACAAGCGTTGAGATAAGGATCCCGGCAGAAAGCGCCGCAGCAATGTAGATGAAGCCGAAGAGCGCGAGCAGCGCCGCCGAGCCCACGAAGGGCACACCGAAATGAAAGACGGCAAACGCTATGACCAGTACCGCGTCCAGAAAGGCCAGAGCAATGTACGGAAGTACCTTCCCCACTATCACCTGACCCGGTGTTATCGGCGAGACCAGGAGCTGCTCCATTGTGCCCGTCTCTTTCTCACGGGCGATCGTGATCGACGTCAGCATCGCCGATATCACCATCAGAATAATCGCGATGATCCCGGGCACAAAAAAGTTGGCCGACTTGAGATTGGGATTGTAGAGAATCTTGGTGGATATCACGACCCGTGGGATTTCGATGCCACTCGGCAACCATTCCTCGCCGAACCGTGCTACGATTATACTCGCATAATTGGTGGCGGCCGCCGCCAGGTTAGCATCGGCACCGTCCACCAGAAGTCCCACCTGGTAGCCTGTGAGGTTGGTCAACGCCGCGGCGAATCCCGGCCTTACGGTGAGGATGGCGTCGGCATCTCCCTTCTTCAGGATTCTTTCCGGATCGGTGGGATCGACGGCCGCGGCAGGCCGCACGAAGTAGCCTGAGTTGTAGAACCTGCCTACGAGATCCCGCGACTCGGCGGTTCTATCGGAATCGATGATGGCCAGTCTGACGTTCTTGACATCAAGATTGATCGCGTAACCGAAGAGCAGTGTCATCAGCATCGGCAGCGCGATGGCCATGGTGAGCGATCGTGAATCCCGCAGGATGTGGCGGACCTCTTTAAGAGCGATGACTTTCGTGGCCCCCACTACAGCTTGCCTCCCGTCGCAGATTCCCTTCCCGCGACCAGATGGACGAAGAGGTCCTGGAGGCTTGCCTTGCCATACTTGGCCTTGAGCTCGAGGGGACTTCCGACCTCAACGAGCTTGCCACGGTCCATGATCGAGATGCGCCGGCAGAACTCGGCCTCGTCCATATAGTGAGTGGTGACAAAGAGGGTGGTGCCCTGGTCGGCAAGTCGATACAGGATTTCCCAGAAGCGGCGGCGGAACACCAGATCGACACCTCCGGTCGGCTCATCCAGAAAGAGCATCTTGGGTTGGTGGAGCAGTGCGGCGGCCAGGGCTAGCCGCTGCCGCCAACCTACCGGAATCGATCCTGCGGGACGGTCGATGAATTCGGCCAGTCCGAGATTCTCGGCAAGCTCACCGATCCGCCGCGTGAGCTCACCCGACCGCAACTCGTAGACGGAGCCGTAGAACCGCAGGTTCTCACGTCCCGTGAGATCGCGGTACAGCGAGAACTTCTGAGACATGTAGCCGATGCTTCGCTTGATCTTCTCGCTGTCGCGGTAGATATCGAAGCCCGCGACCGTGCCGCTCCCCGAAGTGGGCAAGAGCAGCCCGCAAAGCATCCGTATCGTGGTGGTCTTACCTGCACCGTTGGCGCCAAGAAAGCCGAAGATCTCGCCCCGCTCTATGGTGAGGCTGACCTCGTCGACGGCAACGAAGTCACCGAACTTCTTGGTCAGCTTGTCAATCTTCACCATGGGGTCATCTCGGCCGATCGGCCATCAGCTGAATGAAAGCATCTTCGAGACTCGGAGAGGCCTCTTCGACCGCTTCCGGCAGGATACCGATCGCAAGGAGTCTCTGCTCGAAATTGCTGATCGTCTCGGCGGAATCCGTGTAGAGATAGGCCGACGACCCGAACCGTCTTTGGGCCAGACCCTCTATGCGGCTGAGCCCGTCCAGCTGTTCGCCGCTCAGGCTGCCCTTGATGCGATAGACTCGGCCCCTGAACAGTCTCGCCAGCTCCGCGGGGGTACCCTCACCCAGCTTCCGCCCCCCGTACACGAACGCGGCTCGATCGGCCAGGGCCACTTCATCCATATAGGGCGTGGAGACAACGATCGCCGAGCCGCGCGATCTGAGGTCTTTCAGGATGTTCCAGAACTGCTGGCGCGATACGGGATCGACTCCCGTGGTCGGTTCATCGAGGACCAGCACGTCCGGGTCGTGGACGAGAGCGCAACTCAGTGAGAGCTTCTGTTTCATCCCCCCCGACAAGGCCCCGGCCCGGCGCTTTGCGAAGGGACCAAGCCCCGAGAAATCATAGAGGACCTGCTTCTTTTTCAGGAGATCCTCCCGGCTGACCTTGAAAAGACCTGCATAGAAGTCGAGGTTCTCCTCGACCGAGAGATCGGGATAAAGTGAGAAGACCTGCGGCATATATCCAAGATAGGGCTTGATCTTCTCGAAATCCCTGGACACGTCGAGATCCGCGACCCTGATAAGCCCCGAGTCGAAATCTATCAGCCCGCATGTCGCCCGGAAGATGCTGGTCTTGCCCGCGCCGTCGGGCCCGACAAGAGCAACGATCTCCGCCCGGTCAGCTGTGAGGTTGAATTGGTCCACCGCTTTGATCGGGCCGTAGGTCTTTGTGAGACCGCTGATCTCTACAAGACTCATCGGCGGTTCACCGATCGACGATCCGGCGAGTTCACTGGATCCTGACCGCGACGGGCATGCCGATCTTGAGCCGGCCGCCGGGATTGGGGATCGTTACCTTGACTGCGTAGACCAGGTCCGCGCGAGCTTCCTTGGTTTGGACGTTCTTGGGAGTGAACTCCGCCTCATCCGCGATCCACGTCACCGTACCCCCGAGCTGCTCGGTGCGACCGTCCTCAGGGTCGACCTTGGCGGCGCCGCCGAGCGCTATCCGCGTGAGATCGCCCGCCGGCACGTACACCTTGACCCAGACGGTATCAAGCCTGGCAATCTTCACCAGAGGCTTGCCCACACCGATCCATTCGCCGACATCGACAAACTTGGTAGTGACCACCCCCGCGAGCGGCGATATAGGGAAGCAATCACCGAGCTGCTTCTCGAGTAACTTGACGTCGGAGTCCGTTTTCGTGAGCTCGGCTTGCGCGGCTTGATACGCGGCATCCGCCTGCCGCTTCGCCAGCGCAGCCTGTTTGTATGCGCTCTCTGTCCGGTCATACATCTGCTGATTGATCGAACCGGATTGGACGAGAGCGCTCACTCGATCGTATTCCTTCCTGGCAAGATCCTCACTGTAGGCGGCCTGCTCAATCATCAAGGAAGTGATTCTGATCCTATCCCCGGCGGCCAACACGGCTGCCCGAGCTTGGCGCAGACGGAGCATCGTCGACAGCGTATCGATCTCGGCCACGGTGTCCCCTCGGGCAACTTTATCCCCTTCCTCCAACCTGATCGCCTTCACTTGGCCGGCAATCTCCGCCGAGAGGATGGCCTCAGTCGCCTCAATAAACCCCGACCCGCCCGGGGCAGCCTTCTCCTTGGCACACGATGGGAGCATCGCCAGTGCCGACATCACACCAGCAAGAACTACGCCCCACACCGGGAGCTGAAGTAGTCGAATCGCTTTCATCTGCAATTCCTCACTCACATTGGACGGACGATCTCCGCCGGCGAATCACCGGTCTAGGGCCGGTTTAGGGCCGTGGTCAGCGGCGCGGTTCGATTCGATAGATGACATTGGCAGCATCGCTGGTCATATAGATCGTTCCCGAAGGGCCGACAGTTACCCCATTGAATATCCAGGTTGGATGGTCGCCCTGGAGGCAAGGGGCAAATCCTTCGGCGACAATCGTGACCTTATGAGTGGCAGGGTCTATGCGCGAGAGCCGCCCGGCCTCGGCCTCCACCACCAACAGGTTCCCATCGCCATCTATGGCAAGCCCCTCGGGGTACTCAAGCCCCGTAGCCACCTGCACCGGCTGGGCCAATACCTTGCCCTCGGCTGCAACCTGAAGCACCATGCCCGTCACCCAATCGCTCACCCACAGATCGCGATCGGTCGCGGCCAGCCCGATCGGAAGGGCAAGCCCCTTAGCCAGAGTCGTGCGGTCCTCCGGTCGGGGGCCCGTTATCCTCACCACACTGCTCGATCCCCGCTCAGCAACCACAATGTCACCCCGGAAGCGGATCGCATTGAGAGGCTCATCGAACCCCGGGTACTCCTCGAGCACTGCTCCGCTCTCAGGATCAAGCACCTGTACGACGTCTTTCGGGAGCCACGAGGTGAGAATCAAGTTCTTGCCGTCCGCGGCGACCGTGAACGGAGATGTGATACCCCCACGCAGCCCTACACAGTGGCGCCGACAGGACTGCTCTTTGCCCGCCCCATCGAACTCACGGAGCGTCCAGAAGTCGGCAACAACTACCAATTCGCCTCCGGGCTTCGAAACGACCGCGATGCCTCCAGGCGCGATCATGCCGCCCGTGCACACCGCCCGAGCCGCACCATCCGGGAGCACCTCGAGCACGCAGCCGTCCTGGCCGTGGGAAACAAACAGCCGGTCATTGGAATCGAAGGCAAGGTTATCGAGGCCAGGGGTGAGTTGTGCTACGACAGATTTCTCACCTGTCTTGGTATCGACGCGCACCACCTGGCCGGTCACTTGCTCAACCACGTAGAGGTTTCCACGGGAGTCAAACTTGACCGCCGACGGGATCTTGAAACCAATGGCTACGGGCGTAATCTCCCCCGTATTCACATCTATCCGCACTATCTCGCCCCGGGTCCACACGGGCCCATATAGGAATCCATCCGGGCCCCAATCCACACCGTTGACAAAGCCCAGCTTCTCGGCAATCAGCCGGGGAGGAGCTACGAGCTCGGGATCGAGTTCGTACAGGGCATCACCCATGAAAATCAGGGTCACAAAGAGGCGGCCGTCCCTGGAGAAGGCGATTCCGTTGACACCGGGGCGAAGGACCTGGCCGGTCCGTGTGCCGTCGGGCGATATCCGGCCGACTTCGCCGGTCGAGAACGACGTCCAGTAGAGCGATCCGTCCGGGCCGAAGGCAATGTCATCGGGGCCGACTACTCTCTGGTTGGCGCCGATGGTGCTGATCACGTCCCCCGTCTCGGGGTCCATAACCACTATTTCATTACCCAGGACGCTCGCGATGTGGAGCCGACCCTGGCTATCGAACCTGATACCATTGGCCCCATGAATGGTCGCACCCTTCGCGAAAACAGCGGGCTCCGGCCGGGATACGGCGGGAGACCCGCTTGCTTCGCTCCGGCGGAGCGCCTGCGCCGAGCCGGGCGGACCGCTTACAGGGTGTGGGACCCGGTGACACGCGGCCAAGACCGTCAAGGCCAGCAAGACCGTGACCGTCAAACCTCTGGCAAACCGCAGCATCTTACATCCTCCACGAGACGTGGCCCTCTGCGCCTCAGCCCCTGGCGAATCGTGTGGGTGAAACTCTTGCCGGAACGATGCGCTCCAAGCCAGTGTAGCCCTGCCCGAGAGCCGAGGTCAACACCTATTCAGGTAATCGGGCCGCCCCCGGCTGGGCCCTCGGGGCATTGATAACTGTGGAGCCGGTGTGTATCGGTGTGTATACTCGCCGTGACGATTGCGGTTGGCTGAGGCAAATTTGCGATCTGCGATTCCGATGGAAAACGTGAAAACGTACGCGGCTCTTGCAGCAATCCTCGCGGTGTTCGTCTTTCATTCCATTTCACTCAATTTCACCCAGGATGATGCCTTCATCTCGTACAGGTACGTCAGGAACTTGGTCGCGGGTCACGGCCTGGTCTTCAATCCCGGTGAAAGGGTCGAAGGCTATACCAACTTCATGTGGATCCTTTTGCTTGCAGTCTTCACGCGGCTTGGCCTGGACACCATTCTCGCGTCCAAGATTTTCGGAGTCACGTCCGGATGCATCGCTTTGGTTCTCCTCTATAAGATATCCAGACTGGTCTTGCGGACCCAGTACGTTCGGGCAGACAGCCCAGCGTCCACAAAGGCCCGGGGCTCTGAACCTCAGGGGTCGGTCGCCAGCTCCCACTGGCTCTTTGCCGCGATCCCACCCGCGATTCTTGCATCCAACGGCGCCTTCGCCTACTGGACGATCAGCGGCCTCGAGACCGCCTGTTTCGTTATGGCGGTCCTGCTCTCGGTATACTGCTACTTATCCCGCGGGCGGCTGATGATGGTCGCTGCGGCCCTGGCGACTCTTCTCCGCCCCGAAGGAGCGCTTGTCTTCGCGATTATCGTGGCGCACAGCTTTCTCACAAGAGAGAGGAGATTCAGGCATTGCTTGGTGCAGGTGCTTGGCTTCACCCTGCTGGTCACACCGCTCCTCGCTTTTCGAATTAGCTACTACCGCGACATCCTGCCGAATCCTTTCTATGCCAAGACAGGGCTCTCCTTGGGATATGTGAGGGCTGGGGTTACGTATTTCTGGCTCTTTCTCAAGGCCTATGGTTTGTGGGGCGGACTCTTGCTGGTGCCGCTTCTTCTTTACCGCCGCCTTCGGCCGATGGAGAAGTTCATCCTGCTCTTCGTCTACATCTATAGTGCCTACGTGATCGTGGTCGGCGGGGATGTGCTCCGGGCTCACAGGTTCTTCCTGCCGATCTTGCCACCCGTCTACGTTCTCTTTGCGCTTGGCATCGCCCGCCTGCACTCCTGCCTGCGGATGCGCTCTAAGTACGCGGCCTCGGTGGGCGCGGCTGTCCTGGTCGCAGCCCTGTCGATGATGACATTCCTTCTGCCTCGGGCGTCGATAAAGTCGGCCCGCGGAGCTGAGATCGCGCTTTATGACAAGATGGCAAAGCATGCGGAGGCTCTTACACATTCCTTCGGCCGTGATTTCACTCTTGCGGCGAGCACGATCGGTGCAATTGGGTACCTCGCGGACGTTAAGGTGATCGACATGCTCGGCCTGACCGATCGGTATATCGCCAAACATCCCGAGCGGATCCCCGGGATCTCTTCCGCCTGGAAGGAGAAGACCTTCAATACCCGGTATCTTCTCTCCAGGGACCCCGACGTCATCCTTTTCTCTACGGGGATCAGGCCTAGCGCCCCGGCCGAGAAAGCGCTTTTCTTGTCATCCAAGTTCAGGCGGAACTACTACCCCTATTATTTTCCTGCGATTCCAGGCACGGTGTACAAGAGGAAAGGGCACTTTCCGGGAGAGAACGTGATCTTCGCGGATGCGGCCTTCGTCGACCTCTATGCCGAGACCCTGTACCTGGGCCCGGTCCAGGGTGATCTGGAGAAGTGCATCGAGAAGCTCGGGGAGATCATCGTGATCGGCCCCAAGGACTTTGCCCGAGCCTATGAGTACACGGGCACCTGCTATTATCTCCTCGGGCGCATCCAGACGGCGGAGCAATTCGCCAGGAAAGCAATCTCTATGGATGATTATTGCGTTGAAGCCCACACCGTGCTCGAAAAGATCTATCTCGCCGAGGGCAACCGCGAAGCCGCGCTTCAAGAAAGGGAAAAGGTTCTCAAGTACAATCCTGAAAGGCTCGACAGCAGGTAGCCGCAGATCTGCGAAACCGAGCCCTACCTTCTCCCCACATGATGAGATGTGCGTCACTTCGGCGGGGATTTCTTCCGCGACAACTCCTGAAACTCCGTCTTAAGCCTGTGATCGACGGAAGGATCGGCCGAAGCCAGCCCCGCTTTGATGAGATACCTGTTGACGAAGATTCGGTTCTTCAAGTAGACGTAGGCAGATATCGTGTCCTCGCCAGGCGCCTTTCCTCCATCGAACTTCAGAATTACACTCTTCCCCAAGACATACCTCCGCAGGTACGATAAAGCCTCCTCCTTTTTCTGCACTCGAACGCCCAGGAACCTGACCTCGGTGCCCGTGTTAAGCCGGATTGTGCTTTCATTTACTATCTCGGCAACCTTGTGGAGGTCGTCTGCCTCCGAATCAAAATCCTTGGGATCCATTTTCGGCTGCGCATCTTGTATTCCCGGTACGTAATCGATTTCTGGATGCAGCCCCTCAACGGATTCCTGCCTCTCAATTTCAACGCCTTCATTGAGTCTGAGCAAGTCCTGTTGCATGCCAACCTTCTCCATTATGACTTCAAGGAACGCCTCATTGATCTCGTAGCCTATTGCATTCCTCTCGAGCTGCAGAGCCACTTTCAATGATGTTCCGCTGCCCAGAAAGGGATCAAGCACCGTGTCACCAACGAACGTGAACATCCTTATCAAGCGCCGCGGAAGCTCGTCTGGAAACATAGCTTCGTGGCCTACCTGCCTTGCTCCCCCAAAGTACCAGTGCCCGGAGAAGAATTCCTTCCACTCATCCGTGGAAAGTCTCGAGGTGCGCTTTACCTCCTCTCCCACCTTCTTGTTCTTTCCAGGCTTCTTGAAGATATGAATGAACTCGTAATCGATCTCGATAATACCATTGGGCGGGTGTGGAAACGATCCCATCACCGTCGCGCCGCCGGTTGTATTCATCGTCGTTTTCTTCTGCCAGATGATCGAGCCCATGAAATCAAAGCCGATCTTTTCACACTGGGCGATGAACTCGGCATGAAGGGGGATTACCTTGTACCGTCCATAAATCGCCGATCTTGCAAACTGGTCGCCGATGTTGATACAGAGTCTGGCGCCTGGCCTGAGTATCCTGTGACATTCGGTCCAAACGTGGTAGAGGTCTACCAAGTACTCATGAAGAGTCTGCCCGAACCCAATCTGGCCGGGGGTCCCATAATCTTTGATGTGCCAGTATGGAGGAGATGTCACAACCAGGTCAATGCTCTGGTCGCCGACCTTCTTCATCTTGCGACTATCGCCGACTACTATCTTACCCCACATACACGCACCTTCCATCTGCACCAGATCATACTACGCAACGCGATTTACCAGAATGCTTTTCCACTTGTATGAGAAGAGACACGGAAGAGGCCACAGAACGGAGCAACAATCGAGGGTCCCGCCAGCTATCCCCGAATCGCCCATTTCACGATGTTGCCGAGATTCGCGGACTTGCCCTGCATCAGGATGCCCACGCGGAAGATCCGGCTTCCGGCCCACACGCTCAGGACAGCAAATGCTAGCACCCCGACCGCTCCCACCCAGGGCTGCCAGGCCGGAATGGCGACAGGGGTGCCCATTCGGAGCATCATCAGCATCGGTGTGAAAAGCGGGAAGAGCGAGAGTCCCGTGGAGAAAGTGCTGAGGGGCTCTCTCATCAGCGGAACCATGACGAACATCGGGAGAATCACCGGAAACATAGCCGGCATCATTAGGGACTGCGCATCCCGCGCATCATTGCAGGTCGAGCCGAGCGAAGCAAGCATCGCGCCGAACATCAGGATCGCCAGAACCATATAGGCGAAGAACCAGGGCAGAATGTGGTATGGGATGTAGTCCGCGAGCCCCATCTTTCCGACCGATATGGCCCCCCCGGCAACATAGACAAGAGAGGCCGTCAGCGATACACCGACACCTCCAAGCACTTTGCCCATCATAAACTCAAACGGTCTCACCGATCCGAGCAAGACTTCGGCAATCCGTTGAGATTTCTCTTCCATCACCGAATTGAGAAGGGGCACAGCCCCCATCATGATCATCATGAACATCAGCATCTGCATGATGAAGGGAATAGCGACAGCCCGCGCCTCACTGCTGCGTTTGGCCTCCTTGATCTGGCCGGTCTCGGCATCGACCGAGACCAGATCCAGTCCCTCCACGGGGAGCCAGATCATCATATCCTTGACTGCATCCTGGTCGATCCCGTACTTGGCCATCCGCAGGTTCCGGAGATGATTATTGAGGGGCGAAATCATCCAACCCCGTACATCGTCCACCACCGCGTTTTCGGCATGATAGGCAATCCTGGCAGAGGTTGAATCCTGGCCCGGCTTGAGCACATCGGGGCCGACATCGAGGAAGGCGTGGAGATCCCGGCTGCGCACGCGGTCCGAGAGCATAAGCCGCTGCCGATCGAGATTGCCCTCGTCAGGCTCGATCGCCTCTACGATGTAAGCCGGTTTGATCTTCTTGCCGGAGGCCTTGTCATAGACCTCGGTCTTGTTGCGTTCCTCAGCTGCTTTGGCCAGAGCCTCGGCCACTACACCCGAGCGATCGATCACCGCTATCTTCTTGTCGGTAGTGTCGACACGGTTCTGCGTAAGCAGCATCACGATCGCGCTGCCGCCCATAAAGATGGGCATGATCAGAAGGCCGATGATGAAGGCCCTGGTTCTCACGGCCGCCAGATACTCGCGCCTGGCCACTTTGAGGATCTTAAGCATCGCTTGCCCGCCCCCGGGATGCCGCTCCGGCCTCGCGTCCGGCGTCCTTGGCCGCCGCCTCCCTTGCCTCGGGCCCGGCAATCCGGATGAAGATATCGTGGAGTGAGGGTTTGGCGACTTCAAAGCTGTTCACGCAAGTCCTCGCCATGACCGTTGCCAGAATCTCCTGCGGATCGCAGGTGCGAGTCATTCGCAATTCCTGCATACGGCCGAAATCGCTGATCTTCTCAATGCCCTTGAGATCGTCGAGCATCGCGCGGCCACCCTCGCAACTAAGGCGGAGCGTGTCGTTGCCGTACTGCTCTTGAATCGATGCAAGCGTCCCATCCAGTACCTTCTTGCCCTTGAAGATCATAAAGATGAAGTCACACATCCGCTCGGCAACGTTCATGTCGTGGGTGCTCAGGATCACGGTGGTGCCCTCGGCCTGGAGCTCCAGCACCGCCGACCTTATGACGTCGGCATTGACGGGATCCAGCCCCGTGAAGGGCTCATCAAGAATCAGCAGTTCGGGCTTGGCAACCACGGCGGCTATGAACTGGACCTTCTGGGCCATCCCCTTGCTCAAGGTCTCGACCTTCTTGCCGGCCCAGGCCGCCAGGTCGAGTTTCTCCAACCACTGGTCCACTTCCCGGGTGAGATTGCCGCCGCCTTTGAGCTCACCGTAGAAGCGCAGGACATCACGCACCTTCATCTTCTTGTAGAGGCCGCGTTCCTCTGGCAGATAGCCGACTCCATCCGGCGAGGATGAATCGACCTGCTTGCCGAAGATGCGGATCGCACCCGAATCCGGGTAGAAGATATTCATGATCATGCGGAGCGTGGTGGTCTTGCCGGAGCCGTTAGGACCGATGAATCCGTAGACGCTGCCCCTGGGTACCTTAAGCGACAGGTCATCAACCGCCCTGAGCCCGCCGAAGGTCTTGGTGACGTGGTCTATCTCAACAGCGTTGATCGTGGACTCCCTGTTGATGGTAGACCCCTTTCTCCGAGACTGGCCCCTGCCAGGAAAGCGAGCCTAATCCAGGGCCCACGCTGGCAACTTAGATGGCGCTAGGCGACCAATATCCTAAAGCGCCCCATATTGTTATGCAAACACGGCCCTCTTGTCAACGGTTGAGTTCCTGCTCGCGAAGGTCAATGAGCTGCGCGAGAGGTTTTCGGTTCTGGCTGTGGAAGCCAAGGATAGCTACCGGCTCTCGGGGCAAGTGAGCACCGCGGGCACCACAAGACAACGTGGCCTCACGGCGCCAGGAACTTCCCGTTGCGCTGGATAGATTTGCCGTCGCCGTAGATGGTGAAGCCCTTGCGGGTATCGCAGACCATGTCCCAGTGGATCGCCGACCGGTTCTTGCCGTGTGATTCGCGCAGCGAGTCTCCAACGGCTATGTGCATCGTCCCGCCGATCTTCTCATCGAAGAGGGTGTTCTTGGTGAAGCGCGTGATCGAGTAGTTGGTGCCGAATGAGAGCTCGCCTACGCGCCTTGCTCCCGAATCGGTGCTGAGGACCGCCTGGAGGAGATCGTCCCCCTTATCGGCCGATGCCTTGACCACAACGCCTTTCTTAAAGGTAAGCCCGACGTTGGTGATCTCGCGTCCGGCGTAGACAGCCGGGAAAGTATACCGGATATGCCCCTCAGCGGAGTTCTCAATCGGGCTGGTGAAGATCTCACCGTCGGGGAAGTTGAGCTGTCCGTCGCAGTTGACCCAGGGCCTGCCTTCCACTCGGAAGGCGAGATCGGTATCCGCTCCCACGATCCGTATGGTCTTGAGCGTCCCCAAGAACTTTGCCAACCTGGCCTGCCGGCGTGAGACCTCCCCCCATGCCGCCACCGGGTCGGGCTTCGCCAGCATCCCGGCGCCGTAAACGAAATCCTCATAGTCCACGAGCGCCATCTCGGCATCCTGGGCAGACGATTGGGTCGGAAATTGGGTCAGACACCAGCTCGCGAGCCCTTTGGCGGTACGGTCGTGAAGCACGCGGGAAATCTTCTCCATTGATTTCTGCGTCGCCGAGATCTTCTTGGGATCGACACCGGTCAGTTCTTTGGTGTTCCAGTCACCCCGGACGAAAAGAATCTTGTCCGCCTTCGTGAAGACGGCCCTATCCGTCGGGGAGACAAACTCGATCTGGTCATTGCTGGCACGCTTGAGGAAAAGGTGTCTTGCCCCGGGAATCCTGACATTCAGGGTCGGGTGCCCACCCGCTGCGAGCACCTCCCCGAGGGCGGCCCGAAGTAGATCCCGTGCAATGTCGGGACCATCTATTTGAACCCACTCCCCCTTCTTAACGCCCAGACTGTAACGAACTAGAACTTGCGCCAGCTTGGTCACACGCGGATCGGCCATGTCACACCTCCATTGGGGTCATGCCTGCAAGGCTGTGAATTCATATGTATCAGTCCCTTCATCATTTCAGATCGCACAGGGACGATTGTTGGATTGTACAACTTCGAGCCGCCGGTGTTAACAAAAATGATGGGTGCTTCAGTCGAGTCCCTCCGGGACAATCAGGCTACAACAGGTGACTCCACCCTCGGCCTTAGCCAATTCCGACATGTCAACTGTTCGCACGGATATCCCGCGGGCCTCCAGGCGCTCGCGGGTCGCCGGATGGTGAGCGGGATAGACTACGACTTTCCCGATGAGGAGGGCATTGGCCCCGTTGGGCTCATCGGCTGCAACCTCGATCAAGCGCATATCCTCGAACTGTCCCGCGTAGGCCCATTTAGGATTGATCAGCAAGGTATCTTCGGCCACCAGCCCCACCGCGGACTTGAGGTGCAGGGCCCCCACGACCGGCACGCCCTCCACCTTGTAGCCAAAGGGCGTGAGCAGGCTCCGCATCTGCGCGAAGCCCCCCTGGTTGGTTCTCCTGGAAATGCCGACAAAGACCATCTTCCCGGCCACCAGGACGTCTCCCCCATCGAGAGTGCCCGGCAGCTGAATGTGCGAAATTCTGCGATAGCCCGCCAGGATTTCAGCTACCGCCTGAGTCTCCGCCCGCCGCGAGCGCGCCCCAGGCCGGGCGATCACGGCAAGCTCATCGATCACCACCGCCGTATCCTCGACGAACACCGAATCCGGCAACCGGGGTTCTGCCGCAAGGCGAATGATCTCGCAGCCGAGCCCCGCAAGGCACTCCTCATACTGGCGGTGCTGGGTCCGGGCGCGGTCAAGATCGATTGCCTGACGAGCAAGGTAAGTCAGCTCGCAATTCCCAATGCTTGGGCTGACCTCTCGCGTAACAGCTTTAAGTGCGGTCATCGGTACCGGGCTCCTACGCAGGTGCATGCATTCATCACTGCCTGAACCCACCAGTGCTTGCACCACGGAATATGGCCCAACCCCTACGAAAATTCTATCAAATTCTCCTTGGTTTATTCCGGGCCGCGGGCTATGCTCTAAGAAGCTCACCATGCTCGAGGGGTTCAGGGGCAAAATCACGGCGGATGCCGCTAAGTGTATCGGTTGCAAGCTATGCATGCGGGACTGCCCGAGCGACGCCATCCACATCAATAAAGTCGAGGAGAAGCGCTTCGAGATCGAGATCGACCTCGATAAGAAGAAGTTCAAGACCATCTACCAAAATGCCGGACCTACGGAAGATACTCCAAAAGAGCCTTAGCGGTGCCGAGCGGATCGCCTTGCTGGCGGTTGGCTCCGACCTCCGGGGTGACGACGCTGCCGGCCTACTGGTCGCCGAATCCCTGGAGCAGCTCCGCGGGCGGCACGGGCGCACGTCCCGGTTCAGGATCTTTTTGGGAGAGACGGCCCCGGAAAACCTGACGGGTGCGATCCGGGAATTCGCTCCTACCCATATCATCGTGATCGATTCGGCCGATGCGGGCAAGAAGGCCGGAACCATCTTCGCGATCGACCCCAAGGAGGTCGGCGGCATCTCCTTCTCGACCCACCAGCTGCCTCTATCGCTTATGATCCAGTACCTGCAGGAATCCATCACGTGCTCGGTCTCGATCATCGGCATTCAGCCCAAGAGCCTCGGTTTCGGCGCCCCCGTGTCCCAGGAGATCCGTAAGGCGGTCGCCCAGGTGGCTGCCGATATGGACGCCGTGATCCAGCAGATATTGGGCGGGAAACCCACCCGAACAAAGAAGCCTGCCCGGAAGCGGGGACCCGCGAGGACTTAGGCTGTGACCGCTTTCTTTCTGCGTCTCACGACCAGATAGATCACAGCCCCGACGATGCAGACCGCGACTACGATATCGAGGATGTGGAAATACGGCCTCATCTTCTCCCATTGAGGGCCGAGAAGCACGCCCAGGTAACCAAGCAACAAGCACCAGGGTAGGGCGCCGACGAAGGTATATATGCAGAACTTGATGAAGTTCATTCGGGCGATGCCCGCAGGCAAGGATATGAAGGTCCGGATGATCGGCATCATGCGGCTAAAGAAGACGGCCTTCGAACCGTACTTGTTGAACCAGCGGTCGGCGATCTCGAGCTTCTTGTGACTGATGAGGAGATACTTGCCGTATCTCTCCAGAAAGGGTCTGCCGCCGTACGCCCCGACCAGGTAGGCGACGATTGAGCCAAACAGATTTCCCAGGGCGCCTGCCATAGTGATCGCCCACAAGGTCATCTTGCCTTCGGAGACCACGAAACCCGCAAACGGCATTATGACTTCACTTGGGAAGGGGATACAGGCACTCTCTATAGCCATCGTAAAGAAGACGCCTCCATAGCCGGAGGCCTTTATCATGCCGATCACCAGATTGCTCAGCCATTCGATCATACGCCTAATATCATTCCCCTTCTAAGTTGTGTCAATAAAAGTTGTTAGCATTCCTCACTTGCTTTTACCGGAAAAGGCCCTATGATTTGGCATTTGCAGGCCGATTAAGATCGGGTTACTGCAGGATAACGCTGCGGTACCCGGGGCAAGTTAGGAAGCGAGGTGCTTGATCTTCGGGTCGCGGTGACCCGAGCCTATGGAAACGGACAGCCCCCCATCCTTAAGAAAACGCCTTAGAACCACGATAATTGGCAAACCCCACAGTCCTCACGACAGGAGGCTTTTCCACAGGCTTTCCTTGATAGCCTTCTTTGCCTGGGTGGGGCTGGGCGCCGATGGGCTGTCATCGTCGTGTTACGGCCCGCCGGAAGCCTTCCTGGCCCTGGGACGACACCACTTTCTCGGGATCTTTGTCGCTCTGGGTACGACTCTCACCATTTTCGTGATCACGTCGAGCTACTCACAGATAGTTGAATTGTTCCCGTCGGGAGGCGGCGGCTACGTAGTCGCGAGCAAGCTGCTGTCGCCCAAATTCGGGATGGTGGCGGGATGCGCCCTCTTGATCGATTATATGCTCACGATCACGGTCTCTCTCGCGAGTGGCGCCGACGCGCTCTTCAGTTTTCTCCCGCCCGAATGGTATGGGTCGCGGCTTGCTTTTGCGCTAGGCTCCGTGGTGCTGCTTACCCTCTTGAACATGCGGGGCATAAAGGAATCGGTTCTGCCGCTAGTGCCCATCTTCCTCACTTTCGTTATCACGCACGTCGTTATAATAGTCTATGCGATCCTCTCGCACCTGGGGAATCTCCCCGAATTGAGCCAATCCCTGGCTGCCGACGTTCATCAGACCACCACAGAGCTTGGATTCCTCGGAATGATCTTCCTGATCCTCAGGTCATACAGCATGGGCGCCGGGACCTTCACCGGGATCGAGGCGGTCAGCAATGGGCTGCCGATCCTGCGCGAACCCAGGGCCAAGACCGCTAAACGGACCATGCTCTATATGTCGGGTTCTCTTTCCTTCATGGTCTTGGGGTTGATGATTGGCTACCTCCTCTTCCAGACCGAATTCCAGCCTACCAGGACCTTGAACGCGGTGCTTTTTGACAAGGCCACCGCGGGATGGGGAGACTGGGGCCAGATCTTTGTGCTTGTGGCGCTGCTTTCCGAGGGGGCGATCCTCTTCGTCGGCGCCCAGGCAGGCTTCCTAGACGGCCCCAGGGTGCTGGCCAACATGGCCAAGGACCGTTGGGTTCCGACCCAGTTTTCCATGCTGAGCGACCGGTTTGTGACCCAGAACGGCATCCTGATAATGGGCGGGGCTGCCTTTCTCCTTATGCTCCTCACGCACGGCTCGGTCCGGTTCTTGGTTGTTCTCTATGCCATCAACGTGTTCATTACCTTCTCCCTTTCACAATTGGGAATGGTGCGCCACTGGTGGCAGGAGCGCAAGACCTCAAGGGGCTGGGGACACAAGCTCCTGGTCAACGGCATAGGCCTGGTTCTCACACTCTTCATCCTGATCTCCGTCACCACACTCAAATTCCATGAGGGCGGCTGGATAACTTTGCTGATCACGGGCGCCTTGATACTTGTGGTTATGTCAATCAAGCGCCACTACAAATATGCCGCCCGCCTGCTTCAGCGGCTCGAAGTTCTGGTAAAGGCGACCGAAGTGTCCTTGACCACATCTATTCCGGGGGTGCCCGGCAAGGAGCTGCCGATCAAAGCCGCCCTCCAGAAGCCCGCGGCGCCTTTTGATCCCGAAGCCAAGACCGCGATCTTGCTGGTCAACGGCTTCAGCGGGCTGGGGCTCCACACCCTCTTTAGCGTCATTCGCGTATTTGAGGATTCCTTCAAGAACTTCATCTTCATTCAGATCGGGGTGATCGACTCCGGGAATTTCAAGGGCTCATCGGAGATCGAGCATTTGCAGACTTATGCCCAGGGCGAGGTCGACCGCTATGCCGAGTATATGCGTCGCCACGGTTATCATGCCGAGGGAATCACCCAGATCGGGGTCGATGTGGTCGATGAGGTTGCCAAGATCGTTCCCGAGATAATGAAGCACTGTCCTCACGCCGTCTTCTTCGGAGGTCAGCTGGTATTCCCACACGAGACGATCCTTACAAGGGCACTCCACAACTACACTGTGTTTGCGGTCCAGAGGAGGCTCTACCAGCAGGGAATCCCCATCGTGATCATGCCGGTCCGCGTCTGACGATCTCCTCTCGCCTCATCAAGCTTGATCGCCGTGCCCAGCGGCATCTCATGATTTCCGCTCTCCATCATTGACACCCGCCCCCGGGCTCACTATAATTCCTGACTTGCTTGCGTCTGCTATATGAGGAGAGGATGTCTGACATCTAAGAGCGGTCTCGGCACTTCCTGGAGGTAACGTATGGGAACCGGTCAGCTTATCGCATTGGTCATAGGCTTCAGTCTGTTCGGGCTGCTCTTTGCGGCCTATCTTGCGAGGTGGGTCCTCCGCTTCTCTACGGGGAGCGAGGCCATGCAGCGCATCTCCAATGCGATCAAGGAGGGCGCTGAGGCTTTCCTGCGCCGTCAGAACAGGACCATCATCGTCTTGGCCTTGTGCGTTGCGGTCCTCCTGTTCGTGGGGTACGGCTTCCTGAGAAGCCATCGTCCTTTTGACCCGGTGGGCTCCTCTCTTCAACTGGCGAGCTGGATCACCCTATCCTTCGTCTTCGGCGCGTTGTGCTCCGTGTTCGCCGGATACGTCGGGATGTGGATATCGATCCGCAGCAATATCCGCACCGCCACCGCAGCCCTGACAAGCCTCAATGACGCGCTCCGCATCGCCCTGCGTGCCGGGGCCGTGTCCGGCCTCCTTGTGGTGGCCATGAGCCTGCTCGGGGTAACGGGGCTTTATGCGATCGTGGGAAAATTCAGCAACTTGAGCGCCACCGCTCCCGAGAAGATACCCTTGCTTATCGTGGGATACGGGTTCGGCGCATCCTTTGTCGCTCTGTTCGCCCAGCTGGGAGGCGGTATCTATACGAAGGCTGCCGACGTAGGGGCAGACCTTGTGGGCAAAGTTGAAGCGGGTATACCCGAGGATGATCCGCGCAATCCGGCCGTTATCGCCGACCTCGTTGGAGACAACGTCGGCGATTGTGCCGGCCGTGGCGCGGACCTTTTTGAATCGACGGCCGCCGAGAACATCGGCGCCATGATCCTGGGGGCATCTCTGGCCGCCGCGGCCCAGAAACAGGGGATGGCCTTCTCGGCCGGCATTGTCGGCGTGATGATGTTCCCGCTCGTGGCCCGCGCATTCGGGATAGTAGCCTCGATCGTGGGGGTAATGGCTGTCCGCATGGATAAGGCCGAGAAGATGGATCCCATGGAGGCCCTCAACCGCGGCTACTATGTTGCGGTTGTGCTGGCTGTGATCGCATTCGGCGGCGCCACCTACTGGCTCTTGAACAGCCCGCAGGCGCCCAACGCCTGGTGGCACTTCTTCATCTGCGGGATCGTCGGAGTCTTGACCTCGGTGGCCTTTGTCTACATCACCCAATACTACACCGAGTACAGGTACCGGCCAGTAAAGTCCATTGCCGAGGCGTCCCAGACGGGGCCTGCTACCAACATCATTGCCGGGCTGAGTGTGGGCTTTGAGTGTGTTGCGGTGCCTGCGGTCGTGATGGGCGGCGCCCTGCTCGCCTCCTACTTCCTGGGCCAAAGCGCTTTTCCCAAAGATTCGGGGGTCTTCGGCGGCCTCTTCGGCACCGCCGTCGCCACAATGGGCATGCTCGCCACGGCGGCGTATATTCTGGCGATGGACACCTTCGGCCCGATTACCGACAATGCCGGGGGCATCGTCGAGATGTCCCAGCAGCCTGAGAACATCCGCAAGAAAACCGACCGCCTGGACGCGGTGGGCAACACCACCAAGGCGCTCACCAAGGGCTACGCCGTGGGCTCCGCCGCCCTGGCAGCCTTCCTGCTCTTCCAGGCCTATATGGAAGAGGTGGCCAACTACGCCGGCAAGAAGATGGAATTTGTCAATCTGGCCAACCCCGTGGTCTTCGTCGGCGCTCTCCTGGGCGCAATGCTTGTCTTCCTGTTCTCGGCACTTGCGATCCGCGCCGTGGGACGCGCAGCGCAATCGATCATCGAGGAGGTCCGGCGCCAGTATGCCAAGCTCCCGAGAGTCAACGACATCATTCAGTTCCCGGATGATTTCAAGCCTGATTATGGAGCTTGCGTGGATATCGTCACCAAGTCGGCCCTGCGCCGGATGGTGGCGCCGGGGCTTCTGGCGGTGCTCATGCCCGTCACGGTGGGCGTGGTCTTCCGAGTTCTCTTCGTCGGCCCCGGCCGCGAACTGATTGCGGCCGAGGCAGTCGCCGCCCTGCTTATGGTGGGTACGATCGTGGGCATCCTGGTCGCTCTCTTCCTCAATAACGGCGGCGGTGCCTGGGACAACGCCAAGAAATATATCGAGGCCGGTGCCTATGGCGGCAAGTATCTCACGGGACCGGACGGCACCAAGACCAAGAACCCCACGCACGCCGCAGCCGTGGTGGGCGACACCGTGGGAGATCCGTGCAAGGACACCGCGGGCCCTTCACTGCACGTCCTGATAAAACTGCTTTCAACAATTACACTGGTGCTAGCGCCGCTCTTTATTTAGAACGACGGGGCCGTCCTGCTATGAGGTAGGACGGCCCGGCAATTACCCCGCTAGCACAAGAACCCTGTTCTTGGATATCTCGGCGTAGCCGTCGCCAATCGCGATGGTCTTGATCTCGCTGCCTTTGTGGGTGTGAAGCGAGCCTCTCTTGAGCATTATGACGAAGTCCGCATGGTCTTCCAGGATGCCCATCTCCCCCTCTGCGGCCGGCAGCACTACCATGTCGACCTCGTCCGAGTAAATCATCCGATCCCTGGCCATGACGTCCAGCTTCATCTTAGCTCCCAAGTTTCTGAGCATTCTCAAGAACGTCGGCAATCGTGCCGCACATGAAACATGCCTGCTCGGGCAGTTGGTCAAGGTCCCCCCGGAGTATTTCCTTGAATCCCCGGATGGTCTCAGCGAGCGTGACGTACTTACCCTTTATTCCCGTGAAGGCCTCAGCGACATGGAAGGGTTGAGAGCAGAACCGCTGTATCTTCCTCGCCCTGGAGACGAGCAGTTTGTCTTCGTCGGACAATTCATCCACACCTAGAATCGCAATGATGTCCTGAAGCTCCTTGAACCGTTGGAGGACCTTCTGGACACCACGGGCGACATCATAGTGCTCTTTGCCGACAACACCCGGCTGAAGAATCGTCGAACTGGACTCAAGGGGATCCATCGCCGGGTAAAGTCCGAGTGCGGCGATCTGCCGCGACAAGACCACCGACGCGTCAAGGTGGCTGAAGACGGTGGTGACCCCGGGATCGGTCAGATCGTCGGCGGGAACATAGATTGCCTGTACCGATGTTATGGAGCCGATCTTGGTAGAGGTTATCCTCTCTTCCAGCGCGCCGATGTCGGTGCCCAGGGTCGGCTGGTACCCCACCGCCGAAGGCACCCTCCCAAGCAGGGTTGAGACTTCGCTTCCAGCGAGCACATATCTGAAGATGTTATCCAGAAAGAAAAGCACATCCTGGCTCTGGTCCCGGAAGTATTCCGCCATGGTGACGGCAGTGAGCCCAACGCGGAGCCTGGCCCCGGGCGGTTCATTCATCTGGCCGTATACCAACACGGTCTTGTCCAGGACGCCCGATTCCTTCATCTGAAGATATAGATCATTCCCTTCCCGGGTGCGCTCCCCGATTCCTCCGAAGACCGAGATGCCGCCAAGTTCCGCGGCGATGTTCCTTATCAGCTCCATCACGATCACGGTCTTACCCACTCCCGCTCCTCCAAAAAGCCCGATCTTCCCGCCTTTCGGGAATGGGGCCAACAGATCTATCACCTTTATTCCAGTTTCAAATATCTTGATCGCAACTTCCTGTTGCATAAGCGACGGCGGATCCCGGTGAATCGGATACATCTGCTTTGCATCGATCGGGCCCTTGTAGTCTATGGGCTCACCCAGAACGTTCATCAACCTTCCGAGAGTTCCCTCCCCCACCGGCACCATTATGGGTCCGCCGGTATACTCCACCTCGGCGTCTCTCGCCAGACCCTCGGTCGGGCCCAGGGCGATGGTTCTCACAATGTCGTCGCCCATATGGGCCATCACCTCGAGCACAAGGTTCCTGATCCTCAGCGCATGATATAAAGGCGGCAGGCTCTTCGTCTCGAAGCGCACGTCCACCACGGGCCCCAGCACCTGAACGATTCTTCCCTTATTCATTGCCTTCCTTTTCCTTGCCGATTCGGCCTATGCCATGGTCTCTGCTGCCCCGACTATGTCCGTCAGTTCCCTGGTTATCGCTGATTGCCGCGCCTTGTTCATAACCATCACGAGCGCTGCTATCATGTCGTCGGTATTCTTGGTTGCCCGCTCCATCATGAACATCCTGGCCGCATGCTCGCTCACCATGGACTCCATCACGCCGCTCCATACTCGGGTTCTGACCAACCTCGGCAGGATCGAGGTGGTGATCGCAGCGGGATCGGGCTCGTAGGAGTAGTTCATGTAGTTTCTCTCCGGCTCGGGGGATAGATCAACGGGCAGGATCATCTTGACCTTCGGTATGTGGCGCGCGATCGAGGCAAATTCCGTGGCTATCAGATGGACCTCCGAGACCTCTTTCGCCACATACAGATCAATCACCCGCCGGACGATCTCCTCGGTGTAACTGTGGGGCAAGGAAGCCGGCAAATTGACGTGGCTCTCCAGGATCTCATAATGATGCTTCCGCAGGAAGTCGGCCCCCTTCCGACCCAATGCCACGAATTTCACTCGGTCCCTGCCGGTCGTGTCCGCGAATTCCCCGGCTTTTTCGATCACCCGAGTGTTATAGCCTCCGCAGAGCCCGCGATCGGAGGTCACCAGGATCGCCAGCACATAGCCCTCCTGATTCCTCACCGTCAGGGGATAGACGGCCTCGGGTTGGGAACTTAGCAGATCCCGAGCAATCTGCTCCAGAGCTGCCGCATAGGGTTTCGAATTGGCGAGCGACGTCTTGGCCCTGAAGAGCCGCGCTGCGGCAATCTTCTCCATCGCGCTGGTGATGCGCCTTATGTTCTCTATCGCCCGGATTCTCTTTCTGAGGTCTCTAATGTTTTGCATTGGTGGAGGCTTGCTTGCATTCGGCTATCAGCTTGTCGAGCATAGCCGATGTGTTTTGATCTATCGCTTTCGCCTTTATCGTCTCTTTGAGCTCCGGGTACTTGGTATCGAGATGGTCATACAGCCGGACTTCGAGATCCTTTATCTCACCGGTCGGTACGTCATCGAGATGGCCGTGGACCGCGGCGTAGACCAGAAGGATCTCCTTCTCAACCGGCAGGATCTTGCTCTCGTCTTGCTTCATGGCCTCGGTGGCCTTCTCCCCTCTCAAGAGCTGGTTCCTGCTGGCCTGATCCAGGTCGGCCCCGAACTGGGCAAACGTGCTCAGGGCCCCGTACTGGGCAAGGTCCAGCCGGAGCCGGCCTGCGACCTGTTTCATGGACTTTATCTGGGCCGAGCCGCCGACACGCGAGACCGACAATCCTATATTGACTGCCGGGCGTACTCCCGAATAGAAGAGGCTGGTTTCCAAGTAGATCTGGCCGTCGGTGATCGATATCACGTTGGTCGGCACGTACGCAGAGATATCTCCGGCGAGCGTTTCAATTATCGGCAGGGCGGTGATTGACCCTCCACCCTTTTCGTCACTGAGCTTGACCGCTCTCTCCAGCAGGCGCGAGTGCAGATAGAATATATCGCCGGGATAGGCCTCGCGGCCCGGGGGCCTTCTCAAGAGCAACGACAACTGCCTGTAGGCGACTGCGTGTTTGGAGAGATCATCATAGACTATCAGAACGTCCTTCCCCTTCCACAAGAACTCTTCCGCCATGGCACAGCCCGCGTAAGGGGCAATGTACTGGAGCGGCGCGGGATCATTTGCCGTCGCACAGACCACAATCGAATAGGCCATAGCTCCGTGACGCTCGAGTTTCTCTATGGTCCTGGCCACAGCCGACTGTTTCTGACCTATCGCGACATAGACGCAGATTACGTTTTCGTGCCTCTGGTTTATGATCGAATCGATCGCTATCGCGGATTTTCCGGTCTGGTGGTCACCGATTATCAGCTCTCGCTGGCCTCGGCCTATCGGGATCATCGCATCGATCGCCTTTATCCCGGTCTGCAAGGGCACCCTTACCGGCTGGCGGTCGACTACGCCGGGCGCGATCACTTCGATGGGCCTGGAATTTGTCGCTTCTATTCTGCCCTTGCCATCCAGGGGTTCGCCTATCGGGCTCACCACCCTTCCTATGAGCGCCTCCCCGCACGGCACCTCGAGCACCTTCCCGGTTCTCCTAACCTCGTCGCCCTCCTTTATTCCGCCGTCACTTCCCAGGATGATCACGCCGACCGATTCCCGCTCCAGGTTAAAGACCATGCCCGACGTGCGGTCCGGGAACTCCACCAGCTCGCCGTTCATCACCTTATCCATCCCGTAGATCTTGGCGATGCCGTCACCGACCTGGATCACGTACCCAGTCTCCTCAATGCTTACCCGGGACTCAAAGCCTTCCAGCTGCTTCTTTATGATCCCGATTATCTCGTCCGTTTTCATCAGGTGACCAACCTCTCTCTTACCATCTTGAGCTTAGTCTTTACCGTGTTGTCGATCACTCTGTCTCCTATCTTCACCCATATTCCCGCCAAGAGATCAGGGTCCGCAGCCACCTCCAGCTCCACGCGCTTGCCGGTAAGCCTCTCCAGCGCCTCTCCCAGTGTGGTCTGGTCCCCGGCGCTCAACGGAGCTGCAACCCTGATCTCGGCCCTTACCATACCCCGTTCATTTCCTGCCAGAGTGCTGAACTGCGAATATATCTCCCCGGTGAGGCTCAGATTCTTGGTCTCCATGAGCACTTTGATCAGTTGAGGCACGATCCTGGTCTCCGTGACCTCTCTCAGGAACTCTTCCTTCCTGGCCATCGGTACCAGCGGGTGCAACAGGAAGTACATCACCCGCCTTTGAGCGGCCATCATCTCGACCACCTTCCCCAGGTCCCGTTCGATCTTTGCTAGTTCTCCGGTCTTGCGGGCCAACCTCAGAAGCGCAATGGCGAAGTGGTAAGATATGTTGCTAGTCATTCTTGAGCTCGTCTATGAATTCCCCAAGCATTCTGTCCTGGGTAGCCTTGTCGACCGATTGCCTGAGGATCTTCTCCGCGATCAGGACTGCGAGATCGACCGTCTCCCGCTTGATCTGCCTCGATGCCAGTTCCCTCTCCGTCACTATCTCGGCCTTCGCATTCGCGAGAAACGCCCGTGCCTCTTCGTGGGCAGACTTGAGAATCTCGTCCTTTGCATGCTGGCCGTCCGCCATAGCGGCATCGAGGATTCTCCTGGCTTCATCCCGTATTTGTGACAGCTGCTGCTCGTAGTCTTTCCGGATCCTGTCGACGGCCTCCCTGCCCTCTTTCGCATCCTCGATGTCCCGGCTGATCGAGCGTCTTCTACGCTCGATCATCTGCGTAAGCGGCCCCCAGAAGAGCTTCCACAGTATCAACACCGCTACCAGGAACGACAGAATCTGAGCGAGCAGCAGCGGGAAGTTTATCTCGATCATCCAATCACCCTTGCCACCTTCGGCCCAAACCTACTTCGTGAAAAAGCCCACGAATGGGTTCGCATAGATCAGAATCAGCGCGATCACCAGCACATAGATCGTCAAAGACTCGATGAACGCGAGACCGATCATAGAAACCGTAAGAATCCTGTTGTAGGATTCCGGCTGCCGGGCAATGCTCTCCACGGCCCTGGCAACTGCGTTGCCCTGCGCTATCCCGCAGACAGCCGCGGTTATCGCGAGCCCCAGCACCGCAGCCACGCTGACCGCTATGAAGAACCACGCCGAGCCGGTGGCCGGAGCTCCAGCCTGCGTGCCCGCCGCACCGGCGGCAGGCTCACCCGCAGCCGCCGCAAGCCCGGTCAACGCTACTGCGATCATCAGAACAAGCAAGAACGTCCTCATCTCTAATTCCTCCCTTCGTGGCGGATTTCCACTTGGTGTTGAACTTCGACTGCTGAACCTACGTAGAATATGGTCAATATCGTGAATATGAATGCCTGGATGAAGCTGATCAGCGTGCCCAACAGATAGATGAACGGCAGAACCAGGAACGGTCCGGCAGTCAGCGCCTTCTGTATCAGGTTCTTGGAGGGGAGAAGCAACACCACCAGCATGGCAAGCACTCCCAGGAGCACCTCCTTGGCCATCATGTTGCCGAACAGTCTGAACGACAGGGATAGGGGTCTCGCCAGCTGGCTTATCATCTCGATCACGAACATGAAGGGCTTGAGCCACCAGGGGACCTCCCCGGTAAAGTGCTTCAAATACCCCACGAGCCCATGTTGTCTTATGCCGAAGTAGTGCGTGCTGAAGAAGACCACCAGGGCCAGCGCGACCGTTACATTGAGGTTGCTGGTCGGTGCCGTGAGCCCGGGGACCAGCCCCATCAGATTGCCCACGAAGATAAAGAGGAAGAGCCCCAGAAACAGAGGGTAATAGCGCTTCGCTTCCTCCCCTATTACCGAATCCGCCAACCCGTATACGAATCCCAGCCCGATCTCGAGCACCCCCTGGAGCCTCCTTGGAACCATCAACATGCGCCTGGTCGCAAAGAAGGAGATCAAGGCAATGAAAAGGATCGCGAGCCAGCTCATCAGCAGAATCTTGGGGACCCCGATCTCTATGTTAACAGCTTCCGGTAAGCCCGTCATAAAGGCTCCGTCTCCATATCACAAGAACAAGCAGGCCGATTGAAATGCCCGCAAGCAGCCCAAGCGGGCTGCCCCACTTGTACTTCAGGAAGACATAGATCAGTGCGCCGAAGCCGCCATAGCGCAGAACATAGAAAATGGCGAATGTGAACCGCACAATCTTCTTGCTCTTAGACACGAAGTACTTCATCGTGAAGTAGAGGACGAGGAAATTCAGGGCACTCGCGAGTACTCCGTAAATCAGTCCTTTGACGAACAATCCTTATCTCCCCGCCTGACGCTCCTAAAAAGGTTGACGAACCCCGCGACAATCCCCAGCACCAGAAACACGATCATCAGGTGCGGCCGGGTATGCAGGACCTTGTCCAATCCCAGACCGATTGCCAGCCCAATAAAGGTTGAGAATACCAGGGTCAGCCCTAAGGTACTCAGCTCAAGCAATTCCTTAGACCGGCGTAGGTCTTTCTTGGGATTCACACCGGCCAGAGTATATTTCTTCCACCGCGGCATTGCAAGTCCTTGTATTTCCATGGCGGGCCAAGGCCCAAAAGAAAAGGGGCCGCGCCTTGGCGGCCCATCCCCTAAACACTCTATGCGAAGCCTGGTTGCCGTCACAATCATCCGAGATCGGATGGCGGCCGGCTCGTAACTTCCTCCCCTATCCCTTCATAGAGAAACGGAATGGAATCACAACCCAAACCGGCACCGGCTTGTCTCGCTGGAGAGCAGGCTTGAAGACCCACTTCATACTGGCTTTGATTGCTTCCTCGTAGAAGATCTCCGGACCCTCCACGGGCACTGCCTTCTTGACCTTGCCCTCTTTGTCCACCAGAACCTTTATGTAGACCGTACCTTCGACCTCAGCAAGCCGCGCCACATTAGGATAGACAGGGTCGACCTGCACCACAACCACCGGCTCGACCTCGACAGCGACAAAGTCGTTAATATCGGGCATAACATCGGGGATCTCGGTCACTACCAGAGAATCCCCACTACCCATGCCCGTGCTCAAGACCGGCGCCGTCGCCATTTCCGACTGCGTGGCGATCGTGGCCTCCTCTGAGATCTGATCGTCCTTCACCGGCACAGGCACACCGATCGTGGGCCGGGCAACCGGAAGCGAAACCGCCACCGCCGGCGGAGCAGCCTCCTCGGAGATCGATGGCGGAGGCCCCAGATCCGTATACTTGACGAGCCTGACAACACGGTCCATAGGAGGTTCAGCCTGTCGCTGCAAGTATCCGGCAAGGAAGTAACTCCCCAGGAGCAAGAAGTGGAAGGCTATGGATATTAGGAGGGCCGTCAAGAGATACCTCTCGAAGACCCTACGTAACTCGGAGGCCCCATACGGGAATAGGTCTAGAAAATCGTTCATGGTCGCGATTTTCTTCATAGCACCTTTTCCACCTCCTTGACATCCGCCTCCAACATCGGGGCCAAGCTGAAACGCCCTACGTTGGCAAGCTGAAGCTCGTCCAGGATGTCCACCATGTTGTGATACTTGGCTTTGCGATCGACCTTGATAAGGTTGATCAGCCTGGGATTGGCAGCATTCCTTTCCACGAGCAAGTTGCGAAGGTCTTTGAATTCAACCTTCTGCGGCGGTTCAGTCCCGAGATTCCAGAAAATGCTCCCGTCTCCCGTCACACGCAGAGTAAAGAGATTCTTCTCGGCCACCTCCACCTTCACGTCCTTGGGCGGCAGGTTGATTTCCATTGTCTGCGGAGCGCTGAACACGGTAGTTAGCATAAAGAAAGTCAAGAGCAGGAAGGCGACATCCACCATAGGAGTCATATCCATACGTATGCCCACCCGCGTCATCTTGCGCCGTTTCTTGCCCTTGCGCTTTCCAGAGCGTGGGGCAACTTCACCTACGGCACCCATTTTCTTACCTCCTCAACTATCAACTGGCAGTCTCTAAGTTGGTCACCAAGTTGAAACGGGTGATGTTCACCTTCTCGAGAATATCCATGACATCCATGATTACCCCGTACTCCGCGTCACGGTCGCATTTGAGAACCGTCCGGAGCTTGGGATTGGAAGTACGCGCTTCAACCAGCTTCTGCTGCAGATTGATCTGGTCGACCTGGATATCGGTCCGCAGCTTATTCTCTTCACCGAAGAGCCTGGCCCGCAGCATCTGGGAGTCGACCCCCATGAAAATGCGTCCGTCCTGGGCGACGCTGACCGTGATCACATCCGACTCCGGCAGCTTGATCGCCGAGTGGGAATCCGGCAGCACCACCTCCACCTCAGTGGGCGGGCGGAACTGGGTGGTCAACATGAAGAAGGTCAACAGAAGGAAAGCCACATCGACCATGGGCGTCATATCCATCCTGATACCCACTCGCCCTTTCTTAGGTCTCTTGGGCATGGTACTCGACCCTCCTCTCTGTTACTTCTCGTGCTTGCTCGTAAGGATCTGCATAATGCTGTACGCGGCCTCGTCGATCATATAGGTGAAGCCATCGACTCTGGTCACGAAGTAGTTGTAAGCGACGATCCCTGCGATGGCCGCAAAGAGGCCGCCCGCGGTGTTTATGAGCGCCTCGGAAATACCGATAGCCAGCTGGATCGCGTCCGGGGCGCCGGCATGGGCCAGAGCCTGGAAGGCTCGAATCATACCGATCACCGTTCCCAGGAGGCCGACCATGGTGGCGATGGAGGCAATAGTGGACAGAGAGACCAGGTTCTGCTCCAGGAGAGGCACTTCCAGCATCGTAGCTTCTTCAATCGCGCGCTGGGTCTCAGAGACCACCTTCTCCGGGGAGATCGTACCGGTGTTGACCGCCTGGTACCGCTCCAAGCCGGCGCGGATGATGTTGGCGGCCGATCCGCGCTGCTTGTTACAAGCTTCCAGGGCATCTGCGACTTTCCCCTGATTTAGATCCTCGTGAACCTTCCGCAGGAAGGTCGGGAGCGAACCCGTGCCCTTGGCCTTATTCAAGATAAGCAATCGTTCGATAATAAAAGTTATGACCATGATGGACAGGGCCAGCAGCAACGGGACCAGAGGCCCGCCGGTGTAGACACGGCCCATCAGGTTAGTAGGATCCTTACGGGTAGCGCCGTCCTTGAAATTGCTCGACGCCCCGAAGACGAACTGCCATATCAGAATCGAAACTATCAGGGCTACGACCAAGACAACCGTAATGAACACGCCTTGCTTCATTAGCCAAACCTCCTACAGAACGTTCAACACCATGCTTCAACTAAGCGCGAAGCCCGCCAATGCTTCCTTCACGTTGGGATGAATATCAAAAACCGCGGTCAGTCTCGTAATGACCAGAACATTCTGGATTCTATCGCTCAGCCCACAGAGTTTGATCTTCCCCCCTCTCTGGGAATAGTCGTTGTACCCGGCAATAAGAACGCCAATCCCAGTACTATTAATATAATTCACTTTGCTCAATTCGACAACCGCCCTAGTGTTGCCCTCCTTTCTCAACTGATCAAGAGCATTTCTCAATTCGTCCGTCTCTTTGTCTCCGATCAAAGCGCCTTGGGGGTGCAGAATCGCAACCCCTCCCTCAGCAAGCTTCTCGATCTTCATAGACTCTCTCCTTCGCTGTCGGACTGATCTACTCCAACATCTTGACTCTCTTATCTGCCTCGGCGTTATTCGGATCGTATTTCAGGACTCTCCTGTATTCAGCGAGAGCCGGATCCCACTGCTTGCTCAAATAGTAAGCCTGAGCCAGCAACAGACGGGCCTGGACGTTGCTTGGATCCAGATCCAAGGCCTTGTCGAGAATCGATATGGCTGAAGGATAATCCTTCTTGAGCAAATAGTAAAAGCCTATGTAGCGACGCGCCTCGAAGTTGGTTGAATCCATCCTGGCCACGATTTGGTACTCCGCCTTGGCCTGATCCATGGCATCCAGGGTCGCGTAGCTCTGGGCCAACCAGAGATGGCCCTGGACGTAATCAGGCTTCAGTTCGACTCCTTTCCGGAAGGAATTGGCGGCCTCCTTGTAGTCTTTGAGTCCGATGTAGCTGATCCCCCGGTTAAAATAGGCGCTGGACGCCTGCGGGTCGGATTGAATCTTCTTGCCAAAATGGGCAATCGCCTCGGGGTAGCGCTGCTCAAGATAGAGCATGGTCCCAATGTCGGAATGAAGGTCGAGGGTCGAATCCATGGCAACGGCCTTCTCCAACGCCATGATCGCCTGGGGCCTCTGTTTCAAGGCCTCATAGCTCCTGCCCCACTCCAGACACTCCTGAGTGCTCAGGCTGTCTATGCGGGCCAGCCGCTCGAACGTCGCCGCGGCCTTCTCGTAGTCCCTGGTGTCAAAGTAGCTGTTGCTGAGGATCCGAGTCAATTCCACATTGGAGCTGTCGGTCCTGATCACCTCTTCGCCGAACTGAATCGCCTCCGCATATCTCTTGCCCAGGTAGTACAGATTCGCAACCTGGAAGTGGGCATCGCGATAGGTGGGATCCAGCTGGATCACTGCCCGATACTCCGCCAGGGCTTCGTTGTATTGGCGCTCCTTGTAATAGAGCTTGGCGAGATTGTAATGCACTTCTATCAGAGTGGAATCCAGTCCAACCGCCTGCTTGTAGTTATCAATCGCAATAGAGCCGACCTTCTGCTCGGAATAGGCATCACCGAGGGCTACGTAGACTTTGGTATCCTTGGGATCCAGCTCGCGGGCCTGCATCAGGTAAACGATGGCCGAATCCAGAGAATCGGCGGCCATCTGCGCCTTACCCAATCCGTAAAAGTAACGTTCTCTGTTACTCTTGCTGCTCGAACGCCCCAGGCCGGTCCGGAATACCTGCGTGGCCTCGGCGGTCATATCCTTCTCAATGTAGAGGGTTCCCAATGAATTGGTATAGTCGGCATTCTTGGAATCAAGTTTCCAGGCCTTCTGGAGGTGGATCAGGGCGGAATCCGGGTTGCCCGCACTCCACAGAGCCATGCCAAGATAATACTGCGCCTGCTTGGAGTCGGGTGTCTTGCCGATCTCAGCCCGCAGCAGCGATATGGCCTCGGGATACTGCTTGTTCTGGTAGGCCTTCACGCCCTTTCCGAGATTGCCCTCCTGCGCCAGAATCGGAACGCAGGCCACCCACAGCAAAGCACCGATGTAGAGAACAAATCGCTTCATAAGTACCCTCATGAGTCCTCAGGTTGTCTAATCAATCCGAATCAATTTTACCGGCATGGTGACCGGCACCAATCCCGAATCCAGAAATATCTTCTGCCCCGGTGCACTTGCGAGAAACGAGATAAACCCGGAGGCCGGCGTATACGCTCCCGCCGTAGTAATCGCATATATGGTCTGCACCAAGGGATAATCCCCCTGGTGGACCGATGCCTGATGAATGGTGATGAACTGGTTGGAGGCATCCTCGGCGAGGGCCAGGGCCCTGACTCGATCCGAGAGCCAGTTCATGCCCACGAAACCCACGCTCAAAGGGTCCTTGGCGACCAGGTCGGCAATCTCACGGCTGCCGGGCAGAACCCTGAGCGCCCCCGAGAGCGTGGTATCCACGCCGATCGTCCTTAAGAAAACCTCCGTGGTTCCCGAGTTCCTCGGCATCGCCAGCGGCGTTATCTTTCCGCCACCACCGCCGACTTGGTCCCAGCGGCTGATCCTTCCTGAATAGATGCCGCCAACCTGATCCAGGTTGAGCTCCCGCACCGGATTATCCGGATTGACGATTACGGCGATGCCGACTTTGGCAAGAGCAAATGTGCCGGGGGAATATTTCTCGGCCGCAAGGGACGCGGCTTCCTCGGCGTTGACCTCGCGGGAGATGATCACCATCGCAGTCTCTTTGTTAAATAACTTGATAAGCGCTTCCCGCGTGGTCGTGGTATCGAAAGCGATGCTTGCCTTGGTGTAAAGCCGCTGGAACTCCGCTGCCTCTTTCTGAATAACCGGGGCAACCGACTCTGCACAGACGAATCTCAAGATCCCGCTGGTGGGAGACTCCGTTTCCTGCTTCTGGCACCCGAGACATAGCACGAGGGGGATCAGGAGCCAGACCAGAAAAACCCGGGGCAGGGCTTTCAAGGGCGCTCATCCCCCCTTCCCTTTAACCAGAGGGTTACTATTCGAAAAACGCCATAAAGGACAAAAATGACACCCATCAGGATACGGAAATCCGACTTGATATATCTGAGCTGGAACCAGCCGCCAATCAAGAGGATGCCGATCACGATGAAAGCGGCTCTGACGGCGACGTTCAATACCCGCAGAACACTGTGAATGCCGATCCCGCGTCGCTCTAGTCCCGGTTGTCTACCGACAAGCCCCGGCATACGGAACACCTCACCCTCCAACCACTCTTGTAACAGGAGACGTAGAGCACCTGCCGCACTATACGCACGAACGCCCGGACTGCCCAGGGGGCAGTCTCGTCAGCGCGCACAACCCCCTTAGTGTTTGCGGAACTATAACGACTTTTTTTTCAAAACTCAAGAAGAATTTTGGCATGTATTGCCGAGGCGTGAGAGCCTTCCGGAGGTTCAAATCAGTCGCCTGATCCTACTCTCTTTTCGGTCTTCAGGAAGACCGTGCTGACCAGTGCGAGGGCGAGCCCGATCAAGGTCCCTACACCTCGGCTTACAGCCCAATCCGTTCATAGTACCGGAAGATCAACCCGTTGGTTATCTCCGGGTTCGGGTTCCCGTTTCTATCGAGCACCACCTGGCGCATCGCATAGTCGATCTTGAAGCGGGGATCATCCCGGATTTCCCGATCTGACAGGAAGCGCACGTGGTCGATATGCGCTCCCTGAGCCGGGCCGATGATTATGAAATCAGGGTTCCGGGATAGAACATACTCGCCGTCACCTTTGGCGTGACCTGCCAGATAGCGTCCGGAAACCAGGGGCCTATCGATGCGACGCCTGGCGATATGACGGTCGTTGATGCCCAGCATATCTATGTAGCGGTTCTCGGTGGCATAGTAGGGGGTTGACCCTGCTGTGTTGAGGGCAATCAGAGAGTTCCTGGGCCAATTCTTGGTGATATACCTGCCGACCACGGTTCCCACGCCTGCCGCCGGATCTTCGGCTGCCGGATTGAGTTGCCGCGAGGCAATCTGGGCCAGGGAGAGCCCGAAGATCAGAACATACACTGCGAGGGCTTGGAGCCTCGCCTCTGGAGCAATGACCTTCCGTAGAAGCAGCTGAAGCGCGTAGCCCGAGAGAGGAACCAGCGGAAGCAGCAGCCGAAAACCCACCATGTGGTCGCCGCCGACATAGACTATGAAAATGAGGTAACCGATGACGCAGGTGACGATGTAGAGGATCGCGCGATCGAATCTTCGTGAATAGACGGCGTAACAGATTGCGGCTAAAAGCCAGATGAGCAGATATGGGGGTGACAGGGCAAACTTGGCGACGTAAAGCAGCCCCGCGTTGAGTTTAAGCAAAGAGAAACCTTCGGCTTTGGCATAGAAGGTGTTGGACAGAAAATCACCATAGTAGGCCTTGGTCCAGATCGCGTAGGGGATGAGGACGAGCGCGCACGGCAGAAGAAGGGCCCCCATTGCGCGCAAGCGCCTGCCCCGCGCGAGCGCGGCCACAAAGATCGACGAGACCAGTAAGAATATGGCGCCGTCAGGCCGGGCCAGCGACGCAAGCGAGAGCCAGGTGCCGCTGGCCGCGAGAGGCACGAGCTTCGTGCCGGAGGCGGTCGCATACAGGAATGTCGTAACGCCGAACGCAACCAGGGCGCTGAAGAGAACCCCCTCCAATCCCCCGAGCATCCAGATTACGATGGGTGCCGACGCAAATACGAGGAGGAAAGGAATCATATCAAGCGGATGCGAGCGGTCCCGGCCTTCAAGGCGAAGCGGTCTAAAGAAGGTATAAGCAGCCAGGGCCAGCAAAGCCGCGGCGCAAACGATTCGTGAAGCCAGCCACAGATCGATCCCAAGGAAGCCCAGCAGACTGACCAGCATCAGGTGCAGGAAATTGGAGTACCCCTGGACGCGTTCGCCGGGATTCCAGACTATGCCGGCGCCGTGAACGAAGTTGTGAGCATACCGCAATGTGATGAAGGCATCATCATGATAGAAGGCATGGTTCTTGACCAGGAGTGGCACGAAGACAGCCACGCAACTGGCCAGGGCAACGAGCCGGTAGAACTTGATAGATTTCGGCGCAGCGTCCATTGTCAACCCCCGGCGTGACCGGCCCTCTCGACCATCTTGATGCAGTCCTCCGGGCAGACATCACAGCAACCGCAGTTTGACACCCAGAATCGATCGTGGGCTGCGATGATATCCTTGGCTTTATCGTGCGTGCAAACATAGTGCACCGGCAAGTCAGGCGTGTTCATGATTGTCTCCCGTGCAGTCTACTGGGCGCTCTCCCCGCTGCGGGTCCGTCCCTGATCAAGCGGACTCTCTCACGTCTCGAACATTCTGTGGATTCCCCGGAGGTATTGCAAGCTATTCTCACCGACCCCAGGGCCCCTGTTGCCTCAAGTAAAAAAGTATCTGAACGGGTATTCGTTGCCTCACAAATAAATGTATCTGAGATGATTCCGATCGGGGCGGGTTAGGAGACAGCCGCATAAGCCACATCCTCCAGGGTTTCTTGGGTCGTCAGGGG
>JAZDEY010000079.1:0-28088 GCA_043808325.1 Candidatus Eiseniibacteriota bacterium
GCACCACCCTGGTTCGCCGTGGCCTCTGCCACCAACCGCACGGCGGCCCCAAAGAACTCGCTATTCCACAGCTCGCCGCCCGCCCTGCTGCTTACACGCCACGGCCAAGCCACTTTGCCGAGTGCAAATTCACGACATAACGCTGTGGCTGTGCGGCGGGGTTTCCCCGCCCGAACAAGTCACTTGTTATGTGGCACGTGCGTACCACCGCCAGATCTCTACTTCAATACGGCGCGATCTCGCACGGCGCCCGAACACGCGAGTGGACAAAGAATCGTGAAGAACAACTCCGTGCCACTTCATCATACCAAGCGCCCCCAAGACGCGGCGGTGACCCACGCCACATCTCAACACACTATACTATTAGAATACTATCCATCGTGTAACCGTCTCACCAAGAACCGTAGCGACTTACTCTCGCTCACGCTCTGCACGCCCACCCACTCGGCAAAGCCCAGGCGGCCAGGGCGATCAATCTAGTGCTTTCGCGCACCACCCTGGTTCGCCGTGGCTTCTTCCACCAGCCTCGCGCCGGCCCCAAGAACTCGCCTATTCTATTGCTCGGGGCCCGACCTGCTACTTACACGCCACGGCCAAGCCACTTTGCCGAGTGCAAATCCCCAACATAACGGTGTGGCTAAGCGGCGTAGCCGCAGGGTGGCGCGACGCCTGCGCCTCTGTGCTTGCAGGCGGCGTGACACTCGGCGGAGTCCGCTTGAGCCACGTGTTAGGAGCGCTCCGGTTCAAGACATCTCATTCCAGCCTGCTGGTCCCCCTGTATTTCCGCGGGCGCAGTGGATCGGACCATTGTTGTTCCGCTCTGCGCACTGTGATGGTCCCTTTGGCGTCGGTGGTCTTCCGGCCAGTTAGGGAACGCAATCCACGGTGGCACACGTCAAGCCTCCTATTGCCGATCAGTAATGTCGAGGATCTCGGGTTGCTCCGGCGGCCACGGCATACCAGAGTCCGGCACCAAGGCTCGCCACGGCTAACGCTGCTAGCACCAATGTGGTGATGGACGTGCGCGCCGACTCAGCGGAGCGGATAACGGCCGCGCGACACTCGAGCTTCCGGGCTGCGAGCTCCTGGTCAAGCCTCGTGATAGCGAGCTCAGCTTGTCGTCTGATGTCCTCATCTTCCGACTCGAGGTCCAGCTTGAAGCGCAGGATTGAGTGCTCAATGTCAGCAACACGATCGAACGCAACAGCAGATTGCGTGTCCGGATGGCTCAACCAGGCTGCAGTCCCGCACGCAATAGCAACAGATATCCCAGCTGCTAGGGCGGCGAGTCGGCGGTCCCCCTTGCCGAGGTAGCGGGCTGCAAGGGTAAGTGTGAACACGGCGGCCGCACCAAGAGCGAGCACGTAATTGCCGCGGTCGAACGCGAATGCATTCCTCAAGGCCTCTCCGAGGACGAGGAGGACGACGAAGCCAGCGGCTCCAATGAAAAGCTCAATCCAGAGGTACATTGCTACCTCGCGCTGCTCCTAACGGTGTGGCTAAGCGGCGGAGCCGCAGGGTGGCACGACGCCTGCGCCTCTGTCCTTGCAGGCGGCGTGACACTCGGCGCAGTCCGCTTGAGCCACTTGTTAGACCACCATGTCCTAATGACGGGTCACTCAAAGGGTATCTTCTCCTGATTCCCCTGCTTCTTGTGCCCGCGAACCTTGAGGACCCTGTACTCTCGATTGATGAATGCACCCAATTCAGAATCCCACACTTGGTGCAGCTCGAGATCAACGTCCAGAACGTCACCCTTGGCGAAGGCCACCTCGCGACGATCAACTGCCGCCGAGAAGCTCTCGTCGCGCATGTAGGCGCCGACGCGGTTACCGAGATAGACGAATTCCCACTTCAATTTGGGGTCGAAGCTGACCTTGACAATGGTGAGGGCAACCTGCTGTATCTCGATCCGCTCGGGCGTTTCAGCGAGGGAAGCACCTGCTGTAAGTTGACCGAACTCGTCTCGTTCCACCGTGAACAGGGGCACATCTGTGCTACCTGTGACTTCGAATCTCGTGACCATCGGATCGGCATCCAAGGCCTGGAAAGCTTGGTCCATCTGGAGATTGACGGTCGAGTTGTTGACGTAGATAGCGAAACTTCGTTTGTCGACGGTGATCTTCGAACCTTGGGTGTTTTGGATGACAACCTTGCCAGCGGTCTCCGTGGTCTGGGCCGGCGGATCCTTCTTAAGATGTTTGCGTATGTTCAGGATGGCGCCTAGCAGGGTGATGATATCTTTGGCCCGCTGGGAGACGTCTCCGCCGAAAAGGCCACTGGCAGCCGCCCCCGCGAGGCCGAGCAGAAGGTCCACTTCGAAGCTGCCTGGTCTGGTGGCCCGGATTCTCAGCTCCATAGGTTGAGGATCGCCGATTTCGCGGTTGATCTCTTCGACAATTGCTGCGATCGAGAGAAGGCACGGGAGGAGTGTACTCGCACTCAGATCGGCCGGCTCGCCTCCGAAACAGACCACGAACTCAGTGTCCTGCTGTCTTCCTGCCTTGATCGTCGGCTTAGGCATCAGTATCTCCTATGTGTGGTCTAACGGTGTGGCTGAAGGGCGGGCTTCTCCGTCCCTTCGAGCCACTTGTTGGGCAGCATTATCACCGGCCATCACTTGACAGCCCCATACGATAGAGAACCTCATGCAGGCAGAAGTCCCCTCCGACAAAACGCTCTTGTCGGCTGCCGTTCACCTGCATGCCCTTGTGCTCGTAGAAGGAATGAGCGTTCGAGTTAGAGTCTACCACCCATAGGACCAGATCCCCTGCCCCCTCCTCGCGCCCAAGTCCCACCGCGGCGGTGAACAGCGCATTGCCGATGCCCTGTCGTTGTCGCGATGAGATGACGTGGAGATTGTAGATCTCCCAGGCTCCGCTCTCTGATAGTGTATCGCGCGCTGGACCACATGCGACGTACCCTGTGAGCTCCGCCCCATCTTCGGCGACCACCACCTTGACCCCGTCTTTCAGCTGTTGTTGCCACCTCGCAGTGCGCGCCACGACGTCGAGCGAATCCAGGAAGGCCGCCGGCATCTCCCGAACATAGGTTCTCCGCCAGCTTGCGATATGGAGTTGAGCAATTCGCTCCGCGTCATCCACGGATGCTCGTCTCAGCATTGTCGATCACCCCTCACCGTCTGCCCAACTAGTGTTTATACTGATCCGTATGAACCACCTTTGGACTGCTGTCCGGTCGGTGACCCACTCACACCATCGTAGCACCGGACTGTCATGATTTCAACAGCTTTCTGACTGTTGTATATGCCGCGGTGGGTATTATACGGTTTCCTGATAACACCGGGCCCGCGGGGTTATACCGCATCCATAGGGCTCCGCACGCCCTTGCCTCCCCGGTTCAGTACATGGGTGTATACCATGGTCGTCCTTACATCCTTATGTCCCAGAAGTTCCTGCACGGTCCTGATGTCATAGCCGCTCTCAAGCAGGTGGGTGGCAAAGCTGTGCCGAAACGTGTGGCAACTCGCTCGCTTAACAAGTCCGGCATCGCGCACCGCAATCTTGACGGCTTTCTGGACGATGGACTCGTCCATATGATACCGGCCTTGCTGGCGAGTTCTTGGATTAGTCCACCGCGTTTTCTGCGGGAAGACAAATTGCCATCTCCATTCGCACGCGGCGTAAGGGTACTTGCGAGCGAGTGCGTGGGGCAGGCTCACTCTGCCGTAACCTTCCGCCAGGTCCTTGTCTTGGATGCTCTTGACCCTTCGTAGGTGTTCGATCAGGGGCTGCCGCGCCGCTTGGGGGAGCATGGTCACTCTGTCCTTGGATCCCTTGCCGCTACACACGGTGATCTGGTTCGCGCCGAAGTCCACGTCCTGCACCCGCAGCGACACGCATTCGTTGAGCCGAAGACCGGCGCCATACATGAGACACGCCGCAAGCCACGCCTGACCATGCAGATTGCCCATGACGGCCTTGACTTCCTCCCTGGTCATCACGACGGGCAAGCGCGTGGTCTTCCGGGCACGAACCACATCGCCAAAGTCCCCGACCGGCCTCTTTAGAACGTGGCGATACAGGAACAGTAACGCGCTCAAGGCCTGGTTCTGGGTGGATGCGCTGATCCTGCCCTCAATCGCAAGTCGACTGAGGAAGACGTTGATCTCCGTCTCTCCCATCTCCTTCGGGTGCTTGAGTTTGTTGAAGAAGATGAAGCGCTTGGCCCAGTTGCAGTAGGACTCCTCTGTCCTGCGGCTGTAGTGCCGCGAGCGCATAGCCTGCCGCATCTGGTCCAGCAGCCTGGGCGGCGGACCGAACGGACCCCTCCGGACTTCACCCCTGGGAATCTCGCTCGGAGGTAAGCCTGACGGGGCTCCTGCTCCGCCATGAGGCATATTGCCTGGAGAATCCTGCCGCACCTCACCGGTTGGTTTCGGCATCGATGGTTCCACAACCCCACCCCCTTTCCACGTACTAACCCAATGCCCCGTGCCAGGCCGACAGCATATATCAGCACACTGGCACCTTGGTTCCCCAGGGGGGTGCAACGCCAGCCATCTTGCAGCTTCCAAGGCTTAAGAGTAGAACTGTGATTGCCCTTTGTCAAGGTCCGGACGCGGCAATCGACGCATGCGTCTCGAAGTACGATTCACCGCTGTACTATCCATCCGAGCAATTTTCGGTCGGTGGCTGTAACTTGCGTGACGGCATGCCGTTGAGGACGGTGCGGGTATGAGCAGAGAGTGTTATGCGGTTTCCGCGTTTTGCCATATTGCTTCGGCATAAACCCGCAACAAGATCGGGGGCACTTCTCAGCCTTCTTGAGACCTGTGGTGAACGGCTCGTCCGGCATTGCTAATCCCGGAAGGTGCGTCAGCGGGAGATCATCTACTGGACTTCAGTGGAAACGACTTTGAAGTAAGCCATGGGGCCCTGGCGTGTAGTGATGGGCTGCTCGATGGCAGTAGTAATCTGGTCAGGGCCGATCTTCTGGGGATCGTATTCAAGAACTATGCGGTGCCGGCCGCCATAAGCGACCAGGCTCACCAACCCAGGCAGTTGCTCAATGTGCTCCCTGAGGAGATTGGCAGTCCCATAGCATTTGACTCCATCCACCGTGAACTTGACTGCGGTAGACTTCCCCTTGAATTCCTTGTCATAGATGTAGGTGAGCGTGGGAAGACTGATTTTGGAGGCACCGACCACACCACAAATCGCGAGAATCACGATCGCAGCAGGTATGATCCAGACCTTCTTAGTCACACAGATCTCCCCCACCAATGCCAAATGCAGATTCGGGACACGGCCAACCAAGATCAGCACTCAGCCTCTGACCAAGACGTGCCATAACTTCCGTCATCACACCCCCATGTCAAGAGCGCCCGGGGTGCATTTCGAGACGCACTCCAGGCAATTGGTGCAATCCATCCGCGATACTTTCCGAAGCTTTGAGACGGGGATCCGGTGCGGGCACACTCGGTCGCAGGCGCCACACTCATTGCACTTGGCGCCATCCCGCTTGATCTTCAAGAGTCCGATCTTGGACAGCGGATCGATCGCTGCTCCCAGGGGGCAAAGGTACCGGCACCAGGACATCTCAAAGAGAAACGCAAGCGCGAGCACCCCCACCAAGACAAGGATGCTTACGATCGGAATCAGGCCGTGGCCCTTGGTCCCCGTAAACAGGATGTAGAAGGGGTCGTAGCCTCTAAACACCAGCTCTGATGTTCGGTAGGACAAGATTATGATGAGTGCCAGGACCACATACTTGAGTTTGGAGAGCCACCAGTCTGCGCCATCCGGAACCCTCAGGGCCTGCCGCTTGATGGCCTTGCCACGCACCCACGCCAGCCCCTCGGAAATCGCTCCGATGGGGCACACCCAACTACAGAAGCTTTTCTTGGTGGCAATCACTCCGACAAAAAGCGCCAGGGCAAGGCTCAGGTTCATCTCGCTCAGAGTGCAGATGAATTGCTGCTTCCGGAAGAGACCATAAAGCGAGACCACACCACCCATCGGGCAGTAATACTCCACCGTGGTCTTTGCCGTCCCAAGCAGCAGTTTGGCGGCGAGCGAAATGACTGCTCCGAGGAAGAAGATCTGGAAAGCTCGTCTGGCGATCTTTATTGGGGCCATAGTCCTAAACTAACAGGGCGCGGCTCACAAGGAAAGTCCACACCACTCTACGCCCGGCAACCAAGCAGCGAGGTGACGGCTGGCCCGAAGCAAGTGTAGTAGCGCAGCAAGGGCCACCGGCACCGAGCCCCTGAGCGAAGGACTTCCGCCACGAGGCTACCCTCCCCTTATTATCTTCTCCTGGATCGGCGTCCGCTCGGTCAAGTGAAGCACCTGATCGTAGCCCACCATGTCCATAAAACCGTGGCCGCTTATGTTGAAGGCGATCACTTTCTTCTCGCCGGTCTCCTTGCACCGCTTGGCCTCATCGATCGCGGCCGCAATGCTGTAGGCCGACTCCGGCGCCGGAAGGAAGCCCTCGGTCCTCACGAAGACCTCGGCCGCATCAAATACGTACTTCTCATCCTTGGGGTAGGCGACCGTATCGATGTAGCCGAGATTCCTCAGCAGGCTTATGATCGGCGAGCAGCCGTGATACCTCAGGCCGTCGCCGCGGATCGGCGGGAAATCCGCCTGGTGGCCCAATGTATACATCTTAAGCTGCGGCGTCAATTCCCCATGGTCTGCGTAATCATACTTATACTCGCCCTGGAGGTTGGGCGCTGCCTGGCTCTGGGCCGCGATGAACTTGATCTTCTTGCCCTTGGTGAGAACGTCCCCCATGAAGGGCATGGCGAAGCCGCCGAAATTGCTGCCGCCACCCAGACACGAGATCACGACATCTGGATAGTCGCCGGCTTTCTCGAACTGCTTCTGGGTCTCGAGCCCGATCACCGACTGATGCATGATCACGTGATTCAAGACCGATCCCAGCGAGTAGACCGCCTTGGGGTCGCGCTCGGCATCCTCAAGCCCCTCGGATATAGCAATCGCGAGCGACCCGGGATGGTTGGGGTTCTTATCATACAGGGCCTTGCCCACCTTGGTGAGGGGACTCGGCGAAGCATAGACCTGGGAGCCATATAGATTCATGAAATTGCGGCGGGATTCTTTCCACTGGTAGACGGCCCGCACCCAGTAAACCGTGCACTTGAGACCGACCATCGATGCGGCATAGGAGAGCGCGGTTCCCCACTGGCCGGCGCCGGTCTCGGTCGTGAGTCTCTCAAAACCTTCCTGCTTGGCATAATAGGCCTGGGCAAGGGCGGTATTGACCTTGTGGCTTCCGGTGGGGCTGTAGAATTCGCTCTTGTAATACATCTTGGCCGGTGTCCCCAGTAGTTTCTCGAGCGCCTTCGCCCTGAAGAGGGGCCTTGGGCGGCCTGCCCGCTCGAAGAGCTCCAAGACTCCATCGGGGATATCGATCCACCGCTCGGTCGAGAACTCCTGTCCGAGGCAGGTCTTGATCATCATCCTGGGAAGCATCGCGAGCTGCTTCTCGCCTATGGGCGGCGGAAGTGGCTGGGGTAGGTCGGGAATGATATTATACCACTTGCGGGGCAATTCGTTGGGTGAGAGCGCTATCTGATAATCGCCTGGCATTTCAACCTCCTCGAAAAGATGTGGAAACCGTTGGCCCGAATCAAGATCGAAGCTACCTATGGCTCAAGCCCGCAAGTAAACCGGGGGCATCTGTTCCCCGTCACCTGCATTGGGCGGGTCGCTCTTGTAAACCCTTCTCGCGAAGCGTCCGGCCAAGCTTCCTGCCGAATTACTCAGGGTGCCATCCTACCATTGAGGGTAGGCCATGTCAAGCTTGGCAGCGCTTGGGTTACGGTGGCCAGCGGCCCGGCCGGCTAGCCGCCGAGGCGATGGCAATGTGCAAGCCCCGGCACATGGAAATCTTTTGCACTGTCTGGCGGGGTGCCGGCTTCAAAAGGGCTCAGCGGTGGCACACACCCGCGAAGGACTTTGACCGCAATTGCTTTTGATATCAATCGGTTGCAAGGTTTGGGAGCCCGTGACACCGCCCCTTGTCTTTCTTGCATTTTTAGCTTGCGCTATTATGCGCTGAATTGTTACCATTAGGTATGAGCGGGTCCTGAGGAGCGTGACGGGCGAGGAACTCGCAGCTCTGCTTCCACACCTTAATGCCCTACTTCCTTAAGGACCCGTTCTTACTATATCTACCCCCGCCGCTCATCAGATCTCAGGTTTCTAATCCCTCAGATCCCGAGTGCGCTTGCCGGCTCTGGACCCATGCGGTCCCACCAGCCGGCCCTAAACTTAAACCCGGCGTTGTCGAAATAGATGAAAGGGCGCAGGCTTGACAGATATGGTATAATGTACTCTGGAAGTTGGCAGCCCAGCCCTTGGGCCAAGAGGAGGCGAGTAGAATGAAGCAGTTCGTACTTGTGGGATTCGCAGTGGCGCTCGCGGCGATCCTCATTGCCGGTTGCGGCATGTTCGATTCGAACGAGAACCCGATCGACGAGGGGGATAACCTCGCGGCATACGGGGGCTACACCACGGCCAATGAAGCTCCGGGATTCGGCGACCCCGGCCTGATGGCGCGCCATCCCGAGGACGACCCCTACGACGATGAGGTGTCAAACTACCCCGAGGTATCGAATGCCCGGCGAGGCGGCGGAGCCAAGATCTATATGCTGCGGATGATCTGGGGTAATATCGATAACCCCGACACCAACGAGAACGTCGGGGACTGCCCCGTCACCGATTGGTCAGGCTCGATCAAGACCGATGGCGGCGTTCTCATCATACGGCGGCTTATAAGATTTGAGCCCGACGACTACATTGTGCGGCCGCGCCGTGGTGCGCACCAGGCCGCGTGGGTATCGCACACGCACAACCACGTCGACGGCATACTTTTCGAGATCATCGATGTTCCCGATCCGCGGCACAAAGAAGTCAAGAATTCACTGACGATCACGACCCCACTATACAGCGCGGAGATCCCGTTTGACAGCCTCGGTGACCTCAATCAGATCCTGACCTATGACGATTGTAATAAGATTTCGCTGGTCGGGACCGAGATCAAGCTGATCCGATGCCCCCGGGGATTCCTGGAAGGCACATGGGTGAGCGAGACCGACACCTCGGGCAACTTCGAGGGAGCGTGGATCAGGGACGATGGCAATTTGAGCGGTTATCTCCACGGTCGTTATGGCGTCCGTGACGAGGAGCGGGTGCTGGTCGGAAAGTGGATAACCACATCCGGCGAATTCGGCGGCCTCCTCAAGGGAACTTGGGGCCCCATGATCGATGAGAACGAAGATGATGAGGACGGCCCCGACGGCTACTTCGAGGGCACGTGGGTCAACGAGGCCTTGACGGCGGTGGGCCGCTTCAGAGGGCACTACTGCTTCCCGGACACCTCGGCCAATGGCGTATTCCGGGGTAGATGGGATAGGGACTGCAGGTGAGAAGCCTGTAAGCGGGCTTGAGTCCGATAGATTGGGCAGCGAAGATAGAGACTATCTTCGCTGCTCTCATTCTAGCACGGTCTCTTCGAGCGGAGGATAGCAGGCTGCCACTAGCTCCGCCAGGTGAACCACCCTTTGCGGTAGATGGTTCCTGCGAAGCATGTCTTCAAGCTGCATCATGCAGCTTGGGCATGAGGTGGCGACTACTTCCGCCCCGGAAGCTGCTATGTAACTTGCCTTACGCCGGCCTATCCCTCTTGAGAGGTCATAGTGACTCAGGCTGAATGTGCCCGCGCCCCCGCAACATCGCTCGGCCTCAACCATCTCAATGAAATCCACCTGCGGCAACGCACCCAGCACCTTGCGCGGGGCATCCCTGACTCCCTGCCCCCGGCTGAGGTGACAGGGAAAGTGATAGGTCACTCTGACGGTATCACTCCGATCGCGGCCGAACTTGAGTTTGGAGTGCTTGGCCAGGAATTCACTGAAATCGTAGACTTTGGCGCCGAGCCCGCCGGGGCCAAGCCCCAGAATCTTCTCATAGTCGCTCTTCAGAGCGGCGCCGCACGACGCGCACGCGATCACGATCGCATCGACCTTGTGTCGCTCGAAGGCCTTAAAGTTTCGGCTCGCAAGCGCGCCTCCGGTCTCCCTGTCCCCCGACGTATAGACCGGCATACCGCAGCAGCCCTGGTCGCGTGGGATCACGACCTCGATGCCTTCACCCACCAGGGTTCTCAATACGGCTCTCCCCACGTTGGTATAGATGAGATTGGTGGCGCACCCCACAAAGAAACCGACGCGCATCCGGGGCGTGGCTTTGGGCCCCACGATCTCGCCATATTCGTCCATAAAGGTCTTCGGGGCAAAGATGGGAAGGGTCCTATCCTTGTCCAACTTCACCAGTGGGAGCAACATCCGATAGGGGCTCGATGGCGGCAGCCCTTTGAGGATTTTCCGCTCCACCAGGGCCAGGGCCCTGCTCACGGGCGGTAGCAGGCGCCCTCGCTTCAAGAGATTCCGGAAGATGAACTTCTTGAGGAAGGGGAAGTGACCTCGCGTGAAGATCTCAGCCCTGGCCGCGAGCACGACCTCGTCAACCTTGATCCCACTCGGGCAGGCCTCCATGCACGCCTTGCAGTTAAGGCACTGGGAGAGTTTGTCCCCGAAGGTGCGGCTGAGCGATAGGCCGGCCTCGCGGAGCGCTTCGACCATGGCGATCTTACCGCGCGCGCTGCCCGACTCGTCGCGGATCTCGGCGTAGACCGGGCACACCGATCGGCACAGCCCGCACTTGAGGCACCGCTCGATCTCGGGTAGCACCGCCTCGACCGTGTGATACCTCGCCCGGTCGCCCGGCTCTTCAAAAAGAGCCAGCTGCCCGGCACGATCGGCTGCCTGGGCGGGCAGCGCGCCCCCCGGATGCTCGAGCCCCTTACGCCTCAGCACCTCACGTGTCATAAGACATCTTCCCTGGATTCATTATGCCTTTGGGGTCGAACGCCGCCTTGATCTTCCTCATCACCTCAAGTCCCACCGCGCCTGTCAAGATCTTTGGAGCCGGCATCCTGCCCGTGCGGATTTCCATTTCCCCCTGGACGGCGCCACCAAGACCGGTGCACTCGCCCGTCAGTTCGCTGACCATGCCGGCTGCCCGATCCAGCGCATCCCGGTCGGGCGAACCCGCAACAAGCGCTGCGTGAATCAAGCCCTGGCCCACGTGGCCGAAGATCACCAAGCCCACCCCATGCTTCCGCGCTGCCCCTCCCGCCATCTCCACCATCACGCCGAGTTTGGCCTTCGGCACCCGGAGCGTTCTGATCATTACGGCCGCGGACCCTTTGATGAGATCACCCAACACCCGGCGCCGGGTCTGCCACACCTTCTCTACCTTCTCTGCCCTCTCGGCCTCTTCCCCCTCGCCCTCACCGCCCACTGAGATCCCACGGCCCGCCTCCAGCATCTTCTTGACTTTGGATGCTTCCTCCTCGCAAACCGATCTGGGGCCGTCGAATTCAACGAGCAGGGTCGCCTCCATCATCTCAAGAGCCGATGGGGCAAATCCCGCTGCGACTATCTCGCTCGCGGCTTCGGCCGCCCGGACGCGGTCCGGAAATCCGAAGGCGAGCCACCGCCGTTCCTGAGGAAGCGGCAAGACCTTGAGGGTCACCGAGGTGATGATGCCCAACGTGCCCTCCGAGCCCACCAGGAGGCGCGTGAGATCATAGCCCGCAACGCTCTTCACGGTCCTTGCGCCTACATTTATGAGCCTGGCCTCCGGGGTCACGACCTCGAGGCCCAGCACGTAGTTCCTGGTGCTGCCGTACTTGATGCCTCTCATGCCCGTGGCTCCTTCAGCCACGTTTCCCCCGACGGTCGATGAGTCCTCACTGGCGGGATCGATGGGATAGAAGAGACCGTGCCGCTCGACCTCTCTCCGGAACCGGCCCGTTATCACCCCGGGGCCGACCACAGCATAGAGATCGTCCCGATGAATCTCGGGGCCGGCCGTCATCCTCTCGGTGGAGACAACGATGCAGCCCTTGGTAGCCGTCGCGCCCCCCCAGAGGCCGGTGCCACCACCCCTGGGAACCAGCGCGATGCCGCAATCCAGTGCCAGGGCGACAATTCTCAAGACCTCTTCGGATCCGGCGGGTTTCACCACGGCGTCCGGAAAAGCGATTTCGTTCGGAGGGCAGTTGACTCCTGCGGCATCCGAGAGATACTCCGCAACGGCCGCCTCGCCGGCGAGCACATGCTCGCTACCGATTATCTCTCTAAGCCTCGCTACCAGTCCGCCGTCACCCATGCGACACCCCGATCCTAAATGAAAACGCAGCCCAGAGGATTCTCCGGGCTGCGAATGTGCAATCTACCTTCTCCTCAGCCCCTCGCTTCGGGCAGATTCGTCTCCCCCTTCTCTCTTTCCTTGCTCTTGGCTTCCTTGTCGGCCTGCTTCTTCGCCTTGCGAGCGGCCTTCGCTTCCTCGACCTTCTCACTCTTCTCGGTAAGCTCCAGGATCACCACCGGGGCGGCATCGCCGTGGCGCCTCGCGAGCTTCATTATCCTTGTATACCCGCCCGCTCGCGCCTTGAACCGCGGCCCGATAGTCTCAAACAGGTGCTTAAGCGCCCCGTCGTCCCGCACGTACCGAAACGCCATCCGCCGGGAATGAAGATCACCCTTCTTGGCCCAGGTTATGATCCTCTCGGCGAGTTTCCGCGCTTCCTTTGCCCGTGCTTCCGTAGTCCTGATACTCTCGACCTTAAAGAGCGAGGTGACCATGTTCCGCAGCATCATCTCGCGATGGGGCTTCTTTCTGCCAAGCTTCCGACCGACTCTTCTGTGACGCATTTACGCCCTTCCTTTATACATGCTATCCGTATTGGGCCTTCATTTTTGCCGCCGCTTCCGCCTTCCGCTTATCCATATATTCATCGACGGGGAAACCGAAGTGCAGGCCCATGCTCGTGAGGATATCGGAGATCTCCTTCAGGGACTTCCTGCCGAAATTCCTGAATTTGAGCATCTCGGATTCGGTCTTCCTCACCAGATCGCCTATGGTCTTTATCTCCGCGGTCCGAAGGCAGTTGCTCGAACGCACCGAAAGCTCCAGCTCCTCCACGTTCCGCTCAAGCAGATCGTGAATTCTGATCCATTCGTCGCTGATTTCCTCGATCTCTTCCTCCGGCGCCTTCTCCTCCTTGGTAATCATCAGCCCGAGATGATTCTTAAGAATGCTCGCCGAGAAGCTGACCGCATCCCGCGGGCTGACGCTGCCGTCGGTCCAGACCTCGAGGATCATCTTGTCGTAATCCGTGCGCTGGCCCACCCTGGTGTTCTCAACCCGGAAGTTGACTCGCTTGACCGGGGAGAAATTGGAGTCAACCGGGATCACGCCTATCGGCTTGTCGGTTTGGACTTGCGTCTCCGAAAGCACAAACCCCCGGCCGGTATCCACTGCGATCTCGATCCTGAGCTTGGCGCCCTTATCCAGAGTCGCGATCCCGATATCGGGATTGAGAATCTCCACGCCGGGATCGCCCGCAAAGCCGCCGGCATTGGCTTCTCCAGGCCCGTCCATCTCAAGCGTCAGGGTCTTGGCCTCGTCTGCAAGGAATCTGAACCGCATCTTCTTGATGTTGATTATGATCTCGGCGACGTCTTCCCTGATGTGGGGAAGCGTGGAGAACTCATGCAGCGCCCCATCGATCTTCACACTGGTGACCGCCGCCCCCTGGAGCGATGAGAGTAGAATCCTCCGCAAGGCACTGCCGATCGTGACCCCAAAACCCCTCTCAAGGGGCTCGACCACGAACCTGCTGTAAGTATCCGTTGCAGATGCTGTGTCGACCTCAACCGCTTTCGGCATCTGTAAGCTTTTAAATTTCATACCGAAGATACCTCGTCCTTAGGCTAAACACCAGCCCATCACCCATTACTTGGAGTAGAGCTCTACGATCAGCTGCTCCTGTATAGGAATGGGTATGCTTTCTCGACTCGGCGCCTCAACCAGGGTCACCGAGAGCGTATCCGGAGAAACCCTGAGCCAGGGGACAGAGTCGGCCCCTCTCCTTCCAAGATTGGCCTTTGCAATCTCCTTTATGGAAGCTCTGGGCTCTATCACATCATTGACTCTGACCGAAAAAGACGGTCTGTCAACCTTTCTTCCGTTGACTGAGACGTGTCCGTGCCCGATCATCTGTCTTGCCGTATCTCGGGACGGCGCAAAGCCCGATCTATAGACGATGTTGTCGAGCCGGAGTTCAAGAAGCCTCAACAGGTTCTCGCCCGTGACCCCGTGTTGCCTTGTGGCTCTCTCGAAGTAATTCCGGAACTGAGCTTCAAGCACGCCATAGATCCGCTTGACCTTCTGTTTTTCCCTAAGCTGCACGCCGTACTCCGTACGCCGCACTCTGGTCCGCTGGCCATGCTCACCGGGAGCGTACGGCCGCCGTTCGACCGCGCACTTGGTGGTCATGCAGCGTTCGCCCTTGAGGAAGAGTTTTATGCCCTCCCTGCGACAGAGCCTGCATTTCGAACCGGTGTATCTCGCCATCAAACCCCTCCGTTTTATACCCTTCTTCTCTTGGGAGGACGACACCCGTTATGAGGTATAGGCGTAACATCCCTAATGGCCGTGACGTCAAGCCCCCCGGTCTGAAGCGACCTTATGGCAGCCTCCCGCGCGGGACCGGGGCCCTTCACTCTCACCTCGACCCTTCTCACCCCGTACCCAAGGGCCTCCCTCGCACATGCTTCCCCGGCGAGCTGAGCAGCAAACGGCGTACTCTTTCGGGAACCTTTGAAACCGACCCTGCCTGCACTGGACCACGCGACAACATGGCCCTTGGAGTCGGTTATGCTGATAATGGTGTTGTTGAAAGTCGCCTGAATGTGCGCCACGCCGTTCTCATCGATCCCTCTTTCCTTGCGTTTCGCCTTTCTAGCCTTTGGGTTTGCCAACCTTTTGTACCTCCATTCCTCCACACTTGTCTCTAGGCTTCAGTCTCTGCCTTCTTCTTCTTGATCATCATGCCCTTCTTGGGGCCTTTTCTTGTCCTGGCATTGGTATGTGTGCGCTGCCCTCTAACGGGGAGGTTCCTGCGATGCCTTAAGCCTCTATAGCAGCCGATATCCATCAGCCTCTTGATATTGCCGCCGGTCTCGGATCGCAACGCTCCCTCAACCTTGTACTCGCCCTCGATCATCCTTCGGAGCTTTACGGTGTCTTCCTCGCTCAGATTCTTGGTTCGAATGCTGGGATCAACGCCGGTCTGCTCAAGAATTCTCCTGGCCGCCGATCTACCAACGCCGAAGATGTATGTAAGTGCTATCTCAATCCTCTTCTCGGCCGGCAAATCTACTCCTGCGATTCTTGGCACGCTTCTACCACCTCCTAACCCTGCTTCTGCTTGTGTCTGGGATTCTTACAGATCACGAAAACTATGCCTCGTCTCTTCACGATTATACACTTGTCGCAAATCTTCTTTACCGATGCTCGCACCTTCATGTCAATGTCTCCTGGTCGCTCTACTTGTATCTGTAGATTATCCGTCCCCGGGAAAGATCATACGGTGAGAGCGCAACCGTCACCTTGTCTCCGGCCAGTATCTTGATGAAGTGCATCCTCATCTTGCCTGAAACGTGCGCCAGCACCTTGTGCCCGTTTTCGAGCTCGACCCTGAACATGGCATTGGGGAGTGTCTCGAACACAGTCCCTTCGACCTGTATGCTTTCTTCCTTTGCCAAAACTGACCACCGCCTCCAATAAGAACCTGCTACCGACCCGACTCTATCCGCACAGGGTCAGCATCTCGGCGCCGTCCTGATTCACGGCTATGGTGTGCTCAAAATGAGCCGAGAGAGCCCCGTCCTTCGTCACGTACGTCCAGGCATCGTCCAGCATCTTGATCTCGTATCCGCCCATGCTGACCATCGGCTCCACGGCCAGGGTCATGCCCGCCACCAAGAGCGAGCTCGGGCCGGGGGCCACGAAATTGGGGATCGCGGGTTCTTCATGCATCTCACGGCCTATGCCGTGTCCCACCAGATCCCTGACTACCGAGTAGCCCGCCTCCTCCACCACCGTCTGTATCGCCCGCGAGATATCGACCACTCTCGCCCCATCCCGCGCCTCCGCGATACCCGCCAGCAACGCCTTCTCGGTCCGCTCGAGCAGTCTCGCCGCATCCGCGCCGATCTCGCCGACCGGGAAGGTCGCCGCGCCGTCGCCGTGGTAACCTTCCATCAAGACTCCAACATCTATGCTTATTATGTCGCCCTCTCGGAGCACCCGCTTACCCGGGATTCCGTGGACGACCTCGGAATTGACCGAAGCGCAGATGCTTGCCGGAAAGCCCCTATAACCTTTGAACGAGGGAAGCCCTCCGCTCAAGCGAATGTAATCTTCCGCGATCGTATCCAACTCCCCCGTGGTGACCCCGGGCCTGGTGACCGAGCCCAAAAGCCGCAGCGTCCCCGCGACAATCCTCGAGCTCCGCCGCATGCTCTCGATCTCATCCCTGGCCTTTATCGCCGTCCATGCTCTCGTCATTACAGCCCTTTTAATTCTGCCTCACCTCCGAAATCTCTTCCATGATGGTGGCAAAAACATCTTCCACCTTGCCTTCCCCATCGATCTTCTTGAGGATTCCCTTGGCGCCGTAATACTCCACAAGCGGAAGAGTTTCATTACGGTAAACCCTTAGTCTTGTCCTTATGGTGGTCTCGCCGTCGTCGGCCCTGGTGGCAAGCGCGACCCCACACCTGTCGCACAGGCCCTCCTTCGCGGGAGGGTTCGCACCAAGATTGTAAAGAGCCTTGCACTGCGGGCAAACCCGCCGGTGGGCCAGTCTCCCCACCACCACCTCGTCTCCGAGGTCGATAAAGACCACGCCGTCTATCGTCTTACTTCCGCGCTCCAGCATCTTATCGAGCGCCGCCGCCTGGGCAAGGGTTCTAGGATAACCATCCAGCACGAAGCCCTTGGCGCAGTCGGAGTGGCCGAGTCTATCTTCGACCAGGCCCAGCATCACTTCGTCCGGCACCAGGCCGCCGCTCTCCATAAACCCCCTGGCCTGTCTACCCAGATCGGTGCCGCGCGCAACCGCATCCCGGAGTATGTCTCCGGTCGATATCTGGGGTATCCCCAGCTTTCGGGCGACCAGCCCCGCCTGAGTCCCCTTGCCGGCGCCCGGCGGTCCGAGAAAAACCAGCCTCATCTCTTATCTTCTCCCTCTCAATTTACCCTTCTTCAAGAATCCCTCGTAGTGCCGCATGATTAGATGGGATTCGATCTGCTGAAGCGTATCCAGGGCCACACCCACCACAATCAAGAGCCCGGTGCCTCCGAAATAGAAGGGCGCCTGGAACCTGTAAATGAAGATCGAGGGAAGTATGGCAATAAAGGCGAGGAAGAGCGCCCCGGGCAAGGTCACTCTGGTCAACACCCGGTCGATGTACTCGCTTGTCCGGGTACCCGGCCTTATCCCCGGAATGAACCCGCCGTACTTCTGCATGTTGTCCGCGAGGTCTCTGGGATTGAAGACGATCGCGGTGTAGAAGTAAGCGAAGAATACGATGATTACGCCGTAGAGAACGTTGTAGATCACCGAGGACGGGCGCAGGTAATCGTTCAGCAGCTGCACGAAACCCGCTCCCCTGGACGCAAAGAAGGTTGCAATCGTCTGAGGAAACATCAGGATCGACTGAGCGAAGATGATAGGTATCACGCCCGCAGTATTCACCCGCAACGGGATGTGGGTGCTCTGGCCGCCGTAGACCCGCCTGCCGATCACGCGTTTGGCGTACTGGACCGGGATCTTGCGCATCGCCTGGGTCATCACGATCACGCCCGCTATGATCATCACCATCAAGAGGGCCAGGAAGATGAACTTAAATAGACTCAGCTCGCGGATTGCGACCGACTGGAATGTCCGGAAGATGTCGTTGGGATACCTGGCGATGATGCCGGTGAAGATCAGGAGCGAGATGCCATTCCCGATACCCTTATCCGAGATCTGCTCGCCCAGCCACATCAGGAACATGGTTCCCGATGTCAGCGTTATGGTCGTCATCATCCGGAAGGCCATCCCTCCCATCGGCACGATCGGGGCGCCGCCGCCCGGGACCGGCATGTTCTCAAGGAATATGGAGATTCCGTATCCCTGGATTATGCTTAGAAAGACCGTGCCGTAACGGGTGTACTGGGTGATCTTCTTCTTGCCTTCTTCGCCTTCCTTCTGAAGCTTTTCGAAGTACGGTATCACCGCCGTCAAGAGCTGCAGTATGATCGAGGCGGAAATGTAAGGCATGATGCCCAGAGCAAAGACGGTCGCGCGGGAGAAGGCGCCGCCGGCGAACATGTCATAGAGGCCCAGCAGGCCGCCGCCCGCATCCTGCATCGCCTTCAGGGCGCTTCCAAGCGCGGTGCTGTCGATCCCGGGTACGGGAACGTATGAACCGACTCTGAAAACCACCAGGAGAGACAGCGTAAAGAGAATCCGTCTCCTGAGCTCCGGTATCTTAAATATGCTCGTAGCCTTGTCTAAGAATGCCATTTCCTCTCCTCAGACCAAAGGACCGATGCGGTCCCAATCGAGGTTCTAACCTATGAGGCTGACTGTCCCCCCAGCCTTCTCCACTAGCTCGCGAGCCTTGCTTGATATGGCGTGAACCTTGACCTTGAGTGCGAAGCCGATCTCTCCGGGGCCAAGGATCTTGATCGGAAGCCCCTTCCGCCTGACCAGATTCTTCGCCTTCAGGGTCTCGGGATTCACCTCGTCGCCGGCTATAAAGAGCTCGGCAAGACGGCCCAGATTGACCACCTGATGCTCCACCCTTGTGAAATTCTTGAATCCACGCTTGGGTAGCCTCCGCTGCAACGGCATCTGTCCGCCCTCGAACCAGATGCTTACGGTATTCCTGGCCCTCTGCCCTTTGTTGCCCCGGGTGCTCCGTTTACCGTGGCCGCTGCCGGGTCCACACCCGACGCGCTTTCGCTTCTTCGTCGCCCCGGGGGCCGGAGCAAGTTCGCTTAGTTTCACCTGACTACTTCTCCTCCTGGATTACCTCTACACTGACGAGATGCTTAACTCTATCTACCATGCCTCGGATCATGGGGGTGTCCCCATGCTCGACCACGTCATGCGGATGCTTGAGTCCCAATGCCCGAAGCACCCGCTTGTGGTTCTTGAGGCTGCCTATTCCGCTCTTTGTCTGTTTAATTCGCAATTTTGCCACGTAGATCACTCTCCGATATTCCAAGCACCTCGGCCACCGACATGCCTCTCATCTTTCCGACATCCCGTGCCCGTCTGAGCTGTAACAGCCCATCGATCGTTGCTTTCACTACGTTGTGAGGGTTGTGAGAACCGAGGGATTTTGTGAGAATGTCCTTTACCCCTGCCGGCTCGACAACGCCCCTCACCGCTCCACCCGCGATAACACCCGTACCCGGTGAAGCCGGCTTCAAGAGAACCCTGCCCGCCCCGCTCCGGCCTATCACCTCGTGAGGAATGGTTGTGCCCAGAAGCGGAATCTTGACCATGTTCTTCTTGGCCGCCTCGCTGCCCTTCCGGATTGCATCAGCCACTTCGTTGGCCTTGCCGAGCCCAACTCCAACCTGGCCTTTGCCGTCGCCCACCGCCACGATCGCGTTGAAACTAAAACGCCTGCCACCCTTGACGACCTTGGCGACCCGGTTTATGTGGATCACGCGTTCGATCAGCTGGTTCCCCTCGTCTTCGCCCCGATCGCGGCCGCGGTCAAACCTGCGGCCTGGAGGTCTCCCTCGTGTCGGCCTTCCGGCATCGCGCCGCGGCGCGGCCTTTGCGGCCTCCGCGGGAACCGCCTCCTTCTTGGTTTCCTCTTGCTTGTCTTTTCCGCGTAACTCTTCTGCCAAAGTCCGACCCCCCTTCCAGCCTTAGAACTTCAAGCCGGCCTTTCTTGCGGCATCGGCAAGAGCCCTTACCTGCCCGTGATAGCGGTAACCGGCCCTATCGAACACCACCGCTGATATGCCCTTCTCAAGAGCCTGCTTTGCGATCTCTGCGCCCACCGCAAGGCTCTCGGCAAACCGCTCCTTGGCGTCCTTGGTCTTCTCGGCTACCGCCTTGGAAGACCCCGCCACCCCAAGGATCGTCGTGCCCGTGGCATCATCCACTATCTGGGCATAGATATGCTTGTTGCTCCTGAAGACAACCAGTCTCGGCCGTGAGGCAACACCTCGGATTCTACGTCTGATCCTCACGTGCCTTCTGTCTCGTCCGCTTAGTCTCTTTGTTGCCATCAACAAACCCCGTTAAGTTTGCGCTGCTCCAGTCTTGCCGGCCTTCCGTCTCACGTACTCACCGACGTATCGTATGCCCTTGCCCTTATAGGGCTCGGGCGGGAATACTCTCCTGATCTCCGCGGCGGCCTGTCCCACCATCTCTTTGTCCGCGCCGCTCACGTTTATCTTTCTCGGGTCCGGAACTTCAATGGTGATGCCTTCGGCGGCCTCGTAGACCACCGGATGAGACATCGATAGATTGAGCGTCAGTTTCTTGCCCTGCACCTGGGCCTTGTATCCGACCCCCTCGATCTCCAGCTGCTTTGAGAAGCCCTCTGTGACGCCTTTGACCATGTTGCTGATCAAGATTCTTGCGGTACCGTGAAGGGCGCGGTCATAGCCCAGATCGCTCGGACGCGTGACCACGACCATGCCGTCGTCGATTGCGACCGTTATGCCCCGGGGCATCGTCTTCTCAATATCGCCCTTGGGACCCTTGACCTTGACCGTGGCCCCTTCAACCTTGACCTCAACCCCACTTGGGATTGGAACCGGTTTCCTCCCTATTCGCGACATATCACACCCTCACTTACCAAATATTGCAGATTACTTCGCCGCCGATTCCACGCTTCCGAGCGTCGACGTTGGTCATAATGCCGTGCGATGTGCTCATGATTGCCACACCCAAGCCGCCCCGCACGCTCACAATCTCGTCGGCCCCTCTATAGATTCGCAATCCGGGTCTGGACACTCGCCTCAGGCCGGTTATCACGTTGTCCTCGTCCACGGTGTACTTGAGGTATATCCGCAGCCTTCCCTGCTTGGTGTCCTCGATATACCTGTAGTTCGATATGTACCTCTCTCTGAGCAGCACCTTCAGGATCTCCGACTTGACACGCGAAGCCGGCACCTCGACCTTCTTCTGCTTGGCCTTGCAGCCGTTCCTTATAACTGTGAGCATATCCGCAATCGGATCCGTTACTGCCATCAAACATACCTCACGTCTATTTGGCTACCAACTCGACTTGACGACGCCGGGAATCTGGCCCATGAGCGAAAGATCTCTGAAACAGATCCTGCAGATTCCGAATTTCCTCAAGTACCCCCTGGGCCGCCCGCAGCGATGACATCTATTCCTGTGCTGAACCTTGTACTTCGGCTGGCCTTTCCATTTTTCCATCATTGCCTTTGTTGCCACCGATCCTCCCTCGTCTTTCAGCTTACCCGGAACGGCATTCCGAGGCTTCTTAAGAGCTCCAATGCCTCTTCATCTGTTTTTGCTGTCATCGTCAGGGTTATGTCCATCCCCCTGATCTTCACCACTTTATCGTATTCAATCTCAGGGAAGACGATCTGCTCCTTGAGGCCGAAGGTGTAGTTGCCGCGGCCGTCAAAGCTGTCGGGCGATAGCCCCCGGAAATCCCTGATCCTCGGGATCGCCACGTTCACGAGCCTGTCGAAGAACTCGTACATCCTCGCGCCCCGCAACGTCACCCTGCACCCCACGGTCATGCCCTTTCTCAGCTTGAAGCTTGCGACCGACCTGGAGGCGCGGGTAATCACGGGCCGCTGACCTGCAATAGCGGTCATGTCGCTTACAGCTGCATCAAAGAGCTTCGGATCCTTCAGGCCGTCTCCGCAGCCCATGTTTATCACGATCTTCTCCAGCCTCGGGATCTTGAGCAGGTTGGTGTATCCGAACCTGGTCCTCAAGGCCGGGATCGCTTCCTCGCGGTATCGGCGAAGCATCCTCGGGACATAACCTTTCTCCATCCGCTCTGAGGCGTCGATCACCCTGTCCGACTTGTCCTTGTCCGGCTTGTCTTTGCCCGGCTTCTCTTTGCCCGGCTTGTCCTTGCCAGGCTTGTCCTTCTCAGTCTTTACCTTCTTGCTTTTCTTCTCCTCTGCCACTTTTATTTGCCCCTTTACTCCTTGCCGATTACCTCGTTGCACTTGTTACATACCCTGACCGGGCGTCCTTCCGCCAGCCGGGATCGCTTAGGCCTTGTGTTTTCTCCGCACCTCGGACATACCACCATCACATTGGAGATATGGATCGGCGCTTCCTTCTGCACGATCCCCCCGGGCTGCACCCGCGACCTTTGCTTGGTATGGCGTTTGATGAAGTTGACGCCTTCCACAAGCACCCTGTTCTTGTCGGGGAAGACCTTCAGTACCCGTCCGGATTTGCCCTTATCGTCTCCGGTAACAACTTTAACAGTGTCGTCTCTTGCTATACGCATCTACGCGCCTCCGTCACACAACCTCAGGAGCAAGGGAGATGATCTTCATGAACTGCTTGTCCCTCAGTTCCCTTGCCACGGGCCCGAATATTCTCGAGGCCCTCGGTTCCTTGTCTTCATTTATCAAGACGGCCGCATTCTGATCGAAACGGATGTAAGAGCCGTCGGGTCTCCTGAACTCTTTCCTGGTCCTTACGATCACGGCCTTCGCGATATCGCCCTTCTTGATTTCACTGGCGGGAAGCGCATCGCGTATGCTGACTACGACGATGTCACCGACCCGGCCATATCTCCGGTAAGATCCGCCAAGCACCCTCAGGCACTTGGCCGTCCGCGCGCCCGAATTATCTGCTATCGTGAGTATCGTTTGCTGCTGTACCATACGGCTCCATCCTATTCCGCTTTTTTCAAGACCTCGGCCACCCGCCACCTCTTGAGTTTACTGAGCGGCCTGGTCTCGACGATTCTTACAAGATCACCTTCTTGACACTGCTGTTTCGGATCGTCGGCGTAAAAACGGCGCCTCTTTTTGATCACCTTGCCGTAGACCGGATGTCTCAGACGCCTTTCTGACTCCACAACGACCGTCTTCTGCATCTTGTTGCTTATCACAACGCCCGATCTGGTCTTTCTTCCCGTAGCCTTCATTCTTTGACTTCCTTCTTATCTCCTGCCCCTTGACCTGTCGCCACTTTGGCTTCCTGGCTCCCCGGCAGTCTCGTCCTGCCGAGCTCGTCGCCCCTCAGGATCGTGAGGACCCTCGCGAGATCCCGCTTGAGGTACCTGAGTCTCAAGGGATTATCAAGCTTCTGTGTTGAGACACGGAATCTCAGGTTAAACAGCTCCTCACGCAGGTCTCTTGCAGTCCTCTCAAGCTCCTCTCGCGTGAGCTCTCGATATTTCTCCGGCTTCATCGGGCTATACCACCTCTCTCGACATGAATCTTGTCTTGATGGGCAGTTTCCTCGCGGCAAGCAACATCGCCGCGCGCGCAATTGCCTCGTTGACACCACCGAGTTCGAACATCACCCGGCCGGGCTTCACCACCGCGACGTGATACTCAGGCGTGCCCTTGCCCTTACCCATTCTGGTCTCGGCCGGCTTGAAGGTCACCGGCTTGTCGGGGTAGATCCTTACCCAGATCTTCCCACCCCGCTTCACGTGCCTGGTCATGGCGACTCGAGCAGCCTCGATTTGCCTCGCAGTGATCCATGCTGCCTCAAGCGCCATCAACCCGTACTCGCCAAATTCGATGGTGCAGCCCCTCCACGCCAAACCGCGGCGCTTGCCCCTCTGCTGCTTTCTATATTTTTCTCTCTTCGGACTAAGCATCTGCGAGCTCCTCTAGTCCCTGGTCTCTATTTCTTCCCTTGCGTTTCCTCGGGCTTCCCAAAGATCTCGCCGTGGAAAACCCACACCTTGACTCCGCTCGCGCCGTAGGTGGTCCTTGCGGTCGCCCTGGCAAAATCCACATCGGCTCTCAAGGTGTGCAGGGGAACTCTCCCCTCCATGTACTGCTCTACCCGCGCCATCTCGGCTCCCGAGAGTCTGCCCTTACACATTATCTTAATGCCCTTCGCGCCCGCCCTCATCGCAGACGCGATCGCTTTTTTCATCGCCCGCCGGTGGGACACGCGCTGCTCCAGTTGGCTCGCTATGTGCTCGGCAACCAGTTGGGCATCCAGCTCGGGCTTCTCCACTTCCTGGATATTCACGTGGATCTCTTTCTTGGTGATGTGCTGAAGCTCATCCCTCAGCTGGTCGACCTCGGCCCCTTTGCGGCCGATTACGATTCCCGGCCTTGCGGTATGAATTGTGACCGTGATCTTCTTCGGGGCTCTGTCAATCACGACCTTGGATATACCCGCCCGTTGTAGCCTGCTGGTTATATACTTCCGTATGAAGATGTCTTCCCGCAGGAGCTCGGCGTAGCCCTTCTTTGCAAACCATCGCGAATCCCAGGTCTTAACGATTCCAAGTCTTAGACCGATAGGATTGGTCTTCTGCCCCAAAACGATACCTCCTTACTTCTTGCCCTTTTTCTTAGCAACGTGGGCCTTTACCTTTCGTATCTTCCTCGTGCCCTTTAGCGCGCGAGGAGTGTCCGTTGTGACCACGATTTTCACGTGACTGAGCCGTTTTCTTATTCTTGACGCCCTTCCGAATGCCCTCGGCCGCCATCTCGGCATTATAGGGCCCGGATCAATGCTTGCGCTCTTTACATAAAGGGTATCCGGATCCAGTTTGCCGGTTCCCTCGACGTCGATCGCATTGGCAATAGCGGAATTCAAGACCTTGGAAACTATTGCCGCCCCTTTCTTGGGCGTGTACTTGAGTACCGCAAGAGCTTCATTGACGGGCTTGCCCTGAATCAGGCGAGTCACCAGTCTTGCCTTCCTGGGCGATATCAGAACGAAATTCGCTGCTGCCCTTGCCTCCATCGAAAATCCCTCACTTTACCTTGGTGGCCTTCTCGGCGGAAACCCTGCCGCTGTGTCCCCTGAAAGTCCTTGTCGGAGCGAACTCCCCAAGCTTATGCCCAACCATGTTCTCCGTGACGAAGATCGGGATGAACTTATTCCCATTGTGGACGGCCAGAGTATGCGACACAAACTCGGGTGTTACGGTCGAAGCCCTCGACCAGGTCCGGATCACTTTTTTCTCTCTCGTCCGGTTGAGCTCGTTGATCTTGTCCATAAGCTTCTGGTCCACATGCGGACCTTTTTTAAGAGAACGAGGCATGCTCCACTGTCCCCCCTATTTCCTTCTTTTCACGATGAACTTATCGGAACCCTTGCGTTTCCTGGTCTTATAGCCCTTGCTGGGCAGCCCCTGCGGCGAGCACGGATGCCTGCCGCCGGAACTCTTGCCTTCACCGCCACCCATCGGATGATCAACCGGGTTCATGGCAACGCCTCTTACGCGCGGCCTCCAACCCATCCATCTATACCTGCCGGCCTTGCCGATCGAGATGCTCCCGTGTTCGACGTTCCCAACCTGACCGATCGTGGCCAGACACTGCTGCCTCACGAGCCTCATCTCGCCGGAGGGCAGCCGAAGGTGGGCGTAGAGCCCCTCTTTGGCAACCAACCGGACGAAGGAGCCCGCACTCCGCGCAAGCTGCCCGCCCTTGCCCGGCACCATCTCCACGTTGTGGACTTCGGTACCGAGGGGTATCTCGCTCAGGGGCATCGCGTTTCCCGGCCTTATCTCCGAGCCGGACCCCGAAAGAACATTGTCCCCGACCGAGAGTCCCACAGGCCACACGATGTAGCGCTTCTCGCCGTCCACATAGTGCAAGAGGGCTATCCTTGCCGACCGATTGGGGTCATACTCCACGCTCGCAACCCTGGCAGGAATGCCGTGCTTGTCGCGCCTGAAGTCTATCCTGCGATATAGCCGCTTGTGGCCGCCGCCCCTGAAGCGCACGGTGACCCGCCCCTGGTTGTTCTTGCCGGCCTTGCGCGTGAGGTGCTCGACAAGGCCCGGTTCGGGTTTTGTCTTTGTGATCTCCTCGAAGGTATAACCGGTCTTATACCTCAGAGCGGATGTTACCGGTTTGTACTTTCTGATTCCCATGGCTACACCTGTTCAAATAGATCGATTGTCTGGCCCGTTTCAAGCGTCACGACGGCTTTCTTCCAATCGGGCCTCTTGCCGCTGAACATGCCCATCCGCTTGACCTTGCCGTGGGCGACCATTGTCCTGACGCCCTTAACCTTCACGTGAAAGATCTCTTCGACCGCTCGCTTTATCTCAATCCTGTTGGCGCCGGTCGCTACCTTAAAGACATACTTGTTTCCTGTCTCCCTCAGCCGCGAACCCTTCTCGGTCACAATAGGCTTGAGAATTATTGATCGTGCATCCTTCAACTTTTCAGCACCTCCACAAGCACTCCCACTGCGTCCTTATCAATCACCAACGTATCGCAACTCAAGATGTCGTGAATGTTCAGGTCCTTGGCGACAGCGGTCTTGACCCCGGGAATGTTGCGCGTCGCCTTCATGAGGACGTCGCTCTTGGCGCCCAGTACAAGCAGGCACCGCTGATCGGCGACCCCCAGTGCCTTAAGCATCTGGACCGCCTGTTTGGTCTTGGCTTCGCCGACCCCCAACCCCTCCACTATCTTGATGCCGCCTTCTTTGGCCTTCGCCGAAAGCGCCGATCTGATCGCGCTCTTGCGGGCCTTCTTCGGCAGCGAGTAATAGAAATCCCGTTGCTTCGGCCCATGGGCGACTCCTCCGCCCACCCACACCGGGGAGCTGACCTGTCCGGCCCTTGCTTTTCCCAGCCCCTTCTGCCGCCATGGCTTCTTGGTGCTGGCCTTGACCTCGGACCGCGTTTTGGCCCTGGCGGTTCCAAGCCTTTGATTGGCCATAAAGGACCGCGACGCTTCGTAAACCAGGTGCTTCTTGACCTTCACATCGAACACACTATCAGGCAGGTCTATCTTGCCTGAACTCGAACCACTCGCATTGATCACTTCAAACTCCATCGTAGTCCCTTCCGTCACTGCCCGCGAACCATCACATAACTTCTGGAATGGCCCGGGACAGCGCCCTTCACGGCAATTAGATTGTTCTCGGGATCAACTTTGACAACCTCAAGATTCCTGATCGTCTTCCGCGCGGCGCCGGTATGACCCGGCATGTGCTTGTTCTTCCATATCCTGCCCGGGTAGGCGCACTGGCCGATAGAACCCGGCCGCCGGTGCGACGTGCTCCCGTGAGCATCACCGCAACCGTGGAAGCCCCAGCGCTTCACGACTCCCTGGAAGCCCTTGCCCTTGGTCACGCCTGTGACGCGCACCTGCTCGCCCACCTTGAATACGTCCGCCCTGAGCTCCATGCCGACCTTGAAACCAGATATGTCTTCGAGCCTGATCTCGCGTAAGAGCTGCGCCGGCTCCAGGCCTGCCTTCGCGTAGACGCCAACCAGGGGTTTCTTGGCCCGCGACTTCTTACGCCTGCCAAACCCTATCTGGATCGCATTGTATCCGTGCTTGCTCTTGGTCTTCACTTCGACCACGGCGCACGGTCCGGCTTCAATCACGGTGACGGGGACCACGTCTCCCTTGTCATCGAAGACTCGCGCCATTCCGATCTTTCGCCCTATCATCCCTTTCATACAAGCTCACCTTCCTCGGGAAGACTCTTCGCTACACCTTGATCTCGATGTCGACTCCAGCGGGGAGATCCAACTTCATCAGGGCCTCCACCGTCTGAGGAGTCGACTCCCAGATGTCAATCAGCCTCTTGTGAGTCCGAATCTCGAACTGTTCCCTCGATTTCTTATCCACGTGACACGACCGAAGCACTGTATAGACCGAACGCTTGGTCGGCAAGGGTACCGGGCCCGAAACCTTCGCCCCGCTCTGCTTAGCAGTTCGAACGATCTCCCGGGCAGAGCGATCAACCGTAGCGTGGTCAAAGCCCTTCAGTCTTATCCTGATCTTCTGTCCAGGCACCTAAATACCTCCGTTCTTACGTAACCGGTTTATTGTTATGCGTATATCTCACCGACAACGCCCTGGCCCACGGTCTTCCCACCCTCTCTCACCGCAAACGTCAACCCGCGCTCCATCGCTATCGGTGTTATCAACTCCACCTCTACCGTTATGTTGTCGCCCGGCATCACCATCTCGCGT
>JAZDEY010000080.1:0-14610 GCA_043808325.1 Candidatus Eiseniibacteriota bacterium
CGGCGCTGCGACGCGAGATACTGACACTTCAGCAGAGACTCCACAAACTGGTGGCCTCCAAGAGGCCGCCCCTGACGACCCAAGAAACCCTGGAGGATGTGGCTTATGCGGCTGTCTCCTAACCCGCCCCGATCGGAATCACTTCAGATACATTTATTTGTGAGGCAACGAATACCCGTTCAGATACTTTTTTACTTGAGGCAACAGGCCGCGGAAGTACCTTGACATGGGTGGCCTTGCCGCGGTGGCGTCTCTCGATCGAGCCCCCTTTCTTAGATCTTGATTGTTCGATACAGGATGAAGATCTCGCGGTAGACTGTGAGGGCCGCTGGCGAAGCCACGTTGCGCCCAAGTGGCGGCCCAACCACCCCCGCGCTATAACGGAACGAATCCAGGACGACCATCACATTTCCCCTACCCACTTTTCTGGTCACGGTCCCCGGGCCTAGGTCGCCAGGGGCGCTCGATGCCGGTGGCGACCCAGCCCCGTATCGCCCGACCCCGTATAAGTTGAGCGCGGGAAGGGTTGTCGAGGTTGAGACCAGATCCATCTGCAAGGCAAATGCATTCAGAACCTGGTTTGCCGTCGATTGGGAATTGATTACCGTATCGAGCAACACAAGCCGTCCGCCGCCGCGAACGTAATTCGCGACGCGGGTGATATCTGACCTGCTGAAGGCGCGAACCGGATTCACAATGACAAGGGCAAGTGGCCTGCACCTCGCAATATCTGTGGGTGATCCTGCCCGGGGATAAAGTCCCATCCTTTGAGCGCACATGTAGAATTCCTCAAACTGTTGCCACATGGGTTTGGGAAACGCTCCAAGGTAGTTGAAGAACGATGCGCCGGAGTGGTCCGTATCGAACAGCACTCTCGGAAGCGGCGCCCTCTCTCTGACCGGTCCGTAGGCATGCGCGTTGATCTGCGCTGTCGCAAACACACCTGCGCACAATCCCGCAAGGAATACCAGTCCGAACCGGGCGAACCACAACCCGGAGACGCTGGCGCGGGGGGCGCACGCGAGCGACGCCCCAACGAGCGCCCCTGCCAGAAGGAGGCAGGCGAACCGGGCACGAGGATACTTGACGCCTCGACGGTTGAGGTAATCGATGAATCCCAGAACCAGCTCGGCCTTGCCCGGACTGAACATGCAGAAGTTGGAGAAGCAGGTGCTGTCGGTAAAGAGCAGCACTCTGCCCTTGCCATATTTCTTTGCTCCTGCCTGGAGAAAGATCCCGAACCTGTCCTTGAGGTCGAACGTGATGTTGCTGAAGAAGTTCGGGTGGCCGTAGTCGACGTCTTCACTTCCCAGTCCGTAACCCACCATCACAGGTTCGATGAGGGGACCTCCTTCGATCGTGCAGGAGGTCAGGAACTCGAACCGGCGGACGTCGCGGACCGCGGGATGGAACCAGAAGCTCGGCGGCTCGTAGGTCGACAGAGCCGTCGTCTCGAGGTCGAAGGTGTCGTCGAGCCGGAAACGCATCCCGAATAGTGACGCGATGGAATTGAGATACGTTGACATGCCGAAGAGATTGGTGTGGTCCCCGATCAGGAGTAGGCCACCGCCCTGCTCGACAAACCTTACAATGGCTGTGATCTCGCTGCCGGTGTAGGGGCCGGTCGGCGTCTTGATGATAAGAACATCGGTGGTGTCGAGCGCATCTGCCAGATTTGTGGGCTCGGTGCCCACACCATAGAAGTGTCCCAGGTAGTCACGCAAACAGAAATAATTATACTCGGCCCGTATGCCAAATGAGGTCGTATCGAACCTGTCCCGCGTCCACTCCCAATCGGCACGGGTTTCATCAATCAACACCCTCCCAGGTTTGATCTGTCCCGGGTCGTTGAAGGCAAGCGCGAAGGCCAGAGCTATGCCCACCAGGGCCGGAAAGCCGAGTCTCAGGACATGGCTGCGCGCCAAGGCCTGCGAGCAGCATCGAGCGCCAGGATTCTGCCCGCCTGCCGGGGACGCCTGGTCCTCCAGAAAAGGAGAAGCATAGGGGGGCGGCGGTACCTTTAAGATCAAGGCGAGAGGGAGCCATGAAATGATGGTGTAACTGTGTCGCCAAATGAGACTGCCATCTCCCAGTTCAGCCGCCAGGATCACCAGCGCCGCGAATCGGAGGATTGCGTAGGTCCCCAGCGTGGCAACAAGGCGGGTGGCGCCAAGTGCTGCCGCACGCAATCCGGCCGTGCCTCGCGCAAAGCACCCTACAGTCCCGAGCACCACGCTCAGAAACCAGAGATTGTAGCCTCCCAGAGCTTCGAAAGTGATTCTGGCCGTTTCAAGCCTGGTCCCTGTCCAGAGCGAAAAGCCCCCACCCACCAAACCTATGTCCGTCAAGGCGCGCCGCAAGAATTCCACGGGCAGCGTGAGCGGGATATCGTGAAGTCCCCAGGCAAAACGCCTCAGCACAAGTGACGAGGCGCCGCAGAGGATCAGGATCAGGGCCGACATTGCGACTGAGCCCGCAAGCCGCCGCCGTACGAGTCCCGGCCACAGGAGAAGCAACAGGCTCAAGCACGACGCTCCCAGGATTGCCCGCACACCATCCTTTGCCCCGAGCATCAGCACAAAGCCGACTGCGATTGCTGCGCCAAGATTGAGCCTCGACAGCCGCGCCGATTCCTTACCGGCCGACTCCCACCCCACCATGAAGAGCAACGCTCCGATGCCCGCGAGCACAGCCGCAACCCAGGCATTGGGGTGGGCCGAGAAATGCTCGCCTGTCGGCCACACCAGGCTCAGCAGAATTGCTGAAAGTGCCAAGCTAATTCTCTGACTGGCTCGCATAGGCAACCCCTCGTTTCAACCGGTCGATAAGCTCACCCACGAACACGATGTTCTGGCTGTTGGCATTTCGCTCGCCCTCGAGATTCCCATCGAGGAAGAATCTGCCGTCGCCCACCAGGGTGAAGCTTCCCTTGCCGTAGCGCCTGGTCACGATCGTCGGGTAGCCGAAGGCGGACGCCAGCACCGTGGTATCCGCGACAGCAGCGGCCGCTGTCCCATCGGCCTGGCCAGCCGACTCGCAACCTGCCCAGGCCAAGGCCCAGGCATCCTTGTGTGTGATCCGGGCATTCGGGGCCCCGTTACCGAGCGGCACGTTCTCAATCGCAAACCCCAAGCGGTCGAGCAGCGCCCCGCACGGCTGGGGCCTGGTATAACCCTGCGACAGGATCAGGTTGCCGCCACTTTCCATGTAATCAAGCAGCCTTTCGACGTCTGTGCTTCCGACGCGTGTCGGACTCACGATGAAAAGGTAGTCGCCTTCGGCGGTCCAATCACGGCGTGAGAAGGCAGGCCGCGCAACTACGCCCATACGTGCAAGGCAGTTGGCGAGCCCCCCGAGCGATGCTTCGCTAAAAAGCGAAAGGCTCACGGCAGGTCTGAGAGAGAAATCGATCAGCGCCGTCTCTTTGCCGAAGCTCAGTTGATCGGTCCGATCGCAGCTGTGTGTGCCACCGGATAGAACCCAGCCAACCGCATTCGAGACAAATCCTTGCGATAGCAGAAGTGCCCCGTTTTGAAATGGGGATGTGTCCCCAAATACTAGGACCCGTCCCTTGCCGATATTCTCAGCAGCAACTAGAACCAAGTCGCCAAGGGCCTCGTCTCGGTCGTGAGTAAGGTTACCCAGGAACGCGCCGGGACCGCCGTTCAGCGTGTCGCCCGTATCGGCGAAGCCGTACCTGCCGACAACGATCGGGGATGCCGGAGACTCAATCGCGAGAGATGCCCCAACCGCGATCTGAAGCCGGAGTTCCTCCGGCACCGTAGCTGCACACCCCGTCGTGGGCTCCCAGATCGGACCCGCAGTCACCGGATGCCTTCGTATCCCCAGGCATCCTTGCCAGTGCTCTCGCGTGGGCACTGCCGAATCGAAATTAAACCGTATGTTCGTGAAGGAAAGGACGCTGTTCAAAGGCTCTCGCGACCCGGCAATGTTGGTGTGATCCCCAAGCACTAGTAACCCACCACCCGACTCGACAAAGTGCCGAAGCATCGATATCTCGTCCTGGCATAGGCGTGTGGTTGGATTGATAAAGACCACAAGGCCGACCGACGAGAGCAGCTCAGCCGTGATCGTCCCGTCGGCGATCGAGTCTCTGTCATGCCCGGTTTGTGCCGCCCGGTTCGCGTGTTCCCCCCTGGATTTCACTTCCACGATCTCACCCCCGGCCTCCATCACGCGGCGCTGAAGAGAGCGCCTGAAGAGACCAAACATGCCGGAGTTCAGAAGCCCTGCCCTTTCGGCGCTCGGGACTTCCCAGTCAAGCAGACCTTCGGAATAGAGGGCAACGGACGGTCTCGCAGAAAACCGGAACGCCTGGGCTGAGCCCGACTCTGATTCGGCGATGCACAGGATTCCGGCCGCCGTGAGCGCCAGGGAGGCTGCGAGCACCCTGGATCGCAACCGGGTTCGGCCGCCCGCGCCGGTAGCCGACGCGATAGTCGCACACGGACCAGATCCCCTTGTCACCACAATCTTGGCGTCTGCGTCCCGGCCTGCCATGACCTTCGAGGCCAGAATTGCGACCAACTCCATGGACCCAAGCTGACAGACGCATATCTTGAGGGCCGTAACAGGCGTGAAAACCGTGAGGATCACCTGGACCACGGCAAAACCCGCAGCTAGGATCCCGATCAAGGCGATGGTGCCAGCCGCGGATCTACGAAGGACGACAGCCAGACCCACAAATATTGAACCAAGAAGGTATATCGCCAGACCCGATGCCCAAATCCCAAGCGGCGCGTGCGCAGGCGAGATAGCTACCATGATGTGCTCCAGCAGGAACCACGTCCGGTCACTTCGCTCGTAACCGGCGAGGGCAAGAGCGTATGCGAGCGAGGCCAGGTGCATAACGAGGAAGCAAGCAACCTTCCCGGCACTGCGCGTGAAAACACCGCGTCGCTGCTCCAGGAAGTAGAGAAAGCCGAAAAACCACGAAATCAGAATGAGCCGGGCCACGGGATGCCCCACTCTGAGGGAAACATACGCGAAGCTCGCAAGGCAGACCAGTAAGCCGGCCCTTGTGAGCCTCCCTCGGCGCCAGCCATGGCAGGAGGTACCTAGAAGCGCGAGCCATGCTATCCAGGCCAACCAGGTATCACACCAGTCGGACAGGATCAGCACGGAGTCCGATGCCAGGAGCAAAACGGCCGTCGCAAGCAGGCACTTGACCGCGATTTCGAATCGCCGGAGTGCGCCTTCCGCCACCACGTCACCACCCCCCACCGTTCAGACGACATTCCAGATGCCGGCCTACTTGTTGCTGTAAACTTCCTCGACGCCGGCGTCAGGGTTTGGACGCTTGCTCCTCACGCCGCACCGCTGCCTGCTTCTTGCTGAGAAAGAGCGCGATTACGAACAGGGCGATCCCCGTGAGGATCCGGTATACGGGTGGTGCTGTGAAGACAACGACCAGCCCGATTGCCGTGACCACCACTATCAAGAGAACCGCCTTGGCAATTAGGCTGCGTTCACGAGGTCCGCTGCTTTCTGTGTAGCCTACATACGTCCCGATGATGCCACCGAGAAGCCCCGCAACAGAGCCAACGATACTTCCGACCACTGCTAAGTTCATACTGGGCACCTCCTTCGAATCTCCTGTGACCTATGCGTCCGCTACCACATGCCAATTGCCGGGGCAGGCATGCGGGCCGCCAGGTCAGACAGCCCGCATATCTAGCCCCACTTCCCCACTTCAAGGCTGGTAACAGTTTCTGGTCAAGCTGGTCGATGGAAGGGGATCCACAGCATTGGTCTGTCCCCCACCACGCCTGCAGCCCGAGCCGCAAGCAGAGGCCCCGTAGCATGCCGACCCCACGCAGAGAGTCCCCACGCAGGTACTGCCGGCGCATGCGCTGCCCACACAGCCACTGCCCAGGCAGGAGCTTTCAAGACACGCTGAACCCAGGCACTCGCTGCCCAGACAGGCACTACCGATGCACACACTGCCCAAACACGCACTGCCGATGCACAGGCTCACCGGCTGGAGACTTGCCGGCCCCCCGTTGTCATCCGCGACATCCGCGACCGGTCGGGGCCCTGCCTCCCACTCGGCCAGGGTCGCCGCGAGTCTTGCCTGGTACAGCGGAGAAACCGGATCTCCACCCAGCACCGTGCCGCACAGCATGAAGATGATACCCGTTACCACCAATCCGATGCGCATCATCCTAACCACCTCCCCTCATCACCACGCATCCGGAGCCCACCCAAGGGCTCCATTGAACATCATGCAAAGCAATCTTCGTGCCGTTTGCGTGTACTTACTGTCGGAGGGATTGTATCCCTGGAGCGACACATGTCAACAGAGAAACGAGGGAGGCTACCTGAGCGGTGGGCTTCCCGGGAGCATGCTGCCCGCCGGAGTGAAGGTTTCTCAGAGCTTGGCGCCGACTTCCTCGGGAATCTCGCCTACGCCGAGCTCCACTGTTTCCATCAGCCGCTCGAGGTCAATCTTCTCGAGCACGCCCAGGAAGGCCTCGACGATCACGGGGTCAAACTGAGTTCCTGAGCAGCGCTTGACTTCATCGATCGCATTCTGAAGAGTCCGTTTGCGTTTGTACCATCTATCGTGAACCATTGCGTCGAATGAATCCGCGACACATAGTATGCGTGAGCCGATAGGGATTCTGTCACCACTGAGCTTGTGCGGGTATCCCTGGCCGTCCTCGCGCTCGTGATGATACGTTATCATCTCGACGACCTGCTCGGATGATCCCGCGCGTGCCGCGATTGCCGCACTCACGTCCGGATGGGTCCACTTGTACTCCTCTTCCTCCTGTTCGTTCAGGATGGCGGGCTTCCTCAGGACCTGGTGGGGCCAAGCCACCTTACCTAGATCGTGGCGGATCGCCGCCTCCTCGATCTGCTCGACGAAGGACTCGCTCTTGCCCATTTCCCGGGCAATCGCGGTGGCTATCTCAACCACACTTGCCGAGTGGCCTCCGGTATAGCGGTCCTTCTCATCGACCGCCCGAGCGATCGATCTGATCAGGCTTTCGTTGGTCTTGAGAAGCTCAAGGCGCCGCAGGAGCGCAAGATGGCGCCAGAAGGTGGGGAACAGGAAAAGTGGAATCGCCGCCCAAAGGCCAAGGAGACTGGTGCTCATCAGTATGGCGTAGCCGCAGACCGCGTAAGTCAGAGGCTCGGGAAGCACTTTTAGGTAGTTGCGCTGCCAGACGCGACCCGTCGAGAGCCCGTGGACCGAAAGCAACATCGACTGCACCATGGTCTCGAGAAAGTAGAAGGCAGTGACACTCGCGACGAACGGGATGATTTCAGCCACCGTCCCCTGGAGTGCCAAGCTTCGGGATACATACCGCCCAGCCATGTAGGCAACCCAGGCACCGCTTCCCGCCAGCATCAACAGGAAGCCATAAGCCGATGCGGTGGAAAGCTGCGACTCAAGAGCCTTGGTCTTGATTAGGAACGCTATGCCGCTGTTTCGCTTGCGGCCGGCAGCAGAGGAGGTCGAATTGGCCAGCCCGCCGTTTCCGGCATTGTCTCCACACCTCTTACGGGATCCCTTCGCAGCTCCATTCCCGTAACCGTTACCGTATCCGTTACCATGGCCATTCCCGTTTGCTCCATCAGCGGCACCATTCGCCCCATTGATGCTTGCCATGGACTTGGAGAGCGCATTTGCGGGATCGAGCAGCAACGCCCACCCAATCAGGGCGAAGCCGAAGATCACTGCGTAGACGGGCCCTCCGGCCAGCGATATCGCAAGCACGACGGCTGACGAAGCGGATACGTATGCACCCTTGGGGAGCCTCACTGGCCTTACGGCTGCGAGCCCGAGCAGAAAGAGGAAGAAGAGGCTCCCCAGGGCGGTGCTGGCAACTTGTCCGGATTTGACCCCAAGGGACAGCGGAACACCCAGTTTGCCGAAAACGATAACGATTGCGGCCGCGACCGCTATGATGGACGATCCAATGAGCATCGATCTGCGCTCTTTCCACGCTTTGGGTAGCACGACGACCGGCCGTGGATGCGACCTATATAGCCTTAGCTTGATTTGTCGTTTGTCCGGCGGACCGAAGCCCCTGGCCACTTTGGCCGAGAGGTCGGGCCGACCCATCAGCTCAAAGAGGAAGAAGGCCACCGTAGCATCGAGAGAGCGGCCTGCATCCCGGGCAATCTCATCGAGTGCCTCGTTCTTAGTGAGCGGGCGGTTCCGATGTGGGCGCGGATTGGTCATGGCGACAAAGGCCTCCGCTACCTTGATCACTGCAGCCTCAATCGGGATCTGCCGCGCCTTGAGGCCCTGCGGATAGCCCGAACCATCGGGGCTTTCGTGATGGCTCCGCACAATCTCCGCAACAGCCTCCATCCCGACGACTTCTCTGAGGATCCTCATGCCGCTTTCGGGGTGCTCCCTGATTTCGCTCATCTCGGCATCCGTAAGCAGTGTGGGCTTGAGGACCGTATCTCTGTCGACGGCTATATAGCCGACGTTGTGGAGCATCGCCGCATGTTCGAGAAGCTCGAAACTCCGGTAGGGGAGCCTCATCTTATGGCCAAGCGCGATGGCAAGCTCAAGCACATGCTGGGTCTCGCCCTTAAGGTGCGGCATGTTGCCGTCCCTGGCCATCCGGAGGGCATCGACCAGCTGGACGAATGACGACTTGATGCGAACATGGTCGCGGACCGTGAGAATCCCGATCAACCCGGTCCCGATAAGGATTCCGATCAGGAGGAAGCCTCCGTTAAGGTAGAAGACCGCCAAGAGGAATGCCCCCAGCGGCGTGCTCCACGAGACAAGAGCCTTCCAGCCAAACACGGTTCTCCAGGTGTCGGATGGGTTAGTACCATCACGTAGCCACAGTCCCAAGGAGAGTATGACGACGCTTGTGATGAAATACGCAGCATGCGCGGCCAGTAGTCGGATCAAGACCGACGGGCTGAGTGCGACCGTCAGGCAGCCCACTTGCCCACTATGTCCCCAGAGAACGTAGCCAGCTGCCATGACACAGAAGGCCCATTTCGCCGAGTTAGATCCTAGCCGCTCAAGATCCGTTTTCAGATTCCGCGTTCGAGAGGCCAGTGTGGTCACAATTCCGCACGACCAACCCGCGACTAGAGCGAGATTGGTGCCGTAGAGAAGAAGCATGGCCAGAAGGGGGAGGGGGCTAATATTGAGAGTGGTAGTTCCCGCGACACCACGAATAGGGAGTGTCGCGACGATCATAGCCAGCCCGAACCAGAACAGGGCAGATGGAGTCACACGCAGCTGATCCAGCACACTCGGGACTCTCGACAGCACTAAGATTGCTGCCGATACCCCTGTGGCAACTGCAAATATGAGAAATCTCTTCTTGGCCAAGCTGCACTCCGTCACAATGAACACAAGAACACGCGTGCTACAACGTGCAAGTGGTGTGCCACTTAGCAAATGAGTGTAGTTCGTGACCTATTGATAATCAAAGAGTTGAAACGGGATTTGCAGAACACGTGCAAGAGGGGACTTGTGGCCATTGCAGATTGCATCTATTACTGCAAAAAGCGGGAGAGGACGCATTCAGCGCCCTCTCCCCAAACAATCGTGCCTTGACGTGATGCTGGGACTGGCTAGAAGCCCTCGTCCCAGAATCCAAGCCACATAATCAACCAAAACACTGGTGTGAACATCTCAAAGTCCTCCTTCGATGTTTTCCGATTCGCTACCTTGATCGTACCAAGCGCCCTGGACAGTGTCAAGCTATTTTTTGCTGTTGTTGGGAGGCCCCAGCAGCCCCTTTGCAGACTGCAATGGTGGGCCCGTTCAGCGTGAGCCTCGTAATCTCAATCAATCAGTGCGTCGTCGATGTAGTGTCGGTCGTATTGTAGGCGTTAATTGCCGATAAAGTGAATCAATCGATCTGCGGTTCTCATCTGCATGACTCCTCAGCCCCAAAGTGCCTTGAGTGCCAGAGCACATCTTCCCCAGAAAACATCCTGCTTGCCTGGGTAATCTTCTGGGATTATACTTCGCACAAACCGCAATCAGTGGACAGGCTAGTTAGTGGTCTTGCCCTGAGCACTTTGGCGGCGTTAGGTAACGCGACATTCTTCCGCTGTCACTCGGGGCCGGGGAGCACTCTTAGCGGAGGTCCTTGTGAAGCGAGCGATATCGTATGGTGGGTGGGTCTCAAACATGGATCTGACCAGTTCTACGATTCTCCTGAGTATCCTGCTTATGTGGGGCTCGGCATCGGCCAGCTACCATGACGGTGGAGTCATTGATGACTTATTCTTCTATCGTCAGCCGAGCGCGAGAGCGGAGGCGATGGGCAAGGGTGGGGTGGCGATGGTCGACGACCCATCGGCCAGCTTCTACAATCCGGCGAGCCTCGGCCGGATGAGAGGAATCTCGATCTCTGGGTCTTATGGGAGTCCATTGTACTGGTTCGAGGATACCAAGTACATATTCCTGGGCAGCGGCGTCAGGGTCGGCAGGTACGGAACCGTCGGGATCAGCAGCTATCGCGTCGACTACGGGGGCTTCGCGGAAATCTGCTCGTCGGGCGAGGAAATGGAGGATTTTGAGGTAGCCCTCGAGACCTTGAGCCTCGCAACCGACCGGCTGTACGGGCTAGATATAGGTATGAACGTGAATCGGATCCGTATGCTGGGAACCTGTCTTCGCGAGGACCCGACCGGCTACTCGGCAGACATTGGAGTCTCAAGAGATCTCTTGCTGCAAGCCGGGAGTCGCGCGGAGCAGAGCCTGACCTTCGCCAGTAGCCTCTATAATGTGACGGATTCGAAGATTGACTTCTCCGGAGACTCTGAGGAGTTGCCTGTGATCGTCCGCCTCGGAACCGCTTACAACCTCACCTGGTTCAGCAAGTCCTTCCTGCCGGCCTTCAAGACCGCGCAGGGGCTGATCCATATCGAGTATCAGGACCTGTTGAACTCGAAGTATTACGGCGCCTTGAGGATAGGCGGCGAACTCCGCCTCCTGGAAATGCTCGCGCTCCGACTCGGCTATTACCGTGAGAGCCGTAATGACAATGATGATCCCGAGAACTACAAGGATGCCCTCACGGACGTGACCTACGGCTTCGGGATCGAGATTCCTCTTGAGAAGATGGTTGCGGCGAAGATCCCCCTCCGGGTCAAGTTCGATATGACCCGGCTCCAGCAGCCTGGTTTCCGCAAGGGGCCAAATCCGTGGCGCGACTTCTCAGTCTACTCGCTCAGCGCACGGTGGGGATACTAGCAAAAACTTGGGCCCCCGCCCGCAACCAAAGACATCGGATGCGTTCGAGGGCCCTCGCCCCTAGGTTCACAAAACCAGAAACTCAGCCCTTCAAATCGGCAGTGCAGAAGGCGCACTTGGCGGCCTTGATCGGGATCGCAGATAGGCAATAAGGGCAGGCTTTGGTGGCAGGCGCTGCCGCCGGCGCCGGCGTCTCGACCTGGGCCTTCATCCTGTTGATCATCCGGATCATCATAAAGACTGCAAAGGCCACGATCACAAAGTTGATGATGGTATTTATGAACATGCCGTAGTTGATCGTCACCGCCCCCGCCCTGCCGGCCTCGGCAACCGAAGCATAGTGCTGCCCGGCCCCACCGTTCTTGAGCAAGACGAAGAGATTGGAGAAGTCCACCTTACCGAGCGCAAGCCCGATCGGTGGCATGATGACATCCTTGACAAGCGAGTTCACCACCGTTCCGAAGGCGGCGCCAATGATGATACCGACTGCCATGTCGACCACATTGCCGCGCACGGCAAAATCCCGGAACTCCTTGAACATCGACATTGGCCAGCCCTCCTCTCCGAAACAGCCTCCATGCTTAAGGCAGCTCTAGCCAGACTGAATCTCTTGTCCTGCAGTTATCCACGATTGTAGTCTCCGCTGTCAAGTATCAATTTGGTTCGTGCACCGATTCGAGTTAGAATTCCGGGGATCGCCCGGACACTCGGGGTGAACTGAAGCACCCGTTTCGACGGAAGCGATGAGAGAGAGATCCCGTGGAGGCACTTACGACTCAGGGGCCGGCGCCGCGGCGCAAGTACAGGTACGATCGGTCATTCATCCTCGGCGTCATAAACGGCGTGCTTTTCAATCTTGCCGAAGCCACGATCGGCGGCACGACCGTTTTGCCGATCTTCATAAGCCAGATCACGACGTCCAAAGTCTTGATCGGGCTCGCGGGCACGATGGTGGCCGCAGGGCTCTTCATGCCGCAGATCATCGTCGCGAACCTGGTCGAGCACATCAAGCGGAAGAAGCCCACTTATGTCTGGTCGGGCGCCGTGCGGGTGGGATCGATGTGGGCGATCGCGCTCCTGGTGGCCCTCGCGGGGCATTCCTCCGGTTCCTTCTTGCTCGCCGGTTTCTTCACACTCTTCACGGCCTACTGCCTCGCAGGTGGTGTGGCCAACATCCCCTTCATGGATATTGTGGCGAAGACGGTGCCAACCGAGCGACGGGGAACCTTCTTCGGGGCAAGAATGTTCTTCGGCGGCATCGCGGCCGCCCTGGCCGGCCTACTGGTGACGAACGTGCTGGCATCCAGACCCTTCCCGGCGGGTTTCGCGCTGCTCTTCATAGCGGCGGCGGCAGTTGTGACGGCAGCGGTTGTATCCTTCTCAATCGTGTCCGAACCGGCGGGCCCGTCCCATGAGACCAGGACACCATTTGGGCAGTTCCTCCGCAAGGGGCCGCTCCTGCTTAGAAACGTCAAGAGCTACCGCATGCTGTTTGTGGTGAGGATTCTCTTGGGCGTCTGGGGCATGCCCTTGCCCTTCTACATACTATATGCGCAGGAGAAGCTCTCGCTTGCGCCGGGCAGCGTTGGGATCTTGCTCTCAATTCAGATGATCGGCGCCTTCCTGTCGAATCTGTTGTGGGGATACCTCAGCAATCACCGGGGCAACAGGATCGTGCTTGTTCTGGTCTCGGCAGTCGCGATCGCCTGCCCCCTCGTCACGATCTTGGGCGTCCTGTGCCTGCCGGGGCCTCCGATGGTGGCCTTCGGACTTGCGTTTTTCCTGATCGGTGTCGCCTGGAGTGGCCTGAGCCTCGGATACACCAATTACATTCTAGATGTGGCGCCCGTAGATGAGAGACCTACCTACCTCGGATTCATGAATACCTTCCTCTCCCCGGTGCTCTTGCTCGCTGCGGTGGGGGGCTTCATAATCGAAAGGTCGTCATATGAGGTCCTGTTCGTAACTGCAGTCGTGGCAGCCGCCGGGGCACTGGTCGCCTCCCTCGAACTCGAGGAACCCAGGCACAAGCACAGCCATCCCGTAGAGGTGTAACTTTCCCGCCGCCCGTGTAACCGTTCAGTACATCCTTCGATCTTCTGCTTGGTCAATTGGTTGCTGAAACGCCGGGGTGGCCGGCCGACCGGAAGCGTTACACTCGCCCTGCCGAGCGATGCGGCGGCCCCAGGGCCGCGCTACGCTGCAATCCCAAGTCTATCAAGCGATTTCAAGTTTCCTTCCGCAGATTGCAACCCCCGGCACCACGCTTGCAGATTGACGAGATCGAGGTTCCTAGGGGGAACGGGCGGGAGCCGCGCGACCCTGGGGTGGCGGCGGCGGAATCGCTGGTTGGCGAGCGTGATGGGATATATGGGAAGTGCGGTTCCCGCTTCGTAAACGAGATGCGCGACTGGGAGATGTCAATGAGATCCAAGGGCGAGGTTCGAAAGTGAGATGGAACCGGGAATGGGAGATGTAGCGTGAAATCAGGTGCGGCGAAAGATATGAGTGAATTACTTAACATAGATGATCGAGGAGATCGGTTCAGGAGAGCTTTCTCGGTAATCAGGTCTTCCTGCCTTGTCTTGCTGTTTCTTCTGCCTCTGAATGCCTTCGCTCAGGCTCACCTCCTGAAGCAAAGACCCTTCCGTGCGACTGACACTGCACTATCTGGCGGCGATCACATCTGCAACCTCAGAAGAGATACGAGCGAGAACGGAAGACCTGAACGGCTCGGCGATTACGTGCGAGTATGTGGAACCGTAGTCGCCGAGCCATCTACCTTTGAGACCGGCGGATGGCTCTTCTGGGTGAGAGAGTCGCAGTACGGTCTGAGTCCATTTGTGCATCGCCGCCAGGGATAATCCCTTTGATTCGCAGGGTCCGGCCCTTTAGATGGACCCTACTGACCAGCAGGGTGAGGATCCGACGCTTGTTCTCGAAATCGCAGGATAGGCCATCCAGGCGCTTCCTTATCATGCCGCAGTAATGGACCACATCATCCCTGTCAACGGTGCCAGCCCCGTTTCCACCCACCTTCGCCATGATGGCCTGCTTCTCCTCATTCAGGCGCGTCCTCTTGTCACTGACCTTGGCGATCTGATCCCTCAGCTGGTCCTTGGAGATAACCTCCTCCCGATAGGCGTCAAGCATCCTGCCCTCTTCCATCCCAATGGCGGCCAATCTCTTGTCTATGCGTTCGAGGTCTCCCTTAAGAGCCCCCTGACCCACCCTCGCCCTCTCGCTAAGCCTCCCGATCTGACTGAGTATCAGCTCCGGGTTGGCAACTGCTTCGCAGACCTTCTCCCACACGGCATCCTCAACCCATCTTGCCGTGACCGACCCACCTCGACACTGGCTCTTCAGGGGGAACGTGCGTGCCCTGTCACCAC
>JAZDEY010000081.1:0-23839 GCA_043808325.1 Candidatus Eiseniibacteriota bacterium
TCTCATTGATCATGTTGCAATCGGTAAACGCGGGATAAAGCTTGGTGCATGAAGTCGGATGCGCCTTAAGGTGGATCGCGATCTTGCAGCCAAGGTTCTGTCCTGCGAAAGCCGTTGCACTCAGGACGAACGTCAGAGCAATCACTAAAACTAGAACCTTCTTCATTGCCTTCTCTCCTTTCCAGAATCAAGCTTCTGGGTACTTCGGAACATTTCTAAGCCTGCTCTGGTCTAGCTTCATTTGTCGAAGGAAGCTATCGTTGCTACTGCCGAACTCCAATCCACCGAAGTGGACCACTGCTAAAAACTCTTTGGAGCATCACCTCCTTGACCGACCCTGGCTTGGCAGAAGTCACCGGGCCAAGGTCAACGTCAATTAAGGTGCTAAAACATGCCCGTAATGCGTGGCAAAAACCGTCAGATCAACCGAGTTCACACCACCGGCGCAGTTGAAGTCGCTGCACGGACGGGCCTTGCCGTAATCCCCCGCAAAAATCGTAAGGTCCGTAGAATTGACGGCGCCATCCGGGGTCGAGTTCTTGTCGACGTTCGCACAGTAGATACTGTTGCTGCTGTTAAGTGTGACACCCGAGACTATCGCGGTGAAGTACGCGTTACCGCAACCGCCGAATTTCGAGAAGGTCGTCGAGGCCACACCCGAAATGTTGGTCACAGCGACCTTGAGAGTCTCGGAGGGCGCAATCTTGAACTTGTCGCTCACGGTCACACCCTTCATCCTGATGTTCACGCTCGTACCCGCAAGTGCTGTACCGTAACAATCCAGCACGGTGACCGTGACGGTAATCTTGTCCATGTCACCCTTCGGGCAGAAAGCGCCGCTGTTCGTGCAGCCGGCGTTGTTCTCAGTTGCAACAACGGTCGACGTGCCCGTACACGGCACCCCAGCAAGTGCGACGCCACCAAGAGCCAACAAAGCGACTATCCCGACACAAGGGATCAGAAGCTTCTTCAGCATCACTACACCTCCTGCGGCTTAGCCTTAAGCTAAAACCCGCTAGATCACTTAGGGAGTAAAGTCACCACCTGGTGGCCGAAAACCTTACTCCAACCTTACTCCACCTCCGCAGAACCGATTGACGCCAGGCCCGTTTGCCCTCTAACACAACTACAACCACCTGACGCAATTCAACATCTTCGAAGCCTTTGCATAGGCTTCTACCTGTCCGACGCTGTAAATTATAGCAGAAGATGCTAGGGGTGTCAAGCCTAAAAGTGTCGGCTGGAAGCTATATCGGCCTATTTGAACAGGGCCTTTATAGTTCCCCACGTAGAGGGCTCAGTGGCATATCGGGGTGGACCCTCGTAGGGATCAACGTTGACGCCGGCATTATATACCAGTATGGGATATTCCTGGTCTAAGAACTCAGGGTCCCGGCAGTCGACAACGTCATTGTCTCCGGTGACGCCTGGGCCATTCGGCTGGTGGAGAGCCTGGTGGGCAGGCGATGGGATCGCCGGGCGCGGCTGGCGGGTCATGTTCGAGGGGGTAGCAATCCTGGGACGGTGATGGCGGCGATAGAGGAGCGGTGCGCCAAGGTAGATTGCTGGAAGAACTCGAGGCAGAAACACCCACCGGCACTATAGCAATCTGACCCCAATTACGTCAAGATTCTTTTTCGATTTGACATCACCCTCTAGAATTTCTATCGTGTCTTGATGAATATGAGCAAACGTTGGATCCTAGTGGCTGCTGTCGCGGCCGTAGCTGCTCTGACTATTCTGGTTATTCTGGCGCTCGGCCTGCGACACCCCCAGCCGACAAACCTGCTGCTCATAAGCGTAGATACGCTGAGACCGGATCATCTCGGCTGCTACGGCGATCGGGGCGCCGCCACGCCCACGATCGATCGGCTCTCGCGCGAGGGCGTCACTTTCGATGATGCCCTGTGCACCGTGCCCTTGACGCTTCCCTCGCACTCTTCGCTGATGACGGGCCTTTCGCCCTTGTCCCACGGCGTCCGGGATAACGGCAACTTCAAACTGGCCGACGATTTCGTGACTCTGGCGGAGGTGCTCCGCGCCAACGGATATGCGACCGGCGCCGCCATAGGAGCGTTCATCCTGGATGCGCGCTTCGGCCTTGCCCAGGGTTTCACCTACTACGACGACGATCTCTCGAAGGGACGCCAGCCTTCGGAATTCGGCTATCCCGAGCGAACCGCCGATCGCGTGACTGCAAGCGCCATCGCGTGGCTTAAGACCGCGCGCGAGCCCTTCTTCCTCTTCGCCCATTACTACGACCCTCACGCTCCCTACGAGCCACCCGCTGAGTTCGCCCAACGCTTTCAGGACCAGAAGTATGACGGTGAGATCGCCTTCACCGACCAGGAGATCGGCTACCTGATCGCATATCTGGGCCGGAGAAATCTCCTCAAGCGCACCTCGATAGTCTTGGTGAGCGACCACGGCGAGGGCCTGGGTGAACACGGTGAGATGACCCACGGTATTCTGCTCTATGACCCTACGCTCAAGGTCCCCTTGATAGTGAGGGTCCCCGAGAAGTCGCCTTTCGCCCGCAAGCAGCTCGCCGGCACGCACCGGCGTGAGACCGTCAGTCTCAGCGACGTCTTCCCGACGGTGCTTGAGCTGCTGGGTTTAAAGCAGATTGGCGAAGTGGACGGTCGCAGCCTCGTGCCGCTCTTCCAGGGTAAGGAGATGCCGCCGGTAGTCACTTACTTCGAGGCCCTGGCCTCATACTATGCATACCGTTGGTGCCCCCTGAGGGGCGCGAGATTCAACCAGTGGAAGTACATCCTGGCGCCGGAGGAGGAGCTGTATGACGTCAACGCCGACCCGGGTGAGAACGCCAATCTGGCGGCTGCCAACCCGGAGAAGCTCAAGGAGATGAAGGCGGCGCTGCTTGAGGCGGCGCGCGAGGAGACGGAGGTCAAGGCTGCGGCGACCAAACTCGGCGCGACCGAGGCTCGGCAACTGCGTGCACTCGGCTATGTGACCCCGTCGGCCGCTCCCGTCCCCGAGATCTCCGACCTTTCCCTCAAAGATCCCAAGCAGATGATTCACCTGATCGCCGAGTATCTGGAGCCCGGCGTCAATGCCTTCGATGCGGGCAATCTCGAACTGGCCCGCAGGGAATTCATCGAATTTGTCAAGGCCGATCCTATGAATCCTGAGGCGCACCTTCACGTGGCCAGGGTGCTGCTCGAACTCAAGGATTACGGCGGGGCCGCCACCGCCTACAGAAAGGTGCTCGAGATAGACTCGACCAATTCCAGCGCTTACTTCCACCTAGGGAACATCGCTCAGGCCGAGGGCTCAATGGACCAGGCGCTGGCCTACTACAAGAAGGCCTTGGAGATCATGCCCGGCAGCCCCGAGGGGCTGGCCAACGTGGGAGGCGTGCTCCTCCTTGAGGGTGATACGGATAGCGCGATCGTGCTCTTGGAGCAGGCCCTGGAGGGTGATCCCCGCAACACCGTAGCACTGATGAACCTGGGGATAGCTTATGCGGCCAAAGGAAGCGGCGACTCGGCCCTTGGCTACTTCCGCCGCTTGCTCGAACTGGAGCCTGCCAATCTGAAGGCCCTGATGAACTGCGCGAGTATCTACGTTAACAATGGACAAGTCGACAGTGCGATCGTGTACTTCGAGCGGGCGGCCGCAGCGGCGCCAAATGACGCACTCACGTTCCTCAATCTCGGGGGGGCTTACCGGCAGAAGGGCCTTATCGAGAAAGCGGGCGCGGCCTATGAGAAAGCCGTCAGCCTGGAGCCGAGGAACATCTATGCTCTCTTTGGGCTGGCCGCTGTAAGGGTGAGCCAGGGCAGGCGCGAGGAAGCCAAAGACCTGATTCGGAAAGTGATCGAGATAGATCCCAGCTTCAAGTACGCTCGGGATGCCGCGCGGAACCTGGGCCTCGAATAAACAGGGACACACCCCATTTTGGGGCAGGGATTCATCCCATTGATGAAGGTCTTTGGCATACCGCGGAATGCTTGGCCGACCACCGGCGGCCCGCAGAAAACAGGGTGTGTCCCTGTTTTACAGGATGACCTGCTCGAGGACTTCCTTATTGATCGCCACCTGGCGCTCGGTGCGCCGCTCGGTCACCCACTTCTGGATATACTCGTCCTTGCGCTCCTGGACAAGGCGCTGTTCGACAGAGGCTCGTGCCTCCCCAAAACTGGCCTGCCGTGGTTCGTGCTTCTCCCTGAGCCACAGCACGACGTAGCCCTCTAGACTCCGGAAGGACTTTTTCTCTCCCACGCTCATTGTTTCCAGAAAGCTGTCAAACTCGGCATCGTCTCCGACCTTGATGAAACCAACATTGCCTCCCTCGGGAGCCGTAAACGCGTCGCGCGAGCGCGCCCTTGCTATCTCCTCGAAGGACTCATCCCGGCCGAGACGCACGAGGACCGAATCGGCAGCTTCCTTGTTGCCGACCACTATCTTGGAAATTGTCCATCCCTGGGGAATCGTGTAGTACTGGACGTTCGCGTCATAGAACGCTTGGGCTTCCGGCTCGGGTATGACAAGGTCCCTGGTTATGTAATCATAGAAGGCGAACAAGGTCTTCCGCCTCCTGGCCTTCTCAACCTGCTCCACAATCTGGGGGAGTTTATCAAGCCCGCGCTTCTCCGACTCTACAACCATGAGCTTGTCGGTAGCCTGCTTGTTTACGAAAGCCTCCATCTCATCGGGGTCATCGACCCTGGGGCGGATCTGGTAAGGCACTCTCAGAATGAAGTCAACGCAGTCTCCGGTAGTGTAGACGCTCCCCTTAAAAGTCACCAGCGGCACGCGCCGCTCGGCATCGGTAAGCTCGGGGACAATGTCCTGGTCCAGTACCGCCGGCCGATCTCCCAGATTCGCGATCGCAAGCGCGTACTCGGTACACAGATTGACGACCGCTTGAATGTCCAGGCTGTAGTCATAGGCGGCTCTAAGAGAATCCAGGAAAGCTATCCGCTCCCGGAAAATCTCGTCCTGCTCAAGCATGTTCCTGATCTTGGTTTTCTCCCCGGCCGGGTCCGCAGGTTCGACCAGGGATTTTGAATCCATCTTCAGAATGTAGTAGCCGCCCTCGCCCCAGAAAGGCTGGGAGACCTGCCCTGTCTCGAGGCGGTAGGCTTGAGCGGACCAGCGCTCGGCGAAGTCCCCATAACGTATCGTGCCGACCGATCCCCCCCGCTCGCCGGTGGGCGATATGGAGTACCGCGTCGCCAGATCGGGGAAAGGCACACCCGCCTCTATCGAGTCCGCGAGGGCATTGGCTTCGTCCTGAGTCCGCAACTGAATCTGGCTCACATCCATCTCGGTCAGCCGCTTTGCATAGATGTCATCGATATCGCGCTGGTCGACACTCACTCTGCCCAGAGTCGCTTGAGTCTGGAGAGTCTCAATCATCAGATTGGTCCTTCGGCCGTTATAGAAATCGGCCACGATCGGCAGTTTGGCAATACCGAGGGATTCAGCCTCTTCAATCATCAGCTTGGCGTTGATCAGGGTATTGAGAAAAGCAAGCTTCTCGTCGAGAGTCGTGGGAGGCTTCCGGTTGGGTTCGGCGCCATATCTATACCACGTCAGATATTCGCTTACCGTGATCTCGCCACCCTTCCATTGGGCAACCGGGGCCACGGGGTCGGGCCCGGCAACAACCGCCAGAGCCGCCGTAACAAGGACCAGACCGGATATCATTCCCACGGAAACTGCGCGCCTATGCATCTTCGCCTCCATCCAAGCTAACCGTAGCGTCGGGACCGAGTCAAACGAGGCCGGCCTGACATACCTGATAAATGGTGGGCGAAAGAGGAATCGAACCTCCGACCCCCTGCTTGTAAGGCAGGTGCTCTAACCGCTGAGCTATTCGCCCGCGCCTCCCCGGGTCTTGTCATCGGGCTTGCCTACCCAGAGGATAAGCGAAAGGGGGATTATGACGCAATAGCCGAGGACCAAGAGTACGGGCGCGGCCGTAATACTCCCCTTGCCGAGAAGGATATATCCGATGACCAAGACGAGGATTCCGGCAACCAGCGCCAACACATTTCGCCGGCCCATCACGAGACTGCCCGCAGGTGCGGCGGCTTTGTCGAGAACAGGCTTCTTGCCGCCCCTGGTTTTCTGGGTTTCTGCCATGCTTTCCTCCCTAAAGCCCGCCACCTCCGCGGAGGCCGTGGGGGCTGTCTATTCATACAAGCCTAAACTCAATAGGTTCCAAGCTCAAGGATTAAAGCTGCCGGTGCGATAGCCCTGGAGATCGATCGTCACAAACCGGAAGCCTTCCTTTCGCGCACACTGAACGATCTTGTCTCGCGTCTCCGGCAGAGCCGCAAGCTCTATCTTTGCCGGCTCTACCTCAAGCCGGAGGAGTTCCCCGTGGTAGCGCGCGCGAACTTGCCCGAAGCCGAGATCGTGCATGGCGTCCTCGACGCGTTCAAGCCTCGAGAGGGCCTCACGGGTTATCTCGGTACCGTAAGGGAAGCGCGAAGCGAGGCAGGCAGCCGCCGGCTTGTCCCAGTTGGGAAGTCCGATCGAGCGAGCCAACTCCCTCACGTCGCTCTTGGAAAAGCCGAGCTGCCGCAAGGGGCTTATGACCTCAAGCTCCCGAGAAGCCCTCTCCCCCGGCCGGAAATCCCCGAGATCGTCGACGGTCGAGCCCTCGAGGACCGCCCGGTAGCCTCCATCTTCGGCCTCACGCTTCACCTTGAGGAACAACTCGCGCTTGCAGTGGTAGCATCTGTCCAAGGGGTTAAGCCTGAATGCCGGGTCTTCCATCTCCCGGGTACGGAGCACCTGGAGCTCGGCCCCGATCATGCGGGCGATCTCCCGGGCCCGGTCCAACTCCCGCCTGGGATAGGTGGCCGATGAAGCCGTGATCGCAAGCACCTTGCCCTCACAGGCCTCAAAGGCGGCAGCGAGCAAGAGGCTGGAATCGATGCCACCCGAGAAGGCCACCACCACCGGGCACATCGATCGGATGTGATCCACGAGGGCGAGGGCTTTCTCAGCAAGGTCGCGATTCAAAAGGGCGACCGGGCCGCCCGGAGGCGCGCCGGCAACGTCACGCATGCTTCTGAGGCCGGTCGGGCCCGGCACGGGCGTTGAGGTCACCGGGTCACCTCTTTCCAGTTGCCGCTTTGAGCGAATCTATCGGGCTTTCGGCGCTTGCGGAGTCGCGCCCGGTCTGCCTCAGGGAGTCCAGCATCGTCGCAGTCCTCAGCGAATCAAGATAGGTCTTGTACCTGGCCTTGGCGCGCTCATGGCCGGCGCCATCCGCTGAAAAGTAGTGACTCCCGTCTCCCTGCGCCACGAAAAAGAGCTCCCGCCCGTCGGGCCGGGGAAAAAGTGCCGCCATTATCGAGGCCCGTCCGGGACTGCATATGGGATACGGGGGCAGCCCGGTAAACATGTAGGTATTGAAGGGAGATTCAGTCTTGAGATCGCGATAAAGCACCCTGCCCTTCCATTTCCCCAAAGCGTACCTCACCGTGGGATCGGCCTGGAGCTTCATGCCCAGCTTGAGCCGATTGTGAAACACCGCACCTATCCTGGGCTTCTCCGCCTCCAGGTAAGCTTCCTTCTCGATGATCGATGCCAGGGTCACCGCTTGATTGACGTTCATGCCCAGACTTTCAGCACGTGCCGCGAGGGAATCGTTGAAAACCTTGAGGAAGCCGTTGACCATCCGTTCCAGCACCGAAGGCGCTTCCTCCCGCCACTCGATGTCGTAGGTCTCCGGGAACAGGAATCCTTCCGCCGTCTTCGATGGAACGCCCAGAGAGGTGACGAAGGCCGAATCCCGCGCCAGCGACACGAATTCGGTAGAGTCGACGGCCGCAAACTTCTTCAATAGCGCGGCCACCTGCTCGATGCGCCTGCCTGGGGGTACCAGGATCTGCTCCCGGTAAGTAGCGCCCTTGTAAAGGGACCTGAGGATGCTTGCCATGCTGGCCGTGGGTATGAAACGATAGCGGCCCGCCTTTGCCCGCCGCTCAATGTGAAAGGCCCGGCCCAACGCCTTAAAGACCAGACCGTTCTTCACGAGGCCGCTCTCCTGGAATCGCGCCGCGATCTGGGAGAACGACATGCCCTTATCCACAATCACGTGGACGTACTTCTCTTGGCGCCAGGCAGCCTGGCAGTAGGCCTCGATCGCCACGAAACCGACCAGGGTCAGCGCGAGAACAATGACGGCATCGCGAAGAAGCGCCCCGACTCGCATCGCGGTCACTTTTCCCTTGAGGATCTGTCCTTGCGGGCATCGAGATAGCTCTGAAGGATCAGAGCCGCGGCCACCGAGTCCACCCTCCGCTTGCGCTCCTGCCTTCTCATTCCTGCCTGGATGAGCAACCGCTCGCTCTGCCTGGTTGAGAGCCGTTCATCCCAGGTCACTACGGGGAGCCCTGAACGCAGGTTGAGTCTGTTCGCGAAGGCCGTCACCCGGGACGCACTCTCGCCCGCCTCGCCCCTGAGCGTAAGCGGCATGCCGACCACGAGCTCGCCCACACCGTTGGCCGCCGCACGCGCGCATATCTCGGCGATCACGTCCTTGCCTTCCGCGGTCTCAACATTGCCGAAAGGCTGCGCGATCAACAGGAGCTCGTCGCTCAGGGCCAGACCCAGCCTCTTTTCCCCATAGTCAATGCACATCACGCGGCCGGTCCCGCCTACCAGGTTCTTGGACATCGTTACACGTGTGCCGCCGCTCTTGGGAAAGTCGAACTCCACGGTGTCCATTATCTGATTCATTATATAGATGCCCCGGCCGCACTCTTTGAGTATATTGGCGGGGTCGACGGGATTGGGGACCCTGCCGGGATTGAAGCCCGAGCCCTCATCGGCCACAGATACCACAATCTCGCAGGGCAAACGCCGGAACGTGAGCCGCACCTTCTTTTCTCTCTCGCAGCCGTTCCCATGTACGACCGCATTGGTCGCCGCTTCGACCACGGCAATCGCTATGTCATCCGCGGAGCTCTTTGGCATCCCCATCCACACGCAAAAGGCCTGGGAGAGCGAGTCCACAAGCGGCAGATACTCGACCGCACTGGGAAGGCTCACCTCAAGCATCACTTGCCTCTCTCGCGTCTGAAGCTTGCCAGAGCCTGCGCCTCATCGTTGTAGGTATCGAAGATTGTGCCGAGCTTGGTGATCATGAGAATGCTCTGGATTCTGTCGGTGACGTTTACAAGCTTCAGGTTACCCCCCTCGCGCTTAAGCGAGGTGTACCCCGCGATAAGAATCCCGAGTCCCGTGCTGTTTATCAACGGAATGTCGGCAAGATTGACCAGGATATTCCGGTAACCTTCCTCGACCAGTTTCTTGATTGCGCCCTTGAAATCGTCGGAGTCCTTCCCGCCGATCAGCTTCCCGGAAAGATCGAGCACTGCGACCGAATCCTGCTTCCGCACCTTTATCTTCATGGCTCCGCCACCTCCCTCCAGCCTCTCCCCGAGGGAGAGGAAGACCTTAGCCTCTCCAGCACATTCTGCATGTCCTCGGGCAGTGACGCAACCAATTTCATTTCCGCGCCGGTCACGGGATGGATGAAGCTCAACTCCCGCGCATGCAGGGCCTGCCGCGCGATCATCCCGAGCAGGTCTCTCGCCGGGTCACCGGCGCCTTTCCCCCGGCCGCCGAAGGATCTTCGTCTGCCTCCATAGGTGGGATCCCCGAGTACGGGGTGCCCGATGTGTGCCAGATGGACTCTGATCTGGTGGGTCCGTCCGGTCTGAAGATTCACTATGAGCCTGGATGCCAGACCGAAATCTTCGACCACTCGGTAAGTGGTGATCGCGAGCCTGCCGGAGCTCTTAAGGACCGCCATCTTCTTCCTATCGGTCCGGCTTCGCCCTATCAGGGTCTCGATGGTCGCCTGCTTTCGATCGGGACTGCCCCAGACAATGGCCTCATAGGTACGCCCTATCTTTCTCTGGGCCAGAGCCTCGCTCAACTTGAGGTGGGTGCGGTCATCCTTGGCAACTATCACCAGGCCAGTGGTGTCCTTATCCAGCCTGTGTACGATGCCCGGCCGCACCGGCCCGGCAATGCCCGAAAGCCCCTTGCAGTAAGCCAGGAGTGCATTGACCAGAGTGCCGCGCCTCACTCCACTGCCGGGATGGACCACCATCCCCGCCGCTTTATTGACAACAAGGAAGAAATCATCCTCGTAGACGATAGCGAGGGGAAGCGGCTCCGCCTCGAGTCGCGAGGGCTCGGGGTCCGGGATCGTGACCCTGACCCGCTCGCCGCCACGGAGCGTGTGGCTCGCCTTGACCGGCCTGCCTTCGACCAATACCAGCCCGGCCTTCAAGAGGCGTTGGATCTGGGAGCGGGTAGCTATCTTGGCCTGCTCGCTCAAGTACCTGTCGATTCGTGCACGAGCGCCCGCCCTTACGATCAGCTCGGTTTCCCTCATTGCCCCTCAGAAGATGTTGCCCTGGGAGTCGTCCTGACAGTGTTGGGTACCCGGCTTGAAGCTGCTGACGACGAGCAGAGCAACCCCAACCGTGATTGCCAGATCGGCGATGTTGAAGGAAGGCCAGCGCACCGCGTCATTCGCGCCGATATCTATGAAGTCGATCACCGCTCCGTAGTGCAGCCGGTCGATCAGATTGCCGAGGGCACCCCCAAGCACCAACCCCAGACCCACCCTGACCCGCCTTTGCGCCTGTCGAGCGAGGAATATCACCACTATGATTACGGCCGCGGCCACAATTGAGAAGACCGTGAAGTAGCGGCCCAGACCTCTCATTATGCCGAAGACTGCACCCGAATTGCGTGCGTGTCCAAGCCGGAAGAAGGCTCCCAGGATATCCGTCTGTTCGCCCCGTGCGAAGGTGCTCACGATCGCGAGCTTGGTGATCTGGTCCGCCAGGACCACCGCGATCGCCGCAATCAACGACATCACTGCTATGATGCTCCCCCGGCCTTTTCAAGGTCACTCTTGCACTTGAGGCATTCACGCGCATACGGAAGCGCTTCGAGCCTGTCCAGAGAGATCTCCGCCCCGCAGCCCTCGCACAACCCGTAGCCTTCCTTGTCGAGCTTCCGCAAGGCATCGTCAATGTCCTCGAGAACCGCCCCGCTCGCGGCCCCGATCAGATAAGCCTTCTCCATCTCGTTGGAATCCGTGCCCGTGTCCGCGGGGTGCGTCGAATAGGCCGAGCTGGACCCGGTAGCGTCCTTGGGTGTCGTGCCTACATAGTTCTGTTCGATGTACTCGAGTTCCTCGAGGACCCGTTTGCGCTCCTCAAGCAGCAGCTTCCTGAAATGCTCTATATTCAATGCCATCACGCTCGACTCCCAAAATAGGGACACACCCCATTTATTGCGCCGCTTATTGTGCCGCCGGCCGGTTCCGCCCCCTCACGCCTTCTCCAGCGCCACCTTGACCGTCTCGTCGCCGATGGCGAACTCAAAAGGCTCGGCGCCGCCCGGCATCACGGACTCAACCGCTACGGCAAGCGTCTCGGCCTTGATGTGCTCACCGAAAACCTCGAAGGCGTTCTCGACCAGCGCGCCGCCTGCCACATAGAGCTTTATCTTGTCGGTCACATCGAGCCCCGACTGCTTCCTCAGATTCTGAATGCGGCTTACCAGCTCGCGAGCATACCCTTCGGCCAAGAGCTCCGGGGTGATCGCCGCATCAAGCACGATCGCGTTGGCGCCGTCGCTCTCGAAGAGGTACCCCTCACGCTCGGTCCGCCTGACCACGACTTCAGTGGGGCCGATCTCAAACTCTTCGCCGTCAAGCTTGACCTGTATTGCAAGGCCGCCCTCCAATCGCCCGATCGCTGCAAGATCAAGACCCTTGAGCACCGTCTTCAAAACCTTGACCTTCTCTCCCAGCTTGGGTCCGAGGACCTCGAACTTGGGCAGTACCTCATAGGTCACATAGCCCGAAAGGTCGCTCTCAAGGACCACCTCCTTGACGTTGACCTCCTCCTTCAGGTGATGGAGGAGCGATGAAAGGAGATCCTTGTCGACCTTGATGCCTAGCCTGATCCGTGCCCTGGAAAGCGGCTGCTTGATTTTGATCTTCGCCCGGTTGCGGGCCGCGCGCACCAGCGTGACGCACCGCACAACCGCCTCCATCGACGCTTCGAGGTCGCGGTCTATCGCCGCCGGATCGCTCTTGGGGTAATCGCTGAGGTGCACGCTCGGGGGCGCATCCGGCCTCACGGGCACCACAAGGTGCCTGTAGATCTCGTCCGCCACGAAGGGCAGGAAAGGCGCCAGCATCCTCGAGGTCGTCTCCAGCGCCTCGTAGAGCGTGGCGTAGGCTGCCATCTTATCGTCATTCATCTCGTGTCGCCAGTATCGCCGGCGCGACCGTCTGACGTACCAGTTGGAGAGATCGTCGATAACGAAATCCTGGAGAGCTCTCGCGGCACGTGTCACCTCGTACTGGGCAAGCTCGGAGTCCACGTACTGGATCACGCTCGAGAGCCTCGAGACCAACCATCTGTCCATCACCGGTCGCTTGGCCGCGGGCACCACGTGGACCCGCGGGTCGAAGCCGTCGATGTTGGCGTAGAGCGTGAAAAAGGAATGCACGTTGCGCAGGGTGCCCAGCATCTTGCGCGCGACTTCGACCACGCCCGCGGTCGAGAATCTGGTGGGAACCCAGATCGGGGAAGTGGTGTAGAGGTACCAGCGCAGCGGGTCGGCGCCGACGGTGTCGAAGACCTCGCGTGGGACCACCACGTTGCCCCGGGACTTGCTCATCTTCTGGCTTTGCTCGTCAAGTATCAGCTCGGAAACCATAACGTTCTTGAAGCTCGCGCGGTGGGACATCAAAGTGGAGATCGCCAGGAGCGAATAGAACCAGCCCCGGGTCTGGTCCACGGCTTCGCAGATGAAATCGGCCGGGAACTGGCTTTCGAAGAGATCCTTGTTCTCGAAGGGATAATGATACTGCGCGTAAGGCATACCGCCGGTATCGAACCAGCAGTCGATCACCTCGGGCGTGCGCCGCATCTGGCCGCCGCAATCGCACTTGAGGATCACGGTGTCGATCCACGGGCGGTGAAGATCGATCTCGCCCTTGAGCTCGACGGCACGCTTTCGCATATCATCGATGCCGCCGGCACAATACTCCTTGCTGCAGGCTTCGCAGACCCAGATATTGAGAGGTGTCCCCCAGTACCTGTCGCGGCTCAACGCCCAATCCACGTTGTTCTCGAGCCACTGGCCGAAGCGGTTGTCTCCGAACTCCCGAGGGTACCAGTTGATGGTCTTGTTGAGCGCAATCATCTCGTCCTTAAAAGCGGTGGTTCTGACGTACCATGAGGGATGAGCGTAATAGATCAGCGGCGAATCACATCTCCAACAGAACGGATAGGTATGGATCACCTTCTCTTCCCTGAACAGAATCCCGCGTTTCCTCAGATCGTCGTTGATGCCGGCATTGGCATCGATCACGAAGAGATCCTTCCAGGGGGTAATCTCCTCCGAGAAAGTTCCGTCTTCCAGTACGGGATTGACGAAGGCCAGGCCCTCCGCCCGGCCCAGGTTATAGTCGTCGGCCCCGAAGGCGGGCGCGATGTGAACCAGTCCGGTGCCGTCTTCGCCGGTAACGAAGTCCGCCGCAACAACCACGTGGGCCTTGCCGTCAAGCGCGGCATAGGCAAAAGGGGCTTGATAATGGAGGCCCACCAGGTCGGCGCCCTTGGTTCTTTCGAGGATCTCGAAATCCTTGCCCAGAACCGCTTCGGCGCGCCGCTCGGCAATCACCAGCTTCTCACCCTTGTAGCGCACCTTGAGATAGGTAAATGTGGGATGCACCGCGACTGCCACGTTGGAGATCAGGGTCCAGGGCGTGGTGGTCCAGACCAGGAGACTGGTGTCGGGATCCTCCTTGATCTTGAAGCGCAAATAGATCGAAGGGTCTTCCTTGTCGGCATAGCCCTGCGAGACCTCGTGACTCGACAGCGGCGTGCCGCACCTCGGACAATAAGGCAGCACCTTGTGCCCGCGGTAGAGCAGGCCCGCATCCCACGCCGTCCTCAGGATGTGCCAGATGGATTCGATGTAGTCGTTGGTGCAGGTGACGTAGGAATGGTCGAGATCCAGCCAAAACCCCAGCCGCTTGGTCATCCTGACCCATTCGGCCTGGTACTTGAAGACGCTCTCCTTACACTTCCTGTTGAAGTTATCAATGCCGTAGTCTTCGATTTCTTCCTTGGACCTGATCTTGAGTTGCTTCTCGACCTCGATCTCTACAGGAAGCCCGTGGGTATCCCAGCCGGCCTTCCGTATAACCTGGTAGCCCTTCATGGTCTTGTAGCGGCAGATCAAGTCCTTCACCACACGAGTGATCGCGTGATGGACTCCGGGCTCGCCGTTGGCCGTGGGAGGCCCTTCGTAGAAGACAAAACGCCGGGTGGGGGATCTCTCGGAGACGCTCCTCTCGAAGATCTTCTCGGCTTCCCAGAACCGGAGGATGCGTTCCTCGGCCTCGGGAGCGACCACCTGGGACGGGACTCGTGCAAACACGGGCTCGGAGTTCTCTTGTCCGGAGTTCTCTTGTCCGGGTCTCGATGTACTCATAGTCTCCGTAGAACCTCTTTCACAATCTTGGTCAATTTGGGCTCGGCGCCCTCGGCCGCCTTCAGGATTATCCGGTGATCCGCGGGCTCAAGTGCATCCGGCAGGCATATGTCGCTGACAATCGATAGCCCGAGCACGTCCATGTCCATGTGCCGGGCCACCAGGACTTCCGGGACCGTGGACATTCCAACGGTGTCGGCGCCGATCCCACGCAGGAATCTATACTCGGCGCGCGTCTCGAGATTCGGCCCTGCGACACCCACGAACACACTCTTGTGAATCTTGATCTTGAGGTCAAGCGCGACCTTCTCGGTAAGGTCGATAAGCTTCTTGGCGTAGGGCTCCGACATGTCCGGGAACCGGGTCCCAATCGAGTCGTCGTTGGGGCCGATCAAGGGGTTATCGCCCATCAGATTGATGTGATCCGCTATCATCACAATATCGCCGCGGTCGTAAAAGGGATTCATCCCGCCGACCGCATTGGAAACGATCAGGGTGTGCGCACCCAGGAATTTCATCACACGGGTGGGGAAGGTCACCTCGTCCATAGAATAGCCTTCGTAGTAGTGGATGCGGCCGTTCATCGCCACGACCTTCTTGCCGGAGAGCCGTCCCACCACAAGCTCGCCCGAGTGCCCCAGCACCGTGGAGACCCGGAAATTGGGGATCAGCTCATAAGGTATGCGGACCGCCGGCTTGATCTCCTTGGCAAGCCCGCCGAGGCCCGTGCCCAGCACGATCGCGTAGTCGGGCCTGATCGCGGTCTTTGTCCGTATGTAGCGGGTCGCTTCGTTTATTCGCCTTTTAAGGTCGGGCATCTGCTGAGCCTCCTTTTCACATCAGCCTCGTCAAGCCCAATTATCTTCAGAAACTTGTTGGTGGAACCGCTTCCCCCGGCCAGGACGACGTTTCTCACAGGCGTGTCCAGCTCGGCGGCCACCAGTCTTAAGAGCTCGATATTAGCCCTCCCGGCTTCGGGAGCGGCGACCACCCTTACCTTGAGCGCACCGTCATCCATCCAACCCACAACCTCGCCTTTCGAGGCTTTGGGTGAAACCCGAACCTTGAGGGTAAAGGTCTTCTCGCTCGGTTCGTTTGCTTCAGACATGTGTGATTCACCCCTCCGCGTAAAATCCATCCCGCTTTTAGACATCAAATCCCGGGTAGCATGTTCGATGTGCTGCCTTGTGATCTCGCGTCTTATGTTTGTGTCTCGTGTTTGCGCCTTGTGTGTCAAGCCTCGGGTTTTGATTCCAGTGTTTTCCACGTACCGGCAGTCGTTTACCGGTCGGCGCCGGTGAGCGCCGGTGAGCGCCGTCGGCAATCCCGATGCCGGTCTTGTGCACAACCCCTTAGCAATGTTTGCCTTTATCGGCGTCCTTACACACCACCTCCAGTCAGGCGCGCACCCTTGGCGGTTGGTGACGCATAAGCCCCCGATGCATGCTTTGCGACTTCCTCTTCAACGCCATCGATCAGAGCCAGATGGGCGTTAACGAGACCTCTCAGTTTAATGACCAGCGCCACGGTCTCGGACTTGACCATGCCGAGATTTCGCGCTACGGCCTCGACCCGCCCCGTGACATCGGCAACCTTCTTCTTCGCTTCGATCTCGGCCTCACGGATTATGTTCTGCGCGGTGTGCTCCGCATTGGTCCGTGCATCCACACTCAGCTTTTGTGCGGTAAGCAGCGTGTCCCTCAGGTTCTGCTCCATCTGAGCATAGGCTTCGGTCTTCTCCTTGAGCGCCGCGTTCTCCTTGTCGAGCTGATCCCCGACCTTGAGCATCTGCTCCATGCGGTCGGCGACGGCATCAAGGAACTGCTTAACCTCGTCCGGGTCATAACCTCTCATCTTCTTCTTGAAGGCCTGGTTGCGAACATCAAGCGGGCTGATCTCCACGCGTCTGCGCCCCCTTCCTGTAGCCTCGTTATCCGGTTTAGGTCGAGAACCCGTCCTGCCTGGGACCGAAAATCGCTGTGCCTATTCTTACAACGTTCGATCCCTCTTCGATTGCCGCCTCAAAATCCGAAGTCATGCCCATCGATAGGTAGTCCATCTTCGCGTTTTCGATTTTCGCGTCGCGGATACGCTCAGCGAGATCACGTAAGCGTTTGAAACACGCCCTCACCACCTTCTGGTCAGGTGTGAGAGCCCCAATCGTCATCAGCCCCGTCACCGATATATGCTTAAAGTGGGACATTTTTGCGGCAAGGTCAACACAATCTTCGGGGGAAGCGCCGAATTTGGTTCCCTCTCCCGAGGTGTTGACTTCGATCATAACATCGATCGGCTTTCCCGCTTCCGCGGCGCGCCTATCGATCTCCTCGGCCAGCGGCTCGGAGTCGACCGACTGGATCATCTGGAAGAGTCCGATGGCCTTTCTGACTTTGTTGCGCTGGAGGTGGCCGACCATGTGCCAGGTGACGTCACCTCTCACGAGGCCCACCTTGGTTGCCGCTTCCTGCACCTTGTTCTCCCCCAGGAGCCGCACTCCCGCATCGACCGCTTGCTGAATCCCTTCTACGGAAACCGTCTTGGTCACCGCCACCAGCAAGATCTCCGCCGGGTTCCGGCCGACACGGGCACAGGCCCGCTCGATCCGCTCCCTGACCTCGTTGAGTCTCTCGCCGACCGATGTCATCTTCGAATCCTAGAGCGCGGCGCCGGGCACTTCACCGGACGCTACGGTTTGGCCTTCGGGGGTCTGAAACACTTCCTGCACCTGGGTTCATAAGCTTCACCGGAGCCCACAACTATTCGCTCGTCGCTCGCGATCAGCCGCTGCGTCTTGTTGGCGGGCCCGCCGCACACCATGCACACCGCCATGGTCTTGGTGATGTTCTCAGCCAAGGCCAGCAGCTGCGGAATCGGCTCGAATGCGTTCCCACGATAATCCTGGTCCAAGCCCGCGACGATTACGCGTCTGCCCTGGCCGGCCAGTGCCTCGCAAACTTCCACCAGGCCATCGCCGATGAACTGAGCTTCATCGATGCCCACGACCCTGGTGTCGCCGCGAACGTGCGCGAGGATCTCGCGCGCCGACTTCACCTTGGTACATTCGATCTTTCTCTCGTCATGAGAGACGATGTCGTCGGGACTATAACGGTCATCGATTTCGGGCTTGAATGCCTGGACCTGCTGCTTGGCGATGATTGCCCGGCGCAGCCTCCGGATCAGCTCTTCGCTCTTGCCGCTAAACATGCTGCCGCATATGACTTCTATCGAGCCCGGCTCGTGATCCATCGTGCCTTTCCTTCTTTTCAAGGAGTGGGACTTGAGGAAACCTGGGAAATCTCCGGTAGAGATTTGTACCGGAAGTTTAGTCCTGGCCTTGGGTTTAGTCAACAAGAAATCAGGAGATCATCGGACTGCGGCATAAGCCAACGCGGCGATCGCCGCGGAACAGGGAATAGTGAGGACCCACGCCCAGACGATCCGCCAGGCGATGCCCCAGCGGACCGCGCTCAGCCGCCGCAGGGAGCCCACGCCCATGATTGCTCCGGTGATGGTGTGGGTAGTGCTGACGGGGATGCCGAACCACGAGGACACAAAGAGGGTAATGGCCGCGCCGGACTCCGCACAGAACCCGTCCACAGGTTTGAGTTTGACGATCCTCTGGCCCATGGTCTTGACAATGCGCCACCCGCCCAGCATCGTCCCCAGCGCAATCGAAGCGTGGCAAGCGAGCACAATCCAGAGAGGAATGTGGAACTTGCCGCCCAGGACGCCCGCGCTGAAGAGCAGGCTTGCGATGATGCCCATGGTCTTCTGAGCATCGTTGCCGCCGTGCCCCATGCTGTAGAACGCTGCCGATACCAGCTGCCCCTTCCTAAAGATGTGGTCGACCTTGGACGGTGATTTCTTGCGAAACAGCCTGTAGACCACCACCCCGAGTGTCAGGCCCAGGACCAGGCCCAGGATCGGGGAGACAAAGATGAATATGACGGTCTTGGCGATGCCGTGGAGCACCAGCGCCGACGGTCCCGCTTTCACCAGGGCCGCTCCTATCATGCCGCCGATAAGAGCGTGGGAAGAGCTGGTGGGCAGGCCGAAGTACCAGGTGATCACGTCCCAGACACACGCTCCCACGAGCGCCCCGAAGATTACACCCTTATCCACGATGGTTATGTCGATGATCCCTTTGCCTATGGTGTTGGCGACGTGAAGCCCGAAAAAGAGAAAGGCGATGAAATTGAAGAAGGCGGCCCACATCACGGCGTAGCGAGGCGAAAGCACGCGAGTGGACACTATGGTGGCGATCGAGTTGGCCGAATCGTGGAATCCGTTCAGAAAGTCAAAGGTGAGTGCCAGAGCGATCAAGAGGAGCAATGCCAGGGTCATGCTATGCCTGTTTCACGAGTATCGCTTCCACCACGTTGGCGACGTCTTCACAGATGTCGAGCACGGTCTCGGCGTCCTGATAGATTTCCTTCCACTTGATCACGGCGATCGGGTCCTTTTCCTTTTCGAAGAGATCTCCGATCACCTTGTCCCGGAGCAGGTCACCGCGGTCTTCAAGTTCATTGATCGCAATGCAGGTCCCCAGCAGGCCCTTGATGTCTTTGGAGTTGCGCAACCCCTTGACCGCGCACGCGACAGCATGGACCGATTCATCGATCAACGATGCGAATTCGACCAGATCCGGATTGACCCCGCCGAGATGATAGACTCTCATCCGGTTCACGATCACATCGATCATATCGATCACATCATCCAGCTCCTTGGCCAGAGCGTAAATATCCTCCCGGTCAAAGGGTGTAATGAAGGTCTTATTGAGCTTGGCGATGAGTGCATAGGTGGTCTCGTCCCCCTGGTGCTCGATCGCCTTCATCCTCTTGTGAGACTGGTCGTCAAATATACCCTTGGCCACCAGCTCCTTAAAGAGATCCGCTGCCTCGATCGCCGCATCGGCTTGCTTCTCGAACAAATCGAAGAAACCCCAGTCCTTGGGAAGGAACCTCAAAGGCATCCAACGCTCCTTTAATCTCCAAACTTCCCGACTAGCTACTCAAGGGCAGAATACTCTCGGGGGATTGAACAGCAAAAAGCCCGCGTGGTCAAGCGAAAGTAGCGTCCGTGCTAGACCGCGCTCGGCCGGGCTCCTTAGTACAGCGCGTAGATAAAGGGCGCCAGCACCGAGCCCTCAGTAAGCACAAGCAGCACTCCGAGTAGAATCAGCATGATAACGAGCGGCGTCAGCCACCACTTCTTTCGGACCTTCAGAAACTCGGAGAATTCCTTGAGAATCGCCAGCTTGCTCATGTCACAGATCTCCTCGCTCTGAGCCAAGTTAATCCAATTCGATTACTAGAATTGTTTCTCATACCGCGTCCGATCAGGCTTCGCAGGAACCCGGCGAACCCAGTAGGTGTCCTCTGCCCCATCGCGCTTCGGACGAAGAAAGCGCTTCCCCAACAACTTCGCCACAAGACCGATCGGCGTAAACGCCAGGTAGAAGAGCAGGCTCAGAATCACCCTGGTCATCACCCAGCCAAGGACAAGAGCCAGGCTCATCCACACCCTGTGCGCCCGCTTCAAGAGGCCGGGCGCCACCAGGCCCAACAGGACGAGGGCGCCGCCGAGCCCAAAGAAATAGGGGTAGTACGCCCTGCCACGCCACAGCAAGAAAGCTCCCAAAGCGGCGAAGGCGATCCCCACGGTAAGCCCGAATTTGCGGAGTTCCTTCCGGTCGCTTTTGATCTGGCTCAGTTCATCAAAGGCCACTCGCTGCTCCTAGTCCAGCTCGAACTCTTTCAGCCAATCCACGTCCTTATCCGGGGGCCGCTGCTCGCGCTTGTCCAGCAGGAAGTTCCCCAGGAGTAGGTAGTCCATGTTGGTCCGCATGAAGCACAGGAAAGCATCCTCGGGGCTGCACACTATGGGCTCGCCCCTGACGTTGAACGAGGTATTGATGACGACGTGGCAGCCGTGCTTTTCACCGAACCTCTTGATCATCCTGTGGTAGACCGGATTGTCTTCGGCACTGACCGTCTGGATGCGCGCCGAGTAGTCGACGTGCGTAACCGCCGGTATGCTGGAGCGCACCACGTAGAGTTTATCAAGCCCGAAGCGCTTCTCTTCCTCATCGGTCATGTTGCGGCAGATGTCCTTTCTGACCGGGGCGACAAGCAGCATATATGGGCTTTCCCGTTCCAGATCGAAGAACTCGGAGGCCTTCTCCGCTGTCACCGACGGGGCAAACGGCCGGAAGCTCTCGCGGAATTTTATCTTGAGGTTCATTATCTCCTGCATCTTGGGCGAGCGCGCATCTCCGATTATCGACCTGTTGCCGAGCGCCCGGGGTCCGAACTCCATCCTGCCCTGGAACCAGCCTATCACCTTCTCCGCGGCAACGAGGTCGGCGATTCTATCGGGAAGCTCTTCATCGGAGAGCACAGTGTGAGGTATGTTTTCTCTCTTGAGAAAATCGGAGATGTAACCCTTGTCGAACTCGGGCCCCAGATAGGAGGCCTGCTGGGAGTCTCTCAGATCGTCGGCCTGCCTGGGGTTACCCAGGTACTGATACCACACAAGCAGAGCCGCCCCCAACGCGCCGCCGGCGTCGCCGGCTGCGGGCTGTATCCAGATATTGTCAAAGGGGCCCTCGCGCAGAATCCTGCCGTTGCCGACGCAATTGAGGGCCACGCCTCCGGCCAGGCAAAGGTTCCTCTGGCCCGTCTCGCGATGGACATGCCGGGCCATGCGAAGCATCACTTCCTCGGTCACGTCCTGAAGCGACCGCGCCAGATCCATGTGCTTCTGAGTCAACGCCGATTCGGGCTTGCGCGGCGGACCGCCGAAGAGCCGGTCGAATCTTCCGTTGGTCATGGTGAGGCCGGTGCAGTAATTGAAGTACTTCATGTTCATCCTGAAGGAGCCGTCCTCTTTTAGATCGAGCAGTTCCGAGAGGATGAGATCCTTGTACTTGGGCTCCCCGTATGGCGCCAGACCCATAACCTTATATTCGCCCGAATTGACCCTGAACCCGATGTAATAGGTAAACGCCGAATACAGAAGACCCAGAGAATCGGGGAAGCGGATCTCCCCGAGAATCTGTATCTCGTTATCCTTGCCTGTGCCGTAGCTGGAGGTCGCCCATTCTCCGACTCCGTCCACGGTGATGAAGGCCGCCTCCCGAAACGGCGACGGGAAAAAGGCTGACGCCGCATGCGATTCGTGATGCTCGGGAAAGAGGGTCTTCCCCTCATAGCCGAGACCCTTGGCAATAAGGTCCTTGATCCAGAGCTTCTGCTTGATCCACAGGGGCATCGCCTTCACGAACGACTGAATTCCGAAGGGCACGTTGGCCAGATAGGTCTCGAGCAGACGCTCGAACTTAAGGAAGGGCTTATCGTAGAAAGCAACGAAGTCCAGGTCCTTGCCTTCGAGCCCGCCTTCGCGCAGGCAGTAGGCGATAGCATTCTCGGGAAAGGACAGATCATGCTTCTTGCGGGTGAATCGCTCTTCCTGGGCTGCCGCAATTATCTTGCCGTCTCGGACGAGGCAGGCAGCGCTATCGTGGTAGAATGCCGAAATCCCGAGAATGTTCATGGTCTCCCCACGTCCAGATCGGTCCCGTATGACCTAATATAATATAGATTATACATTTCCAGTATCGGCATTTCAAGCCGGCACTCGACCCAATAGCGGGGATCGGTGTAGTGCAGGTGCGCCCGCGCCTGATCGAGGCGGTTCGTTGAGATTGGTGGAGGCGGCGGGGATCGAACCCGCGTCCGAAGATGTTTCCTCAGGGACGCTTACGTGCGTATCTCACCGTTTCAGGTCTCGCGTCGCCGGGCTCCAGTGAGCGGGATCCCTTTGACGCCAGCCCCATTTATCTCACCCCGGACGCTGGGACGGACACCCGGAGCCAGCCTGCTCTAACGACGCTCTCTTCCAACCACGCAGGCGAGATCAGAGAGAACGCGACTGCTTAAGCAGCCATTGCCAGCTGTTCGTTGGCAGTTGAACTTTCCCGTTTGTTTTACGAGCCAACGGGACCTCGGCACGCAGTCCCTGCCTCTTCCATCCCCGTCGAATCCAATTCGCCCCCATCTTTCTATCGGCAGGTCAGCTCTATATTGTTATTATAAGACTTATGATGCGGGATGTCAACGGACGTTGCTCGGCGCCCTAGTCGCCCGGCCCCCACCGGGAACCGGAAGGAAGCAGGGCTTTACATTTTACTTATCGACAAACGCGCATCATGATGTAGATTTAGGATGGCAGGGCGCATTCGGCAACTCGGGAGACTGGCTTATGAGACATCGCTTGCTTGTGGCAGCAATGCTATGTGTGGCCTGCGCAGCCGCCGGATGTGGCGACAACCTGACCGGCGTTCAGCCGTCCCAGTCCTATGTCTTCTCTTTCGAGAACGACACGCAGGGCTGGACAGGGTATGCGAGGGACATCGACAATCCACCCGTGGAGTGGAACATCCAGCGCGCCATAGATATGGCCAGGGACGGCACGGCCTCGATGAAGTTCTACCTGGCCAACTATAACGACAAGGGCAAGATCTGGATGGAGCGGGCCTTCGAGGTCGATTCCAGCGCCGACTACCGTGTGGAAGTGAGGTATCAGTTTGCCACCAGCGACTGGGGGCAGGCGAATCTGTGGCGAATCATAACCGGCGTCCAGTCTCATTGGGTTACCTCGGTGGATGATCTCACGATGCGTGACGACACCGGCAACGGACCAACTCCGACGTGGGCTACCTTTGGACTGGGAAGCAGTATACGATCGATCGGCGTTCGAGTGCGAATGGAAAGCTCTACGTCTCGATCGGTGTCTGGGGGACCTGGGAGACACCGCGAACCTATTACGTCGATTTTGTCTACATCGCCTTCTTCAAGATCTAGCCCCCGAAATGACAAGCCCCGCGCTCGGGCGGGGCTTCTCCTATGGTGCGCCGCGAAGGAATCGGACCTTCAACCTCCAGATTAAGAGTCTGTTGCTCTACCTAGTTGAGCTAGCGGCGCAGATCTCTTCGATTGTATTCCTGGCGCGCCTGGCAGGAGTTGAACCCGCAACCCTCTGATCCGAAGTCAGATGCTCTATCCAATTGAGCTACAGGCGCCTGGTCTGCGCGATAGCGCGGTCCCAGGTTGTTGATTCAAATGCGTCCTAAATACTATCTGTAAAGCGGCACCGTGTCAAGTACGCGCATTGACTCATAATAAATGTATTCGAAAGGGGTTCGTTGCCTCAGAAATAAAAAGTATTCGAAATATTGGTCAGATACGCTCCTGGCGCCGTGGGAATCGGCGCTCAGGAGGTAGCAGGCATGGGGATGGACATGAGG
>JAZDEY010000082.1:0-72264 GCA_043808325.1 Candidatus Eiseniibacteriota bacterium
TCACTCGTTGAAAAAATCCAGCTCTATATCGATAACTATAACCTCCATCCAAGACCTTTTGTCTGGACGGCAACTGCCGACTCAATCCTTCATAAGCTTGAAAGACTTTGTCAACGTATTTCTGGGACACGACACTAGCAGTGAGTACATCCTCGCGTTCTGGGCGTGCTTGATCGCCTGCCGGCTCACCAGATATAGCAGCGAGCACAGGCCCGCGGTCCCGGCATCATAGATACTCCTGGCCACGAGGTAGACGGCGATGGCGCTGAGAATATAGAAGCCAGCCGAGAGACTCCTGACCGCTGCCTCGCCGGTCCCCAGTGCTCTGGTCCATATGGCGAGCAGGAGATAGTACAGTGGCGCGTTGTTGTCGTGCCGGAGCTCGTTGATGATCCCGGCGGGGCCGTGGCTCGCAACGCGCACACTGTTGGCCTCATCAAGCCACATGGACTGGCCGGCGCCGAAAAAGGAAAACAAGGGCACTGCACCCATAATAAGTGCTGCGAGGAGAACTATTAATATCCCACGGACTCTGCTCATTGAGTATACCAACCGCAGGCAGGTTTAGCATAGGTCTCGGCGGGTGTCAATCCGGATCGGAGGGGTCGGACAGTAGGGTACCGGCAACCGTCACCCTCCGTCAGGCGTTGCGCACACCGAACATGCCCCAGTCAGGATCGAGTCGCCGGTACCGACCCCGACGCACTATACTCATGCGCCAGCTGTGCGCCAAGGCACGAAAATCGAAAATAGGGACACACCCCCATTTTCGAGATCGCGGCCATCAAAAAAGGGGGTGTGTCCCTATTTTTACTTCACTATTTTTACTTCAGGGATTCCGAGGGGCGGGTGTAATCCCGACCAAGGCTGTAACTTGAGAAGATCTCCTGGGACAGAATCGGCTTGCCTGTGGTAATCAGGCTCACAAGGTTTAGGGCTATCCCGGGCCCGAGCATCAAGCCCTGACCGCACACGCCCACGGCGACATAGAGGCCGTTCGAGTGATCGAGCCGGTCCACAATCGGAACTCCATCCGGAGTCATGGGATATAGCCCGCGCCAGACCCGGCGAACCCTTAGGTTCCTCAAGCGTGGAAAGAGACCGATCAGGCGCCTTGCCGCGTGGGGCAAGAATGCCGAGGACGAGTCACGATTATGTCCCGGAATAATCGGCTCCGGTGTGAGGCAAAAGATGATGTGACCTTGCTCTTCCTGATAGAAGTAGAAATTGGTTGATCCGGGATATCTCCTTATGTCGACCACCATGGGACGGAAGAAGGGCCTTACGGGTTCGGTCACGCCGGCCTCATGGGAATCCGGAAAGACGGGCAGATCATGTCCCATCAGGCGTCCAACTTCGTGCGCACCGGCGCCGGCGGCATTGATGACTTTCGCGGCATGGTAAGTCGCCCTGCCGGTCCTCACCATGACAGCGCCGAAGGCCGGTTTCTCCTCGATTGCGAGCACCTTCTCGCCGAATCTAAAGCTGGCCCCATGCTTCAGGGCCTGATGATAGAAAGCGCTTGAGGCCAGGAGCGGGGAGACACTGCCGTCATCCGGCGAATAGGTCCCGCCCCTCAAGCCGTTCTGATTGATTCCGGGCAGGATCCCGACCAGGTCGCGCGCGTCGATCCAATCGATGTTCAGACCGAACTTTTTCTGGACCACCAGCAGATTCTTAAGGCTCCGCTCCTGCTCCTCTTCGTAGACCGGGAAGCAGTAGCCACCGCGCCGGAAGTGAAGGTCGTCCCCGTATTCGTCCTGCCAACGGGAGAAGACGTCAAGGCTGAGCTGGCAGGTTTGGATCTTCGCGGGGTCCGAATGGGTGGCCCGGACGCCCCCGATCGCAGCCTTGTTCTGGCCCTGGCCATGAGAGGAAAGCTGGTCGATGACCAGAACCCCAACCTTCTCCCGGGCGAGGAACAAAGCCGTCGGCAGGCCGATGCTTCCCGCGCCGATTATGATGACATCATAGCCTGGCATATCTAGCTTCCCGATTTCTCTCCCGCCAACAAGCCCACATTGACTTCCGCAACCAAAGGCCTTTTGGTGAACGGTATAGCGTCCCACAGGTTGATGCCTTCATCCTGACAGAGCCTTAAGATCAGGGACTCGCAGGTCTTCCCACCGCAGGCCCCCATCCCACATCTCAGAATCTTGAGCTGATTGAGGTCTTTCACTCCCTGGCGGATAAGGCGCCGGATGTCGCCGGCCCTCACGCGCTCGCACCGACAGATTATGGTATCGTCATCGACCGAGGAGCCTGAGCCACACGAGGAGCGCTGATCTGTGAAAGAGCCGACGGGCTCGCTGAGGGCGGGATCCTGGACCCGGAAGCCGGCCACCTGGGTCGCATAGGTCTTGGGCACTCTCAACGTGACAAGCAGCGTCCGGTCGTAGGCTTTGCGTTCGGCAATCCTCTCTACCTTGGCTTTGGTCAGCATGTTACCGTCCATGTCCACAGCGTCGACATCGTCCCCGGCCTTGACTCGGAGATCCAGCAGCTCAAAGGGAACTGTGACCAGTCCATCCGGGCCATCCGGCCTAAGGTCTGCCAGAGTGATCGCAAGTCCCGGACACGCTGCCACGCACAACGCACAGCCGGTGCAGTCGTCCTTGACGACCCCGGGAATGCCGAAGATCGGATCGCCGGTCATCTCAATCATATCTTTGGGACAGACATGGATGCAGGGGTCGCAGGGAATCTCCTGAACGCACCTGATCACGGGAAAGAGCCCCGACGCCGCAGTCTCGACCCTAACACTGTGGGTCTTGCCAGGCTTGCTCTTCAGGATCTCCCACCGGCGCCGCCATTCCGGCGGAACGGTAGCCGCCTTGCCGAGCGACTGGGCTATCTCGCGACCGGCTATCCTGCCCGAGAAAATTGCGGCGGACGCCTCGGCAATCTCAAGAGCATCGCCCGCGCTGTGCACCTCCATACCGAACCGCTTCGCCTGCTCATGGAGTTCGCTCACCGGACTGAGTCCGACTGCGACCAGCACGGTATCGGATAGGAAGGTTTTCTCGGTTCCCGCGATCTCATGGAAGTCGCGGTCGACCTCGACCACGGTCACCGACTCGACTCGGTCCTTGCCGCTTGCGCACTTGACCGTGTGAGAGGTCAGGACCGGCACGCCGAGCCGTTTTATCTTGTCCTCGTGAACTTTGTAGCCGCCGACTTCAGGCATTGCCTCGGCTAGGCCGACCACGGCGATGCCCGCCTGAACCGCATGATAGGCCGCAATCAAACCAACATTGCCGCCGCCTACGATAAAGAGTCTCTCCGATGGCCGAACCAGATCGCGGTTTACCAGCGTCTGGAAGGCGCCCGCACCATAGACTCCGGGCAGGTCCCAGCCGGGGAATGCCAGGGCCTTTTCCCGCGCTCCCGAGGCAATCAAGAGCCTCCTGGGACTCACGAGTATGTATTCGCTTTCAGTCACAACTCCGATCTTCTTGTCGTGGTAGCAAGCCACCGCTGTGGCGCCCAGCATCACACGGATCGTCGGGTGCTTCTCTATCTCGGATCCAAGCATTGCGGCGATGTCTATCCCGCGGGTGCCGGCGTAGCAGTCTGCCACCGTGCCAAAGAAGGAGTGCGTCTGAAGGACCAGCTTCCCTCCGATCTGGTGCTTGTCGTCCACAATGATCACGTCCACGCCGTGCGGAGCCAACTCCAATGCGGCTGCAATTCCTGCTGGCCCCGCGCCGATCACGAGCACGCCGATATCGATTGTGCGAATCGGGGTAAGGTCTCGAGGTGGGGTGTCTGCCTCGGGAAGGCCCGGAGTGCCGTCGCAGGCGGTAAGGCTCATTCCTTCCCGCACCTGGGTCATGCATCCCTTGACCGGTATCCCGTTCGCCATCACCATGCACTGGGCACACTGGCCGTTGGCGCAGAAAATCCCCTGAGGGCTTCCATCCTTCTCGTGATGGCCGAAGACGGTGATGCCGTGGGCAAAGAGCGCCGAGGAAATCACTTCCCCTGGCTTAGCCCACAGTGTCTTCCCAGCGAAGGTAAAAGGGATATTGGCCTCGCCTTCGGGGGCGAGAATCGGGTGCTTCTCTATCCTATGCATATTGCCCAGTCCACCTGTCCAAGCCGACGGCGAGTCAAGCCGATCTTCTCGGGACGCGGTCTCGTCCCGGCACACGGTATCACCGATTTCGTGCGCATCCTGGAGATCATAACACCGGCTGCGAGGTTAGTCAAAATCCGACATGCTACCGACCCGCTCGCCCCCCAGATGGTCAGACGAGGGAGAGGGGTTCGTGCGGAGGCGAATGGGGTTACTGAGCCGAAGCACAACCCCCGACCGAGCGCTTCCTGCCATTGATCAACTTCAAGGCTTCGAACCACATGATGCTGCCCACGCCCGCAGAAAGGCAAATCACAAGATCGATCAGGTGGAGCGTGGCAAACTGGAAGAGAGCGCACAAAAACGGAACATAAAGCACCAGGACGAGGAGAGCCACAGCGCCGCCCACTACCCACCACAGCGCCTTGTTCGGCATGCGCATCGTTGACAGGATGGTCCGCGACCACGAACGATTTGTGAGTATCAGGCTCAGGTTCGCCGCGACCAGTGTCACGAAAACCAACGCTCGACTCTCGTCTTCTCCATGTTTTAGATGCTGTGCGATAAGGAACACGGCGAGCACAATCACCAATACGCTCGCGCCCTGAAGAAGGCTCACGCCTATGCTCCGCCGCCCAAATAGCGGTTCTTTGGTGTTGCGAGGCGGACGATTCATCACATCGCGCTCCTCAGGCTCCGCCTCAAATACGACCGAGCAGACCGGGTCGATGATCAGCTCCAAGAAAACGATATGAACCGGCAGGAGGATCAGCGGCCACTTGAAGAGGACCGGAATCAGTGACATCCCGGCGATAGGCACGTGGATCGCGAGGATATAGGTCATCGCCTTCTTTATATTGGCGAAGATTCGGCGGCCAAGCCGCACCGCCTTGACGATCGATGAGAAATCGTCGTCCAAGAGCACCAGCGCCGACGCCTCCCGTGCCACGTCTGTGCCCCACCCTCCCATCGCGATGCCGATGTGAGCGGCTTTGAGCGCGGGGGCATCATTGACTCCATCGCCGGTCATGGCAACGATCTCGCCGTTTGCCTTGAGGGCCTTCACGAGCCGGAGCTTCTGCTCGGGCACAACGCGCGCGAAGACATTCACCGTTCTTATGCGCTCACGGAGTTCCTCGTCGCTCATGCGGTCAAGTTGCGATCCGGTCATCGTTTCCCCATCCGACTTGAGCCCGATCTGCCGGGCAATATTCTGAGCCGTACCAGCGTAGTCACCGGTGATCATCACTACGCGGATGCCTGCCGAGTAACACTCCTTGACCGACTCGGCCACGGTCGGCCGCACCGGGTCGGCAAGCCCCACCAACCCCAGGAACTCGAATGTGAAGTCATGCTGCTCGCCGGGGAGATCCGGCTCCTGGAAACGCGCCTTGGCGACCCCCAAAATGCGCAGCCCGTCAGCCGCCATAGCATGGATGTACTTGATCATCTCTGCGGTCTCGGCAGGTCCCATGTGACACAGGTCGGCGATCGCTTCGGGCGCTCCCTTGGCCGCGATCACATAATCGTGGCCGTCGGGCGATCTCCAGACCTGCGACATGGCCAACAGGGTCTTTGACAGGGGATACTCGAAGGCCAGCATCCAGTCCTGGTGGAGATGTTCGGTCTGCGCAAGGCACGTCTCGCCCAGCTCCTTTATCGCCTTCTCCATTGGGTCGAATGGATCGCGCTGGCTGGCGAGTATGCTGAACTCAACCAGCTCATGGAATTTCTCGGGCAGCGTCCCTGCAAGATTTGCGGGGTGACGCACTTTCCAGAATTCGCCGCCGGCCAGGATTCTCGCGACCGACATGCGATTGAGCGTAAGGGTGCCGGTCTTGTCCACGCACAGGACCGTGGCCGAACCCAGGGTTTCGACAACCGGCACGTGGCGCGTAAGAACCTGGCTCTTGGAGATGCGCCAAGCCCCCAGCGCCAGGAAGATCGTGAGCACCACGGGGAACTCCTCGGGCAGCATCGCCATGGCGAGCGTGATCCCTGCGAGAGAACCGTTCTTCCAATCCCCGCGGGTGAGCCCGTAGACAACGATCACTATGAGACACAGCGACAATCCCAGTACCGCGAGGTCGCGCACCAGTCGCCGCGTTTCTTTCTGGAGCGGCGTGGCTTCCTGTTCGAGCGCCTGAAGCGACTTGCCGATCTTGCCCACTTCGGTGTGAACACCGGTCGCGCGCACCTGCGCAACGCCATAGCCCTGCACCACCAGGGTGCTCGAATATATGAAGGGCCGATCCTCGCCTCCGGGGCGTTCCATATCCAGATTGGGATCGGCGGCAGAATCGGCAGCAGACTTCGTTACCGGCAGGGACTCGCCGGTCAAGAGCGATTCATCGACCAAGAGATTACTGGAAAAGAGCAGGACGGCATCGGCGGGGACACGATCACCCTCCCTTATGACGAGGGCGTCACCCCTGGCAACGTCGCGCCCGGCTATGCGCTTTTCGGCGCCGTCCCGGATCACAAGGGCCCGCGGACTCGATAGATCCCGCAGCGCCTCCAGGGCACGCTGGGTCTTCCGCTCCTGGTAGAGCGTGATCCCTATGACCACAAACACGAAGCCCAAGAGCATCAGGGCTTCCTCGATATCCCCGAGAATTAGATAAAGAACGCCGCCGGCAACGAGGAGCAGGAACATTGGCTCCCGGACAACGTCGTAGGCAATCGCGAAGATGCTCCGCTTCTTGCTGGAAGGGAGTTCGTTCTGACCTTCCTCCCTAACACGTCTGGCTGCTTCGTCCTCCGACAGCCAAGGGATGTTCTCTATGTTGAGTTCGTGGGCCAGAGGAGGATCCTCCTTAAGAGAGCACCGCCCATTGCTTCATGCGAGAGCGGCCAGTAATCCAATAAGACGCCGCGAGCCCAAAGCCTGAATCCGCGGCCACCCCACCGGCATACGGGCATCCTGGAGATAATAGCGCACGCCATCCGAATAGTCAAAAGTGACATAGCCAGCGGCAGGCCTGCGTCGCCGGTGTCGCGTCCAAGCGCAGAGAATCAGGTTGACCCAAGCGGCCCTGCGTGATAGGACTGCTCGCTACGAATTGACATGTGGCTCCGCCCTTGGTAGGGTTAGGCTATTCGCGACCATCGGGAGGAAGGTCCTCTGGCCGGGTCTGCACGGATTGGGGTACTAGTGAGACATATTTTGCTAGCTTTTGGGGTGGCGGCGGCTCTAGCTTTGTTGCCGGCGGCTGTACGGGGAGAGGCATCTTCCCAGCGCGAGGCCACGGGGCCTCTTGTGGCCGTGTTCCGCGCCCACGACACCCCGAGCGACGGTGGCAGCAGCATTACCGTTCAGTGGAGGGGCACGGGCGACAGCATCCTTGTAGTTATGCGATCGACCGTCCGCGATGGCCCCTTTGAAGCCGTCGGCGAGGCACCCGCCTCCGAGGGCACCTTCGCCGATCTTGCGACCGTGGACGGCACCAAGTATTTTTATAGGCTGGCTCTGCCTACCGAGGGCGACACGCTCTACAGTGAGGTGGCGGGGCCAGTGACCTCGTATATCCGCGTTGCGCGAAAGGGCAAAGATCTCTACATCAGGAGAATCGCCGGATTGAGTGCGCTCGATGAAGCCGTGGGGAGAGCCACAGAGATGGGAAGGAAGATCTTCTACATTCCCGGCATCATGAGTCTTAGCGAGATCCAGACGATCGCCAGCCTCTCGATTCTCGCCCACGTGGCCAAGCAGAGTGCCATCTACGGGGCATCACTAGAGGTTCCCAACACGGACCCCCTGACCTTCACGGCTGCGCGGGAGACCGTCAAGCAGGCTTACATGGAAGCCGGAAAGCCGGATCAGTTCAAAGAGGAGATGGTGACTTACATCACTTACGACCAGTTTGCCTATGCTGCTTCGGTCTCGGGAAAGATGGTCCGGGAGAGGCCCGCCACCAATTTCCTGATCGGATCCTTCTTCGCCGAGTCGCTGATCTTCGCTGAGACCGGCCAGAGTATCGGCGCGATCCAGATCGCGGGCACAGCGGATGTGACTCAACTTCCCTTCTTTGTCACGGCCTGTGACTACACGCTGATCGGTGAGGAGCTCTACGCGGCAAGCGCTTACCTCTCACGCGAGCCCGTGCTCCTCGGCAGCATCAAGGCCCAGGACGTGATCAAGGCCATCCTGCTTATGACGATCGTGGTGGGTATAGTCGCTTATGCGTTCGGCGTTGACTTCGTAAGGACAATGCTCACGGCGCGCTGAGCAGCACCAATCACTACTTATTCTCTCCAGGAATTTGGTGTACGCCGATGATCGTTCAAAGTGCCATTGGGGTGTATCCATGAGAATCGCTTTCGTGTTGCCCGGCTATCCGTGGAGGCCGGTGGGCGGCTTCCGAGTGGTCTACGAATATGCCAACGGGCTCGTTGCAAGAGGTCACGACGTGTCAGTTGTACATCCGAGGCGGCTAGCGAATGACATCCCCACAACCACGCCGAGGCGCTTACTCCGGCTCCGACTACAGGCCGGCCGGCTGCGTAATTTGATCATGCGGCCCGTGGTGCGCTGGGCTCCGATTGACGAGCGCGTCAGAATGCTATACGTTCCCGAACCCCTTCCCAGGTACGTCCCGGACGGCGACGCCGTGTTTGCCACCGCCTGGCAGACCGCGGAGTACGTCGGAGCCTACCCCGAGGGGAAGGGCGACAGATGCTACCTCGTACAGTCCTACGAGGTCTGGAGCGGGCCCCGCGAGCGGGTGGACGCAACCTGGCGAGCCCCCCTCAAGAAGGTAGTGATCGCGAGATGGCTCTATGAGAAGGGGCTGGAGCTGGGGGTCGCCGCGGACCAGATGATGCATGTTCCCAACGGCATCAATCACGCGAGATACCGGATCGTCCTACCGATTGAGGAGCGCAGGCCACAGGTGGCCATGTTGTACAGTCCGCTCGGCTGCAAGGCGTCGGAGGATGGGATCCGGGCCCTGGAACTGGCCCGGCGGAGAGTGCCGCAGATCCAGGCTCGCCTCTTCGGGACCGGCCCGCGGCCCAAGGACCTTCCGAGATGGATTGACTATTTCCGTGACCCCGCGCAGACCCGTCTCATCGAGAACATCTACAACGGCAGCAGCATCTACTTGTGCTCGAGCCTCGCCGAAGGCTGGGCGCTTCCTCCAGCCGAGGCTATGGCCTGTGGGTGTGCGCTGGTATCAACCGACATCGGCGGAGTCCGGGATTATGCGCAACATGAAGTGACTGCCCTGCTCTCTCCCCCGGGAAACCCTGAGAAACTTGCCGCGGCCCTTATACGTTCCCTCACTGATGAACGCCTGCGGACCGGGATCGCCAGATCGGGCAACGAGTGCATCAAGGGGTTCACCTGGGAGAGAAGCACGGACCTACTCGAGCAGTTCTTGGAACAGGAGGAACGCCATGGGATCACGCCTGGACGAATTTCGCGCCTACAGAGAGAAGATGAATGAAAGGATTCTCGCGGGGGACCACCTGGGAATGAAGCGTTTCTTCAGGCTGGACGCCGCTGCCTATGAGGACGGGGCCCTTTCCGGGAAGACCAAGGAGCTGGTGGGCCTGGTCGCCTCGACGGTCTTGAGATGCAACGATTGCATCGATTACCACCTTGGACAATGTGTGAAAGCCGGCTATAGCGATGCCGAGATCTACGATGCCCTGAATGTCGCTCTGGTAGTCGGGGGAAGCATTGTGATTCCGCACCTGCGCCACGCTTATGAGACCGTAGAGTTGCTCCGGAAATAGGGTTAGAGCCAAGGGCGGCAAGGGCCGCCCCTTGGGCGCCGTGGGTCCATATCCTCATCCTAGAAAGCGCTTGACTTGGCGCATCCGGCGGGCTAAACTCTCTCGAATAGTGAGCAAGGCCTGCCTTGCAGGCGGATTCTTAACCCAATGTCAGTCGAACCGGCGGTGTTTTCAACACCTGTCCAAGGAGGAGAAACATGGCAGACTATGTCAGCGATTTAATGGCATGGGTCAAGGCGAAGAACCCGGCTGAGCCGGAATTTCACCAGGCAGTGGAGGAAGTCGCAAGTTCGGTGGCAGTGGTGCTGGAGCGCCGCCCGGAGTATCGCAAGGCGAAGATCCTCGAGCGCATGATCGAGCCCGAGCGCGTATTCATGTTCCGGGTTCCCTGGATGGACGACAGCGGCAACATCCATATCAACCGTGGTTTCAGGATCCAGATGAATAGCGCCATAGGCCCTTACAAGGGCGGTCTCAGGTTCCACCCCACGGTCAATCTGGGCATACTCAAGTTCCTTGCCTTCGAGCAGGTCTTCAAGAACTCCCTCACCACGCTTCCCATGGGCGGCGGCAAGGGCGGCAGCGATTTCGACCCCAAGGGCAAGAGCGACAACGAAGTGATGAGATTCTGCCAAAGTTTCATGAGCGAGCTCTTCCGCCACATCGGCCCGGATACCGACGTACCGGCGGGCGACATCGGAGTAGGCGGACGCGAGATCGGCTTCCTGTTTGGCCAGTACCGGAAACTACGCAACGAATTCACCGGCGTCTTAACCGGCAAGGGCCTGAAGTGGGGTGGGTCGCTCATACGTCCGGAAGCCACCGGCTACGGAGCCGTGTATTTTGCTGCCGAGATGCTCGGCACCAGGAAGGAAACCCTGGAAGGCAAGATGTGCCTCGTTTCCGGAAGCGGCAACGTGGCGCAATACACCGTCCAGAAGATCAATCAGATGGGCGGCAAGGCCGTCACCCTATCGGATTCCAGCGGATACATCTACGATCCCGAGGGAATCGATGATAAGAAACTGGCATTTGTAATGGACCTGAAGAACGTCCGGCGCGGCCGCATCAAGGACTACGTCGACCAGTTCAAGAAGGCCACTTACACCCAGATTGATGCCGGCCTGGGCTATAATCCGCTGTGGAATCACAAGGCCCACTGCGCGTTTCCCAGTGCCACCCAGAACGAGATCGACCGCAGGGATGCCGAGAATCTCGTGAAGAACGGCGTATACGTGGTATCCGAAGGCGCCAATATGCCCACCACTCCCTCGGGAGTGGAAGTGTTCCTCGATGCCAAGATTCTTTATGGCCCCGGCAAGGCCGCAAATGCCGGCGGAGTCTCCTGCTCGGGACTCGAAATGTCCCAGAACAGCATGCGCCTCAGCTGGCCGAGAGAGGAAGTCGACCAGCGCCTGCACGGTATCATGAAGAGCATCCACAAGACCTGCGTGGACGCCGCGACGGCCTTCGGCACGCCGGGCAACTACGTAAATGGGGCGAACATCGGCGGCTTCCTCAAGGTGGCCGATGCGATGCTCGAGCAGGGCTTGGTTTAAGGTTAGCCCTACCGGAAAAGAGACAGCGCGGGAGGCTCAGGCCTCCCGCGTCTGTATTCTAGCCAGACTCATTCGGGGACCACATTAAGCTTGGCGCCGCACTTGCGGCACTTCCTGCCATCGAGCCCGGTCACCCTGGACGAGAACCCCGTCCGCTCGATCACTGTGGTCCCGCAGCCGGCACAGTAGGTGTTCTCGTACCGGCCCGCGGGAAGGTTCCCCGCGTAGACATACTTGAGACCGCTCGCCTTACCGATTTCCGCGGCATCGAAGATGGTCTCCGACGGTGTCCAGTCCTTGTCCTGACGCTTGTAGCCAGGATGGAATCTCGAGACATGCCAGGGTATCTCCGGCGAGATCGACACGATGAAGCAAGCCAGCTCACGCAGCTCGACCTTGCTGTCATTCTCACCCGGTATCACCAGCGTCGTTATCTCCAGGAAGATGCCCTCCTCATGCATCAGCCTGATTGCCTCCAGGACCGGGGCAAGCCGCGCCCGGCAGCGCGTCTTGTAGAATTCGTCACTGAAGGACTTGAGGTCGACATTGGCGGCATCAATCACTCCGGCCATTTTCTCCACGGTCTCTGGAGTCTGGTAGCCGTTGGTGACGAAGATATTCTTAAGGCCGGCCTGCTTGGCCAGCACGGCCGTATTGTACGCGAACTCAAAGAAGATCGTGGGCTCGGTATAGGTATAGGAGATGCTCTTGCACCCCTGCGACCGGGCCTCGGCGACGACCTCTGCAGGCACGAACTCCTCACCGTAGATCGAGCCTTCGTCATGCGTCATCTGAGAGATCTGCCAGTTCTGGCAGAAGTCACAGAAGAAATTGCAGCCAGGGGCCGCTATTGAGTACGAGCGGGTGCCCGGCAGGAAGTTATAGAGGGGTTTTTTCTCAATGGGATCGACCGCACGCGATATCAGCTTTCCGTAGACCAGGGTATAGAGCGTGCCCTCGGAATTGAGCCGGACACCGCAAAGCCCGCGTTTGCCTTTCTCTACGGCGCAGCGATGGGCACAAAGGAAGCAGAGCACCGTGCCGTTCCGACGTCTCCACAACATTGCTTCTTTCATAAGCCCTCGGCCGCTCGCCAACGTTATCTTACCCCTCGCACCTAACAAAGTAAAGTGCCCAGACTCAGGGTTTGAGGATTGACAACCAGCCCGGGCTTAGTAAGATACAGACGTGAAACCGCAGACAACGGGAGCCTGGTAATGCCGCTATCGCCATTCGAGGAGATTATCAACTTCGCTCGGGACAAGGAAAAGGAATCCATAGCCTTCTATGAGGATCTCGCCCGCAAGACAGGCGATCCCGCGAAGAAGGACGCGATCCTCGCCATGGCCGATGAGGAACGGAAGCACGAGAAACTCCTTCGTGGATTGACACCCGAGAGCCTTCAGTTTGCAAAGGGGTCTTCACAACCGGACATGAGGCTCGGCGACTACATGATCGACCTCGAACCGTCGGGCGATCTCACATACCAGGAACTCCTGGTGATCGCGATGAAGCGAGAGGAGAAGTCCCGGGCCCTCTATGCCGACCTGGAGGCGAGGGCCGCCGATAGCGCAACCGGCAAGGTCTTTACCCTGCTCAAGGGTGAAGAGCTCAAACACAAGACGAAACTGGAAAAAGAGTACGAAGGGCACGTCTTCTGGGAAGGATAAGAGCTCGCCTCGTGAACCTTGCTGAAGTGCCTGACGATCCAGCCCCCACCGGCCACACTCGTGCTGGTGCTCGCCGCGCGGTCATTCGAGTCTTCGCCCTGGTCATGCTCGTAACTACTCTCTCTTCCGCGCCGGCTCTTGCCTTGAGAATGATTGGGGTTGAGGCCGGCGGCCTGGTGACTTCAAGTCCGAAATACGGATCCGCCCTGGTCTATGGCGCGAGCATTATGGAGGGCAAGGGAAGATTCGGCGTAGGGTTCGCTTTCATGAGATTCGGCAACTCCTTCGATTCCGAGATCGTGGGAAAGCGCGGGGGCGAGACTGACACCGCCAGGTTCAGAGAGACCGTGTGGGATTACTATGTCAGTATCTTGGGCACCTACATGCGTCAGAGTCCCAATAAGAAGACGCTTCTGATTGCGGGTCTCGGACCCCAGATCCACTTCCTTTCCTCGAACAGGCCAAACCCCTCGGGAGCATACACCGAGACCGCGCGGGACTCCCGGCTCGGCATCGGCCTCATGGCTCGCTACGAGCGGGTGATCAGCATGTTCGGGGAGACCACCGCTTTTGTCAGTGGGTCCTGCTCCTGGATGCAATCGGGGATCCCGCTGGTCGATCCCCTGAGCGAGTACACCCCACCGGTGGACGCCGTGACTTCGGCTGCCCTGACCGTTGGCTTGGCTTTTCCATTCTGACAGTCCGCCCTGGGAAACCCGGCGAGGGAGCAGGGTGATGCGAAGGCGAATTGCTTCCTGAGCCGGAGCGCACCCCGCGACCGAGGGGGGCTCTGTGCGAGGGAGTTTCGCTGTCAGCAGTCCAGGTAGATTTCGATCTCGTAGGGGTGAGGATGTTGCCTTACCGGATATATCTCCAGCCGGTACTTGAGGTCGAACCAGGTCTCGATCAAGTCCCTGGTAAAGACATCACCCTCAAGCAGGAACTTGTGATCCTTCTCAAGAGCCTCGAGGGCCTCGTGTAGATCAAAGGGAACGGCCATAATCCCCTTGGCTTTGAGATCGGGCAGCTTGAAGACATTCATGTCGAAGGGCCCGAACCCTTCCTTCTCGGGGTCTATCTTGTGTCGGATGCCGTCCAGCCCCGCCATCAGCATTGCGGCCATCGAGAGATAGGCATTGGCAGTAGCATCCGACGGCCTGAACTCAACCCGAGCATCCTTTTCATCACCCCTGCTCTTGGGTATGCGCACCGCCGCACTACGGTTACCTATCGAATAGGTGAAGCAGATCGGGGCTTCAAAACCCGGCACCAGGCGTTTGTAGGAATTGGTGCTGGGGCAAGTAAGTGCCAGGAGGGCCCTGCCGTGCTTGAGGAGCCCCCCGATGTAGTACAGGGCCTCTCTGCTGAGGTTGCCGTAGCCGCCCTTCTTGAAGAAGATGTTCCGGCCGCCCCTCACGAGGTTCTGGTGGAAGTGCATCCCGTTCCCCGGCTGACCATAAAGCGGCTTGGGAATGAAGGTGGCAACCAGGCCATGCTTGGCAGCCAGGGTCTTTATGATGTACTTGGCAATGACGATATTGTCGGCACAAGCCATAAGGGTGGCAGGGCGAACCTCGATTTCACATTGCCCGGCGGAACCACCCTCGTGATGAGCGTACTTAACATCGATGCCCGCCGCCTGGATCTCGGCGACCATCATCGAACGAAGCCGAGGAAACCGGTCCAGTGGCGGAACGGCATGGTAGCCCTTGCCGGTTATCCACGGGTAGGTCTTGTTCTCGCACCCGGGATCGATCCCGGCCTCGAGCGATTTCACGGTGTACCCCGTGATCGCAGGCAAGCCCATGATCTTCACTTCATCGAAGAGATTGTACTCCAGCTCCGGCATAAACAAGGCGTGGTCGGCAATGCCGGTTTCCACGAGAAAGCGCTCCGCCTTGTGGGCAACCAGCCGGGGATCCCGCCCAAAAGGCTTCTTGGTATCGGCCTCGACCACATAACAGATGAAACTGACCGACCGAGTGCCGGTCCCATCATCCACGAAGTGGGTCGCCGGATCTGGAATCAGCCCCAGATCTCCGCTCTCCAGCCGCGTGAATCCGGGAACGCTTGACCCGTCGAATGCCACGCCACGGCTGAAGGTTTCGGCGGTGAAATTGGTGACTGGCAGCATCACCTGATGCCAGCGCCCTATCAGATCCACGAATCTGAGATTGACGTCTCTCGCGCCGGATTTCCTTACAAAGGCGAGAGCCTTCTCGATCTTTGCGCCTTTCCTTGTCATCTCGCGTAACCCCTTGGTTGGCCGAGCCGGATGCACCACGCTCGACTATAGCCCGAGAACCATCACCATAGCACGATTAGTATCGGTATTGTCCTTGATTCCTGCAAAGAGGTCCTGCCCAGGCCCGCGCGCGAAAATGGGAACCATCGTCCCGGTATGGCCTTCGGATATCCACTTGAGGTAGCCGTAATCCTCGCCGGTGATGTTTGCCACATCATCGATCGAAGGATAGCCTGCGTTGGTCGAGGTTAGCGCGGGAGCTCCCGTATCATGGTCAGCAGTCACGACGATTGTAAGCGTGGAGTCGCTCTGCTGGTATTCCATCGCGTGGCTCAGGGCCGCATCCAAGGCCAGGAGCTCACCCAGGGCCGTCCCCAGCAGGTTCTCGTGCTCGGCATGGTCTATCCTGCCACCTTCCACCACCAGCACGAACCCATCGGGGTCGGCGGTCAGGGTTCTCAGGGCCTTATCGAACATCTCGGTGAGCGACGGGGTCTCATAGGCGCGCCGTTCACCGTCGTAGGGCATGTCCTCGTCGGCAAAGAGCCCGATGAGCCGCTTGCCGGCGAAGGCGTCGAGGCCCGCCTTGTCGAAAACCACGTCAAAGCCTTTGGCTTTGGCCTCAGCCACCAGATCTCTACTGTCGGTCCGCTTGCCGCCGTCCGAAGGCAGGAAATATGCCTTGCCCCCTCCCATCACCACGGTTGCGTCGCCCTCCACTATCTGGGCCGCAATATCGACTTCGTTGGCCCTTATCGCCACATGGGAGAGAAACGATGCGGGGGTGGCGTCAGTAATGGTAGTGGTGGTTATGACGCCGACGGACTTGCCCTTGCTCACCGCCCGCTCAAGCAGATTCTTAAGCTCGGCGCCGTCGGGCGCAGTGCCGACCTTGCCGTTATTGGTCTTGGTACCTGTGGAAAGAGCAGTGGCCCCGGCCGCCGAGTCGGTCACCAGCTTATTGTTGGAGTAGGTCGAGGCCAGCCCGGCTCGCCCGGTATTTGCGAATTCCACCATGTTGAGGGGCGCCTGAAGCGCCTTCTCGGAATAAACCTTGGCAATACTAACTATCTCCGGCCCCATGCCGTCGCCGATGAAGAGGATCAGGCTCTTCGCGTGGAGCCGCGCATCAGTGCCAGCAATTCCCGTCTGGGTCTCGTAGGCCGGCCTCACGAAAGTCGCCTGAGAACACGCCAGCGATGAGAGGCATATCAAGATTGCCGAAACCACCAGCCGTTTTCCGCTCATCATTCCCTCCGGACTATTGAGTTGTGATCAGTAGGCCAATTGCCGTCCGTTCTTCGCGGATAAGGGGATAATAATATGATGGCGCCAGATTTGAAAGCTCTCGGTTCGCAACGACGCTTACCGTCCCCGCGACCGCCGGACCGGCGCACAGATCAGGGTGAGTATCGGCTGGACCCGAGGACCTGCGACCTATCGCATGAAGATCAATTGGACCAGAACAAAAACCGGCAACAGCACGATCAATGAGAACTTCCAGACATAGGAGAAGAAGTGCGGCATCTTGATGTTGTTGTCTTCGGCCACCGCTTTTACCAGGAAGTTCGGGCCATTTCCGATATAGGTCATGCTCCCAAAGAACACCGCACCTACGCAGATTGCCCTCATGAGCTCTTGGGGAATTCCGGCAACCATGCTCGAGGCCTGTTTCCCCAGGCCGAGCGCAAGCGAGTAAAAGGCGACTGCCGTTGGAGTATTGTCCAGGACGCTGCTCAGACTGCCGGCAGCATAGTAGAATTGACGGGGCAGATTCACACCAAGATGCTGTGCGTTGTACTCCAGGTAAAGCAGGCAGGGCACCATTGTCACGAAGATCCCGAAGAACAGATAGGCAACCTCTTTAATCGGTCCCCAGGTGAAATTGTTGGAGACGCGGGCCAATCGTGGAGTCAGAGCCAACGAGAGAAGTGCCATGGCGACGAGCGCCAGCTCCCTCACGAATCGGTAGTATGGGTTTCGGTGAATCACGCTGACGTATTGTTCATTCAGGAAGGCAACTGCAAGCACCACCCCCACAAGCCAAACGAAATTCAACTTGCCTTCGAGCTTGAGCGGGCGAATGTTGGTCTCGTCCCGCAGTACCGCCTGTGGGCTCTCCTTCCTATAGTAATAAGAATCAACGAGGAAGTACACCACGAGGAGCAAGCCATTGACGAACAGCCACTCCGGGAAGAGTCTCAGAAACCAGGTAAACGGCGTTCCCCGCAGGTACATCATGAACAGGGGCGGATCGCCAAGCGGGGTCAGCAGGCCGCCGCAGTTGGCAACTATTCCTATGAAAAACAGGATCGTGTGGATCTTGAACTTCCTTTCCTGGTTTGTTTTGATCACAGGGCGGACCAGCAGCATTGCGGCCCCGGTGGTTCCCATAATCGACGCCAGCACTGCACCCGTGCCAAGAAACGCCGTGTTGATGATTGGTTTTGCCTCGATGTCCCCGCCGAGAGAGATGCCTCCGGTTATGGTAAAGAGCGAGCCGAGCAGGATTATGAAGGGCAGATAGTCAAAAACCAGCGTGTCAAAAAGCCTCTCATGCATTCCACTTGCCAAGAGGAAAACGGCTATCGGCAGGCTGAGAACTCCCGCAACGATGAGTTTGTTCCTATTCTTCTCCCACCAGTGATTCCAGACGAGCGGAAAGATCGCGATGGATAGCAGCATCAGGACAAATGGCAGAAGACTTATGAGCGGGGCATCGAATCTCTCAGCATTCACGGCTGCCTCAATATCTCCTGACCAACGCGGCCACCCTCACTACTCTCGACCGTCATCAGCCTACGGCGGCCTCCCAGGGTGATTCCTTGATCGCCGAATTGATCACTTCGGCGAGGTCCCGCCCGGCCTCGGCCACGACCTCGCTCAAGGGCTTCCCGAACTCAAGGCTCTCAGGCTGGACCGCAAGAAAGAAGGTCTTGGCGCCCGTCTGGGCCTCGATGTAATCCGTAAATATGGTCAAGCGCGCTGCGCGAGTCGGAAGCCCGCCACAGACGATATCCGCCCTGGCCACGATGCGGACTTCGCCGGGCCGCCCGCCGAAGTCGGCGGCATCGATCACGACGACCTTCTCAGGCTTCATGCGCGCGATCACCCCCAGATAATTCTCGGGAGTCTCGCCGCAGTCGATAACCTTAACACGGCTGGTGGCCTTGAGGAGCGATCCGACAAGGGGTCCGACCCCGTCATCTGCCCGCCAGGTGTTTCCCACGCAAGCCACAACCACCCGGCCGGTGAGCATGCGTGCAAGAAAAGGGTGATCGACCATACGACTCTAAGCAGCTCCAGCCGTGGCTTTGCGCTTCTTTGCCCCTCCTCAGGCTTCTCTAAGCCTTGAGCTGGACCTGGCGCCTGCACTTCGGGCAGAGAATCCTTATGACATCCTGCCTGTCAGGCTCCAGATGCTCCTCACGCGGGGGAACATCGGCGAGGAGTTTCGAGTCCTTGAGGGCTGAAAGAATCAACGTAGGGTTAGAATAGGCGAGGGGACCGAGCCTGTCGGCGACCCACCTTATATGTTCAGCGGCTCCTACGACGTCGCCGCACATTTCACACATCACAAGTTCCTTCTCGAGACCGGTCTTGGCGTCCTCTCGGTTGAAGTAAACCGTGTCATAGTCCGTGGTCAGCTTGATGCCTTTCTTGGTGATGCAATTGGCCTCACACTGACCGCACTGGATGCACTTGTCGTACCGCAGGGTGATCGTCCGCTTCCTGGTCTTGGGATCGTCCTCCACCTGGATGTCATCGGCCGGGCAGACCATGGCGCAGGCCCCACAGCCCACACAACCCTCCTCATCATACTTGGCCTTACCCCGGAAACGCTTCTGCGGCTCAGATGGCTTTCTGGGGAATGGATGCGTGTATGGTCCCGTGAACAGGGCCGTAAACGCTTCCTTCAAGATCCTACCCTGAAGAATGCCGGGTAACTTCATTTGTCCTCCCCAAGAGGATACTTGATCTCCTGCGCGCGTTCCTTGAACTTGTTGACCACACTCTTGTCCCAAAGTCTCACACCTGCCAGATATGATCCTCTGACAAGGGCATGTGCGGCAGTGGGCGAGGTAAACAACACGAAGACAGCGCAGAGCCCGGCCTTTATGGCGATCGCCGGCGAAGCCGTGACCACAGCGGTCCCAGCGAGCACAAGTATCGTGCCGAGGGTTACGCACTTCGTGGCGGCCTGGCACCTATTGTAGACGTCCGGCAGTCGCAAGAGACCCACGCAGCCGACGAAATCGAAGAAGGCCCCTATGCTGATGAGGATGTAGCCTATGATCACGTTGCTACTCATCAAACCCCCTCCCCTCAAGATGTTTCGCTAGCGCAAGCGTTCCTATGAAACTGACAAGGGACCAAGCAATGGCGAGGTTGACGAAGTAGTCTTTGCGCGTGATTAGCACCAACAGGCACACAAAACCCACAACCACAACGCCAAGTATATCGATGGCAACGGCCCGGTCGGGGGCGCTTGGGCCGTGGCCGATTCTGTAGAGACACATGAAGCAAGCTGCCGCAAGAACGCCTGCTATCACGAAGATGAACGTCATTCGAATATCCTCCCCAGCAGCTTCTCAAATCGTCCGGATATGTGCTGCGTGGCCTCCTCTACGTCCTCCGCTTTGACGTATATCCAATGGACGTAAAGATAGCCGTCGTCGGTCAGGTCAACGGTGATCGTACCCGGCGTCAGAGTTATGGAGTTGGCAAGCATTGTCCTGCCCGCATTGCTTTTCAGGGATGTCTTGATCTTGACTATTCCCGGCCTTATCGGCAGATCCGGATGGATGACCCTATAGACCACGTCCAGGTTGGCGTGGATCATGGCCCACAAGAAGGTGGGAATATAGACCAGGAACCAGAATATGCGGGTCGGGATACCCTTCAAGCGGACCCCTCCCGGGACCTTGTCGCCAAAGAAGATCCCTACGAAGAGGGCGACAAATACGCCCAGCACCGTACTCTGTACATCGAAATCATTCGTGCCGGGATAGAAGGGCCACACCAGCAGGAACCATAGCACAAATGACACAAGTGTAAGGGTCAGCCTTCTCAAGCCATCTCCTCCTTACATCCCCAATACCCGGGTCGCATACTCAAAGCCTTCTTGAAGAGCCTTAGCCGCCGGCATGAAGAAGCCGTCTTTGACCTGCGGAAGCCACAGCAATCCCATGAGCGTGGCGAGAACCGCAAATCCCACCATGGAGATTCGCATGAAAACCGGCACTTCATGCGCTGAAGCGTAAGCTTCCTTGGGTTCTCCGAAGAAGGTTCTCCGCTGCATTCTCATAAATGCGGCAAGCGTGAGAATGCTCACCCCTGTTGCCCATGCGGCATAACCGTATTTCTCCGCCTGCACGGCCGCAATGATTATGAAGAGCTTGCTCCAGAAACCGCTGAAAGGCGGTATCCCTGCAATTGACATAGAGCCTATGAGCGAGGTTGCTCCTGTGACCGGCATCTTGTCCCGCAGGGCGCCCATTTTGTTCATGTCCCGCGTCCCGGTCGAATACTCGATAGCGCCGGCGTTGAGGAACAACAAGGACTTGAAAACCGCGTGATTCATGAGATGGAAAAGAGCAGCCGCGATTCCCAGTCTTGTGCCGAGGCCAAATCCAAGCACAATATATCCAACCTGGCTTATGCTCGAATACGCCAGGAACCGCTTGATGTCGTCCTGCCCCATCGCCAAGAGCACACCTACGACCATCGAGACAGTACCAAGCACAAGCAGTATCGTGGAGATAAGCGGCGTCATGCCCATCGCATTGAACAGGATCCTTGCCATGGCATACAGCCCGATCGTCTTGATGAGGACCCCCGAGAGCATCGCCGATATGGGAGCGGGGGCGGACGGGTGGGCATCCGGCAGCCATGAGTGGAACGGAATCAGTGCAGATTTAAGTCCAAAACCGGCAATAAATAGAGCAAGTGCAAAGAAGAAAAGGGGCTGAGTATTGCCAGCCAGGACCCTGGAGATCTGAGCCAGATTGAGGTTGCCGGTCAGGGCGTAGGTTATTGCGATCCCTAAGAGGATGAGCGTAGAGCCCACACTCCCGAGGACGAGATACCTGAACGAGGCCTCGAGCTCCTCATGCTGGCAGCCAAAGGCAACAAGTGCGTATGAAGCAATTGACGCAATCTCAAGAAAAACATAAAGATTGAAGATGTCGCCCGTCAGCGCAACCCCGAGCATTCCCCCGACCATCAGCAAGAACAGACTGTAGAACCGGGATTTCGACGTGAACCTGTCCATGTACTGGATCGAATAGACCGTCACGAGGAAGGAGACAAGCGTGATCGTGATCAGCATGACAACCGAAGCGCTATCCAGCACGAGATTGATCCCGATGGGTATCCCGGCCCTCGGCAGCCACCCTCCCATCCAGTAAACACCGCTCTTGCCGATCACAGAAAGTGCCATCAGGAAAAGCACGAGCGTCGTCACATTTCCGAGCACATCACAGAGCCGCGGATTCTTTCTTCCAACCAGCGGAATGAGAAAGCCGGCCCCCAGGGGGATCGCAACAAACAACGGAAGAATCTGCATCATGCTCGCTCTAACCTCTTAGCCTCCGGATTTCCTGTATGTCGTAAGTGCCGTATCGTTCATATAGCCGCATGGCAATCGCTACCGTCATTGCCGTGACGCCGACCCCGATCACGATCGCGGTAAGAACAAGCGCCTGGGGAATGGGGTCAACCGAGCTGCGCGCGAAGGTGTCGGGTGGGATCGTGGTATCCATAATAGGCGCGATCCCCTTCAGCCGGTATCCGATCATGACAAGAAAGAGATTGACCGAATTCTCAAGAACAACAAGACCGATTATGATCTTGATGAGATTTCTCTTCACCATCACACCGTAAAGCCCGACCATGAAGAGCATAAGACACAGTGCATAGAGCATGGCTATCTCCTTCTATTCTACCTTCTGCTCCCCCTCGTAGACTACCCTAAGAAGGATCAGCAGTATGAAAAGCAAGAACAGCGAACTGGCAACTTTAAGGGCAATCGCAATATTACAGAGCGGAATGATGCCGCCACTGACAAGATGAAACGGCCGGCCTATATGCAGTACCTTGACCGGGAAATTGCCGAAGAACACACCCCCGAGGCTCGGCAACATGCCCAGAAGCGCGATCGTAAGGAACATGAGGCCCCCGATACTGTCGATCTCAGCAACGATGTTCATGCTGAGGATCTTCGGTGCTCCAGTCTTGCCGTAGGAGAGGACCAGCATCACAAAGGCAAGGGCCAGGATGACGCCGCCGGCAAAGCCGCCACCAGGGGTGAGGTGACCGTATGCAACGATGTAGATGCCAAAGACAAGAATGAAGCCTTTAACCCAACCCGCCATGGTCTTCACTATCGATGTCATGCCCTGCGGTTTCACTCCTGCCATTCCAGCTCCTCCGGCTCGGATGATGCCTTGCGAGCCCTCTTTCGGATTATGGCGATGGCACCCATCACGGCGGTAAAGAGCACCGTTGCCTCTCCGAGGGTATCATAAGCTCTGTAATCAAGGATCACCGCGCTCACGATATTCGCAGCGCCGGTGTCATTGACACCGTTCATGACGTAATACATCGAGGGTGTGTTCGGAATGACTGAAAACACCGGATGGCCGAACTCCGGCAAGCCTTGGAACACCCTCATCGATGCAAGAAACACCACGAAAAGCAGGGTCATGGTGACCATCAAACCGAAGAAGTCCCTGTTCCCGGCGAATGACTTGAGTCCGACCCTCAGAGTCGCTCTAATCAGGATAATCAAGGTAAGCACCTCGACCACGATCGGCACGATCGCAACGTCGGGCGCCAGCATAAAGAAGAACGCGATAATGAGGCCGAAGCCCACGGCTGTTATGGAGACAACGACAGCCAGCAGGTCCCGAATCTCAATGGCGATTATCGCTGCTATTATGGTGAAAAGAACCACTACTCCCAGCAATTCAACCATTTCTCACCTCAGTAGAATAAGCATGATAATGAGCCAGCCGGCAAGTGCCCACGTAAGATAGTCCGGAAGGTTCCCGGTATGAATTGCTCTGAATCCCTTGACGAAATAGTAGGCGAGTCGACGGCCTATCTCGTACAGATCAAGAGATCTCCTCTGGGCGGCGCCATACACGCTCTTGAAAAAGCCCATGTCACTCACGGTCCGGTAAAAGTCCGTTCCGGTCACCCTGGTCTCGCTAGGCAGGATTTCACCCCCGACATAGGCTGAATCCACTCTTACCGCCTTCAGCCTGCCCGCCAAGTAGATTACCAGACCAATCACGATGCCGACCATGATCATAACCGTGGCGAGCCCTGGACTCCACCAGCCGAGCCACTGGCTCACGCCCGGGACCACTAGCGAAGGCACAGCACTAACCGCCGGTATTATAAACGGTTTGAGAACCAACGAATAGGCAAAAACGCCGAACGCAACGCAGAGCGCCGCCAGCACGATCATGGGCAGCACCATTGTGAGGCCGACTTCCCTGGGACCCGCGCCACGCTTGGCACGGACACCGAGAAAGACCGAGTGAAGCACTTTCACGAAGCTTGCGAGGGTAAGTGCTGAACCAAACAGCGCGGCAACGAGCCAGATCACCCACAGATGACCGCCATTCTTGGACATGCCTATTATTCCCTGGTAAACCATCCACTTTGAGGCAAAACCATTGAAGGGAGGAACACCCGATATCGCCAGGGACGCTATCGCACATGCTCCGAAGGTTATCGGCATGTACCTCGCAAGCCCGCCGAGGCTGTCCAGATCGGTTGTGCCCTCCCGTTTCTCCACAGCGCCACTGCAAAGGAACAGCAACCCCTTGTAGATGGCATTATTGAGCATGTGGAAAAGTCCGCCGGCTATACCGATGGGATTCATCGTCCCTATCCCTATCACCATGTACCCAACCTGGGAAACGGCATGGAAGCCGAGCAGCCGCTTCATGTCGTGCTGGACAAGCGCCATCATCACCGCCGCGATGATCGTGAACGATCCGACGATAAGCAGGAGCAGCATCATCGCCGGCGTCAGGTTGAAAACGTGAAGCGAGATGCGGGCGAGCAAGTATATACCCAGAAGCTTGTCCACCGACGCCGGCAAGAAGGCAACCGCTGATGCGGGGCCCCATTCAGCCGCGTCGGGTATCCAGCTGTGGAAGGGCATGGCGCCGGCTTTGGCAAATGCTGCACAGGCAAAGAGAATGAAAGCAAAACAGGAAAGCCGCGTGATCGTCGGGATGGGATCTTGCGACAGGCTTGTTGAATCCGTCATCATCCAGAGAATCGCAACGCCAAGCGCCATCAGAGCGTCGGTGCCGCCGACTATTATCATGGTCTTCTTAGCAGCAGCCGAGGCCCTAGCCCCCGCAACACCTATCAGCAGATAAAGAGTGAGACCCAAAAACCCCCAAAAGCTGAGGAGCATGACGAGATCGTTAGAAAGGACGGCGCCGTATGCTGCTCCAAGGGAGAGAAGGGAATAGGCATAGTACTGTTTGAGATTCGGCTTGCCCCTCATAAATCCGAGGGAATAGACCATCATCAGGAGGCCAAAGAAACCTATCGAGAGAAGAACAAACGATGATAGATAGTCCACCTTGAAGAGCGTCATCCCAAACATCTTGCTCTCGAGCCACCCCTTCCGGAACAGGACTATCGTGAGCCAGAAGGTCACCCCCACGATGATGACGGCGATCGTTTCCTTGACGCCCTTGAGGGCATCCGGGATAATCCTCACAAGGAGGCCGGCAATCATCGGGATAAGAATCGTGTAGCCCACTAGATCCATATCTTGTCCATCCTCGAATTATACTTCTCCATGAGCTTCCGGGTTTTCTCATGCGATAGCCTGAGAAGATCCTTGCCGGTCAGCAGCTGCCGGCCGCTGCCGGCATCAACCACGAGCGTCCGCTCCGTACAACAATAGCACGGGTCAATCGCTGCGAGCGTTATGGTGGCATCCGACACGGTATAGCCCACACAAGCGCGCTTATTTGTCGGCACATTCATGAAACTCGGCGCGCGGATCTTGTATCTCACGGGGCGGTTGCTACCGTCCGACCGGGTATAATGTATGACCTCCCCTCGCGGAGCTTCATGGGTTCCGATGCCTTCACCGGGGGGAATCTCGGTGAGGTTCGCATCGATGCCGTCCTTCACCTCGAGGAGCTTCCGGCAGCACTGCTTGCATATCTTGACCGACTCGAGGATCTCCAGGACCCGCACCACGAGCTTATCGAAGACGTCGCCCCTTTCGGTGACGATCACGTCGAAGTCGACGTCGCCATAGGCCGCGTAAGGATGGTCCCTCCGCACGTCTATGGGAACACCGGAAGCTCTCGCCGTCGGCCCAAGAGCCCCGAGCTCGATGCAATCCTGCTTGGTAAGGACGCCGATGTTCTTGGTCCTGGCCTGAAGCACGGGATCGGAGAGCGCAACATCGCGGAACATCAAGGTGGGCTTTACTAGGCTGTCGAGGATACGCACTGCCGAAGCGATATCCTCATCGGCAAAGTCACGCCGGACACCGCCGGGCTTCATCATGCCGTAATGATTGCGGTTACCGGTCAGGAGCTCAAAGAGATCCAGCACGGGTTCCCTATACTTCCAGGCCCACATCCACACCGTGTTGTAGCCCAGGAAGTGGCCCGCCAGCCCCAGCCACAGAAGGTGGGAGTGAACCCTCTCCAATTCCCCGATGAAGGTTCTGATGTACTTGGCTCGCTCGGGAATCTCAACGCCGGCAACGTCCTCGGTCGCCATCACGCCGGCGAAGGGGTGCGACGAAGAGCAGATGCCGCAGATCCGCTCGACCAGGAAAGGAATCTGATCATAGCTCAGACCCTCAGCCAGCTTCTCGATACCGCGATGGTTATAGCCTATCTCTATCTCAAGCTCGACCACTTTCTCACCCTCGACGTGGAGCTTGAAAAACTCGGGCTCCTCCTGCAGAGGATGATAAGGTCCGATCGGAATTACAGTCTTACTTTTGGCCATTGTCCCCGCCCCTCCAATCCTTCCAATCCTTCCGCAACGGGTGATTGTCCGTAGGCCAGTCATCCGACAGCAAGAGATGTCTCATGTCCGGGTGATTCCGGAACTCAATTCCCAGCAGTTCGTGCATCTCCCGCTCGATCCACTCGGCCGCGGGCACCCGGATCGCTATCGACTCGATCGAAGGCTTATCCGGATCGAGTATCACACGGAGATTGAGGAAACGGTGCGCCCGGTCAAGCGGAAAGTGATACAGTATCTCCATGCCGCCTACCATGTGCATCCCCGTAGCGATCGAGAAGCGGCAACCCAGTTCCTTATATAGATACTCGGCCACGTCCGGTAGCCCTTTGGGATCGACCGTGATATAGGTCCGGCCGGGGCTCTTATCGTAAACTTCGATGATCGCGGCTCCGAACCTGGTCTTAAGACCCTGCAGAACCTCGTCCGCCATCTAATCCGTCCTCCTATTTCTTGCTCGCCGCAAGCTTGGCCTGGACCAAAGCCACAACGGCCTGAATCATGGCCTCCGGCTTGGGTGGGCATCCCGCAATGTAAGCATCAACCGGGACAACCTCATCAAGCGGCCTGGTCTCATTATATGATTTCCCAAACATCTCCGTAGAGCAAGAACAATTGCCTAAGGCAATCACAAAACACGGCTTGGGCGCCTGAGCGATCACCCGCTTGAGTACCTTGCTTGATTTGCGGTTCATCGAGCCCGTAACCAGGATCGCATCCGCGTGGCGGATGCTCCCGACCAGCTGAATCCCGAAGCGCTCAAGATCAAAGCGGGGAGTGAGAGCGTCAAGTATCTCGATGTCGCAGTTATTGCACGGGCTGGCTGCGAGATGAAAGACCCAGATCGATTTCGTGAGCGCCTTAAGCTTTAGACTCATACCCTATTCCTCACAAACCCAGGAAAGCCAGAACCACCGCCGCAACACCGAAGGGTGTCACCATCGCCCAGAAGAACTTCATTACCTGATCGATCCTAAGTCTAGGATTAGTGTTTCTTATGAGCGTCATCAACAGAAGTATCACCAAGTATCCGACCACCCCGTAAACCAGACTTAGCCAGGATGATCTCCAGTTCAAACCACCGAGGAAAAGCACAATCATAAAGAGCGGCATCACGAAAGCCATCATCCACTGGGTCAGCTTGAAGAGCCCTAGCGGGATACCGGAATACTCTATGTATGCGCCACCCATGATCTCGGTCTCCGCCTCAGGAGCATCAAAGGGAACCTTGCCGAGCTTCGCTTGAGCAACAAGGAGACAGATAAGAAAGGCAATCACGCCGGAAATTGAGGCGATTATTGGCCGCCCAGCGGCCTGATACTGTATGATTTCGTCGAGCCTTATCGTGTTTCCCGCCTTGATTATAGCGACCAGTATGGCAAGCACGAAAGGAAGCTCGTAGGAGAGAATCATCTTCATTTCCCTGGAGCCACCCAACGATGCAAGCGGATTGCCCGATGCGAACGCCCCCAGAATCACGGCCTGAGACGGGATGGTAAGAAGATAGATCACGACGATGAGATCGCCGACGAAGGTCTGAGATGGAAATACGATTGTCCTCAGGAGGATCGCGCTAACTACCGCGACAGCTGCAAGCGCGAAAAGCGGTGCCGACAGGAAAAGGAAACGTGACGCGCCCTCGGGCACGATGACCTCCTTGCCCAAGAGCTTGACGAAGTCATAGACCGGCTGGAAGAATGGCGGGCCAACCCTCCACTGTATTCTGGCCGTGATCTTGCGGTCGAACCAGTGAGCGAACATGCCGACCACGGCCGCAATCACGAAACCCACAACCAGGAATCCCATCGCTTGAAGAATGCTCATACGAACCTGCTACCTCTTCCAGACGTCACATTTCACTACCAAATGCTCGCCACCCTGGTGGAGCTTTTTCGCCTCATCGGGCTCGATCTCTACGAACTTGATTGCGCCCAGAGGACAGGTCTTGACACACAGCGGGTCGTCAGCTGGAGCGATCCTGCCCAGGCAGTAATCGCACCTTGAGAGCCAGTACGGGATCAGTTCCGGGTAAATCGTGCCAAAGGGACAGGCCAGAGCGCAGGATTTGCAGCTTATGCATCTCAGGTTGTGCCGCCTGAGGACGCCGCCGGGCTCCTTCTCGAGGGCCTCCTTGGGGCAGGCATTGATGCAGTTCCCCGATTCGCACTTTCGGCAGATGACGGCATAGGCCGCCAGCTCTCGAAGACTAGTTATGCCGTCGTTGGCCGGGTGGTAGGGGTAACTACACCGGGTCGTGCACTGCTCCTTGGCCTCGCACCCGTCGCATATGTCCAGATCGATGAAGATCTTTTTCAACTCGGCGACCTCACAAAATTAATCCCAAAGGGCCGGCTTGCCCTTGATAAGGTCATAGGTCATCACCGGGCCGTCCCTGCACACCATGTATTCGCCCAGCATGCAATGCCCGCATTTGCCTATCCCACAACTCATGTTCTTTTCCATGGAGAGATAGATCACGTTATCGGGAAAGCCTAGCTCCACCAGCTTCAAGGTGGCGAACTTCATCATGACGGGCGGGCCGCAGACCACCACCAGGCTGTTTGCCATATCGAGCCCGAGGTCCTTGACCACGGTCGTCACCACGCCCACGTTGCCTTTCCAGGTGGGATCGCCCACGTCCACCGAGAGCCGGAATTCGATCCTGGATGGGTTTATCTTGGGCCACTGCTCCAGGATCTGGGACTTATAGATGATGTCCTGCGGCGCTTTGGCGCCGTAGCAGAAGAGGATCTTCTTGAAATCGTCAAGCCGGTTACACAGTGCCAGGAAAAGTGACCGGAGCGGAGCAAGCCCGACACCACCCCCGACGATCAAGATCTCCTTGCCTTTGAAGTGGTCCAGGGGATAGCCCTTGCCCATCGGGCCCCTGACGCCGACCGTCTCGCCCTTCTTCATAGCGTGGAGCACACCCGTTACCTTACCCGCCCTCATTATGGTGAACTCCAGGGTCTCCCTGACCCGAGGATTGGAGGAGGGCGTGAAGGGAGCCTCACCCAGGCCCGGCACGGTGACTTCCATGAACTGACCGGCCTCAAAGGGAATCTCCTCACTGGGCCTCAGGACAAAGGTCTTGATCGTAGAGCTTTCGTCGATCACCTCTAGGATCTCGGCAAGTATCGGCTTATAGATGTCTTTAGCTACCGACATACTTCCTTGAGCACCTTTCTCATGTCTATCTTGCCCGGGCAGCCGGCTATGCATCTGCCGCAGCCGGTGCACCCGTCGAAGCCATAGTTCTTCGGAAAATAGTCGAGCTTATGATAGTACCTGTGCTTGAAGCGCTCGACCAGGTGTTTGCGGGGATTTGCGCCCCCGGCGACTTGCGCGAAACGCTTATAGGCGCAGGCATCCCACATCTTGAGCCGCTTGTAGCGGTCCCGGAATCTCTCATCATAGAGGAGAAAACACTGGCAGGTGGGGCACAGGAAAAGGCATGCGCCGCACTCGACGCAGGTCTCAACATGCTTGGCCCAGGCGGCGTCGTCGTACGCTCCGGCAAGCAGCTCCGGCCAGGTCTTGGGCGGCTTGTACTCCGCCGACTGTTTCTCGACCGACTGCAGCGTCTTCTGCCGGATCGCCTGGCGCTCCGCGAGATGCTTATCGGTCGCGGGCTTGAATACATCCTTATTGGCGTCGGCAGCTTCCTTGCCCTTGTCGCTTCCGACTTCGGCAACGTAGCCGCCTTCGAGCTTGGTCAGGTTCAAGTCAAAACCCTTCTCGGCATAGGGCTTCACACCGACCAGCACGCAAAAACAGGTCTCCAGAGGCTCGGTGCAGTCGGTGCTCACGACAAAGCCTTTCTTGCGGCGTTCCTCATAGAAGGGATCCTTGAAATCGCCCTCCAGGAAGACCTTGTCGAGGGCTTCGATAGCCCTCACGTCGCAGGCCGATGCCCCCACTATTGCAAAGGGCCTGGATTCTTTGAAGGAGCTCTCTTTGGAAGGGTACTCAGCAACCTCTTCGAGCAAGGAGAAGAAGAAGGGTTTAAGCGGCTGAAATGATCTTACGCCGGGATAGGTAAACCCGCCGGCCGCAGCGTAGGGCTTTATCCTTACTCGCCCCTCGTCATCCTTGGTGGTCACAAACAGGTCGCCGCGCTTCTCAAACCAGGACAAGAACCTGGGGAAGTCCGAATCAGTTACGTAGTAGGCCGTCATCCACCTTTTTCCTGTCTGTGAATCGGCGTAGCCTTCAACCGCGCCGATCTTGTCCCACCGAATCGGTGAACATATATTGTCGCTCACCTCACGTCAAGCGAAAACCGGGAAGTTGACGCGACGAAACTCAGGAATGATACAAGAATGTCTGCCGAAACGCAACTGATTTTTCAGCATGGTCTTGGGGTCGAGGAGGGTCGTCGTATTGCTCGGGGATTGGCCGGGGTGTTGACCGGAATCCCTGCATGAGGGCAATCTGTGGGGCCATTTGAAGGCCTATCGGAAGATGGCCTTGATCGCGCCCCAAGTGGAAGGCTGAATCGCGCTTGGACCACAGGCGCACCCGTCACCCAACGCGCCGATGAGACCGCAATTGGTGCCGGCAGGATGATTGCCCGGCAAGCAGGGTGATGTGCTGCAAAGCCTAAGGTCATAAGGCTCACCTTCGTGATAGCAGAATCCGGGGCAAACCGAGAAATCGCCGCCTTGGCCAACCATGCCGGCGATAACCCCGACCCAATCACCGCCCTCATTACCGTGGATGTCGGTGCATCCTATGTTTGGTCCATAGTCGGGGTCATCGACATGGTAGAAACCACACCCACCGGTTCCGTAGGCAATTATGCAATTGCTGATCGCCTCCCCCACATAGGCGGAAATCGCGCTGCCCTCGGGTGCATGATTGGCGAAGAAGGTGCAACCCGCGATGCGTGCCCCTCCAGCCATATTGTTCACGGCGATGGCCCCGCCGTATGAACCCGACCAGTTGCCGCAGAAAACACTGTTGCGGATGATCGCATCGGCTTCATGACCATCGCAGTAAATGGCGCCTCCTCCAGGCCAGTACGCCCGATTGCCGTTGAAGGTGCAGCCATCGATCGTGATATTAAAATAGATGCCGTAAAAATAGATAGCGCCCCCGCAACCCGCCTCATTCGAGGTGAATGTACAGTTGCTGATAACGGCATTACACGTCCAACAATAGAGGTCGAATGCGCCACCGGAGCCCTCGGTCGAGTTGGAGACGAAGGCACAGTCTCTTGCCGTGATCGACAGGCCCGAACCCCCCGATGAGGTGTTGTATGCCAATACGGCCGGGCCGGCGTCTCGAATCGTGATGCCGTCGAGCACGAGGTTCCCCTTCTCAATATCAAAAACATGTCGCAATCCACTCGGGTCCAGGTCTTCTTCCCCGTCGATCACGCAATCGCCGGCATTACCGGTTTCCGATCGTATCAATATGGCTTTATCGGGGACCACCATGTTGTAGTTGCCGGCACCGCGGAAGGTGCCGCTGGCAAGCAGCAGCGTGTCTCCAGAGACCGCCAGACTGATGCCCGCCTGGATCGTGGGCACATCCCCGGATCCGTCAGGGCTGATGTAGATAGTGTGGCACGAGGCCGGACCGGCAATGAGAAGAACGGCCGCAGCCAATACCAATAGCAAGCATCGCATGCTCCACTTCTCCTTCCTTTCGTCGCCGCACTCCTATCATATGCCTATTTCTGCATTATGTGAAGGACTTTCACCCACGGCGGAGGGAGAGGGTAATGTCAAGAGAAGCGTATACTTTTGAGAGGTGTCTCCTTCAGCGTGATCGAAAGCTAGCTAAAAGCCACATCCAGTATCATCATCACCACAAAGCCGCCGATGGTGCTCAGAGTGGCCAGGTCGGTGTTTCCGAATCTCCGGGACTCGGGAATCACCTCTTCGACCACAACGTAGATCATCGCACCGGCTGCAAAGGCCAGAGCGTATGGCAGGAGCGCCTCGACCTTGATCACCGCAAGTGCGCCCAGGACCGCGGCGGCAGGCTCGACCAGGCCCGACAGCTGACCGAATGCAAAACTCTTCCGTCGGGACATGCCTTCGCATCGCAGCGGCATGCTGACCGCGATTCCTTCCGGGAGATTCTGAAGGCCGATACCGACCGCGAGGGCAATTGCGCCCGGGAGGGCGTAGCCCGGAAGCCCTACGTGGGCTGCTCCGAAAGCGACCCCAATTGCCAGGCCTTCGGGGATATTGTGCAAGGTCACAGCGAGCACCAGCAGGGCGCTGGTCTTGAGCCTGGTCCTTATACCTTCAGCCTTCTCGACCGGCAGCCCGAGATGAAGGTGCGGCAATATCTGATCGACGAGCCAGATGAAGAGACTTCCTGTGAGAAAGCCCACCGCAGGCGCGAACCAAATGGGAAGTGCTTTACCCCGTGACATCTCAACTGCCGGTGCCAAGAGCGACCAGAAGCTTGCCGCCGTCATCACTCCCGCGGCAAAACCGAGCATTCCATCCAGCATCTTCCGATTGGGTTCCTTACTCAAGAATACGAAGCCCGCGCCGGCTGCTGTCATGGCGTAGGTATAGGTGCTGGCGAGCAAGGCCTGGAGAACCGGACTCAAACTCGTCAGGAACAATGTGACCTCCCTTTACTGAAGGGGCTTGTCCGCCGGGGCGCGCCCCACGATGTCCGATACGTTCTGCACAAACTCGAGGCAGCCGAGATACTCACCGGCGCGGTCCCGCACCGCAAAATAACGAATATGAATCAGCCGGCCCTCCAATCTCGTCCAGGACTCGGCAGCGTCCCGCCGGCCGGTCTTGAGATCCTGTAGTAACTCGCTAACCAGACCAACGCTCTTCTCGGGGTGGCAGGACTGGACACTGGTACCGAGTATAGCTTCTTTTCTGGAGAAGAGCTGGGCCTTGGGTTCGTTGTAGTAGCGAACCGTGCCGTCGGCGTCCGCAAAAGTCATGTCCCCGGGAAGCGCGTTGAGTATTGCCTCGATCTGCACCTGCGAGAGCTTACCTGTTTTGAAATCCATCATTTCGTTCCTCTCCTGACTTGTCGATCTCCCATCAGCATTTCCTATCGGCATGGCGTCGCCGGTTCCACCTGCCTTCCGGTCCGGCAACCGAAGGTTATGACATCTTGCCCGCGATGGACAGATCAAAATGGGGACCGGCCCCGAAGGAAACTGCGGGAGACTGCATATCGGACACCCTGGTTTCGAGGATTGATGATTACGTGGATGCGGGCAAACAGGCCGTGTGGGAGTTTCGGCGCCAAGGGTAATGACCCGGGGTAAGTAGAGGTAAACAAGTGAGGTCACGCACCCCCGGCCCCTACTGCCTCTGTGGCAATCGATCAGGCAAGCTCGCGCAGTAGCCTATCCAGGATTATCTCCCTGTCGGTCAGGATCTCAGTCCCAATCGATCCCGACACGCGGGCATCTCGGCCAACCGCGACCCTGCACTTGTATCGGTCGCAGTCGCGATACTCGCCCCAACAGAAGGCCCACGCCAGGTGGATCTGCTCACTCCCCTCGGCGAAGGTCTCAAAGCCCGGGCAATTCCTGGCAAACGGACAGCTCATGGTTCCAACCTTTCAAAGAGGTCTGAGTGATTACGACCTAGAAGGTAGATCGCCCGAAAAGCCCACGGACTTAAGATCATTCTCTGCAATTGGCCCGTCACCTGTCCTGCTTTCTTGAGCGAGAGGACTTTCCTGATGAATCGGGTGTCGGAGAGGGTACGGCCGCGTGTTCTCAGCCCGAAACCGGGCGTGAGCCAAGCTTCATCAAAAAAGGTTTCCCACCATTCATGCACTGTGGTCCCCTCTTAGCTTATTCCCGCGCCTAACCCGCACCGAATCGAGCTTAAGATGTTGTGTAATGCGAAACCTTTAGGTTAACTTAATAGGCACGGAGCCCTTAGGCAAGAGGGGAAAACCCGGATCGGAATAGAGATCGGCATGAGAAGGAAGATTGCCCTGACACTGGTGTGCGCCGCAGTGGCCTTTGCGGCCGCATTCATTCAGTTTGTGAATCGCGGCTACGTTGGAGCGATAGATGCCGGCGACTCGGTCCGACTTATGGGCTATGGCCCGCACCTACGCGCACCGTGGCAGCGCGTTGCCTTCTATCCCATAGAGACCCGCGAGATCACCATCAGGAACTCATCCGAGGGACCACAGGGCAGATTCAACTTCGACATCAGTCTGGAGTTGTCGGTCCGCCGCAACAACGTGGCCGCGCTCCACCGGTCCTATCGTGGGAAGTACGCCGAGGTCCTGATCTCACCGCTCGTCGCCGATTTCCTGAGGCGCCGCGGGGATGGATCCGGTAACTGGGACTGGGGAGGCGATACTCAGAAGACCGGCAAAGAGATCGTTACTTATCTCAATTCCTCACTCGCTACATATAAAATCAATGTGTACGCGGCGTCGCTCCGGTCCTTCGAGGTGGTCACCAACCCGGAGGACAAGAGGATATCGGCTGTCGCCGACCAGGTCGGGGGGCGAGTGATCGTCGTCGGTTGTGACGGCTTTGACTGGGAGATCTACCGGGCAGTCTCGAAGATCAAGCGCATGCCCAACATCGAGAAGCTGATTGCCGAGGGCGCAACCGGCGATTTGCTCTCGATGGAACCCTTGATCTCTCCCATGATCTGGACCACGCTGGCAACCGGTGTCGAGCCTCCGGCTCACGGCATAGTGGACTTTCTGATGAAGGATGCTGCCACGGGCGAAGACGTGCCCATATCAAGCGGCATGCGGCGGGTGCCCGCCCTGTGGAACATGATGACGCGCTTCGGGCGGTCCTCAGGTTTCATCGGATGGCTGGGGACCTTTCCGGCCGAAGCGGTCAAGGGTTTCATGGTGTCGGACCGCGTGGGCTATCACATCTTCGATCCCCGCTGGCAGAAGGGCGCTTCCTATGAGGCCGACCGGGGCGGCGCCCGCCGCGCCGACACACCCGGCCTCATCTATCCCGATAATCTCGTGGGCGAGATTCGGCCCTTTATCCTCGACGCCAGCGAGGTTCCCTACGAGACCGTGGCGGATTTCATAAAGGTCGGGCGCGACCAGATCGCGCCCCAGGCGAAGACTTTCGATCCGCTGGACCTTCCCCGAAATCTGAGAGTCGCCCTGGCATCGAACCTCACCTACGAGAGCGTTGCCCGGTATGCATACAAGCAGTACCGGCCCCAGCTCTTCTCGGTATACCTCGATCTTATCGATAACACATGTCATCTTTTCATCAAGTATATGGAGCCTCATACTCAGGACGTATCCGACCGGGACGCGCAGAAATATGGCGGAGCAGTGCTGGAGGCCTATGCTCACACCGATCGCTTGGTCGGTGAGTGGCTCAAGGTGGTCGACGAGGGGACCACCCTGATCTTCCTCTCCGATCACGGCTTCAAGAGCGGCGACCTGCGGCCTAGGGCACCCTCGGTCGTAGGCGCGCCTCAGGCGGTCGCCTGGCACAGGATGGCGGGTGCGATCGCCCTCTATGGCAACCACGTCCGGAAGGGGGCCAAGCTCACCGATGCGGGTATCCTCGACATCGCCCCGACAATCTTGCGACTGGTCGGTCTTCCCAAAGCCAAGGACATGTCGGGGCGGGTGCTCGAGGCCGCCTTCGATTCCGATTGGCTCGCGGTCTCATCCCAGACCGGCGAGATAGCAACCTACGGGGTGCGGACCGCGGTAGCATCGTCACCGAGACAGAAGGAAGAAGAAGCGGCCATCCTCGATCGGCTCAAGGCCCTGGGCTACGTGGGAGGCGCGCCCACCGACCTCACCAAACTTGCTCACTCGCTGATGATGAAGGGGGAATTCGACAAGGCGATCGAGATCTGGAACGAGATCCTTGCCAAGGAACCCGGCAATCTCGATGTTGTCGTCGCGATGGGCAATGCCCTGATCCAGAAGGGCGACCTTGATAAGGCCTACATGGTGCTCAGTGACGCCACCAAGAAGGATCCGAACTTCCTGCCGGCCCGGAATATGCTGGCCCTCTACCACATCAACGTGGGTCACCTCGATGAGGCGGCCAGGATCTCGAAGGGCGTGATCGCCAACGATCCCAAGAACGCCGAGGCCTATTTTAACCTCGGAGTGGTGCTGGACCAGCAGGGAAGATACGACGAGTCTTTCGCAGCCTTCAAGCAATCGGTCGAGCTCCGGGGGGATTTCGACCAGGCCCGGATGAACCTTGGCAACGCCTACCTTCGGCGGGGCAGGTCTGTCGAGGCCAAGATCCAGTTTGAGAAGGCAATTGAGATAAACCCCGGCGACCCGCACGCGTGGTACTCGCTGGGGCGGATAGCCCAGACGACCAACAGACCCAACGATGCTATCGCCAATTACCGTGAGGCACTGAAGCGCATGCCGAGCTTCAACCCTGCGCGCATAGGTCTGGCGATCGCTCTCGCCTCAGGCGGACAATTCGAAGAGGCGAAACGGGAGCTCGAGAGCGGCCTTCAATACAAATTCGACCTGGGTGCGATCAATACCAATATCGGTATCCTCGACCGCCAAATTGGGGATGCGGCCTCCGCCGAGAAGCATTTTAAACAGGCAATAGCTGCAGACCCTCAATATATCCCGGCGAGACTTGACCTGGCGGATCTTTATGCCGGCCGGGGAGACAAGGCCAAAGCGCGCCGAGAGGTCGAAGCCGCCTTGCGGCTTGACCCCACAAATGCCGAGGCCAAGAGACTCCTCGGAACTCTGAGGTAGGCGCTTCCACGGGCGCAGAAATTTGCACACCCACCCCACATCTTTCTTGACAAAACAAACCCTACCCATTATGTTACCAAACACGGAGGGACGCCTGGGTCATCAGGCACGGATTCGCAAAAGGAGCGTCGGCCATGTATGCCAATAGGCAAGCTATCGTACCGCAGGATGTCGTCAAGCAGTTCAAGCAGGATCTCACCCAGCGTGGATACAGTGCAAGAACGACTGAAGTCTACGCAACAGCCGTATCATCCTTCCTGAAAGCAGTGCCCAACCCGGCATCTCCCACACCTGATGATGCCGACAAGTACATCCGGGGCATCCTCGAGGGCACGTCGAAGGGTGGTGCATCACAGTCTTCGGTGGGTATCGCCGCCAGTGCCATCAAGCTGCTCTTCAAACACCAGTTCGGAAAACCGCTCGAGCTCTCGGTGGAGCTCAAGAGACGGGCGCGGCCGATGCCGTCGATTCTCAGCAGGGAGGAGATCCAGAAGATCGTCAGTATCACGAGGAACGTCAGCCACAGACTGATCTTCCAGCTCATGTATTCTTCGGGCCTCAAGCTGGATGAGCTTCTGGGCCTCCAGGTAAAGGACGTCGACATCGAGGGGAAGAAGCTCACCATCCGCGGCAACGCGAAGAGCGGCAGAAAAGCCAAGTCCCAAAGGGAGACCATCCTCTCGGACAAGATTGGCCCAATGCTTCATGCGTTCGTCTCGGATAGGGGTCCAGAGGATTACGTGTTCCCTGGCATCGAGGGCGGCCCGATGACCCCGAGAGCAGTCCAGAAAGCCTTCAAGCAGGCTCTGAAGAAGGCGGACATTAAGAGGAAGGCCAGCTGCAATTCGCTGAGACATTCCTTCGCGGTCCATCTGCTTCAGAAGGGTACGGACATAAAGCACGTCAGGCGGCTGCTCGGGCACGCCCGGACCGAGACCACGTCGATCTACAAGCGACTGGTCACCGAAGAGAAGGTTGCGATAAAGAGCCCGCTGGACCTATAGAGACTGTATCGACAGGCCGGCTACTACAGGATGACCCCATGGGACCGTCCCGTGGGGTCAGTTCTTTGGCGGTTTTCGTATTGACTTGCAGCCCGCTGCATATATCATGATCTAGGTTACTTCACTCTTTTCAACATAACCTGACTGGAGCCTGCGGGGTCGCATATGGAAGCTGCGATCATGGCAAAGCCGACGCGCAGAGCATTGAAGAAGGAGGCAAGGCACGTGAGGATGCTGATCCTTTATTACTCTCTCTATGGCCACATTCACCGTATGGCACAGGCGGTATCTGAAGGCGCCAGGGAGGTTCCGGGAGTAGACGTGTTTCTGCGCCGAGTCCCGGAGACGCTACCCGAGGTGGTGCTTGAGAAGATGGGGGCGCTGGAGGCCCAGAAATCGATGGCCGCTGTTCCCATGTGCACAGTCGAGGAACTGGGACTGGCCGACGCCGTGATCTTCGGGACTCCCACGCGCTACGGCAACATGTGCGGTCAGATGCGCCAGTTCCTTGACGCCACGGGCGGCCTATGGACAAGAGGCGCCTTGGTGGGCAAGGTGGGCAGCGTATTTACAAGCTCGGCCACGCAGCACGGCGGCCAGGAATCGACCATCCTGAGTTTTCACACAACCCTGCTTCATCACGGGATGGTGGTTGTCGGACTGCCGTATGCCTTCCAGGGCCAGACGCGCATGGACCAGATCACCGGTGGTTCCCCTTACGGGGCCTCCACGATCGCTGGAGCCAAGGGCGAGCGGTGGCCAAGCGAGAACGAGCTCGCCGCCGCGAGATACCAGGGCAGGCACACCGCAACCATAGCATCGAAACTCTCGAAGTAGCCGGTGCGGGCAGCCATATGGTCATCTTGACTTGAATTGAGGCCATCACTAGATTGCATACGGAGGAAAATGTAGATGGACACCAAGGCTCTCTGGCTTTGCAGTTACGGTCTGTACGTGGTCAGCTCGCGGAAGGGAGACAATCTCAACGGGCAGATCGTCAACACCGTGTTTCAGGTGACTGCTGAACCTCCCACTATTGTCGTGAGCGTCAACAGATCCAACCTGACCCATGAATTCATCTCTTCAAGCAAGGCCTTTGCAGCCTCCATCCTTTCCACCGTGACTCCGATGTCGTTCATCGGCACGTGGGGCTTCAAGTCAGGCAGGGAGATCGATAAGTTCAAAGACACCAAGTACCGGACCGGGAAGACCGGCTCACCCATAGTGCTGGATTACTCCCTCGGCTATATCGAAGCAGAAGTGATAGACAAGCTTGATGTAGGCACCCACACCATCTTCGTCGGCAAAGTGGTCGATTGTGGCGTCACGGGTCAGGGCGAACCTATGACCTACGCTTATTATCACCAGGTGAAGAAAGGCAAGACCCCGAAGGCTGCCGCGACCTATCAGGAAGATCAAAGGATCCAGGCACCGGGCTCAGGAACCAGGGAGGAGACAAAGATGAGGAAGTACAGATGCACCGTATGCGGATATATTTACGATCCAAAGGCCGGAGATCCTGATGCCGGAATAAAGCCGGGCACGGCCTTCGAAGACCTGCCCGACGACTGGGCCTGCCCGGTTTGCGGTGTGGCCAAGGACCAATTTGAGCCTGCGGAGTAATCGCCGGATCTGGAGTCTGCGGAACTGAAACCCGTGTAGCTTAAGTCCGCAAGCAATACGCGGGGTGTGGAGGAGGCTCGCACCTATGGCCGTGAGAACAATCAAGGACAATGTCTACTACGTTGGCGCGATCGACTGGCAGCGGCGGCTCTTTGACTCCCTGATCCCGCTTCCCGACGGAACCAGCTACAATGCGTATCTCATCCGGGGAAATGACAGGACCGCTCTCATAGACACGGTCGATCCTTCACGAGAGCAGGAGCTCTTGAGCAATCTCAAGGAGCTCGGTGTCGAGAAGCTCGATTACATAATCGCCAATCACGCCGAGCAGGATCACTCGGGTCTGATCGGCAGAATGGCTGAGCTCCATCCCGAGTCCAAGATCGTTACCAATCCCAAGTGCAAGGATCTTCTGCGCGAGCACCTTCTCGTTTCTGAGGACAGGTTCTTGACCGTAGAGGACGGCCAGAGCCTGCCGCTAGGGGGCAAGACCCTGCAATTCATGCTTGCGCCCTGGGTGCACTGGCCCGAGACCATGTTCACGTACCTGGTCGAGGACAAGATTCTCTTTCCGTGCGATTTCCTCGGGGCTCATCTCGCTACCTCAGAGCTCTTCGTCGAAAGTGTCGCGGACTTCCATGAGGCTGCGAAACGCTACTATGCCGAAATCATGATGCCCTTCAGGAACAATGTTCAGAAGCACCTGGCAAGACTCGCGGGAGTCGATATCCGTGTGGTGGCCCCCAGCCACGGTCCGATCCATCTCAATCCCGAGTCCATTATCAAGGCTTACAGCGAATGGTCTTCGGACAGTGTGAAAAACGAGGTCGTCATACCTTACATTTCGATGCACGGCAGCACCCAGAGGATGGTGGACTATCTGGTCGGCGAACTGATCGGGCGCAGGATCGTGGTGAAGCCCTTTGACCTGGTGGTAACCGACGTCGGCAAACTCGCGATGGCACTGGTTGATGCTGCGACCATCGTGATAGCCGCCCCGACTGTGCTGGTCGGGCCCCACCCCCTGGCGGTCTACGCCACCTACCTTGCCAATGCCCTGAGGCCGAAGGTGCGATTCGCCGGCGTTGTGGGCTCGTACGGCTGGGGATCCAAGATGCTTGACACCATAAAGGCGATGATCCCCGATCTGAAGGTTGAAGTCCTGACGCCGGTCATAGTAAAAGGATACCCAAAGCCCGCCGATTTTGAGGCACTCGGCAAGTTGGCGGATGAGATCCTGGGGAAACACAGGCAGGCCGGCCTGACGGCCTGATACAGCGAAGGAGGTTCGAGATGGCCATATTCAAGGCAAGCGAGATCTTACAGATCGCCATGAGAATCGAGGAGAACGGAGAGAAGATGTACAGCCATGCCGTGACCTTGACTGATGATCCCAAGCTCAAGGAGCTCCTGGGCTTGCTTGCCGGTGAGGAGACAAAGCACAAGAAGGTTTTCGTGGAGATGGTCTCCAAGCTCGAGAACTACGAACCCCCGGAGACCTACCCGGGCGAGTATTTCGCATATCTGCGCGCGTACGCGGACAGCATCGTTTTCCCACCGGACGAGATGCAAGAGGAGCTCGAGGATCTCTACGACGTGGAAGAGGCGATTGAGTTTGCAATGCAGCGCGAAATCGAATCCATTCTGTACTACATCGAGACCAAGTCCGTAGTCCCCAAGAGCCAGGCCGACCAAATCGACAAGATAATCGCAGAGGAGCGCAAGCACTATCTCAAGTTAGTCGACGTCAGGAAGGGCCTGGACTGAGACCGCGGATGGGCATCTATGAGAGGTTCGCGGACTTGTATGCTCACGGCCCCTATCCCGGGTACAGCCGGAGGATGGCCGAGCTCGTGCCTCTAACCCTCCGAAAGCTTGATGTGCACGCCAAGACCATTCTCGATGTAGCCTGCGGGGAGGGTACTTTTGCTGTAGCGATGGCAAAGCAGGGGTTCGACGTCACCGGCCTCGATCTGTCTCCCCACATGCTTGGGATAGCTCGGCGCCGCGCCGACCAGGAAAGCCTCGGGGTGAGACTTGTGCTGGGCGACATGCGCTCCCTCGGGTTCGGCAGCCGATTCGATCTTGTCACATGCTGGTATGACAGCCTGAACTACCTTCTCCACGGCCGGGAGATCCTGGCCGCTTTCACGGGAATCTCTGAGGCTCTGAATCCCGGCGGCGTTTTCATCTTTGACATGAACACGATCTACGGGCTCGCCGTACTGTGGCGGTCACACCCCTTCTTTGTGGCCCAGGATGCTCCCGACATTTTCGACGTTCACATCAACAGTTACGATGCCGAGACCAAGACCGCAACCAAGCGCATAGTGGGTTTCGCAAGACAGGGAGGAATCTGGGACCGCATCGACGAGGAGCACGTGGAACGCGGTTATAGTCTGGAGGAAATCAGGACGTGCCTTGCGGATTCCGGGCTCGAAGAGATCGCATGCTGGGCCAGTCTCGAGAATTGGACTGCGCCCGGCCCTGAGACAGGGCGCGTATGGTTCGTTGCGAAAAGAAGCGCTACCTGATAGCCTCCAGTGCTGAGGCCACCCGATGATGCCCGACCGAGGGAGGTAGGTTGAGACATGAAAGCCGACAAGACCACCGCAGGTATTCTGGTGCTGCTCTTTGCAGCAGGGTTCCTCCATTGGATATGGTTCTTGAACCACGGGGAGATGTCCTTCAAGGCCTACGACTGGGGGAAGGAGTTCCTGTACTACTCGGTCCTCAAGCAGGCGATCGCCACAGGCATGATACCCTATCATATCTCCCTTGCCTTTCAGAACAGCAACAGGTTCCTCGCGATCCCCGAGACCAATCTCTCGCCTCAGGTCCTCTTGCTGTCCTTTATGAATGTAGGGCTCTTCGTGGTTGTGAACACGCTCCTGCTCTATTCGGCGGGTTTCGTAGGTTGCCTTCTCCTCAAGAGGAGGTATAACCTTTCACTCCTGAGTTTCGCGGCATTCTTCCTGCTCTTTAACTTCAACGGTCACATAGTGGCACACATCGGTGTGGGCCATTCCATGTGGGTCGGCTATTTCCTGCTTCCTTTCTTGTTCCTCTTCATGCTGGAACTGCTGGAGGGAGAGCGGTGGGGGTCCCCGGCGCTGAAGATCGCACTTGTCTTGTTCGCGATTCTGCTTCAGGGCTCCTTCCATCTCTATGTCTGGTGCCTTATATTTCTCATGCTTCTCCTGGCTTTCAACTGGAGGTATCTGAAGCCGATTCTGCTCGCGATCGTACTGAGCGGGGTGTTATCGGCTTTCAGGCTGCTGCCGGCGCTATTCGCCCTGTGGGGCAAGAAGGAGAAGTTCATCTGGTCTTATCCCACTCCCCTGGAGCTGCTGGACGGACTCGCGACCATTCGGGACCGCACGCCCGACAGGTACCGCCCGTGGGGAACGGCCGGCTGGTGGGAATACGACATCTATATCGGGCTCGTCGGCCTCGCCGTGCTGGTGGGTTTCGGGCTATATCTGCGCCACAGCAAAGACCCCGAGCTCGAGAAATACCGATACAGCGCGCTCGATCTGCCGATGTTCGTGATGACCCTGCTGTCGATCAGCTATTTCCACGCCTTCATCACGCGGATCCCGATCCCGCTCTTGAAGAGCGAGCGGGTCGCCACAAGATTCATAATCATCCCGGTAGTTCTGCTGGCACTTCTCGCCTCGATACGGATGGAACCGATTCTCCGCCGCGTCCGGCAGACCTTCAAATTCAAATTGATCGCGATCGGCGCCCTTGTGGTGATGGCGCTGGGGTTCCTGGATCACTCATTCCTGTGGTCCACGGCGAGGTTGGATCGCATGTTTGCGACCAAGGGTGGCGAGCTTACGGTCCCATCGATCCTGAGCGAGCCGGATGGCCTGTACAAGACCATCGTCGCCATATCCTTAGGTATAACGCTGCTCGCCCTGGCCGGCCTTGTCTACCTGGCCGTCAGACTCAGGGCAAAAGAGGAACGCGCCTGATCCCTTAGGAGCTCCAGCCGCAGGTCGGCAGCGAAGGGGTCAGCTCGGGAGTCGGCTGCTTCTCCGCCGTCTCGTCGGGGCCTAACTGAGAGGCCTTATCGATATCGATTATCTTGATCCCGTCGAGGTACTCGCGGGTTTCGTACCGCGTGATCGACTGGAGCTTGCTCGTGATCTGAGCCATGGTCTCGGTCGCTTCCTTGATCTTCAGCATCTTGTCGTGAAGCGGACCTGACTGAGGAACCTGCTTCAGCACGAGCTCGGTGTATCCCGAGATCACCTGCATCGGCTGGTTGAACTCGTGACAGGTCGCTCCGGCCATCTCAACCACGCCCCGCAGTTTCTCGCGCTGCATCAGCTCATTGTGCATATCGAGGATACGCCGGCCGGCACGAACACGCACGTTGAGCTCATGCGGGTTGAAAGGTTTGGTGACATAGTCGTCGGCGCCCGCCTCGATCCCCTCAACGATGTCTTCCTTCTGGTCCCGCGCGGTCAGAAGCACAATGTATATGTAATCCTTACGCTGCTGTTTGCGCACTTCCCTGCAGATCTGTACGCCATCAACGCCGGGCATCATCCAGTTGAGAATAGCCAGCTTGGGCGAGTCCTCGCGCTCAAGCACTCGCAGGGCCTCGGTGCCGTTGGAGCAGGTGATCACCTGGTAACCCCACATCACCAGCTTGCGTTCCAGAAGTCGTCTTGATACTGCGTCATCTTCAGCTATCAGGATCTTCATTGTGAGTCCCTCCCTAGTGCGACCAGAGCCGGTTTGAGGCGTTCGAGTTCGTCTTCCAGTTTCGCGCAGGCCGATTCGGCCTCGTCAAGCGGGCCGTTGCGCCCTATTTGCTCAAGCCGCATGGCCGCCTCGAAGGCAGCCTTTGCGGCAAAGTTGCCGACTGAACCCTTGACCGTGTGAGCAGCCCGTTCGATCTCCACCGGGTCCCTGTGCGCCACCGCCTCGCGTACACGCGAGACCAGGCTCGGGCACTGCTCTACAAACATTCCCGCAATCTCCTTCAGGAGCTCGACATCACCCTCCAGATGTGCGAGTGCGCCAAGCCAGTCGATCACGTCCTGGTCCTGGCGGACCCCAGCCACGCCGACTTTCGGCCTGACCTCCCCCGAAGCGATGTTCTCAACGGCTTCCAGGAGTTCCTGTGCCCTGATCGGCTTGGAGACATAGCCGTCCATTCCGGTCTCCAGGCAGCGTTCCCGATCGCCCTTCATCGCGTGTGCGGTCATCGCAATTATCGGGATATGGCCGCCCGACTTCTTCTCCTTCTCACGAATCGCGGCGGTTGCCTCGAAGCCGTCGACCTCGGGCATCTGCACGTCCATCAGCACCAGATCGAAGCGGTCCTTTTCGAGCGCGATCAAGGCCTCACCTCCGTTGGTCGCGACCACCAGGGTATGTCCGCGCTTCTCAAGCATGCGCACGACCAGCTTGACGTTGACCGGGCTGTCCTCGGCAACAAGAATGTGGAGACTTCGGCGGTTCTCGCGAAGTGTATGCTGCGTCACGAGCAGGGGCTGCTCGGCTCCCCGATCGCGCTTGCCGAGAGTCAGCATTACCGCTTCCCAGAGATCGGATTGTTTGATCGGCTTCATCAGATATGCGGCGATTCCCAATTCACGGCATCTTGCGCCATCGCCCGTCCTCCCACCCGATGTCAGCAGGATCAACACCGTGCCGGCCAAGTCCTTGTTGCTCTTTATGTGCTCGCAAAGCCTGAACCCGTCCATCTCCGGCATCCTGCCATCGACTATTCCCATGACGTAGGGTTCGCCGGCTCTGTGTGCCTCTTCCATCTCCTTGAGTGCGGCCTCGCCGCTCTCCACGCTCTTGGGTCTCATGTGCCAGTGGGTAAGCATTTCCTCAAGAAGCTGCCTGCTCCTGGCATTATCGTCGACAATCAAGACCCGAAGGCCCTCGATGTCCACGATCTCAGCGAGCATCGTCTTCATTGCCGAGCCTTTCTGAAGAGGAAACTCGACGATGAAGTAGAACATGCTTCCCTTTCCTGCTTCACTTTCCACGCCGATCTCGCCGCCCATCATCTCCACAAGCCGCTTCGAGATCGCAAGACCCAATCCCGTCCCGCCATACCTGCGCGTGGTGGAGCCGTCCACCTGCGTGAACTTATCGAAGATCACTGCCTGGCGGTCCTCGGGAATGCCGATACCGGTGTCCCTGATCTCGAACCGGATGGTTGCCGTGTCCTGGGTCTCCGCATCCAGCTTGGCTTCGACCGCAACCTCACCCTTCTCGGTGAACTTGACGGCATTCCCGGCTAGATTCAGCATGATCTGCCGGAGCCTACCGGGATCGCCCCGCAACCTGGTCGGAACACGGTGATCGACAAAGCAGCTGAGCTCGATGCCCTTCTCGTCCGTTCTTTGCTTGAGGATGTCGCCGATGCTCTCAACGACGCTTACCAGATCGAAGTCGATCTTTTCGAGATCCATCCTGCCGGCCTCAATCTTGGAGAAGTCGAGGATGTCGTTGATCACGGTAAGGAGGGCGGCTCCGCTGCTATAGATGGTTTCGACGAAGTCTCGTTGCTCTTTGTTGAGGACTTCATCCTCGAGCAGAAGCTGCGAGAAACCCAATATGCCATTCAGAGGCGTGCGAATCTCGTGACTCATCATCGCGAGGAATTCACTCTTGGCGGCGTTCGCGGACTTTGCCTGGGCAGTCATGTCCTGCGCGACTGTGGTCGCTTCCTCAAGGTGTCGGTTAGTGTCGGTCAGCTCGCGGTTTGCCCGTTCGGCGGAATCCTTTGCGGTCTTGAGTTCCAGCTCGGCCGACTTGCGCTCGGTGATGTCCTGGGCCACGCAGACTATGCCCTCAACCGTGCCGTCGTCGTTGACCATGACCGAGCTTGAGAATGAGACCGGTATTCGCCGCCCGTCCTTGGCGATGTAGACCCTCTCGACGAAAGTCTCTGGGACACCAGCGACGGGCAAGCCCGTAATGGGCTGGTCCTGGGGCGGCTGGTCTGGGCATGACTGGCCGCTCAATGACTTGCCGGGGCTGCCCTCGCTGGCGCCCGCCTGTTCTAAGGAGGTCCTGCCATCTGCTTCATCGACGAGAAGCGATCCGAGAGGGTTTCCCACAAGATCACCTTCTTGGTATCCCAAGAGATCGAGGGTGGCCTGGTTCACGCTTCTTATCGTCCCATCAGGATTGACTATGACAAGCGTATCCATCATGGATCTGATTATGTTGTCCACGTACCGTTTGGAGACCGTGGTCTTGATCAGTCCCTCTGTCATAAGATTGAACGATCCCACCAAGTCGCCGATCTCGTCTGTGACCGAGGATGGAATCTCTATCTTCTGGTTGAGATTCCCCTTGGCCACCTCCGCCGCACGGAGCGAGAGCGTTTTGATCGGGCCGACGATTCTACGGATCAGGAAGGTGAGCACCACCAGCAGCAAGACGAAAGCCGCAACTCCGGTAACAAGCGCCTTCAACCATTGGACCTGAGCCGCCCGTGCGGTTGACGACAGGGACATCGCCACCTGCTGGCCCCCCGATATCGTGAGCCGGTTCAGATCCCCGACAAGCGCCTTCTCGAAGGCGGATGCTGCTTGCGCCCGCGCCGCGGTCTCCTCACCATAGGCGCGACGGAACTGCGGCGATATGCGCTCCGCCTCTATTACCCTCTTGGTGTGCTCGACGGCCGCTGCGTAGTACCCGTTGAAATCCTCAGTAAGTTTGCTCAGTCTGGGCCGCTCGGGCTCGGGCGCTGCGTGCACCATCTTCTCGGCATGCGCGAGAAATATGACCTTCTCCTGCTCGCATTTATCGATCAGGGACCTGTCCTTGGTCCTGGCTGCCTTGTCGAGAAGGGCCGAAATGTCCTGGAAGTAGTCAATCAGATGGAACGCTTCGGTATACTGCTGGAATGCGGACAACTCGACTTCACGGAGCTCGGCGGTCACCTGCCGGGCGGTGGTATAGCTCATGTAGATCACAATCGCCATCGCCGCGACAAAGCCGGCCAGCAAGAGGCCGAACTTGACCTTAAGGGGGAAACGAAAGCCGGTCATGCGCAATACACTCGATCTGAAGCTGTTCATGCGGCGACTCCATGTCCCAGGGACGGTCTTGGGTCTTGTTACTCGCTGGTTATATCGGCAGATTCAGGTCTTTAGGATAGCTGTTTTGGGGGTCCCGGTGGACCCGACAATGCCGCGTATCAACCCGCAGAAGATCGCGGGCTTGCCGGTTCGAGCGGTCTGGTGGTTCTCCGGAGTCAGTCGGAATTCGATGCAATCGGTCCGTGCCAATCACGCTCCCAGGTAGGCCTCACGGACTCGCGGGTTCTCGTGGAGACTCGTCCCGGGGCCGTCGAGCGTGATCCTGCCGGTCTCGAGAACATAGGCATAGTGCGCGATGGAGAGCGCCTTGTGCGCGTTTTGCTCCACCAGCAAGATGCTTGTGCCCTGCGAATTGATTTCCTTTATTATCGCGAATATCTCGTTCACGAGTATCGGGGAGAGACCCATTGAGGGCTCATCCAGCATCAGAAGCCGGGGCTGCGACATCAGCCCACGCCCCATCGCGAGCATCTGCAGTTCGCCGCCCGAGAGAGTTCCCGCCGATTGGGACAAGCGTTCGCGGAGTCGGGGAAACGACTCGAAGACCCGCTGCATCGCCTTGTCTATTCTTGCCCGGTCATCGATCAAGTAGGCCCCCACCCGCAGATTCTCGAATACCGTGAGGTTCGCAAACGGCTTCCGCCCCTCGGGCACGTGAGCGATACCGAGGCCGGCGACCTTGTGGCCGACTAGATTGGTTATGTCTTTCCCATCAAAGGCAACCTTGCCCGCCCCGGCACGGATTGCGCCCGAGATTGTCTTGAGGGTCGTGCTCTTGCCGGCGCCGTTGGCACCGATCAGGGCGACGATTTCATTCTGACACACGTCCAGCGATATCCCCTGCACGGCATTTATGGCGCCGTAGGACACTTCCAGATTCTTGATCTCCAGGAGCTTCTGGCTACGCTCCAAGTGCCGGCCCCTTTCCAAGCCACACTCGCCCAGGCCGTCTCCCGCAAGGAGAGACACCGTCGGCGAGGGCTCAGTCTCCCTTCCCGAGGTAGGCTTCGATTACCTTGGGATCGCTCTGAACTTCCTTGGGACTTCCCTCGGCGATCTTCTCGCCGAAATCCATGACGGCAACACGTTCGCAGATCGACATTACTACCCTCATCTGATGTTCTATCAGGAGAATAGTCAATTTGAACCGCTCGCGGATGAAGCGAATCAATTCCATCAGATTGACGGTCTCCTGCGGATTCATGCCTGCGGCGGGTTCATCGAGCAGAAGCAATTTGGCGTCGGTCGCAAGTGCCCGGGCGATCTCCAGCCGGCGCTGCTCGCCGTAGGGAAGGTTGCTGGCGATTTCGTGTGCTCGCGTCTGGAGATTCAGAACCTCGAGAATCTCCGCAGCCTTCTCTGCTACCGAAAGTTCCTCCCTCGCGAACCCTCTCGTTCGTATGATAGCCGAGACAAGACCATAATTAACGTGCATATGATGGGCAATCTTGATGTTGTCGATCACAGTGAGACCGCTGAAGAGCCTGATGTTCTGGAACGTCCGCGCAATCCCCCGCTGAGCTATCTCATAGGGCTTGAGGCCGGTGATCGACGCGCCGCGAAGCATGATGTCACCCTGGTCGGGAAGATAGATCCCTGTGATAAGGTTGAAGACCGTGGTCTTTCCGGCCCCATTGGGGCCGATCAAGCCCACCAGTGCGCCCTCTTCGATCGCCAGGTCGAAGGCGGAGACAGCCCTGAGACCGCCGAAGTACTTGGTCATTCCGCTGATTCTGAGGATCGGCTTCATTTGTCTCTCGGTTTCAAGAAGCTGAATTCCATGCCCCCCCAGAGCCCCCTGGGCCGCAGGATCATCACTATAATCAGAAGCAGCGGATAGATAACCAGGCGCCAATCAAGGATCTGTGGAGGCAGAAGGACGCGCAGGCCTTCCAGCAGGAAGGTCCAACCGACAGCCGCAATCAGCGTGCCGGATATGCTGCCAAGCCCGCCCAGGACAACGATCAAGAGAACGTCGATCGATTTGAGAAAATCGAAATTCGACGGATGTAGGAACGAGTACAGATGCGCATAGAGCACACCGGCCACTCCGGCAAACATGCAACCCATGACAAAACCCATGGTCTTATAACGCGTGGTGTTTACGCCAACCGACTCCGAGGCGATTTCATCTTCCCGAATCGAGATACAGGCCCGGCCGATGCTCGAATAAACGAAGTTGCGGATCACGGCGACCGCTCCGAGCGCCATGAAGAACGTCCACGTGACGTTGGTGATCTTCGGTATGCCCAGCATCCCGCGGGAGCCGCCGAGTTTCGGGATCACGGCATCGGCGTTGTCGAACAGCACCTTGACTATGATCCCGAAGGCAAGTGTGGCGATTCCCAGATAATCGGATTTGAGTCGCAGGATGGGAAGTCCTATCAGGAAGGCGATCAGGCCCACAAACACGGCCGCCGCCACCATCGCTACGATGAAGACCGGGATCCCGCCGCCCGCGAAAGACTTGGTGATGAGGGCAGAAGTATAGGCTCCGATCCCATAGAAGGCTGCGTGACCCAGCGAGAACTGGCCAGTGTAACCATAGATTAGATTCAGTCCCAGGGCGGATATCGTCATTATCAAAGCAAACTGAATGATCTGCTGCCAGTAGGGGTTGATCAACCCGGCGGCAATAAGAATCATGAGTACGGCATAACCGCACAGGGCGACAGCCGGGGCCAGGAACCGTCTCATACTTTCTCAATCCCCTTCTTTCCCAGAAGGCCGGTCGGTTTGAAGATCAGCACTATGATCAAGATCGAGAAGGCAACCGCATCGCGCATGGTCGAGGAGACAAAGGCAGACGTCATGGTTTCGACGACTCCCATGATAACGGCGCCGAGCATTGCCCCGGGGATATTGCCGATGCCTCCAAGGACCGCAGCGACAAACGCCTTGAGCCCGGGCATGATTCCCATGAACGGATTGATCTGGGGATAGGCAATGCCGTAGAGAACCCCGCCGGCAGCAGCCAGAGCCGAGCCCATGCCGAACGTGAGCGAGATGATTCGGTCGACGTTTATGCCCATCAGGCTCGCAGTCTCTCGGTCGAAGGAGACCGCCCTCATTGCCATCCCCACCTTGGTCCGTTGCACAATATACTGGAGGATAATCATAAGTGCGATCGCCACGGCGAAGACGATCACCTGGATCGTGGAGACGCAAACGCCGCCCAGCTGGTAGGTGACCACCTTGAAGGGCCTCGGAAAGGCAAGGTAGTTCGGGCCGAAAACGAACTTGAGGCTTGTGAAGTACTCCAAGAATAGGGAAACACCCATCGCGGTGATAAGAGCCGCAATCCGCGGCGCCGCCCGCAGGGGCTTGTAGGCGACCCGCTCGATGGTGATACCCAGGATCGCGCACCCGACCATCGCACATGCCATCGCGACCGGGAAGGGAAGATGAAACCGCATGATGCCGTAGTAGCCAAGGAAGGCGCCGACCATGAAGACGTCGCCATGAGCGAAATTGATCAGCCGGACGATCCCGTAAACCATGGTGTAGCCGAGGGCGATCAACGCATAAACGAAGCCGAGCTGGAGCCCGTTTATCAGCTGCTGGAGAAAGTATGACATGCGTACCTTGTTGCCGCCGTGGGTCCCCTATGGCTTCACTGTCGCAACGTACTCCTGTCCCGTCTTGGTGTACTTTAAGATAGCGGCGCTCTTAATAGGATTGCCGGATTGATCAAACGTGACATCGCCTGAGACCGCCTTCTTCTCGATTGCCTGGAGCGCATCGCGCACCCTGGCCGGCTCGTCGGAGCCCGCTTTCTTGACTCCCTCAATCAGCAAATGGGTCGCATCGTAAGCCAGTGTCGCCAGGGCGTCCGGCTTGGCGCCGAACTGGGCCTCGTATTTCTTTACCCACGCTTGAACCTCCGGGCGAGGATCCTCCGGCGAGTAGTGATTGGTGAAATAGCCGCCCTCAATCGCGTCGCCCGCGATCTTGATCATCTCGGGAGAATCCCAACCGTCGCCGCCCATGAAGATCGACTTTATGCCGAGCTGGCGCGCCTGCTTGGCGATCAGGGCAACTTTGTTGTAGTAGTCGGGAATGTAGAGGATATCGGGGTTCTCTCTCTTGACCTTGGTCAGGATCGCCGAAAAGTCCGGGTCGTCCTTGGCATAGGATTCATACCCGACCACGGTGCCGCCGCCCTTGGTGAAACTGTCGCGGTAGAATTCGGCGAGGCCCTTCACGTAGTCGTTGCTGACATCGTAGAGGATCGCAGAGGTCTTGGCCTTAAGGTTATCCAATGCGAACTTGGCTGCGACCGCCCCCTGAAACGGATCTATGAAACATGCCCTGAAGATCAGGGCTTTCCGCGATCCGTCTTCCCGCACCGTCACCTTGGTGGCGGTCGAAGTCGGAGTGATCATCACGGCGCCCATGCCCTCGCAGAGCTCCGACAGAGGAATCGAGCACTTGGAGGAAACCGAGCCCACGATCAGTTTCACGCCGTCCTGATTTATTAGCTTGCTGCCGGCATTGGCGGCTTCGGTAGGATCGTTCTTGTCATCCGATACGTAGACCTTGATCTGCTTCCCGGCGATCCCACCGGCGGAGTTGGCCTCTTCGACCGCCATCATGAAACCATTCTTGGTCGATTCGCCGAAGGTCTTGACGTCTCCGGTGAGCGGCGCGACCAATCCAATCTTGATCACGTTCTCCTTCTGTGCGCACGATACCAGAACAAGCAGAGCCGAAGCGATGACAAGAAATCTCCTCATTGCATCCTCCCCATTCTGACAAATTCCCGTGACCGTCCACCTATTGTCAATGCCAAGGTCCACCGACGCAACAGTAATTTTGGCGCCGGCGGAGCCCCGGTCCGTCACCCTCGGTGATCCAAGAGCCCGTATTTCCTGCTATACTATACTTCGATATCACGGTAGCCTTACAGCTGTCGCAGGCAAGACCAAGGCAGCTGTCGCCGAAAGGCACCTACGAAGAGAGCGCAGATGAAACTGGCACTGACTTTTCTGGGCGCGGCCCAGAATGTGACGGGCTCGCGGTATTTACTTGAGGCGAACGGATCGAGAATCCTGATTGACTGCGGCCTCTATCAGGAGCGTACCCTCCTACAAAGGAACTGGGAGCCGTTCCCGGTGTCGCCGGGTTCTCTCGATACCATCCTCCTGACCCACGCCCACATGGATCACTGTGGCATCGTGCCTCGGGTCACCAAGAGCGGCTTCCGAGGCAAGATCCACTCGACCGCGGCCACGCGCGAGATCGCAGCGATAGGCTTCTTGGACTATGCCCATATCCAGATCGAGGATCTCGAGTTCAAGAGAAGAAGGCATGCGCGCGAGAACAGGAAGTCGCCCCGGCCGACGATTCCTTTATATACCAACGAGGACGCAGTCAATTCCATGCGATTCTTCAATACCATCAATTACGGGCGGCCGCTGGAGATCGGGGATGGGATCGAAGTCACCTTTTACGACGCGGGCCATATCCTTGGATCCGCGTCGCTGAGGCTGGACGTCCGGGCGAATGGGGATGCGAGGAGCCTCATCTTTTCCGGAGACATCGGCCGCTGGAACCGACCCATTATCAACGATCCCACCGTTTTCCACGATGCCGATTACGTGGTGATGGAATCCACCTATGGCGACCGCCTCCACGAGGATCCCATGGACATCGATACCATGCTTGAGGATACGGTCCGTTCCACAAGGCAGAATGGGGGCAACATCGTAATACCGAGTTTTGCGATCGGGCGAACCCAGGAGGTGCTCTATTACCTGAACTCATCGCTTCTGAAGGGCCGCATCCCTCACCTGCCCGTCCTGATCGACAGCCCGATGGCGGCTGAGGTCACCGAGGTTTTCAAGCGCCATCGAGAGCTCTTTGACCGGGAGATGAGCGAACTGGTGAGACAGGGGCATTCGCCCTTCAGCTTCCCCGGTCTCAGGACGATCAGCTCGGTCGAAGAGTCAAAGGCCGTAAACGACCTCAGGGAGACTGCGGTGATCATCGCGGGATCGGGCATGTGCACCGGCGGGAGAATAAAGCATCATCTGGTGTACAACATCGCAAGGCCCGAAAGCACCATACTCTTCGTGGGTTATCAGGCAGTCGGAACACTGGGCCGCGAGATCGTGGACGGCGCAAGAGAGGTTAGAATCCTGGGGCAGATCTATCCCGTGAAAGCCAAGGTCATGCAGATTCACGGCTTCTCAGCGCACGCCGACCGGGACGAGCTCTTGAGATGGGTCTCGGGCCTTGAGAGGCCGCCCAGACACGTTTTCGTGACCCACGGCGAGCCTGAGGCCTCTCAGAAATTCGCGGAGCTCTTGGGAACAACAAAGGCCTGGAGCGTGACCGTGCCTCATTATGAGGACCGCGTCGAGCTTGATTGAGAGTGGGCAGTGCGTTCAAGGTTGCGGAATCACTTGCGGGGGTCGGCCGGGGCGGGGTCCGTCATCGCGCGCCGGGAAGCCGGCGCGAAGGTTCGCAAGGCAACTGCACTTCTCGGCATTCTGCTCCTGGTGATCGCCTGCGGACGAACCGCAGATCGGCCTAACGTGGTCATCATCGCAGTGGATACGCTTCGGCCGGATCATCTCGGTTGTTACGGCTATGTGCGCAACACCAGCCCCAACATCGACAGGCTGGCCGGCGAGGGCGTGCTCTTTGAGCGAGCCGTCAGCCAGGCACCCTGGACCACTCCCTCGTTTGCGACAATCTTCACATCCCTGTACCCCACCCAGCACGGTGCCAAGGGTTTCAGCAATCGTATGAGGACCGATTTCCCCACCCTGGGAACCTTGCTGGAGAAGGCGGGGTACGCCACCGCAGCGATAGTCAATGCGCCTTCCCTCAGCAGGGCTTACGGCGTCGATCGAGGCTTCGGAGTTTATGCCCTGGCCTCGGATGAAATCCGCGCAGCCGACCAAACGACCCGAGATGCCCTGGCGTGGATTGACCTCAATAAGAACCGGCCCTTCCTCACCTTTGTGCATTACTTCGACCCGCACATGCCGTATGCGCCACCCGCGCCCTACGACACAACCTTCGATCCCCATTACCAGGGTCCGCTCCACAATTCCTTTGATTTTGACGGATTCTCACTTGAGCGATCCAAACTCTTCGAGGAGCTGAAGCGTCTCTCCGCGGCGGATTGGAATCACATCAGATCTCTGTACGACGGGGAGATTGCATTCACCGACAGGGCCGTTGGGGACTTGCTCGCCGGCCTTCGCCAGCGCGGGCTCGGGAGTGGAACCCTGATTGTGTTCTTAAGCGATCACGGCGAGGAGTTCTTCGAGCACGGGGGCTTCGAGCACGGCCACTGCCTTTATGATGAAGTGATACGCGTTCCACTGGTGTTCTCCCTGCCTGGCGTGATCCCCAAAAACGTGAGGCTTTCGGAGCAGGTGCGCCTGATCGATGTCGCTCCGACCATCCTTGATGTGGCCGGGCTCGAGAGGCCCGCTGATTTTGAGGGCACGAGCCTTATGCCGCTCCTACTCGGCAAGGGCCATGACAAGTCCCGGCGGCACGGCACACTGCCGCCCGAGGTCGCGTACTCCGAGGCTGTGATCTATGAACGAGAGAAGAAGAGCGTCGTCGTGGATGGATGGAAACTGATCTATGATGCGGTGACAGAGGAAATGCAGATGTTCAATCTGGTCGACGATCCAGGTGAAACTCGGAATCTAGTCGCTACCGAACTCGAGACCCTTGGTTCACTGGAACGGTATCTTTTCCAGGCCTTGCTCGGCACATCGGACTCATGGTACATCGAGATCGCGGGAGGCCTCCAGGACCATGCCTTCGATCTCACCCTAGGTCCCGGAAGGGGTCCGCTCGTAGGCAACATCCACCCGTACCGCTTTTTCGACGCCAACGGGCATGTAGTGAATGTGGGCGCCGCGGCCAGCGAGCAAGACGGGATCATGCGAATAGAGGGGCTTCATCTTGGAGCGCCTCTTAAGCTTGCATTCAAAGTCGAACCCGAAGACATGCCCATCAAGTTCGATCTTAGAGTCGACGGCAAGCCGGCAATCGGGCAGACCTTTCTCGGACGATCACTTGCAAGACCCGAAGAAATGCCCTTCACGCAGGTGCCACGGCGGGAACGAGGCAAATCGCAGGGGGTGCCGTCTAAGCGTCCGTCCCCGCCCTACCTACTTATCTGGCATACTCAGAGCCCATGCACGGGCGAGACCGCCATGCGACTGGATGAACGAACCAAGAAAGAGCTTCGGGCTGTGGGCTACATCCAGTGACAGCGCGGCTACCCCGGATGGGTAGCCCCACCTAATAGAGATCCTTGAGTTTCAGTTTGAGCGTCTGCACCTTGCCTTCGCGGGCGATCCGCATCGTGTACTCAGTGCCGGCTGCCTCCTTGAATAGCTCACTGATCGCAATCACGCCGGCAAGCCGTTCGACCGGAATCCCGTTTATCGATTTCAGGACGTCGCCCTTCTTGAACCCCGCCTTGTCAGCCGGTGTGCCTGAGGACACATAGAAGACTTCGATGCTGCCGTCGTCGGCGTTCATGAACCCCAGCCCGCTCTTCCCATTTGGGAACTCGCGATCGAAATCCTTGCCCTTCTCGAATATCACCCGTTGATCTTTGTAGTCCAGATAGAGGACGAGGTGCCTCAGGATATCGTTGCCGATGTTTCCCGTTCCCTCTTTGCTGCCCAGTGCCCCGGAGGTCTTCTCCAGCGGCGCCGAGATGACCTGATTGCTGAGGGTATACCCCGCTATGTCCACCTGCCCGTATCTTGAGGCTCGCACGGTGAAGTAACCGCCGGCGCCACCGGCCAAACCGTCGACCCCAGGGCGGCCGAGGATCTGATTCGCATCAGCAAAGCCATAGAAGAAACTGGTGCCGCTGGCACCCAAATCAAGCGACCAGAGGCCCGAGTACTTTCCATCAACCGACATAGGGACCATGAACAAATTGTCCTTGAGCGGCGCATCGACCACCTTGCCGTTACCCTTGTAGATATACGCCGCCGGATCATAGAAGGAGAGCGTCTTGCCGGCATAATCCACCCTGGTCACAAAGCGCGACAGAAAATCGTACCCCAGGACTCCAACCACATCCAAACCGGCGCGTTTGAAGAGACCGCTCAAGCTGATCGATGCGACCTGCTGCTCGTTGAATTGGATTCCGGGAATACTGAAAGGCGGCAGCTCCACGAATGAGGCCTCCACCGTTTGGCCCGCGCCGCTAGCCTTGATTGAGCCGGCAGATTCAAGGCCAAGATGGGCCGCATAGGCCGAGTCTATCACGGTGATCGATGCTCCTGTGTCCAGGACCCAGAGCCTTCTGTCGCAATTGACGGTCACGTCGAGAAAAATGTGCTCCCCGATGTACTGAAAAGGAATGTTCTCAGCGCTGACTCCGTTCGTGAACTGAAAGTCCTTGACGTCTTCACCGGGCGGCTCGAACAGCGCCGGATCGATCGCGATGTTGGATTCGTACTTGGTGATCTGGACAGTTTGTTTCTGTCCGATCGGTGCGATTTCATTCTCCTGCCTGAACGCAACCTGAATTCCATTCACGTTGCGATAGTCGGAAAAGACGGCCCGAAGTTCTTGGTCGGGGCTGACGCGGGTCATTTTCTCGAGGTAGAGGTTCGAGGTGTTGACGTAGAAAAGCATGTAGTCCTTGTTGATACTGTTCGCGATCTTCACAACGTAGCAGTCCGCCGTGCCGACCTTCTCGGTCCCCTCGAAGGTGAGCGTGAAATTCTTGGAGTCACGGTTCAGATGATCATAGACAGCCATCAGTTCATCGACTTTCCGCTTATTGAGCGTGGACTCGTCCTTCTGGATCTGAAGCTTGCCGTTCTGATCGACCGTCCATGCAAACTTGCCGTTGTCACCTGATATCTGCCTAAACACCTTGATATCGACTTCCTGGCGCTTCTGGATCGGCGTCTCGTCCCACTCCCTGACTGTGCCCTCGAGACCGTACACGGAAATCGTGGCCTCGAAATACCTGGTGCGCTCGGCTTTGAGCCTCTCCAGGCCACCCATCGCCTCGTAGTGTTTGGCTAGGATTTCATGGGGGTCGGTGAGTGGCTGTGTCCAGGACCTTCCTGAGATCAGGATCGAACCGAGCAGTATCACCGATACCAGGCAGACAAGAGATGGACTGCGTCGCGAAGGCATACATTCCTCCTACTCTCAGGGGTTGAATGGCCAGGAGATGGTACAATACCCCAACGTGCTTCCGAGATTGCGCTTCGAGTCTACTGGTTCCGGCAGACAGTGTCAAGGGACGCTCGGGTACCATGGTGTGACATATTGTATGCGGGATCCAATATGGCGGGGGCAGATTCCGAAGCATCGCAGCCGAAATCTGCCCCGCCCACTGAAGCTCGCCTACTTGCGTTTCAGTTCCTGGATACGCTCCGCCACCGCAGCGATCTCCTTTTCAAGCTCCGCCTTGTATTCCTCCAGCCGTTCGGCTTCCTCCTTCGAAGTCCTGAACCGCCGAGCGAAGCCTCCCGACTCGCAGCAGATCGGGATACACTCACAGTCCGCCAAGCGTCTCCTCGCATCCTTCGGGTCGCAGCACATTACCGGTCACCTCCTTTCCAATTTCCCCGGCAGCGCCAAAGCCGCCGGTGACAGGGATTGCAATAATTAAGTAGTTAAGCATTAACTTAACTCCGAGGTCAAAAAAACGACGACCTCTCCACTCCGTACCTAGCCTCTCTGCCGTTGGCGGACCCTCCTGATCCTCGCCTTTACACCCGCAAGCTCCTTCTCCAGGTCCTTCCGGTATCTCTCCAATGACTCCACGTCCGCATCGTCTACCCGCCTGACCACAGCTCCGTCACGAGTCCCGCAATCGCAGGTGCAGACCGCTGTCAGCTCGCGGCCGCATTTCTCCAAACCTCGTGTGTCTATGCTGTAGGGAATGAAGTAGCCGTGCCTCTCACTATTTACGAGCCCCGCCTGACGCATCAGTTTGAGATGCTGCGATACGGCTGCGGGAGTGACGCCTACCATCTCGGCGATTTTCTTGGCACCAAGAGGTCCCTTGGACTTCAGGATCTCAAGTATCTTGACCCTTGTCCCTACACCCAGCACTCTGAACATGTCACAGCAGGAATCTCTCACTTCGCCGACCACCTCAGGGTTTAACTATTTTAGCCACTACTACAATACTCAAGCTGCGGGAGTCTGTCAAGCGGCTTCTGAGCGCACTCCCATTAGGGGAATAGCTACCGGCTTAGAGACAAGTCTTGTGCTGCAAAAGCGGGGAGTGATAAAGTGGCAGAGTAGCCCTCAGTAGTGGCTGGTTCTGAACCGACCCGCACTGGCCGGTCTTGATTCGACCACTGACATATTTTGATCGCCGGCGATTTCGGGCCTCAAAGCTGGTGGATAATCACAGGCGGGAGTGCTTGGCAATTGAGCCTGGGCTGAATCTCACAGTAGAGGTCAAGCAGGAATCCGCCTCAGGCAGTTGTCATCTGTCCGTTAGTGCGGTATATCTTAGGTCGGCTGAACTGAGGTCCGACCTTGAGGGAGTGATTTTGGTGGGTATCGGTCGAGCGCATGAAGCACGGTTTGGTGCGTCACTTCAGGAATCATGGGATGTCAAGTGAGCCAGCCGTCAAGAGGCGAGACTGACATGACCGCGGGATTCCATCTCGCCGGTGGTCTGAGAGCACTGCGCAGGAGCCCGGCCCGGCTGGTCCTGGTGCTCTTCGCGTGCTTCTTCTTGCTTCTCTCGGGTGGCAGACTGGGCAGTGGGGACGCCAGCCTGCAGCTGCAGGCCACGATGCTGCTTGCAACCACGGGGAGACTGGGCACGACCGCGCCGCCAGCGGGAGCCGACGGAGGGTGGGTTGCAAACCGGGACGGGCGCTATTATGAGGTCCATGACATTGGCAATATCGGATTGATGCTCCCGGCGGCCGCGCTGAGCGCCCTCATGTCCAAGAGACCCGGTTCGGAGCTCGTGGAGGCGCCACCGATATCGGCTAGAGTGGGGGTATCACTGACCTGTGCCCTGCTTAGCGCGATCGGTTGCTTCTTCATGTTCAAACTATTTGCTCTGTATCACGGTGTGCGACGGGGGTTTCTGCTCAGTTTAGCATTCGCAACCACCACAATCTTCTGGGTCTATGCTAAGACTGCATGGGATGTCACGGGAGCATGCTGTCTCATGTGCGCAGCTCTGTACTTCTCTGCCAAATTGCTTCACGACAGCCGGCCAGTGCGGGACACGGTGCTGGCTGCGGTCGCCCTTGGTCTTGCGTGCTCGTTCCGCTTCTCGCTGGCGCCGTTCTTCGTACCGAGCATCATCCTTGCAATGTACTTATCAAGGCCTCGCCATCGATGGTGGCACTATGTCGCTTTCCTGCTGTGCTTCCTGACCACTATGCTGCCCGATCTCGGCTACAACTATGTCAGGATGGGATCTCTGTTCCGCCCCGCGACGACAGCACCCCAGCACCTCCAGACCAACAACGCGCTGACCGGAAGCATTCTGAGAGGCCTGTTTGGGCTGCTGTTTGCGCCGAACAGGAGCCTTTTCATATACTCGCCGATCCTTCTGTTAATGGTTGCGCTGCCGTTCATGTGGGGTAGCATCGCGCCGGAACGCCGCCGGCTTTTCTCTGCGTTTGGTGCCGGCTGTGTCCCATACATTTTGCTGATCGCCAAGATGAAAAGCTGGGGCGCTTTTGGCTGGGGCCCGCGTTATCTTGTTCCAGTGATACCCGTCTTTTTCCTGGGCGCGAGCCTGGCGCTGACGGCTCTCTGGGAGAAGCACAGGGAGTTGGTCCTCGGACTTGTCATCGTGTCTGTGCTCGTCAATGCTCCGGCCGTGCTGGTCAATTGGAACTTAACGACTACGGAGTTCCCGCAGGCAAGGGATCAGAATGCTCGATTGCCACGTCAGATGATGGCAACTTGGACGGGTCTGGTCATGGGGCTTCAAGGGAAACCGCTCCCTGCCCCACCAGAGATAGCAAACGACCCGATACGAAGCGCGGGCAGACGATTCCCTGATCTATGGACAGTCCGATTGATGGAGCAATCACGGTTTGGCCTGATTGCGGGATTGGGCATCTCGCTGCTTTTCACGATCCTCATTGGCTGGTCACTTGTCTTCCTGTTGAAGAGGGACAGATGGGGCCCACGGATTAACCAGGGCGGTGTGGGCTGAGCGTGACGGGCTGCGACGTCGCGAGGGGCCCTCTGTGCGTTGTCATAACGGCGGATTTGCGGTATAATTGAAGCGAGCGATGGTTGAACCGCTGGTAAACCGGGCAACTATTATCAACAACGGCAATCTAAAGGGTATGGAGTATAGTAAGTTATGGTGTCCGTGCCACGAAGGTGGTAACCGGATGCCGAACTCGGTAATGGCCGACCAGGAACTGACAGATCGGACTTAGATTACGGAGATGGAGAATGTCCAGACGTCGCAGGCAGCCACGGAGGTAGCAAATGCTGAGGCAAGTCGTTTTCGCAATGACAGTCGTGCTTTCTCTCCTGGCATTTAGTTCGCTGGGATTTGGCTTTCTTCCACCCGGGAAGGCTTCAATCGGCTCCTCGGAGGAAGTGCGGACCTTGAGCGAGCCGGTGCCTCCTTCAGCCCGTGCCGCTTCGGAGTGGCGGACCTTCACTGCTACCGAGGGTGAAGACTTCGCGGCTGCTTGGAATCCCGTCACGGGAACACCACACCGCATCCGCGGCAAGGGCATCAGGATCGCCGACGCGGTGACCGAGGCCAACGTCGCTGGCCTTGCCGGCGATTTCGTCCGGTCCCAGGCAGGCCTGCTTGGAGCGGACCCCGGCAGTCTCCGCCTGCTCACCAGCGAGAAGCACGGCACGAGATGGTACGTGGATTATCAGCAAACCTATCGCGGTCTTGACGTCGTCGGAGGCAGGGTTCACGTGAGGCTTCTCGAAGGCGGGACAGTCACCACCTTCGGGTCGGATTTCTATCAGGATATTGCTGTCTCCCCGATTTCATCGCTTTCCGAGGATGCGTGCCTTGCGGCTGCCAAGAATGACGTTGGCTTTGATTCGCGAACCGACACAGTTCTATCAACACGCCTGATGGTACTGCCGATCGCCCGAGGCAACTCGGCAACCTACTACCTGGCCCGCGAGGTGAGACTCAAGATAGAGTCCGACCCGGCAGCGGGTCGCGAGCCCGCCATCTGGAGAACTTACGTGGACGCCGGTTCCGGCGAGATCCTCGTCAAGCACAACGAGATCTACTACGATACGATCTCCGGGACGGTATCCGGCTATATCAAGCCCCTGTACATCACCGATGCCGACCAACTGACGAACTTCGCCGATCACCATGTCACCATCACCGGGTACCCGCAGGCAACCGCCGATCAGACTGGCCACTACTCCATTGAGGTCGGAACCGGCGGCATGCGTTATTTCTCCACGGCAATCAAGGGCAGATGGGCGGCGGTATCCAACTCGTACGGCGCTTCTGCGGCCTTCCGCGACTCTACGCCGCCGGGAACACAAAAGGATGTAATCTGGAGATCGACCAATTCGCTCGCAAGCGAACGCAACGCCTACTATCACGCCTGGATTGCCCACGACAAGATAAGGAGCATCGATCCAGCCTTTACCGGCATGGACCGGCAGACGCCGGTCAGCGTCAACCAGCAGAACTACTGCAACGCCTACTGGGACGGCAACGGCATCACTTTCGGCGCAGGCCAGGGCTCGTGCCAGGACCTGGCGATGTTCGCCGACGTCATGTACCACGAATACGGCCACGGGATAGCCGACAAACAGTATTCCCCGCTGGCTCCGAGCGGAGCGATGCACGAGGCCTTCGCGGACTACTACGCTTGTACCATAACCGGCGAGCCCTATATCGGCGAAGGCATCGCCGGACCGGGCAGCTATTTCAGGACGATCGACAACACGCTCAGGTATCCGGACGATTTGACGGGCGAGGTTCACGATGACGGCCGCATACTGGCCGGCGCCCTTTGGGACCTGAGAGAATCGCTCTCACCCGATGTCCATCTTGCCGATTCCCTATTTCACTTCGCCAGATACGGTAAGGCGGACAATTTCTTCGATTACTATTACGACGTTCTTGAGACCGATGACGACGACGGCAATCTTGCCAACGGGACCCCGCATTACTATCAGATTCTCGATGCCTTCGGCAAACATGGGATCGGTCCCGGGCTCTATATCGATATAGCCCAGACGCCCGTTCAGGATTCGGAGGACTCCACCTCCACCTACCCGGTAGTTGCCACAATAACCTCCAACATGGCCCTCGACCCTGATTCGCTTCTCCTCCATTACTCCATCGACGGCACGTGGACGGTGCTCACCATGGTGCCGACCGCAAACCCCAATGAATACTCGGCCGCAATTCCCCACCAACGGTACGGAAAGACGGTCAGCTATTACATCTATGCAAAGGCCGATGGACGCAGCAACTCTGCCACCTCTCCTGCGGGTGCGCCCTCAGTCCTTCACGTCTTTGGGATCGGCCGGGACACGATAGCCCCGACGATCGCCCACACTCCCCTCGGCGATCAACCCGATGCAGGCTGGCCCTCCACGGTTGCGGCCACGGTGACCGACAACCTCGGGCTCGCCTCTGTGACACTCGAGTACTCCAAGAACGCTCAGGCTCAACCGGCTATCGCTATGACCCGTGTCGAGGGAACCAATGATTATCGAGCGACCTTCGCCGTTGCTGCATCGGCAGGGGATTACATCGAGTATAGAATTGTAGCGATCGACGCCTCGGCAGCCGCCAATACCAGCACCGACCCGCCGGCAAGCTACCACGTCTTCGTGATCGCGGACGCATACTACTACGCGTTTGAGACGGGCGTCGAGGGCTGGACGCACTACGCGGCAAATTACTGGACCGACCAGTGGCACCTGTCAGCGACAAGAAATCATACGCCCGGAGGGGGAACCAGCTGGAGGTGCGGCGACACAGGGACCGGCGACTATGCGGCTCATCTCCATGCGCTTCTTGAAACACCTACCGTTCAAATCGGCCCGAATTCCCAGCTGACCTTCTGGTACTGGATGGATGCCGAGTCCTACCTACCGCTTGAGGGATCGGGACTGGCCTGGGACGGAGGCGCACTTTCGCTCGTGGACTCGGCCGGCAAGGCGACCGTGCTCGATCCCGTGGGTGGTTATACCTATGAGATCCTTGCTGATTCCGATGCGCCTTTTACGGCCGGTAAACCCGTGTATTCGGGTCACGAGAGTGGCTGGAGGATGGCACTGTTCGATCTGTCGCGCTATCAGGGCTCGGGCAAGATACGGTTCAAGTTCGGCTCCGACATGGCTGTCGGCTTCGAGGGCTGGTATATCGATGACGTCATGATATGGAGCAGCGGCACCTCGTCCGGCGTAGGCGGCTTGTGCGACAACACGTGCCAGAATCCGGGGCTGCCGGTACATTGCAGCCTCGGTAACGCGCTGCCCAATCCCGCCAGCGGCAGGACCGGCATTTCCTACTCGGTTGCCTCGCCCGGCTCTCATGTGGCAATCAGGGTGTTCGACGTGAGAGGGCGCCTTGCCGCGAATCTGGTCGATGAAACCAAGATCCCGGGCCGCTATGCGGCTACCTGGGACGGCCGGGATCTCAGCGGCGCCCAGGTGTCGCCGGGAATCTACTTCATCAGGATGGAGACCAAGAACTTCAAGGCAGCTTCTAAGCTGGTGCTTGTGAGATAACCCCGGCGCGAGGGGCATCACCCTTGCGGGGCCTCGGGTTCGCACAGCTTGCCGTAGAACTCCGGCCTGCGGTCGTTGAGGACGTGATTGGCGGGGGTCACGGTTTTCCGATCGGCCAGCGCCGAGTCAATCTCGATTATCTGGATTACCTCATCCCGGCCGGCGCGCACCAGTACCTCGCCGGCAGGACCTATGATCTGACTGGTGCCGATGAACGCGAGCTCCAGACCTGCTCGCGCTTCCATCCCGACTCGATCTGCGGTGATCGCGAAGACCCTGTTCTCCAGACACCGAGTGATCATCGCTTGAGGGCAGTACCCGAGTACTAGATTCGCCGGATGGCATAGGATCTGGGCGCCCATAAGGGTAAGCACACGGGCGGTCTCGGGGAAGATCCAGTCAAAGCAGATCATCAGCCCGAGTTTGACTCCATTAACATCGACGACGGAAAAGCCTCGGTCTCCTGGCGTGAATAGGTCCTTCTCCCGGTCGAAGAGATGGATCTTTCTATAGGACCCGATGACCTCGCCGCGGGAAAAGACGAAGCAGGAGTTGTAGCAATTGGCGCCATCGCGTTCGGCAAGGCCCGCAACTATCGTTGCCCCGGTCTTGCCGGAGAGATCGCCCAGGAAAGCAAAGGTTTTGTTTCCCGATTCCTCGGCCAGAGCAAGCAGCTCTGCCCGCGACTCAAAGATGTAACCGGTCGAGCAGAGCTCCGGCAGCACGACGAGATCCGCATTGGCGCCATCGAGGAATTCCGCCACTCTGGTGAGATTGGCATCCTTCTCGCCGAAGGCCGGCGCAAACTGTAAGTATCCGACTCTCATCACTGATCCTCGCTATACAGCGGCCGCTGACCCGACTCCTTTCCCGACCACCCTCGATACCCCGTCAGGCAACGATGCGTCCGGTCTCCGCTGAGAGTTTTCACGCCCCACTTGCGGAATTCCTCCCACTCCGAGGCCGAGAACACCCGCAGGTACTCCTCTCCACCTACCACAAAACTTAACATATCTCGTTACAGAGAAACAAGTTCTAAGATTCAGCCGTGCCGGGGCTGCGATATCCCGATCTGGCATGCTTAGTGCTTTTTGGGTCAACCGAACTTGGGTCGTGCAAAGGCACCCCCGCAGATGAGAATTGCGGCTAGCAAGTCTGGGGACTCGCTCAAAGCCCCACGCGCCAAGGTGCTCCAGCAATAGACAGAGCGAGTCCCCAGCACCTCCTCAAAGGAGAGCGAAGGAAAATGGCAGCCCAGAGATCTGATTTTGATAAGGACGGCCTTCTCAAGAAACCGACGCAGTTTCTCATGCTGAATTGCCTGCTGCTTACGCAAGTAGAGGAAGCCGAGGTAACCGATGCCCAATCTGGCTGCAGAGAAGATCACCGCTTCGAAGAAGAGGTTAGCTCATACCTTGAGAATCTGTTAAGAGCCTTCTCAGATCCCCCAACGGCGGAACATCTGAAACCCTATCTTTTCGACTATGACATCGAGGTCATGAGAAGGCTCGAGACCGCCGAGGACGTCAGCGTCAAATACATGATAGCGACAGCCGAGCGCGATCTTCTGATAGTCGCTGTGGCGGTTTTCGAGGGCGCCGACCAAGCCGATGTCCCATCAGAAGCGGAGTTCAAGCATGGAACCCAGGGCCAGATGGGAAGAGGCCAGTCCCATTACCACTTCGCCTTCTCCTACTCTAACAAGGTGGTCGACGCGAAGCAGGCGGTGGCCTCGCTGCTGGGCAAGTTCTCTATCGGGCTTGAGAAGTACACGACCATACTCTCGTATGTGACCAACGGACCCGTTGATGTTGCGGCCAAGTTCGCCAACGCCGATATCTATCACCTGGCCCGCTCGGTCGCGACCACCGGCCGGCATATTCGCCTTGAATATAAACAGAACGAGTTTCTTGACGCTTACCTCGAGTGGAGACAGCGCCGCACAGAAGACGCAAAGCAGCGGGTGCTCAGCATTGCGGACGAACTAAGAGAGATGGACCCGACCTTCTCCTACACGCCTGAGGCTTAGAACACGATCCCCGAGCAGGCCACGCGAACAAAGACCGGCAGCTAAAAAAATCCCCGCCACGAGCCGCGTGTCCAGTAATTCTGATTCCCGGATATTCCAGGTGGGTGCCCTCACACACGCGTCAAGTTTTCTGGTAGGTTCCAGACTTACAATCGACGTGAGAATCTGGGCTCCCCAATGTTAAGCTGTTGGCTCAGAATTCGCTGGCAGCATCGCGAGCAACGGCAGGGATTTTTATCGTTATTCGGTTTTCAAATCCTGATTCTTACTGTGATTATACCAACCGTGGGTGCCTGAAGTCAATCATTCCTGCGAGCAGCCTTCGCAATCTTCCAACGGAATTATTGACTTAGAATGATGAAAGTGCTATGGCGACGCTGCACGGTGCGACTCGCCTGGCCCGCATCAATCGTCCATCGGCCCCGTCGATTCCAGCACTCGCTCTGCCGAACTGGCTCCCACCCCTTCATATAGCGAGCCCACCAGCACCCGGAAATTGATGTTGAGCCGGGCCTTCGCACATGATGTCACCCAGTCGTCCTCCTGTCCGTCCCCATCGGTGTCGCGGCAGCAATAGCATTCACAGATCTTGGAGCCTGCTAGGTCGGCAGTTATCCCACCCTCAATCGCCTGGGTCAGCTCCTTCCCATATTCCTCAAGGAAAAGATCGCCGAAATCGGTGATGCCGCAATTGCATGGAGCGAACTCAGGTCTGCCTTGGATCGTGAAGCTCATGGGATTGTAGTCGGTGTTGTGATAATTGCAGAGGTATCTGGTTGTCACATAGGCTGCAGCGGCATAGCGGGTGTACCCGCTACACCCGATCACATCCATGGCTCCCAGATCGAACTGGCCGGTGCCGCCAAGCCTGGTGTCGATAATGATCTCGATGCCATCAAAGGCAATGCCCGACGTGATTCCGGCTATGTCAATCACCTGACCGGGACCGGGCCCGCTGGGGCAGGGCCATCCGGGGCTCAGCTTCCGTGCGCCTATTGTTGCAGCGGTGAAACTAAGCTCCGTCTCGTAGGTGCCGTCGGCATTCATATCAAGCTGAACCGTCCCCTCCATCCTGCCCTTGGGCTTCATCAGGAGATCGCGCGGAGCGCTGATGCTGTGATCCTGCTCCACGGTGACCTGAATCGAATCAGGGTAGTAATCCTCGTGTGAGGCCACTAGCCGGTAAGTCCCTGGGGCGAGCCGCAGGCTGTAGGACCCGTTGTTTATGATATAGGTATCGTTTGTGTGTTCGCCGCCGATCTGTCTCACCGTGAGATCTAGCCGCTTCTTGAACTTGATATCGGCCACACTGTTCCTCTGCAGGATCTCGTCAACTACGTTGCCGCCGACCGATCCCGATACCACCTCCAGCTCGAGGTAAGGCGCGGTCACGGTTGTATCCTCGATCACGTTGACCGTAACCGATTGGGCGATGTAGCCGGTCTTGGAAGCTCTGATTGTCTTTTCTCCTACCATGATGTTCTCGAAGTAGTAGCCCCCCGACGCGCCGGTGTGAACTTGATGCGCGGGATTCATCGGGTTGCCTGTATCGCCCTCAAGATCGACCGTGGCGCCGTCAATGGGAAGGCCGCTGCCCTTGTCATGAACGCTTCCGGCGATCTTCCCGACGTGTATCTCCGTGACTTGCTCCCAGATCGCGAAGCTGGTCTTGAAGCGGGTGGAGTAGAAGCCGTAGGTGGTCTTCATTACCGTAGTCACGTTGTCGCTGATCAGCACCACCTTGGCCGGAAGAAGAGCGTACCGCCCAAGCGATGCCAGCGCTTCTTTGCCCAGATTGATGCGCAAGGCTGCCATGGCCTTGGCGCGGAAAGCTTCGTTGTTCACGATCTCACCGAGGGTCTCTTTGGCTATGAACCACACCAAACCGAAGGGTTCGCGGGCTCTGATGCGCTCGTATATGTAGTCGGCCCTCCTTGGATACCTGAGGAAGCCCAGCAGTTCGAGCACCGTCTGCTTCGCGAGCTCCCCGCGGCCGAAGGTGCTTGAGGTGTTGGCTATCACTGACACGATCTGAGGCACGAACTCGAAAAGGACAGTGGCCCCGCCTGCATACAGTACATACGGCTTCTCAAGATTGGTCAGGTCATCGAAGTTGTTGTCGGAGTCCGATGCCCAACCGGCCCCGTAGACGAAGACCTGTAGGGTATCGCCGTTGGGCTCAAGATCAAGATTGAATTCGCGCTCGGAGGGCGCCCACATCTTGCCCTTGAGGGCATCGAGCAGAGTCCCGTTGGGGAAGAGAAGGAACTCCTCGCTGGGCGTGACACAATAGGCCCAGCGACCGCGTGCGTTGGTAACCATGAATTTGTCGGCGCCGGAGTAAGTGATCTCGTGGCCGCTCACCGGATAGCCCGGAGTGATGCTGACATCGGCGCCGGGGGTACCCACCATATCGCCGACCATCTGGGCGCTCTCCGGATAGTAGCGCGCGACGGCCGCGGGGTAGGAATTCAGGTAGGCCGTCACCGCCTCGGTTAGGAGGGAATCGATCTCGGCATCCTCAATCCCCAGGACCTCTGGGTTTTCAGTCATCTTGCTCGCCAGTAGGCTTTCCAGGGCATCGATCTCCCGAAGGCCGTCGAGTACCGACAGCACTTCTTGGGCCCCGGACTGTTCGGCCACGCACACCAGCGGATTGAGATAGGTCAGAGCAAGTGAGGTCGAGCGGACATCCATCTGGATCCCGCCGGCCTCTTGCGGATCGGGTACTATGGCCATCAGCATCGGCACGTCGCCCCCGCTGCATGCAAGCGCAAGTCCCGGGAGGCCCTCATTTCCCTGTATGGTGAACCAACCGGTGGGATCCGCCGAGGCCTGGTGGTCCCCGAAGCTTATGACGACACTCTCCAGATCAACGGCCTCGCCTGCGGGAAACTCCACGCTCCCGACCATGGACACCTCTACCGGTCCTGGCTGCGTGTTTCCTCCATCCTGAGAACAGGACAGTATCAGGAGGAGTGCGGCCAGTACTGCCACGAGTGATACCGATGCTCGCGAGTTCGACATTCGACTGATACCTCCTCGGTAGAGATTCGTGGAATCCGGATGCTCTCAATCGATCATCGCTGACTGAGGGGACGTGCTATCTGCAAGTCGGCGCCTCCATGGGTTCAATCGGCTCCCCGCGGGTGTTACGTGAGCGGAATTCCCCGACGGCAACGGCCGACGGGCAGAGACAGCCGGGCATACTGGCAGGATCTGCTTGTCAATCGGTTAGCGAGATATGACGCGGTCTATCTCAGGAGGCTCAACTTCCCCGTCCGGGAGAGGTCGCCGGATCTGAATCTATAGAAGTAGATCCCAGCTCCGGCCTCTCGGCCGGCCGAGTCCGTGCCGTCCCAGACAAGCGAATGCGTGCCCGCGTCGAACGGTTTGATGCCGAGATCCCTTACTAGCCTCCCCGCGACATCATAGATGGCGACCGACACCGTAGAGGACCGAGTGAGCGAGAAGGAAATGGTCGCGCTGTCCCGGAACGGGTTTGGGCCCACGGAAGTTGCGACCTCACGCGGCGCCAGCGGCTCGACACCCGCGCACCAGGTGGTATCAAGCACCCCTCGGATCATGTAGTTGCCATAGGCGCCGTTGTCCACATAGAAATTCCCCTGGTAGTAGGTCATGGTCCGCCCCGACCACGCGGAGCTATTGTCGGAGGCCATGTCGGAGCCGTTGTACTCGACATAGACTGCCCAGAAGTCTCCCGACGGAATGATCACGTTTTCGCTGCTGAAGTCCTCATAGGTCCAGGCGTATGTGACCGCAGCAGTGGTGGTATGCAGGGTCGACAGGGGAATTCCGGGTTTTCCGCCCACACCCGAAGCATCCCAGATCCGGCACTGGAAGTTGGGATTGTAGGGATCGCAACTCATGATGTTGAGCCCCCGCACCCAGGCGGGATACTTGGCCGGAGTCACCTTGACAGCAAACCCGGAGTTGGCTGCGCCCCAGTAGTAGCAGATGTCGCGCCATCCATCATCGTAGGCAATCTCGTCATAGAGGTTGCCGGCGCTCACAACCATATTCATCAGGGTCTTTTGCGGATTACCCCACGTGATGCCAGTCACTGTGACGGCCGACGGGGTTCCGCGATAGGTGCTAGATGTCGGAATGACGAGGCCATCGAACCAGTTCCTCGCTTGATAGGGGTACATGTCACCGCGGTCGGCATAGTTCCCAGGCGTGCCACAGTCCAAGTTGAAGTTGCCGTCAGGCTGCTCAACGGTCACCAGAGAATGGAAGCCGCCCGAAGTGCAAGTGCCGCCGTTTTCGCAATCGTTTTCGGTCCAAGCGTTCTCATCCACGTGGAAGACCATGAGTCCCTTCTTGCGAAGGCTCCGGTCGAATGGATCCGCAAGGCTATCGTAAAATGCGGCAAGGAAGTACTCAGACTCAGGGCCGTCTGTCCCTAACTTGAGGACCTGCTGATAGGGAGGTTGCGGCAGCAGCTCGAACGATGAGAGTTGAATCGGATTAGCCGAGCCGGTGACCACGGTAGGCGTGAGCCAGCCCATCTTGATCTTGCCCCATGGACAAATGTGCGTCGGGCGAGAAGGTGTCATCACGTCGCCACCCCAGCCACCATATCCCATAAGCGCCCAGGCCCCGACTCCCCAACTTGTGATGGACGTACACCATCTGCCGACATCATACTGGTCGGGAAGCCCCAGGATGTGGCCATACTCGTGGCAGAAGACCCCAATGTTGATGTGAGCGACGGGCGACGACTTCTGAAGCTCCGGACAACAGGTGTAGGTATCAATCGTGACGCCATCGTAACTGCGGGCGGTCCCGCCCATGGCGCTAATCGAGCTGGTGTGGCTCTGGATGTCGTTGGTGTTGAGGCTGGTCTCGCAGCCTTCGCCGCTATGCACAATGAAGATCGACTCGGCTACTCCGTCCCCATCATTGTCGAACTGGGCGAAATTACAGCCCGCCGCTTCGGCGGCATCGACCGCCTCTTCAACCAGTTTGGCCGTGTTCTGAGGGTAGGTTCCCCAGCCCTTAAGGCCATTGCCATAGTAATTTCGGCCCTGACTGGCCGTATACCAGCCCCGCGTCTCACCGGAAAGCACAAGCTGGCTATAGGAGACCTGCGCGTAGTACGCAGCTATGCTGCCCACACCCCATGAGCCAAAGGCCATACTGTCGAATGATGCCCGCGAGTAAGTGTTGGCAAGGTCGCTAAACTTGATCACGATCACCAGGGCTTTGTAGCTTCCCAACCGACCTGCGGGAGGGATAGGAAGTGGCGTATTTACGTATTCGGGTGGCGGCGCAAGCAATTCCTTCGAGAGCATGGATGGGCCGCCGGCCTTCTCCATTGCGACCGGATTGATCGGCATGCCATAGGCAAGTGATGAAAGAACGACCACCAGACCTGCTGCCAAGAATGCACGCTTAAGCAGACTCATTTGGGCACCTCGTGATTATGAACCCTTAGTGTGCGCTCGCAGCTTGACCGCCGAAGGAGTGACAACTACTTGCAGGTGATCCGGTACGGACTCGCAGTCCCTCCGTGGCCCCGCGCCGGCCTCGCTTGCAGTCCCATCGCCGGTGAAGCCCTAATGCGCCAGTTCATGTTCTATCGCTTCAAGCCAATTGTACCCCACCTGCGACCGGAAGTCAACCGCGCGCATTGACTCATAATAAATGTATTCGAAAGGGGTTCGTTGCCTCAGAAATAAAAAGTATTCGAAACATTGGTCAGATACGCTCCTGGCGCCGTGGGAATCGGCGCTCAGGAGGTAGCAGGCATGGGGATGGACATGAG
>JAZDEY010000083.1:0-219427 GCA_043808325.1 Candidatus Eiseniibacteriota bacterium
CTGGGGGGCCCGATGGGAAAAACGACCTCGTAGGATGCCCCTGGATAGGTAATCAGGTGACCGTCAAGGGTACGGCAAGGAGAAAAAACGGTGGAGGTCATGCCTCTCTCATTTTACAGGAACAAAAGGACTTGACCCAAGAATCGCCACTCACCCGAACGGCTCTCTCCGCCATGGCGCCCCACCGGCTATATCACCATCAACCCAGGCCAGGTTCATCTTATCATATCAAGTATAGCGGACACCCCAGGTCCCGCAATGCCTCAGCTACACTCATAGAACCCACCAGCCAAAAGGCAAATTCCTATTATGATGTAAAGCTAACAGCGCCCTCCGGGGGAGCACTGGCGGCTCATCCCCGGGCGGAGCGAGTACCGTTGAGAGCTCGATCTCCTGTTTTGACCCAGCTAGAACCGGAAGCCGGCAGAAAGCAAGATAACCGAATTCGAGACGTCCGGGGCCATACTCTCCTCGTGGATCGATCTCAAACCCAGTCCATATCGCGCATCGACCACAATGCCTGAGGCAATAATGTTGATGCCGGCTCCGAGGATAATGCCGTAGTCGACACCGTTAACGCCTTCGTAGTTCGGTGTCCGCCTCTTCGGATTCTCCCCCTGCCTCCACCTTAACGCCCATCTTGGCACTCACTTTAAACGCCAAGATATGGGCCACCCATGAGACTTAGGTTAGTCCGCTTGGGTTGCCCAAGAGTGACCACGCCGAGAACCGGGAATTCGAGGTAATTGGTCTTGAGCGTTATGTCTATGCTCACCGGGTATCCCATATAGTAGCAATTCCCGTTGTACTTGATGCCCTTAAGCACGTAGTGAAACTCAGACTGGATTGCGAAGATAGGGGTTACGTCATAGCATACGAATCCTCCAATCGAGAATCCGTATCGCGACGCTTTCTCGAAGTCACAAGTGAAGCCTTCCGCCCCAAAACCGTATTCGAGAAGATCCGCCATCTTATCCGCGTCTGCTCCTCGCCAGTTAGAAATGGCTAGCCCGACCCTGGGCCCCACGCCCCTCAGGTTGCCCCCAAGGGTGCAGCTGGCAAACACTACTGATAAGGCCAACACAAGAACAGTAGTGTGCTTCATACCGGTCTCACTGCCTTCTTCACAGGTCTAGAACCCAGCAAAGCGGATGGCGGCCTGTTTCGGCCGTTGCATCGACGCCCATCATAAAGGCCACCTAAATAGGTCACCTATATTTCCTGAGAAAGCTCGCGATCGCGCCGGCCACCTGCCCAGAAAGTTTACCCTGATTAGACAATCCTCCGAACAGGCCGGCCTTAATCTCGCCGGTGAAACTCCCGGTGGCAAAAACGCTGCCCGTAGCGGTATCTACGAATTGGCAGGTCACTTCCATGTGTGCTTTTCCTACACCGAATCCGATCAGCCACCTAAGGAATTGACTACCATTGTTCATTTCTACTATCTTGGGCTTGATCATTATAGTCTGGCTGGCTCCCGCCAAATCACTTCCCACCTTCTCATACATCTTGGTCCTCTCAACAGCTTTGATGATAGCCAGTCTGAGCTCTGAGGGGGTTCCCGGCTCCAAATCGTCCTCGGTCACCCCGGCCTCCACTGTGCCAACCTCGACGTTCCTGAATGTCGCAGCACTCTCAGTCGGGAACTTGATCAGTTGATACTTGCCCATGGGGGCGCAGCCAATCAACGCTACTGCCAGCACTAGCGCCGCGCCGAGCACCAATCGCTTAAATGTTAGGCTAGCCATTGTTCATCTCCTCTCACATTTCGTATCGGAGTCCCGTGCGGAGCTGACCGCCCTGAGGATTGAAGCATAGGAAGATGCCGGAAGGCCTGAAGAGGCTCGACTGCTCATTAATATAGAGCGTCTTCCAGCGTTCCTGTGTGTAGCCGACAATACCCCCAAAAAGGACTCCACTAGCGGCAAATGTGCCAATCAGGAGCCATTCGTCACCAGCATCAGCATTAGCGGATTCGTTATCGAACTGTAGAGCCCACCTCGCCCCAACCAACCCCATCACCAGCCCCCCGTACAGAGCGTATCGCCCTGCATACGTGCCCTCGCTGACCTTGAGTAGCGATATGTCTGCGAGGTCACACTCGGACATCTCTGAGCTGCCCTGGCGCTTGTACTTCAGATGATCTTTGGCAATCGTCAGATCCGATACTTCGAATCTCGTATTGTTGGCCAGGGAGAGATTGCCCTTGGCAAAAGTGACCTCGTCCTCGAATCTGTAGTTATGTGTTGCTGGCTCCTTGCAGTATGCAGTGGGAACGTAGGCCAACAGAAGCAGCAAGATAATCACCACAAATGGTTTCTTCATCGGCTCCTCCTTGGTAGATCGTGACTGGGTCTCGTCTGCGTCTCGGATTGAGCACCCCCAATCCGCATGCTTGGCAGGCTGTCACCCCCTTCCGACTATGGTTCCCGTGAATGCGGTCTGGCGAAGTGCATATCCTGGTAACCGTGCCCCCAGTCACCGCAGCCGCGCGACACAAAAAGCTTCTGTATCACGCCGTGGCGGGCACGTCAATGCAAATATGGCGGCTGCGTCGGGTTGGTAAGGGACATCGCAGGAAAATGGGACAGCCCTGCGGTTTACAGGGGCCGAAGTCTGCCCCCAAGTGAAAAGGACGAACTGCGCCTATTAGGATGAGCACTACCCAGAAACTGAGCCAGCCACAACTAGAGATTCCTGGCTTTTTGACTTGGCTGAACACTCCTCAACGAACTCCCTCGGCGTGAGATCTCCGAGCACTCCTGGCTACTTGCCGATACCTAGAGAGAATATGATCGCATCGATGGAAGTTCCCTCGAGTTCGTATGCACTCCGGAAATACCGCAGGTCCACTCTAAAATGCACGTCAGCCGTTCTGCCAAGAAAGACCCCCGCAGATCCGAAGAAACCCATGCCACCACTCGCCGATTTGTTCGATGTGCCCGCCAAGGAGAGACCAGCACCAACATAGGGTGTGATCCTCTCTGTTAAGAGGGGCAACATCAGCCCAATGTCGAGTCCGCCATGCACACCGCCCGACCCACCAAAGAGATGAGCGCCAAGATCGAAAAGGGTCCATCTGGCATCGTAAAGCCAGTAGGCGCCTGCGCCACCCAGGACGCCCTCGGGCCCCTCGCTCGTGAATACGGCCCCACCCAGCGCAAACCCGACGGACCGATGAGATTCCTCTCTCCTTAAGGGCGGAGCCTCCTCAGGTGTGACTGAATAGATATCTGCGGAGCTGGGATTACCGCTTAAGGTACGTGCGACCCGCAGGAGTACCGGGGCGAGATCTTCAACACTGTCTGCTGTAAGCATCTCTGACTGAACCGCCTCACTGCTCGAACTGCTGGCTTGATAGAGTTTCACCTGAACCACCACCTTGCCACCGAGGCGGGTAAGCTTTCCCAGAACCAGATCCGTAGCAGCAGCTTCGAGAGCGCGGGCTCGAGCATCGCCAAGATTGGATTCCGTGAAGCCAGCACCGTCAATGGGCGAAGCGCTCGACCCTTCCTGCTCCAGGTAGCCAACAAGCACTGAAGCAGCCGTAAGCCCCATTTCGGACTCGAGGGCACCCTCGAGTCCGAACGGGAAAACCACAATGTGCCGATTGGGCGATTCTGCTGCAGAGGCTCGTGAAAAACCTACAACGAAAGCCAAGCAAAGCCAGAGGATCACGTCTACGCCTCTTGGCAACCGAGCGAACACTCTCAAATCCTCCTTAAGACTCATCTGCTTCCTCCTCTCCAAGGCTCCAGCTCCTTCTCAACGCCCGAGACAATCCAGGTAGACTGTCCTCACATAACTACGGCTTATACTAATCCTGCCCATATACCTTTATATGGCCGTCGGGCCGGATAACAACGGCAGTACGTTATTCCACATGTACCACAGGCCCAAGAAGTTGTCAATGCCCACAGCAATGACCGAGGGGATTTCCTGTTTCCAGACGACAGCGAAGCCTCAAGGGGTGGACGCCCTGGAGACCGCATCACAGATACATGCTCGCGGGCTCAGCTTGCAGAGGAGTAACGTGAGCTCAATCTGGCTCCTCGGGCAGGACTCGAACCCGAGATCGCCGGGTGGCTTTTCGCGGTTGCATCCTGCATTGCAGCCGGATAGAATCGTCGCGTTCTCGAACCACAGCCTGTCCTTCCCATGGCGCAATCGCGGACGAGACGCTCAATGGAAACTACAGACGTAGCAATCATAGGTGCGGGCCCTGCCGGCATCGCAGCGGCGATCCAGCTACGCCGCTATGGTGTGAATCCCGTTGTCTTTGAGAAGACCAGGATTGGGGGACTTCTGGTTAACGCCGGTTGGATCGAGAACTATCCTGGCTTTCACGAGGGGATATCAGGCGTGCGGCTCGCCGGTCTGATGGAAGCGCATTTGGGCAGGCATAAGCCCAGGGTGCTGTTTGAAGAGGTGCTGAGGGTCGGCCAAGATGGCGGCGGTTTCATAGTCGAGTGCCCGGAAAGAGCGATTAGCGCGCGTGCCGTGATCGTAGCGTCCGGCACCAAGCCAAGGCCCATGGAGTCATTGGAGATTCCGGGGGCAGTGCGCGAGAGGGTGCTTTACGAGATCTACCCTATTATGGCCGCACGCGATCGGCGCATAGTGATAGTAGGTGGTGGCGATGTCGCGTTTGACTATGCACTTTCCTTGGGACGGGAAAATGATGTTATGATTCTTACCCGAGGGAGCGCGCCGAGGTGTTTGCCGCTCCTCTTGGAACGAGTGACGGCAGCCCCGAGGATAACCCATATGGTTGGTGTCGAGATCGCCGGAATAGAGGCGGGCACCACGGGAGAGTTGGCACTTCATTGCACGGGGCCCGAGGAGACCTTGCGGCTAAGAGCCGATCACTTGATATTCGCCATAGGCAGAGTGCCGGATTGCGCCTTCTTGTCGGCAGACCTGGCGGCCGGTATCGGGCAGGGACAACTGCCGAGGGGTCTTCACCTGGTCGGGGATGTATGCCGCGGCAGCATGCGCCAGACCGCGATAGCGGTCGGTGATGGCGTCATGGCCGCCATGAGAATCCAAGAGATGCTTCGGGAGATTGCACAGTGAGAATCCTGGGCACGGTAGGTAAGGACGAGATCGCCGTAGCATGCATTGCGGAGTTTGGCGACGGACAGTTTGTCGAGTTCGTGGAATCCGTGGAACCCCCGATACCGAGGGAGAAAAAATGGGTCCTGATCGTCTCAACCATGTTTGGCTGCCCCGTCGGATGCCTGATGTGTGACGCGGGAGGTCGGTACCGTGGCCTGCTCACCAAGAACGAGATCCTATCCCAGATTGACTATATGGTGACCGGGAGATTTCCCGACCGCGAGGTCCCGGTTGAGAAGTTCAAAATCCAGTTCGCAAGGATGGGGGAGCCGTCTTTGAACCCCGCTGTGCTCGAGGTACTTGAAGAGCTTCCCGAGCGATATCGCGCCCCCGGCCTCATGCCTTCCATTTCATCGATTGCGCCGGCGGGAAGCGACGGGTTCTTCGATAGGCTCAAGCGCCTCAAGATGGCGCTTTACGGGAACGGCAGGTTCCAACTTCAGTTCTCGATCCATACCACGGACCCGGAGCTGCGCGATAGGCTCATACCCGTGAGGAAGTGGAGTTACGCCGAGATCGCCGCATACGGCGAGGCCTTCCATGCCCCGGGTGATAGGAAAATAACGCTCAATGCGGCGCTTGCCAGAGGGATGCCCCTTGAAGCGCCTATCCTTCGTCGCTACTTCGACCCCGATAGATTCCTTATCAAGATGACTCCCATCAATCCGACCTATACCGCCGCGAGGAATGGGCTCGCCAGCTATCTCGATCCCCAGTTGGCAGAAGATCGCGATTCCGTGGTTGCGAGTATCAGAGACTCGGGTTTCGAGGTGATTGTGAGTATCGGCGAACCCGAGGAGAACCTGATAGGTAGCAACTGCGGCCAGTATGTGATGCGACACCTCGGAGAGACACACCCGATAAGGAACGGCTATACCTATCAGTTGGAAGAACGCCATCCGCAGGGAGCAGGTCAATGAGTTTCTGCACGGCGATAAACTGTATGGACGGGCGGGTTCAGTTACCGGTGATCCAGTACCTCAAAAAGCACTTCAAGGTCGAGTATGTGGACACCATAACGGAGCCCGGCCCCAATGCCATTCTCGCCAAGCGCATCAGCGCCTCCGCCGTGGAATCCATCCATTGACGCATCCGAATCTCGGTCGACCACCACAAGTCAGTCGGAATCGCGGTCGTGGGCCACGCCGACTGTGCGGGGAATCCTGCCGGGCCCCGAGAGCAAGCCGAACACACCCTCGAAGCCGTGCGCTACCTGAAGGAAATGTATCCGGGTCTCCTGGTGGTCGGCCTTTGGGTCAACGAAGCCCGGGGGGTCTCAGAGGTGGCCGATCACTCCGCGTAAAGGAACCGTGCATCAATGGCGCAGGCGCCGTTCCCCTTCTCATACACGACGAAGGGATTGACGTCGATCTCGGAGAAACACGGGAAATCCATCGCAAGCTGTGAGAGTCTCTCAAGCGACTCGACGATCTTATCGGTATCGGCCGGACCCTTGCCGCGGAAGCCCTGGAGCATCTTGGCTCCTTTGATCTCCGCCACCATATGGGCCGCCGACAGTTCCCTTATCGGGCAGATTCGGAACGAGACGTCTTTGTAGATCTCGACATAGATCCCGCCGATCCCGAACATTATCAAAGGACCGAACTGAGGGTCCCGCTTGATCCCGATGATGGTCTCCACCCCGGAGGCGGCCATCGGCTGAACGAGAATGCCTTCGATTCTCGCCTCCGGCATCTTCGCACGTACTCTATCCATCAATTCCTTGAACTTGGTCCGCAATTCGGCCTCGGTCTCAATATCGACCGTCACGCCGCCGACCTCGGTCTTGTGCAGGATATCCTGCGATACGATCTTGAGCACGACGGGATAGCCGCTCTTCTCGGCCCACCCAACGGCCTGATCGGCATCCTTCACCAGACCATACGGCAGGACCGGCAGCCCATACGCTCCAAGGATCTCGTACCCTTCCGGCTCCAGGATCGCGTTGGGCTTCCTGCCCCGCGCCTTCGCTATCACTTCCCTCACCTTCGCCTTGTCTACATCGGCGAAGGCCTTCACTTCGGTAACGGGCTTCTTCATCCATTCGCCGAACATGCTCATCATGGCAAGAGCTTTCGCCGCAACTTCGGGGAAAGGATAGTAGGGTATCTGGGCGTTCCAGAGCGTCTGAATCACTTCCTTGGTATTCTTGAGAGACAGCAGGCAGCCCATGACCGGCTTTCCATATTGAGGGGCGATCTCGGCAACCCTGCGCGCTATTGCAACCGTCTCAGCCATGAGGGTCGGCGTCCATATGGCGATGATTCCATCAATATTCTCTTCCTCGAGTATCACCTTTAAGGCGGAAGCATATCGTGTTTCGTCGGAGTCTCCGATCACGTCTACCGGATTGCCTACACTGGCCGTGGACGGAAGGAGTGCCTTGAACTTCTCCTTCGCCTCGGGAGACAACTGCGCCACCGTCAAGCCGTTCCTGATGCTGGAATCCGTCGCCATGATGCCGATCCCGCCGGCATTGGTGAGGATGCCGATCCTTCGACCTTTCGGCATCGGTTGCCCGGAGAAGGCCTTCGCGTATTCAAAGAGTTCGTTGACGGTTTCTGCCCTGATGATTCCGCATTGATGGAAGAAAGCCTCGTAGGCTATATCGGAACCGGCCAGGGCGCCGGTGTGGGAAGATGCGGCTTTCGCTCCTTCTGCCGTTCGCCCCGCCTTTATGGCCAGTATCGGTTTTCCTGCCTGCTCGGTTATGGTCCGTGCGGTATCGAGGAATTTAACGGGTTCGACAAGGTCTTCTATGTACAGGAGAATCACGCGTGTGCGTTCGTCATCCTTCAGATACTCCAGCAGATCGTTCTCATTGAGATCCGCCTTGTTTCCGATCGAGGCGAACTTGGAGAGACCGAGGCCTTCGGCCTCCGCATATTCCAGCGCTGTAAGTCCAACTGCACCGCTCTGGCTAATGAAGGCGATGTTGCCGTCAGGAGGCATCGCTCGGCCGAAGGTGGCATTGAACTTGACCGTCGGGTCCGAATTGATCACGCCGAAGCAATTGGGTCCGATAAGAGGGATGCCGTAGTTTCCTGCAAGCTCCTTGACTCTTCTCTCCAGGAGTTTGCCCTGTTCTCCGATCTCCTTGAATCCGGCCGTGATGATCACCGCCGCCTTCACACCCTTGTTCCCGCACTCTTCGATGACCTCCGGGACGAATGGGGCCGGAACGATGATCACGGCGAGATCGACCTCATCCGGGATGTGGATCAGCGAGGGGTAGGCCTTCACTCCCATGACGCTGCGCGCCCTGAGATTGACGGGGTAGACGACACCCGTATAACCATTGAGAAGTATGTTGGCGAATGTCACCTGTCCGACACTTCCCACCTTGTTGGACGCGCCGATCACGGCAACCGAACGCGGGTAGAAGACATACTTGATGTTCTCTCTCATTCCTTCATCGCCTCACCGTGCAATTCGACACATGCCTCTCAAGTGCATTCTGTGTATGACTTATGAAATGGAACCATCACGGGGACTCTTCGGTGAACTCCATCTGCAGTGTATAGACACTGTCCTCCCACTTAGCCTTGACGGGGCAGCCCATCTTGTAGCAGAGGCGATAGGCTCGGACATTGGTGTCCAGAACATAACCGATGAAGCCTTTGAGCCCTTTCATCTTTGCGACGCGCATCAGGTAGCTGAAGAGGGCGGAACCATATCCTTTGTTTTGATATTCATCGGCCATAGTGATCGCATACTCGGCATAGTTTGTTGCCTTATCCAGGCTGTATCCGGCGATGCCGATTACCTTTTCCTCTCCGGCCTTCTTGAGAATCGCCAGGATCGCCATCTCGTTCTCATAGTCTACATTGACAAAATGCTTCAATCTCTCGTGGGGCATGGCGGTGAGGTAGGAGAAGTAACGGTAGTAGACGGTCTCCTTGGAGAATGAATAGAAAAGGTCGCGCATGTAAGGTTCGTCGGTCGGCTTTATCGGACGGAAGAATATCTTGGTGCCGTCCTTGGTCTCGCCCCATCCCTCGAGCTCCTCGGGATATCGGGACTGGACGAGAGCGATCTCCGGCTGGTCCTGATAGACGTAGTTGATCTCTTTCGCCTTCTTCAGAAGCTCGGCGCGGAACTTGGGATGAGCGATCGAAATCAGCGCCAGGGCCCGCTCCCGGATGTTCTTGCCGTAGAGATTGGCAGCACCCCATTCAGTTACGACATAGTGCACGTCGCCGCGGGTGGTGACCACGCCTGCGCCCTCGGAGAGATGGGGGACAATCCTGGATATGCTGTCGTTACTCCTCGTAGATGGAACCACTATGATCGGTTTCCCGTCTTTGGCGCGGGAAGCGCCTCTGATGAAGTCCAGCTGGCCGCCGATTCCCGAGTAGAACTGATAGCCGCGCGAGTCTGCACAGACCTGACCCGTAAGGTCAATCTCAAGAGCGGAATTGATCGCGACCATTTTGTCGTTCTGGGCAATCACGAAGGGATCGTTGGTGTAGTCGACCGGGTGGAATTCGAAGAACGGATTGTTGTCGAGATAGTCATATAGTCTTTTTGTTCCCATGACGAATGAACAGATCACCTTGCCGCGATGGAGCGTCTTCTTGGCGTTGGTGATGACGCCGGATTCAACGAGATCGATCAAGCCGTCGGAGAAGACCTCGGTGTGAACGCCGAGATCCTTCTTGTTCCTGAGGAATTCCAGGATCGCGTTGGGGACGCCGCCATAACCGACCTGGATGGTGGAACCGTCCTCTATCATATCGGCAACGTTCTTGGCGATCCCCTTGACGACTTCAGGAACGGTTGGGAGCGTGAACTCTATGATCGGATCTTCCGAATAGACGATATGATCGAGTTCGTTGACGTGGACGAAGGAGCTGCCGAGCGTTCTTGGCATATTGGGGTTCAATTCGGCAATTACGACGGCTGCTGCTTCGCACGCGGGTTTGGTGATATCTACCGATATGCCGAAACTGCAGAACCCGTGCTCATCAGGGAGTGACAGCTGCACGAGCGCGACATCTATGGGCAGCCGGCCGCTGCGGAAAAGCTTGGGAATCTCGGAGAGGAAAATAGGCGTGTAGTCGGCTCTTCCTTCCTGCACGGCCTTCCGCACGGTTCCACTGATGAAGAAAGCGTTTGCCCTGAACTTGGACGACAGATCCTCCTGGGTATAGGGGGCAACTCCCAGGGATAGAATGTGGGCAATCTCCAGGTCTTCGGCCGGAGTATGTACCAGCGCCCTGACCAGGCTCTGAGGAGTGGCGCATGCCGAGCCGATGAAGACGCGATGGCCGGACTTTATGGCCTTGATGGCCTCTTCAGGTTTCTCCAGTCTGCTTTTCCAATCGACACCCATATACTGCTCCTCGTCGATGAGGCCACTAAGCCCAAGAAGCGCTTCGCGCTTATAGATCGTATAGACCCTATCGATCCTACTGAGGCGCCTGCTCCTGTTTCGGCGCCTTGACCAGGAAAGTCAACGCCGCAGCGACCAGGCACAAGATGCCGAACACGGCAAAGGCCAAGTTATAGCTCTTGGTTATCTCCTTCACCTTGGGCGCGAAGATATTGGCCAGAAGCCCACCCACGCCGTACGCGGTGAAAACGAAACCGTAGTTCATGCCTACGTTCTTGGTCCCGTAGAAATCGGCGCAGCATGCGGGGTATGTGGCAAGGTATCCGCCGAACGTGGCCCCCACCAGCGCGATGCCGAACCAGAACACGAAATGCGTACTCGGTATCAGGAAATATAGGAAGATCGCGATGGCGTTTATCAGATACATGAAGAAAAGTGCCCGCGTGCGGCCGATCGAGTCGGAGATACGGCCCCAGAAGATCCGCCCCAGCGCATTGAAGATTGCGAGTACGCTGACCCCGATCGCTGCCTTCGCGGCATCGAAGCCGGCCAGTTCCTGCGCGATCGGCGAGGTCTGGCCGATCATCATCAGCCCCGCGCCACACCCGATGAAATAGAGCAGCCAGAGAAGCCAGAACTGGTTGGTGCGGAGCATCACGCGATAGGTACATTCGAGGCCCGACTTGCCTGCACGGGCGGTCGCAGGCGTCCAGCCCTGCGGCACGTAGCCTGCGGGTGGATTACGCAGGATCAGCCCCCCAAGCGAGATCAGCACGAGGTAGGCAATGCCGAGAGCGAGGAAGGTCTTGTAGATGCCGAGCTCGGGCAAGCCAAAGAGCGGCGCGCCAAGGAGCTTATAGGGGCCACCGGCGATCAGGCCCGCTGCCAGCGGCGCAACGAAAAAGCCTCCGGCGCCGAAGCCTGCCACTGAAAGGCCGGTGATCAGCCCACGTTTATCGGGAAACCACTTGACGCCCGCCGAGATCGGGCAGACATAGGCGAAGCCTATGCCGATCCCGGAGATCACGCCGTAACTCATGATCAACATGCCGATGCTGCGCGAGAGACTGGCCAGGACCATGCCGACGGCCAGGAGAATGCCCCCTAAGATCGCGACGGTCCGAGGGCCGAGCTTGTCCTGCAGCCGGCCGCCGAGTATCGTGGCGAGCGCGAAGAAGATGAGAACGATCGAGAAGGGGAGCGAAGCCTGAGTCGGCGAGATATTGAGAGCTTTCTGCAAGGGAATTCGGAACACGCTCCATGCATAGATGGCGCCCAGGCAGAGCTGAATCAAAATCGCACCGAGCACAATATTCCAGCGATTAAAAGGCTTGCTATCCGTCATCGTGCCTCCCTCCTTGGGGACCGGAAAGTGGAGAGGAGGGAAGAGGCGGCTCTTCCCGCCTACCATAGACCGCTTAGTCCTCTAAAGTCGAAATGTCACCGACATCCTTGCCGAGGGCCTCGGCCTTGAGAAGCCGCCGCATGATCTTCCCGGAGCGGGTCTTCGGCAGCTTGTCCCGGAACTCGATCCATTCCGGGCGCGCAATCGGACCAATCTCTTTCGCCACCCAATCCTTGAGTTCCTTATTAAGCGCGTCGGACGGGGTAAAGCCGTGCTTCAGGGTGACGTAGGCCTTGGGCACATCACCCTTGACCTCGTGCGGAACGCCGATCACGGCCGCCTCCGCCACTGCCGGATGAGAGACCAGCGCTGATTCGACTTCAGCCGTTCCCAATCTGTGTCCCGCAACATTAAGTACCTCGTCGGCGCGCCCGCGGAACCAGAAGTAACCGTCGCTGTCCATCGTCGCCGAGTCGCCAGTGAGATAGATGCCGGGGAAACGCACCCAGTAGGTCTGCTTGTACCTCTCCGGGTCCTTGTAGATGGTCCGCAGCATCCCGGGCCAGGGCTTCAAGAGCACTGCGAAGCCGTTGTGTCCGGGCTCTATCTGTTTCCCGTGCTGGTCATAGACGTCGGCCAGGATCCCGGGGAAAGGCTTGGTAGCAGAGCCGGGCTTAAGCGGAGTGATCGGCAGCGGCGTAATCATGAAATGTCCAGTCTCCGTCTGCCACCAGGTGTCCATTATCGGGCACCGGCTGCCGCCGATGTTCTTGTAGTACCAACGCCAGGCCTCGGGGTTGATGGGCTCGCCCACCGAACCCAGCAACCGGAGGCTCTTGAGATCGTGCTTCTCTGCCCACTGCGGACCGTATTTCATGTGCATACGAATCGCCGTAGGCGACGTATAGAGGATCGTCACCTTCTCGCGCTCGGCGATCTTCCACCAGCGGCCGGCGTCGGGATAATCGGGGGCACCCTCATAGAGGATCGACGTAGTGCCCAGCATCAACGGAGCATAGACAATGTAACTGTGTCCGGTCACCCAGCCGATATCGGCCGCGCACCACCAGATGTCGTTGTCCTTGATGTCGAACACGAAGTTGAGGGTGGCATAGGCTCCCACCGCGTAGCCGGCCTGAACGTGAACGATGCCCTTGGGTTTGCCGGTAGTGCCGGAAGTGTAAAGCGTATAGAGCATGTCTTCGGAGTCCAGCTGCTCGGTCGGGCACTCGTCCGATTCCTTAGCCGTTATCTCGTTCCACCACAGGTCGCGTCCGTCCTGCATGTTGACCTTCTGGCCGGCCCGATTGAAGACGATCACGTGCGTGATGCTCGGCGTTTCCTTCACGGCTTCGTCCGCGGTCTGCTTGAGGCCGACGACCTTGCCGCGGCGATAACTGCCGTCACAGGTGATCAGAAGCCTGGCCTCGGAATCGATGATGCGGTCTTTCAAGGAAGTGGAACTGAATCCCGAGAAGACCACCGAATGGACGGCGCCGATCTTGGCACAAGCGAGCATCGCCACCGGCAACTGGGGAATCATGGGCATGAAGAGCATTATGCGATCGCCCTTCTTGACGCCCAGTTTCTTCATCGCGTTCGCCAGCCTGTTCACTTCCTTATAGAGGTGGGCATAGGTCCAGCGCTCGACCTCGCCCGGCTCGCTCTCGTAGATATAGGCTACTTTGTTCTTAGTGTCGGTCTTCATGTGGCGGTCCAGGCAATTGTGGACGATGTTGAACTTGCCGCCGGTGAACCATTTGGCGAACGGCTCGTTCCACTCGAGCACCTTGCTGAACGGCTTGTACCACTCCAGCTCTTTTCCCATTTCACCCCAGAACCATTCCTGATCGGCCGCTCGGGCGAGAAGATCATCCAGGGTCTTGATGCCATGCTTGTTCATGAACTGCTTGACGTTCGAGTTCTCCACCAATTCCTTGGAAGGATGGTAGATCTCCTCTTTTCCAGCGACTCCATCGGCCATCGCTATTGCCCCCTTTCAAATTTCCCAGGCTTGCAGACCGTATCTCCCCGCCCTTGGTGGGAGGGAAGGGTGTCTCGTTTGAACAAACTCCACCCTCATCAACCCGTCCCCGGACATACGGGACGCAATGCGGGTAACTTTCACTTTCGTTGTCAATAAGGCAGGTCCGGCCATTCTCGTTCAAGCCGGACAGTACGGCTACCGTATGAACACGAAACTCCTTCAAAACAAGCTACCAATATAACCCAAAAACCGGGCAAGTCAAGCTTGAAAGTGCGTGCGGTCAGCCGGGTTAGACCTGCACGGGACCTGCCCTTTGTGGACAGGTCCCGCTATTTCCATGCCGCGGCTATTTCGAGATCACAACCTTGCGCGTCACCGTATCCGAGCCCAGACGAAGCCGAAGGACGTAAAGCCCGGTCCCGACGTTCCGACCGTTATACCAGTCGAACGTGTGATAACCGGCCGGATACTCCCCCTGGATGAGACTCATGACCAGATGCCCCGAGACATCGAAGAGATCCAGTTCGGCCCGACCCTCCCTGGGCAGCCCGAAGCTTATCGTAGTATGCTGATTGAAGGGATTCGGGCTGGCGCTCACGATCGCGAGCTGCGTCGGCTTGCCGGCTGTCAAGGCTTCGCCACGGCTGCCATTGCTGTCGTACGCGGTTTGCTTCTCCGTAGGGTTCGACATAGCGGAGTTCCCGCCTGTCAGGGGAGGACTAAAGACTTCGACCGTATCGGTGCCGTAGAACTCGGTCGAGTCGACAAGCCGTCCGCAAACCGTCAAAATCACCTCGTCGGTCACATCGGCCAGGGCGCCGCAAACGGGCTTCCTGTCGAACTGCAAGATGCGTTCGGGCAAACCGTCCGGGCCTTTGTGCCCCACCGTGCTAGGCCATGGCTTGGCCGGCACGACCGTGCCCTCGACGGTCAGAGTCGCTGTCGGGGGGTCGATCTGCGTGACGTCGTACTCCGGCGGGAAACCCACGTGAGCCACCATTGTTGCGCCATCGCTCTTGGTGTTTAGGACTTCCGGCTGGAAGTACACGGAGGCGTGTATCTTGATCGAGAAGTTGACCGACACAACGGTGGTGTTACCGGCGAAGTCCTCCGCGGTCACAGTGACAGTGTGATAGCCGGCCTCGGTCTCAAGATCGTCGAATACCTGGCCGTCGCTAACCGGCTCCCCGTCCAGGTCTGCCACGAGGCTGTACAGGCCCGATGGCACGTCGGACGCCTCGAAGTCGATGGTGAACGATCCATCTGTAAGGTAGAGCCCGTCGTGGGTGGGCGAGATGATAGAGGCCTCGGGCGCGGTCTTATCTATCTTAATGATCTGCGACTTCAAGGCCTCCTGGTTGCCGAAGCGGTCCCTCGCCTGGTAGTATAGCTGGTTAATGCCTTCATCTACGACGGCAATCATGAGATAGTCCAGCTGGAACACCGAAGTGTCTCCACCGGCCAACCAGTAAGTCATATCCCAGACGCCCGAATCGTGAATGGCCATACCCAGGGAGTTATCGTCGGCAGCGAGATGCACCGTGACCTGGTTGGGCCGCCAGCCATCGTGGACCTCGGGCGCCCCCGTAATGGTGGGGTAGGTGGTAGGCAGGATGTCGTCCCAATAGTCACGCCAAGCTATATAGAGCGCGGCCACCGAGCTCATGGCTTTGGTGTAAGCGAAGTCGGCGATGTTAGAGAGATCGCCACCGTCGTTGTTATCGCCATCATCGTTGTCGGTCATCTCGGATGCCAGGGTCGGACTTGCGGGGAAGCCCGTGTAGTCCACTCCCCATCCAGGTCTGACATCGGTGTCGCCGTCGTAACTGTCGGACGCGAAATAGTCCGTTACCTGGTTCGTCGTATACATCAGGTAATAGAAGCTGGCCTGGAGCTCCCTGGGCTCCCAGCACTCGCCCCCAAGGTAATTCGCGGCCATGGCGGACGTGGGGCCGTCCACGTAGAAGTTACCCCAGCGAGCGACCGCCTGCTGCCAGACGTAAGAGGTCAGGCAAGGCGAGTTCATGTTATCGTCGCAATGCTGGCAGCACATCCAGTCCTCATAGGCTGCATCGTCAAGGGCTCCACCAGGATGCCAGTCAATATGGATGTGGCACGGGGCAGCCATGTCCGTCATGAGATGAACCGTGTGTCCTAAATAGTGATACGCCGAGTCGACGGTCGCCGGCGAGCCGGAAGTGACGTAAGCCCAGTAGAAGCCGACGGCCCTATCCATGAGCGCTCGGCCCTTCACCCAGGCATTGTTATAGATATTACCTTCACAGTTGTTCTGCTGAAAGTCACCCAGCTCGGGATCCCAGAAGTGGCGTACAGTGCTCCCGCATATGCCTTCCCAATCATATATGTGCTCGATTTGATCTTCACAGCCAGAGCCCTCAATCACGGCGTACAGGTAGTCGTGCAGCTCCGGGAAGGTCCAGAGGGAATCGGACTGGCGGGTGACGTGTTTGTGACACGGCGCGTCGTACGCCTCAACTCTTTCGGGCATTGTCGCCACGGCCCCAACCACGGTCAGCACGAGCCCGACCAAGCACCACTTTAACCACGACATCTCACACCTCCTTAAACAGGGACACACCCCATTTTCTCCGCATCCCATTTTCACCGGTACCCTCAGATCCGATCGCGCAAGCCAAAGATTCGCCTCGCACTCCTCGGAACAACATGTTGGACCCTTTGGGAGAACCCGCGCACCCACTTCTATCTGCCATTGCGGATTACATAATATCACAAATTCCTCCTAAATCAAGAACAACCTTAAGGACAAAAGGGAACCGAGCCAACCGGTTTGAGTCCGGCAGCCACGGCCGGGGATAACCCGACCCCGCTGCCGAACGCGATTCCCGTGATCGTGGATATACTGCCCGGGCTCTGCCCGAATCATCACCAGACTGCGTACCTAATCCCCACTATGGGGTGGCCACTTTCCCTCGGGTGTGGTACTCTGCGCTACGAGGGCAGAGCCAGATCGATTCGCGGGCTTAGATTCTGGGTGCTAGCCTCTGGCACCTTTGCAGCGTGTAAAAAGGAGAGAGAAATGGGCAACAGGTTCGAAACTCACGGTGATTTCAGCTGGACCGAACTGCTGACCAGGGATTTCGAGAAGTCCAAGAAGTTCTATAAAGAGCTCCTGGGATGGGAAGTGGAAGACATGCCGATGACCGAAGGAGAGCCCTACACGGTTCTCAAGGCTGGTGGGCAGGGCGTCGGCGGCATCATGGCCATGCCGCCCCAGGTGCCGGCACAAGTTCCCGCTCATTGGTCGCCCTATGTCACAGTTGATGACGTGGACGCGGTGGCCAGGAAGGCAGGGACGCTTGGAGCGGAGACGCTGGTACCGCCGACCGATATTCCGGGCGTTGGCAGATTCTATACCTTTAAGGACCCGCAGGGCGCGATCCTATCGGTGATCACTTATACGAAGAAGGCATAGCTGGAGTGGCGATGCGACAGCAGGCCACAGCCCGATGGCCCCGGGCGAATCCAGGTTGCCCTGCGCGAATTGACAAAGGAGGGCCCGTTATGAAATGTGCTTGTTGGCCGGCGCTGGCTCTTCTCGCCTTGATGTTCGGCGTGGCCGCATCTGCCCCGACCGCGGCAGACACGCCGATCGTGCTCCGCGACGTCATGATCTTCGACCCGGCCACAGGCTCAATGCAGGGCCCGCAGGATGTCCTGATAGAGGGGTCGCGCATATCGGAGGTCGGCAGGGTTCGGGATCTCGGGCAGCGTGTGCGCGAGATCCAATGCGACGGCAAGTACGCCGTTGCCGGGCTCTTCGACTGCCACACTCACTTGGCCCACCTCTCCAATGAGAGCGATGATAGTCTCCGGGTTGCGCTCGCAGCGTTTGCGGCAAGCGGTATCACTCAAGTCCGGGACGTTGGCGGACCCATCGATGTCATCAGTCGAATGAGCCGGCGAATTGCGGTCGGGGAGATCGCAGGCCCGGAGATCTTTTACGCCGGCCCGATGCTGGAAGCAAGCCCGCTCACGTGGGAGCGGGTCAACGATGACCTGTCGGGATTCACGGTGGCGGTGGATACACCCCGGCAGGCTGACAGCATCTTGTCCGACCTTGCCGGCCGGGGAGCCACGCTCGTAAAGACCTTCAACAAGTTTGACAGAGAAGTCTATCGCCATCTCGTCGAGGCGGCCGCGAGATGCTCACTCAAGGTGGTGCATGATCCCGGTGAGCCGCTGTTCAACGCGATCCCAATGGACTTCGCCATTGACCTCGGGGTCAAGAGCATCGAGCATGCTAAGGCCCCATGGCCTGTCATCCTGAGGGACGACCTGAGGCGCGAGCACGACAGCTTGCTCGTGTCCGCCGGAACCGATGAGGCACGCATGGCTTTCATGATGAAGGTTGCCGAGAGAGACACAGCCTCAGTCTCAAAGGCGCGCCTGCGCCAACTTGGGGAGAAGATGATGGAGCAGGGCGTGTGTCTTTGCCCGACCCTCCAGGCCTTGATGTTCGTCGATGAGGTGGCGATGGAGCAGGTCAAGGAGCAGATGCAGGTGGAGGAAGTCCCCGAAATGGTCCCGGTTTTCATCAGGAAGCAGATCCGGGCGATGCAGGCCGTGAGCCGGTTGTGCGTGCGTGAACTTGCCGGTCAGGGCGTAAGAATACTGGTAGGCCAGGATGGTTTTGACGCCGCAGATACGTTTGTCGAGATGCGCCTCCTCAAAGAATGTGGAGTCAGCGAGACCGAGATCATCAAGGGAGCGACCATCTATCCCGCCGCCTGGCTCGGTGTGGATGATCGCCTGGGCTCGATTGCCCCTGGAAAGGAAGCCAGCCTTCTGGTCGTGACGGGGAATCCGCTCGAAGACATAGGGCGCTTGGCCTCGCCCTCCATCGTGATCCAGAAGGGCAGAGTCCTGCGACCCTGAGGTGCGCCAAGCCTGCGCGAGCGCGATCAATTCCCTTCACAAGGTGCAGGCTCTGACAGAGACTGCGGGCAGAAGGAGGCTGCGATGAGCTACTACTTCACCAAAACAGTATCCTTGTCATTCGAGGAGGCACTTAGGAAGGTTACCGATGAACTGAAGAAGGAGGGCTTCGGCGTACTCACAGAAATTGATGTCAAGGACACCCTCAAGAAGAAACTGGGCGTGGAGTTCAGGAGCTATCGCATTCTGGGTGCCTGCAATCCACCCTTTGCGCATCGAGCCCTGCAGGCTGAGGACAAAATCGGCCTGCTTCTGCCCTGCAACGTAATTGTTCAGGACAAGGGAGCCGGACTGACGGAAGTGTCGGCTATAAACCCCATGGAAACAATGAAGGCGGTTCAGAATCCCAAATTGGTCGAAGTCGCGGAAGAGGTGCAGGCGAGGCTCCGGCGAGTCATTGACAGAGTCTGAACTCAGGACGACAACATAGGGGGCACCAATGTCCTCTTTGGCATACGTTCTGCTCTACTTGACTCTATCCGTCCTGCGCAGACTCCCTCTTCCATATCCCCGGGAGTCCTCGGAGAAAACCGGGCAGGCGAGCCTTATCAGAAACGGGAACGAACTGCTGCTCCTTGTATAGCCAGTGGGCCGCGCAGCCCCGTTCAGCCTCGTAGTGCATGGCCGCGGAACGTATCTGAATCTCGAATACCGGTCCTGTGGCAGCACGAACACAGGTGTGAATGCTCTGGTAACCGTTAGGTTTCGGAGCGGCTACGTAGTCGTTGAAGCGGCCGACAACAGGTTGAAAAGCCCCATGGATCGCGCCCAACGCCCAGTAGCAGTCGGACTCGGTGGGTACAATTATCCGGAATGCATAGAGATCATCAACTTCGTCCAGTGTGAGTCCTTTGAGTCGCATCTTCTTCCAGATTCCGGCAAGGTGTTTCACCCGACGGGCAATATCCACATAAGGGATGTTCTCCTCGGCCACCACGCTCCGCAGATCTGCTCCACACTGCGTGAGCCAAGCGGTCATAGAGTCCTTCTGAGCTTCCAATCGGCGCTGGAGATCGAGAAACGCCCCCGGCTCGAGTATCCGCATGGATGCGTCTTCCAAGGCACCTTTGAGATCCATATCACCTAACTGCCCGGCCTCCCTTGCGTCCGCATCCCGAACCTTCCTCGCCAATTCCAAGGTCCTCGGATCATTCACATCCATCGATACGAGTTCTAGATACTCATGCCGCAATTGCTCGCAACGGGCCACATATTCGTTTTCCAACGACAAGTCAATTGTGCCCGGCCCGGCTTCTGATGAACTTCCTTGGCTCGGGATCGGTGACGGGCAGGGACACTTTGATGCGCGTCTTTCTGCCTTCACCAGCTCTTCGACCGTGTTCTTGAGTTCAAGTCCCAAGTTGCGAAAGCGCCAGCCCAGCCAACGGATCTCCCACGGGCCCTCATCAAATGGCATTTGTTCCCAGTAACCCATCTCCATCTTACGCACGCGGTCAACCATCTTCTCGAGGGGCCTCGTGACGACGTAGCGGATGCCCAGCATAACGAACAGTAGAATCGGGAGAACCGTGACCACCATGTCCAAGAACCAAGAGCGCCACTGCCAGAAGACCATCTGGTTATAGTCTGAGGAATCCTCCCACAGTGTTATTGTTCCTCGCTGACCTTTGAGCACAGGTGACACGATGGGGACTGAGACCTGGAAGAATCTCTCCCGCTTAGCCGCGGATTCTGATAAAGTCGACATCACTACTTGACCGTCACCGTCCCGGAGCTCCATGCGGTGGGCTGGATAGCCTATTCGCACAAAGGCATGGCAAAACGTCGTGAATTCCTCCTTCAGTCTCTCCTCGCTCTCTATATTGGCCAGACGGTAAACAAGAGGCGCCAGCGACTCTTTCAATAGGGCTTCACGCGCATGCCGGTCCATGCCAAGTTCATGTCGCTGCTGAAGAGCTGTCACCACGCCCATGATCACGGTGACTATCAGAGCGGTGGAAATTGCCAAGCGCCACCCGAGAGACATCCCCCGGCGAGGTGGGGCTCCGTGTGGTCGTGAAAGAACTTCAGTCATTTGCGGTAACCATTTCCCGGTCACTTAATCGACGGCTGCTCATGAGATGGCATCTTGTTCCGCCATGTTCGCCGCCCCTATATACCATTAGACTCGGGACCTATCCATTGGGTTCCCATCAGACCGAGCGGCGGGCCGAGTCCTTTGAGCTTCATTGCACCGTCTTGGAAACTCTGGTTTCGATTATGTGAAAATGGCCCTATATGGGCGACCGCCCGAGATAGAGCCTCTTGCCGCGTCCGAGCCGCGCTCCCAGGCATGTAACTGGCTCCTCGGGCAGGTGTCCCAGGGCGCGGCGCTGTGGGATTCTGCGTCGCCGTTATGGCAGAGCGGATTGCCTGGAGGCACATCAAAGTCGCTGCTACAGGCTGAAGGGCTATCCAAAGCGCAGCTCAGATCGCGCCTCTCGAGTCCACCTTCGGCTGAGGGCAGACGGAGGACGTATGGCCTTATTTCAGCAGCACCATCTTTCTGGTTGCGGAGAAGACACCCGACTCCAGCCGATAGAAATACACACCCTGGGTAGCGGGACCGCTGTGGGACCTACCGTCCCAGACAACCTCATGCATGCCAGGCTCAACGGTCTGATTCAGAAGCGATTCCACAAGGTGACCCTGAACATCGTAAACCATTAGGGAGACAACATCCCTTCGCGGCAGATAGTACCTTATGCTGGTTGGACCCACAAAAGGATCCGGATGATTCTGGTACAGCCGGGGCTCGTCGAGGTCCATGGCTTTGCCGGGCTTGCCACCGCATCCACCCAAGAGATTCCCCCGGATGCGGTCGGAGCCGTACCGCGGTGGAAGAGTAAACGAGGAATACGCCACCAGGGTTTGGCCGCAGGGCCCGGCCCCAGCTACTGGCGCCCGCTGGTTCAGGCCCGCCGCCGATATCGAGAAGCCCGAGGCATCGACAACACTGCCGTCATTGCGAACGCGGGTCCCGCGAACGTCCCACTGCGAAACACCCAGAGACTCAGACCACGCGACCACATAGTTGCTCCCATCAAACGCCACGACCGGACACTGTTGGTCCCGCGGAGAAACTGATATGGCTATTCCCGTTGGGTCAAGCACTTGCCCGGCTGCATCCACACGGACGCCATAGATGTCCCCGTGCCAGCTGGCCCGGAAGTCCTGCCACACGACGAGACAGTTGGTGCCGTCAAACGCGACCGAAGGTTGCTTCTGATCGTACCCGGCGCCGGAGATCGGCACGCCCCCCTGGTCCAACACCGTGCCGTCCACCGTCACGCGAGCCCCATAGATGTGCCCCAGGTAGCTCTTGCGGCCGTCCTCCCATACCACCAGATAGTTGGTGCCGTCAAAGGCTACCGATGGATACCGCTGGCTGCTGGGCTCGGTACATATGGGGATGGCGGAGGCATCGATCAGCCTGCCGTCTGGGGCGATGCGGGCGCCGTAGATTCCGGACTCCCAGTGCGCGTCATGGCAATCACGGTAATCTTGCCAGACCACCAGGTAGTTGACGCCATCAAAGGCGACTGCCGGGTGCACCTGAGTGAAATTGAGGCCCGGCATAACGATGTCTGAAGGGTCGAGCACTTCACCTTCAGCGTTCACGCGCACCCCGTGGACTCGGCAGAAGTCGCCCCTTCCATCCCCATCCTGCCACACCACAAGGTAGTTGACGCCGTCGAAAGCCACCGCCGGGCACTGCTGGGCGGTCGCCGCAGTTGAGATCGCGATCCCCGAGCGCTCAAGCGCCTTGCCCCTTGCATCAAGATGGGTTCCATAGATGTCCCAATCGGTGCCCTCGCGCAGGTCGGCCCAGACGACGAAGTAGTCGCCGCCGAAGGCCACGGCCGGGTCGGTTTGCAGGGATGCCGCAGTCGATATCGCGAGGTTCTCGTCATCAAGCAGCTGGCCACTGCCGTCTATGCGTACCCCGTATACATCCGAGTGATAGTTGCGCCCATCCGACCACACCACGAGATGGTTCCCGCCCGAGGAGGCAACCACGGACAGGCGTTCATAGGTAGACGTGCTGGAGACTGGAATGCCCAATGGGTCAAGCAACGCACCGTCAGGCGCGACACGTGCGGCGACGAGGGAATATCCCGACTTGGTCAAGGGGCCCCGCCACGCTACCAGGTAGTTGGTACCATCGAAGGCCACGGCCGGGAACCTCTCATCGGCGGCCGTACTCGTGACGGGGAAACCAGACGGATCCAGCACGTGGCCGTCCACGTCCACCCGCGCTCCGCAGATATCCCAGCTCGCCCCGCCCCAGACACCTCTCCACACAACCAGGTAATTGGTGCCGTCAAAGGCTACTGCGGGTTCGAGCTGGCCGTACCGGCCCTGTGATATGAGGAATGGCCGGGGGTCGAGCACGGTGCCGTCGCGGCCGATACGCGTTCCTGATATGTGCCATGCGGAATCATCACGGTAGTCCTCCCACACCACCAGATAGTTGGTGCCGTCGAAGGCAACGGCCGGGCTGGTAAGTCCCCACGGTTTGGTGGCAATGTCGATGGCAGTCCGATCGAGCACGGTTCCATCCTGAGCAACACGGACTGCACGTATGCTACAGCTGGTATCCGGGACATAGCTTGACCAAACGACGAGGTAGTTGGTGCCGTCAAAGGCCACGGCAGGATCACCGCCAGAGCCTGGTTCGGCTTGCAACGGGATACCTGCAGGATCGACCACGACGCCATCAAGCGAGATGCGCGCTCCGTAGATGTCGCCCGAGGGGTCGTTCCGGCAATCGCACCAGACAACGAGGCAACCATCAGCGCCCGACGCTACAGCCGCACCGGTCTGGGTCCCCGGAGCTACGCAAAGCGCGATCCCCGCCCGATCCAGGACGGCACCCGCAGGGGATACGCGGGTGGCAAAGATGTCCGGGCCCGACGCGTACTCATGGGTCGGCGCGTCGGCCTGAGACGAAGGGCCACTGGGGTTGGTGCACGAGCCCGTGCGACAGTCATTCCACACTACGAGGTAATTGAGGCCGTCGAAAGCTATCGCGGGACTATCCTGATCGTAGGGGGCGATGCCATAGACCGGGCGTCCCCCGACGTCAAAGGCCCGCCCGACGCTATCCGGTTCTGGGGGGGCCGGGCCGGAAAGAGCCGCCACCGCACCAAGGCCAACGCACAGTATGCCGGTCGCCAGTCCTAAGCCGTCCCGGCAGATGGTCTTCATGGCTTGCTGCTCCCCGCCGACCGGTGTGTCCACGACTGTGGGTCGCAACCTGGATCGTGCGAGTTTCGACCTTTCCGGTACTGATCATATCACATCTTTGGTTCACAGGCAATAAGCAGAGAAGTCGCGGTTTTGTCGACCATCGTGCGCATAGCCGTGGGCGCGAGCGCCGCAGAGGGTACTGGGAATCTCCGTCTTACTCCTCGGGCAGAACTCGAACCCAGGTGATGGCGCCCGGGAAGCTCCGTGCGAGGCGGAAGAGTGAAGCATGGGCCGGGCGGTGATCTGAGGACCACCCATCCTGGGGTGGGCCGCTGCTACCAGACCTTCTTGCCAATGGCTCGGTCGAAATCGACGAGGCTTGCGGAGTAGGCGTAGAGTGCCCGTAGGTAGCCGAGTTTGGCCTGGGTCAGCGTGGTCTCGGCATCGAGCAGGTCCAGGTTGGTCACCACTCCCGCCTCATACTTGATCTTGGCCATGGAGACAGCTTCTTCGGCCTGCTTCACCAGCACCTCTGCGTTTGCGGTCTTCTCCCAGCTCGCCTGCGCCTTGGCCATTGCCTGCTCCACCTCGGCGGCAATCTGGCGCTTGAGATCTTCGGTGCGAGCCTTAGCGGACCGTAGATTGGCCTCGGCCTCAAACTTCTGGCTCCGGGTTCGGTGACCGTTGTACACCGGGAACTGGAATTGGAAACCTGCGGCGTAATTGGCTTTGAGCTGATCCAGGTTGGATGGATAACCGTTTCTAAAGCCCGAAGCCAGTATGAGCGCGAGCGATGGTTTGTCACCAAGCGAGGCGAAGTGGGCCTGGAGCGCGCCGCTATTCTCGGCATCCCTTGCCATCACGATTTCGGGACGTTGCTCGAAAGCGGCTGCGAGGGCTGCGGTGGAATCCAAGAACACGGGGCTCCGCGCGAATTCGCCTCTAAGCCGCACCGGCGGGCTTGCTGGCCAGCCGGTCAGCTGTCGAAGCGCAATCTCCTGAGCCTCAAGACCATTGGCTGCGTCAATCCGGTCATTCTTTGCGAGGGCGATCCGCACCTGAATTGTCAGGACATCGAAATCTGTAGCGGTTCCCGCCTGGACCTTCTTCCGGCTAACCTCAAGATGCTGGCTCAAAGCGTTGATCTGCTCATCCACGACCGCAACGCTTTGTCGGAGAATCAGGATCGAATTGAAGACCGAGATGGTCCTGTAAGCAAGGTTTGACTTGACCTGGTTCACGTAATCGGCGGCGGCCTCACGTCCGGCCCGAGCGAGTTCGACCGAGGTTCGGGTCTTGCCGAAGTCATAGAGCGTCTGGCGGAGTCCCAGGTGCAGGTCATAGTTGTTCTCGGGGGCCAGTTTCTCCGACCCGACTTTAGGGATGTCGAACTCCGGCACGGGCCCGATCCGCGTATAGGCTCCACTCAAAGAAATATCGGGATAGAGCGGACTGCGGCTTGTCCCGATCCGCGCCTCGGCCGCTGCGAGCCCTTGCTCCGCTTGAATCACCGCGGGATGATTGGCGAGGGCGAGACGCACGGCCTCGTCCAAGGTCAAGGAATCCACACGGGCTGCACCGGGCGGTTCGGCTCCACCTGCCCCTCCGGCTCCACCGGCTCCAGCGGCTGCGTTGGCTGCCGCAGCCCCGGCCACAAGCAGCAGCCAGGCGAGAACGAGACAGGCAAGTCCGCAGGTGATCCCCGCCGCGACGGCGCCGCGCGTACCAAGAGATTCGAGTTTCATCTTGCACCTCATGCTATATGCCTCATGCCATACCCCTCCGCGACCGCATGCGTTTGTGGGTTCTGAGGAAGAAGACCGGGATCACGGTCAAGAGCACAATCAAGCCGGCGAGCAGGAAGATATCATCCACTGCACTGACGAAGGCCTGGTTGGCGATAAAGGATCCGATCTGGGCCTTGGCCTTCGCGAGCGCCATTGCTGCTGTTCCGCCGGTTCTCTCGAGAGCTGCGCCCTGGAGCCTCGCGAGGGTCTGCTGGTAGCTGTCGGACGAAGAGCTTATCTGCTGCCCGTAGACGGTCGCATGAAAGAGCGTCCTTCGGGTCAGGAGGGTTCCGAAGACCGCCACACCGAAACTGCCTCCGATCTGGCGGACTACATTGATTAGGCCCGAGGCCTGGGCCATCTTCTGCACGGGAATCTCCGATATGGAGATGGTGATCAAGGGCGCGAACAGGGCCCCCATGGCGATGCCTCGCAGGTAGAGCGGAAACATAATGTCGTGCTTCCCGGAGAAATAGGAGAGGAAGCCGAATTGATAAAATGTATACGCCATCAGGGTGATACCCAGAATCAAGGGGATCTTGGGATTGAATCGATCGGCGAAGATGCCGGACATGGGGGACACCAGCCCCTGCAAGAAGCCGATAGGCAGAAACACCATCCCTGCCTGGAGCGGAGTGTATCCAAGCGAATTCTGAAGGAAGATCGGGAGCAAGAAGGTGCTGCCGAACATACCCAGACCGAACATGAACATAACGGCGTTGGTGACGGCAAAATTGAAGTTCTTAAAGAGGTTGAGTTCGATCAACGGATGTTCTACGGAGAATTCGGTTATGAGGAAGACCACCAGCCCGATCGCCGAGATCGCGAAGCAGGTAAGGATATAGCTGGAAGTCCAACCGCCGGTATTCCAAGCGGAATTTCCGTTGGCCAGCGCCAGAAGCAAGGCCGTCAGGAAAGCGGAGAGCGAAAGGAAGCCCACGATGTCGAAAGAGCGTGTGGACTCGGCCTTCTGCTCCCGCAGCACTACCAGGAGCACCATCATGCCGAAAACCCCGATGGGGATATTGACATCGAAGATCATGTGCCACGAGTAGTTGTCGATCAGGTAACCCCCGACCGTCGGCCCAAGCGAGACGGATGCGGCGGCCGCAATCGTCCAGAAACCGAGGGCCACCCCGCGCTTCTCAGGGGGGAACTCGCGAGCCACGATCGCCATGCCGACCGGCTGCAAAATGCCGGCGCCCGCTCCCTGTAGCACGCGGAACACTATCAGCGCGTTGAGGTTCCAGGCGATGCTGCACAGAAAGGACCCCAGCGTAAAGACCAAGAGGCCAAGCAAGAACACCAGTTTGTACCCCAGGTGATCGGCAAGCCACCCCGAGGATGGAAGCATCACGCCGAAGACAATCAAGTAGGCCGTGAGCACCCACTCCACGCGGTCGACTGAGACCCCGAAGGTCGACATCAGGGTTGAGAGCGCCACGTTTACGATGGTGGCATCGAGGACCGCCATGAAGGTCGCGATCATCACACCGGCCAGCACCAGCCACCGGTAAGTGGGGTTCTCAGGCCTGAGCGCGGGATACTGCTCGACCAGGCCCCTTCTGAAATGTGTCCAATCCGAGATTCTCATCATTTCGATCCGACACGAACCTTGACTACCGTGGACATCCCGGGCAGCAAGGATGCCCGGCTTGAGGCAGCCTCCTCGCCGGGGCGCTCTATCGAGATCTTGACGGGCACTCGCTGGGTCACCTTCGTGAAGTTGCCCGAGGCATTATTGGCGGGGATCAACGAGAACTGGGACGCCGCGGCGGCTCCGACCAAGAGCACGCGCCCCGAGAACTCGCGGCTTGGGTAGGCATCAACCGATATCCGCACCTGGCTGTTGAGGCCGATCTTCGCCAGCTTGGTCTCCTCAAAGTTGGCGGTGATCCAGATGTCGCCGAGGTCATACAGCGTGAAGATCGGCTGGCCCGGCTGAACGATCTCGCCAGGCCTCGCCCATTTCTTGGCGACCACGCCGGATATGGGGGATGCAATTTGGGTGTTCCTAATCTGGGTCTCGACCACGCCCAGCTGGGCCTTGGAGGTATTGACCTGGCTCAGGGCAACCTTGTACTGAGCCTCGGCCATCTCCAGAGCCTGGCGCGCGTGATCGTATTGCTCGCGGGTAATCACGTTATCCCTGTACTGAACCTGGGCGCGTTGGAAATCGTCGCGTGCCCGGTCGACGCCTATCTTCGCCAGGGCGACGCTCTGCTCGACAAAGGCGAGCGCTGCGGTTGCCTGGGTCTCCTGCGCCCGAAGGTCGCTATCGTCGAGATGCACTAGCAATTGGCCTGCCTGCACGGCATCCCCAGTCCCCACGGTGAGCTGCGTGACACGGCCCAGCATCTTGGAGCTTATGGTGACCGGATTCCCATCGACGTAGGCATCATTGGTCGAGACATAGCCACGGCGGTACGTATACCAATAGGCGAGAGCGCCGACTGCCGCCACGACGAGCAGCACAACGGGAATGATGACGCGCTTCCTTCTTGAGAAGGGTCTCGGTGGTGCTCCTGGTGCTCCCGCCCCCGGGGACGCACCCGGATTGGTTCCCGGTGAACTGCTTTGCGCATTTCCCAAGTTCTCTGCCATTGATTTTCAACCTCTCGATCAGATGATCATTCCGTCCCAGTACCAGCGGCTCCATCGGTCCCGGTTCGTATGGCCGCGTCTTCTATTCTCATTACCTTGATCAGAACTCTCAAGGCGTGGTGAATCTCGTGGATCTCCGGCGAGGAGAGGCTTTCGATGTCTCGCATGAGAAAACCGAAAGCGTAGACCGGGGCCCTTTTCAATAGTGCCCTGCCCTTATCCGTCAGCCGAAGGAAAACCACTCGCCGATCGTCACTGCCCCGCCTGCGCGCAAGATACCCCGAGGCCTCCAAGCGGTCCACTATGCTCGATACGGTGCTTATGTGCAGGTAGATCCTTTGGCTCAGCTCGCCCAAGGATATGCGAGGATAGCGAGCTACAATGCGCATCACGCCAAGCTGCGGCCCGGTAATCTTGAAATTCCGTTGCAACTCCTGCGAATGGCGCTTGTGGACGCTACCGACAAGGCGGAGAGATCGGATTATTCCCTCGATCTCACGGCGCTTTGCGGTTCTTGGCCTGGCGCTCGATTTCACTGGGCGACACCTCCCACGGAATTACTTTGATTGCCGAAGTTATGTGTACAAAATAACTTCGCCTACGATACCCGTCAAGAGGTGTTTTAGATCATCTGGGCGCGTTGCCGGGGCGGCGGCGGCCCTATCGGACCAGCAATATCTTCCGGGTCTGGCTTTGCTCTCCAGACCGAAGGCTGACGAAGTAAATCCCGGGCGCTAGCAAGCGGCCATCCGAATCCAGGCAGTCCCAGGCCAGGGAGTGGGTGCCCCTTGTAGTCGGGCCGTCCGCGAGCGTTCTTATGCATCGACCTCGGAGATCATAGACCGCAAGGGCGACATCATCTGCGCGGAGCAGGAAGAATTCGACTCGTGCATCTCCCCGAACAGGATTGGGCCGTATCGGCAGGAGCAGGGGATTGATCAGGGCGTTAGTCGGGTGGTCCCCCGGGCCGACTCCACTTGTTGCCAGCGAGAAATACACATATTCGGCTGCCTCGATGTTGCCGTTGCCATTCCCGGCTGGGACCTGGCGCGTGAGCGCCCCGCCGTCGGGCGAGTTGTAAGCGGCCGCGGCGAGATAGATACCCGCGGGCAGTGGCGTTCCAAGATAGGTCGCTAGCTGCACCGTCCCTTCGAGGTAGGCCCCCGAGGCCGCCTCGGCGCCGGCCGTAATCACGGTCTCGCTCTGGTCAAACCAACCGCACCAGTTGTTGGAATCCTCATTGCCGAGGAAGAGCGCCCGATCGGCAACCGTGCCCGCCTTGGCCCAGGGCGCCGCAACCGGGGTCGCAAGATCGGTACCCACCAGCACGAAGTGATCCCAGCCTGATGTTGAGCCTACGCCCTGAGTCGCCACATATAGGAACTCGCCGTCCCAATCGGCGTAGAGATCGAGGCCCGCGTTCGAGGCCAGCAGTGTTGAGTTTGAATCAAGCGCGCCGTCGATTACGTGGGTCGGGCTGGGGCTGCTCTCGCCGACCCAGACGTGCTGGATCGGACTCCTCTTCGTGTGACCCAGCGAATCCTCAGCTTCCACGTAGTAATCCACGAGAACTTGCGAGAGCCCACTCACATGCGCGTAGTACTGATCCGCAATGTAGTCCGGCAGCACGAAGAAGTTGATGTTGGGATCGTTGAAGTAGTTGCCCCTGGGAAAGACGCGGCGGGTCATCGGCACGGTCTGCCAGGCGCCGACCTCGGGGCCCCCGGCGTAGGTTTCGTTCTGGTCGCTGGCGATGGGATTGGCGCCGTCCGCGTCGAGGCGGTACTTAAACTCGACCCGCGACAATCCCGACACATCATGCACGAAGGTCCACACCCAGAAATCGCCGGCCATCGGTGCGCCCTGGCCGCCGGGATAGCCCCAGAGCGAGCCTCCCCCAAAGCCGCCCGGGTTCCAAGGCAAGCGTTGCGGAAGCCAGACGGTGGGCGCGGTCCCATCGGTGCCGCCGGCGATCACGCTGTCGGCGTAGCCGACCGCCGCGTTGGCCGCCAGCGTCGCCTTCACTTCCATATCGATCGCAGTTCCGTAATACATATACCCACTCTCGTATCCCGAGAGCAGGTGATGCCAGGCCTTCTCCACACGGTTGGCCCCGGTCGCGGGATCAAAGATCTTGCTTGGATTGGCTGGTATCCCTAGGATTGCCTCGGCGGTCTCCACGCAGTTCTCCGCAGCCGTCAAGACGGCCCAGTTGCGTTCGTCCTCGGCCCAGCCGTTGGGGATATCGAACCCGCCGCTTGAGTTTACAAGCGGCCAATTCCAGTTGATGAACTGGGGCGAGCCGAAGTCACCGTCGGCATTGACCCAGCCGCCATCCTCAACGTGGACGATGTCGCCGGGGTCTATCGGGTGGTCGGCCAGATATTCCGCGATGGTTGTGGGCTCGTAGCCCTTCTGGGCGGCCTGGTGGCAGAAGCCGGTGACGTTCTCATAGAAATAGGAGTAGCCGCCCGACCAGGCATTGTCGCCATCGTGCGCGAAGAGTACGAGCATCGGATGGTTGGGATCGTTGTAAGGCGCGATCGCATCGATCTCGCCGGTGCCGTACGTGGCATAGCCTTCGTTCCAGCTCTCGGCGTTGGCCGCAGGTACCACTACTATGGATGACGCCGCGCCCGTGGCCGGGTTTACGTAGCGGGCACGATGAGGTCTAAAGCCGTAAGGCGGAGGCGTCTTCACGGTGACTCCCCGGCTTATGGTGAGGTCGTCATAGTAGCCCTGGGCGGGATTGATCTGGTCCGCGCGGTTGGGCGGATCGCAATTGTCCTGGTTTGCAGTGTAAGGATAATCCTGGCACGCCCGCGAGATGTGGATGTCGGGCACCACCGTCCACTCGAGACCTTGCTCTGCCAGAACCGGTATCAGTCTTTCGGAAAAGCAGGTCTCGGCCGGATAGTAACCCTTGGAGTAGTTCGAATCGCCCCACGCGACCCGATATGCCACCTTGGCGACCGCGATCTCTTTGCGGAAGGCATTCTCATCCATCAAGGGCGCTATCGGATGATGGGCCGCGACCACCAGTTGGTCAAGCCGCGGGCGATTCCCCGAGGTCTTCCAGGCTCGCGCGGTGCGATAATCATTGTACCACGCGGGAGCGTATCGGCCGCCGTTCCAACCCGCATCGGCAAGGCTCTTCACATTTTCGATAAGCGCCGCCGCAAAGCTGACCTGCGCCCCGGCATCCGGCAAATCCAGCACTGAGGAGATCGCGTTCCTGGGGTAATCCTGGTAGTCATGGACACGATCGTCTTTGTTGAAAACCTCAAAGACATTGCTCTGGGAGTGTCCCAGGACGATGGTCTCGTAGGCGGTCTCGTAACGCCACGGCGACCACGTGCTCTTGTCCGGCCAGTAGATCGGCTGGTGCATGTGCCAGAGATAGGTGGTGTGGACCGGTGCCGCAAGGGCCTCCACGGGTCCGACCAAGGGGTATAAGGGACACCACGAAGGGATCGCGACGGATATCAGCACCAGCGTTGCCAGAAGCAGGAACGCGGCGCACGCGCCAGGTCCAGCATGAAAACGGGTACGTGAATCGATGCCCTTTCCGGCCATAACTACCTTTCGTCTTGATTGGCTTCTCGGCACAGCTTCAACTCCGGCTTTCGGCTGACCCTCGCCCTTACTTTGCCCGTGCCGCAGCCCGCATCGGGGCGTCCGCAACTGCACGCAACTGCGTCCGTGACCTCTATTGTAACACGCCGGAAGCCCCAAATCAAAGGCAGGATCGCCCATCCTTGGGGTTGGGAACAGACATCGTGCGTTGCAGGTAACAGCCCAAGAGGGTATTATCATAGCATGCCTCCGCCCTTGCACGATCGCAGCCTCTTTTGCGATGACCTGCCCTCGAGGCCAGACCCGGCGATTGGAAGAATCCTGGTCACGGGAGCTTCGGGCTACATTGGCGGCAGGCTTGTCCCCGAACTCCTGGCGCGTGGCTACTGCGTCCGCGTGACTGTGCGGGCCCACTCCCCCGAATATGAAACCAAGTGGCCCGGGGCCGAGATCGTGGTCGCCGATGCCCTTGATGAAGCGAGTCTCCGAGCGGCCCTTCGTGGCGTCGATGTCGCCTATTACCTGATCCATTCCATGCTGCTTGGCGCCGGCAGATTCGCGGATGCCGACATCAAGGCCGCGTCCAACTTCCGGCGGGTCGCCGAGGAAGAGCACCTCAAGCGCATCATCTATCTTGGCGGCCTGGGGGACGTACGTACCCACCTCTCGGCTCATCTCAAGAGCCGTATGGAGGTCGCGGAGGAGCTCAAGCGGGGCGCAGTCCCGGTAACGATCCTTCGAGCAGCCATAATCATAGGCTCGGGGAGCGCGTCCTACGAGATCGTAAAGAACCTGGTCAAGAAGATCCCGATCATTGCAGTCCCGCCCGCCGTGGGACACAAGTGCCAGCCCATAGGTGTTCGGGATGTCATAAAATACCTGGTTGGCGTGATGGAGACCGCCGAGACCTCGGGCAGATCGTTCGACATCGGCGGCCCAGACGTTCTGACCTACGAGGACATGATGAAAACCGTGGCGGATCTCCTCGGAAAGAGGAGAGTCTTTGTCCGGCTCCCCCTCCTCAATCTTCGGACGTATGCTTACGTTGCCAGCCTCTTAACCCCGGTGCCAGGCCCGATAACGCGTAGCCTCATGGAGGGCTTGAGAAACGACGTGGTTTGCCAGGATGATTCCATCAGGTCGCTGCTGCCCTTCTCACCGCTTCCCTATCGCGACGCGATCGAGCGGGCGATCCTGCGGGAGGAACAGGATCGGATCCACACTAGGTGGTCCGACGCCTATCCGCCCTCCCATGCTTTGGAAATGAGGCTCGATGAGCTCCTCGCAAGGGGCGTCCCGCGCTACACCGTGTCCTACTCGATCGCAAGTGCCAAGGCTGCAGCGAGCATCTTCACCGCGATCTGCAGGATCGGCGGCAAGGACGGCTGGTTTCACAGGAACTGGATGTGGAGACTGCGCGGCATGGTCGATCGGATCATGCTCGGCGTGGGCTCATCCCGCGGGCGCCGGCATCACGGGAGCTTAAAAGTCAATGACGTCGTCGGCTTCTGGCGGGTCGAGGACATCAAGGAGAACCGGCGGCTGCTCCTGCGGGCTGAGATGAAGCTGCCCGGCAAGGCATGGCTCGAGTTTCGAATCGATGACGAGGCCGGCACAAGAAGGCTCACCGTGGCGGCATACTACGATACTCTTAGCCTGGCAGGCAGGATCTATTGGTATATCTTCCTGCCCTTCCATAACTCCATCTTCACGGGCCTTATCCGGCAGATCGAAAGAAGAAGCTAGAACCTCTACGGGACATCGCTATCGGTTATCACCGAGCCACGATTGCAGCGCAGATCTCACATCATCAGGGTCCTCAAACCCGGTGATTATGGATGCTGGAGCACCCTGGGCATTGAAGAGCACCCAAGACGGGATCGAGGTGACTCCGAGGGACTTGGTCACCGAAGGCATCTTTATCTCGTCTACCACCGACATCGGGAAGAGCGGGTGGAGAGCAGCGGTCGAGTCATAGACCGCGAGCATCTTCTCACACCTCGCGAGCACACACTTGCATGCGACGGACGAAACGACAAGCAAGGCGCTACGCTTGGACTCATGAAGCGAACGCATGATTGGTTGCATACTTACTAAACTGGAGACGGCCGCCGCCACGTAATCGGCTTGGGGAGCACTTCTGGGTGGCGAGTCTGGGGCGGTTGGGGGCTTCGTGGCCGCGAACATAGAGTCAATAAACTGGATCTGTGCTCCCGCGAGCCTCTCCGCAGGTGATTGTCCGACGACGCTTGCGTCTCCCAATTTCGAGCGAAAGCTGTGGACCCAGGCCTTCTCGATCAACCGAATCTGGGCAGTCGCGGACGTGTCGGCAGCATCGCGGGCTTCCACGGCCTTCCCGACATCCTTCAAGCCATTCAGTGCCTTCATGGAGATGAAGGGAACAGGTTTCCCTGAGTCCTTGGCTGCCTTGTCCTTGTCGACCCCCAGAACGACAGCAGGTATGACCAAGAAAGCCAGCAGAGCAGCGCCGCATCTGATCTTAGTTAAGCTATCCACAGTAGGTACACACCTCCTAGTATGACGAGTATGCCGCAGATCTTCTTGAGAAGACCGAGTCCCCTGGACTTGCCACTCCACTTGAGATAACGCTCAACGACCTCGCTGAAGGTGCCCGCGGCTACGATGACGGAGCAGTGCCCGATGCCATAGGCCCCAAGTAACCCGATGCCGTAGGCCATATTGGTCCTGGCCACCGAAAGGGTTATGCCGAGCATGGGAGCCATATAGGCGAAGGTGCACGGGCCCAGAGCAAGTCCGAAAACCAGTCCGAGCAAGAAGGCCGCCAACAGGCCCCGTCTGCCCCCGAGATTTCCGGTTCTCGCCGAGAAGGGCATCGGAATCACGCCCACGAAGTGAAGGCCTATCACGAAGAATATGATTGCCACGAAATAGTTGATGCGAGGACCCAGGTCGCCGAGCATGCGGCCAGCAAGCCCAGTGGCCACACCGATGGCGCCGATTGTGACCAGTATTCCCAGTGCGAAGGCGAGCGCCGTGAGGAATGCCCGGCGCGTTGTCACAACTCCTTGTTCGCCGATGAACCCGATGATCAGCGGGATGCTCGCAAGATGGCATGGGCTTAGGATTATGCTCAGGATTCCCCAGGCGACCGATGCAAGGATCGCGACAATGGGCGTTCCTGAGACCGCCTCGGTGAGATGTTCAAATACGGCGTTGATCACTTAGCTTTGACCCCCAGTTCCTGGAACTTCGCCACGATCTGGTCCTTAGGCATGAAGCCCTCGTGCCGCCAGACCTCCACCCCCTTCTTATCAAAGAACACCTGTGTGGGTATGAGCTTAATCCCATACTCCATGGCAGCCTGGGGACGGTAGCGAAGGTCTATCACTTCGACAATGGCCCGGCCTTCGTATTCACGAGATAGCTCTTCGAGAATGGGAGCCATCTGCTTGCAGGGGATGCACGTACCTCTGCCCAGGTCCACCAGCCGCGGCAGTCCAGCCTCGGTTGCCCCGGCAGGCGTCGGGGCTTGTGACCGCGTGGCGGTCTCGCTAACGATCGTATCACAGACCTCACCGGCCCGCACCGAGCCTGACTCCGGTGTGGATGGCTGCGCGGATTCCTTCGGCACTCCCTTGGTTGTCGGCTGCTCCTTGGCACAGCCCGCTACAACTGCTGTCGCGATGAACACCAGCACGATCGGCAGAAAGGTTCTGAGATTCATCTTGCGTGCTCCAGTCCTTGGGATGTGGCGGCCTATTTGGTTGTTTCTACGAATTTCTTTATCTCCTCAACCGAGGGGATCCTTCCCGCAACCTTGACATCTCCATCGACCGCCAAGGCCGGGGTGACCATCACACCGAAGTTCATTATGGCCTTGAGGTCCTGCACCTTCTCGAGTTCGGCGCAGATACCCAGATCCTTGATTGCCTTCTCTGCATTCTCATACATCTTCTTGCATTTGGGACAACCGGTTCCCAGTATCTGGACCTTCATTTCTTCTCCTCCTCGATCTAAGCCTATCAACCCCAGAAAGTTCCGAATATCTTGCCCGTTATGGTTGCCAGAATGCAGACAAGGGTTACAAACACGACTGTCTTCTTGGTTCCCATTATGCTGTTGAGGACTAGTATGCTCGGCAGCGAGAGCGCAGGGCCCGCCAAAAGCAACGCAAGTGCTGGACCTTTGCCCATGCCGGCTCCGAGCAATCCTTGGAGTATGGGGACTTCGGTCAGGGTGGCGAAATACATGAACGCGCCGGAGACCGATGCGATCAGGTTGGCGAGGATAGAGTTCCCGCCGACCAGGCCTGCAATCCACCGCCACGGAATCAGGGTCTCGTGGCCCGGCCGGCCCAGAAGCGCACCTGACACCAGGACGCCGCCAAGCAGCAGCGGAAGAATTTGCTTGGTGAAGGTCCAGGTGGAATCAAGCCACTCTCGTGCTTCTCCCCGGGAACGCCAGAGTACGATGGAGAGGGCTGCTACGCCTGCCGAAAATGGGACCAAGGGACGGGACCTGAACGCGATTGCAAGCGCTATAACGGGGAGCGCGGCCAACCCCATGCTCTTAGCCCGCACTCCGAACCAGGCGGCGAGAATCAGCGCAAGAGCGACAGAGGCAACACCCGTCACTATCCACTTTGACGTGTATACTGCGTGATACGCCCCGGTCTCACTCAAGGGCTTGGCCCAGTTGGCGAAGACCAGAATCGCTACCATGCTGGCGAGGTAGGCCGTGTTCTGCCAGAGGGGCCGTGAGACCTCCGGCGGAGAGATCGCAGCCGCTGCGTCTGCTCTCGCGGTCTCCTCCTTCCTGAAGATGAGGTGCATCAGAAGGCCCACGATGATGCTGAAGGAGACGGCGCCGACTGCCCGCGCAATGCCCAGTGCCGGCCCCAGCACCTTGGCGGTGAGCACTATCGCCAGGATGTTTATGGCCGGTCCCGAGTAGAGAAACGCGCAGGCCGGCCCCAAGCCTGCTCCACGTGAGTAGATGCCAGCGAAAAGGGGCAGGACCGTACAGCTGCAGACGGCGAGGATCGAGCCCGATACGGATGCGACGCCGTAAGCGAGGGTCTTGTTTGCCCTGTGGCCAAGATATTTCAGTACCGAGGCCTGGGACACAAAGCACGTAATTGCCCCGGCAATGAAGAAGGCCGGCACGAGACACAGGATCACGTGCTCGCGTGCGTACCACTTGACCAGGGCAAGAGCTTCATAGAGTGATGTCTGGAAACGCGGGGCCTCCAACGGCAGATAGAAAAAGCCAAGGAAGACGGCCACGATCAATGCGAGATTCCGAAGTTCTGTCCTCGACGGCATTTCACTCCTCCCTAGTTCCTGAGCGCGGGCCGCTGTGCCTCGTGGTCCTCAGCCCCGATCTACCTTCGCTCCTTCAAAACCTGCGACGCGCAGGAGAAGAAGTTTATGACGCACGGGGTAACCAGCCTATAGAAAACCGTGTTACCGCGCCGGTCATCCTCGACGATGCCCACGCTTCTCAGGGTCGCAAGGTGTTTCGACACGGTCGACTGATCAACACCGGCGATCTCAACAAGCTCTCCAACGTGGCATTCCCCGCGGCCTAGCCGATCGATTATCCTCAACCTTGTCTCATTGGCGAGTGCCTTTAGGACCCGCGCCTGTGCTTTGTAATGATTCTTTGCTTTCATTGGTTCACTTCCGGCGATGTGATCTTGCGGGAGGCGGCTTGTGCCACAGTCAAAATGTTCTCCATTGTGAGCGGGGTCTCACCTTTCTTCATCCCGAGGTCGGTCACGCGCAGATGGTCGTATCTCGTGAATCCTGCTGCCTCAAGACACCTCTTGGCGCAGTCCTGGGCGCACCCGTCAAGGGCAAGAATCTTGCCGGCTTGCTCAGTGTTTTTCACTATATTGTTTACATGGCCGCCAATCCCTGCCAGGCAATACATCTTGCCTGTGCCCTCCTTTGTCAGATGCCGAGCCGTCCGGTCGGCGATTGCACCGACGTCAGCAGCACCCGAGCAGGCGAAGATCAACTTAGGCCCCACGTGACATAAACACCCGTCTTTGTCATCCATGGTGATCCTCCTCTCGACGGACTCAGAAGATCAGTCCATCTTCTCGCTTCTTTCAAGCATATTATTATATTCCCATATTACCATAATGTCAAGTAGATAGCGGAGCGTATGATGTCGAGGGGTGAGCGTCTCTTTCGCCGTTGATCGGAAAGGGAGCCGGGCCTTCATACCCAGGTGGAGGATGAAGGTCTTCGAGCGATTCCCTCTTGATTCCGGACGTGTCCGGCTGTATAGTATCTGCGTTGATACTTAATCAAGGGAGCCGTTGTGGCCAACTCGGAAAGACTCGCTCGCATCTTCAAGGTGCTCTCCGTGAACACGCGGGTGAGCATGATCGATTTGCTCAAGCGACGGTCGCTTTGCGTAAATGCCTTGGCGCGTGCTCTGGATATCACGCCGGCGGCGGTCTCACAGCACCTGCGGATTCTGCGGGATGCGAATATCGTCACGGCGGACAAGCAGGGCTATTTCGTTCACTACCGGGTCAACGAGGCGATGCTGGCTGAGTGGAACAAAACAGCGAAGAGTTTGCTGGAGATGAAAGAGTAAAGAACACCCAGAAGCTGCGGCTGTTTCTGGGTCTCCTGTCCTATGCGCTTCCTCTGACCTACGCGGGGGACATCCTGCACGGAGGATTTGGGGATCGAATCTCGATGCCGCTCTTGATGGATTTCGGAATGCTGCTTCTCTTCTGTGTGGCACTTTTCCTGGTCAGCCTTCGTAGCATCAGGAGGCGCTGGGTTGCCTGACTCTCCGGCCAACGATGAGTTTCTGATGCTGGCGGCAGGAAAAGGCGATCTCGAGGCCTTCGAGGAGATTATCCAGCGACATCAAACCTGGGCTTGGAAGATCGCATATCGATTCCTCGGACATAGAGAGGAAGCCGAGGACATTGTCCAGGATGCTTTTCTCCGGCTCTTGGACGCTTCCGGCCGCTATCGACCAACCGCGTCGTTCAAGACCTATTTCTATCGGATCATCACCAGCCTTTGCCTGGACCGGGCGAAAAAGAAGCAACCGCTGTATGCTGGAACGATTGCTGACCCTCCCGATCCCCGCCCGGACGTGGCCGAGGAGATAATGCGGCGCGAAACGGCGGTCGCGGTGCGCACCGCACTCGGCGTGCTTTCCCCAAACCAGCGCATGGCCATTGTGCTCAGGTACTACGAGGGGCTGAATTACCAGGATATCGCGTCGGCCCTTGAAACAACACCCAAGGCCGTGGAACGCCTTTTGGCCCGGGGCCGAGAGCGTCTGCGGGCCATACTGGCAGCCCGGACTGATTTTTCTCGTTCCTGAGCGGGGGTTTTGCCGCTGTCGTTCGTTTAACGGTTAGAGAGGTGACAGGGATGTTGTCCTGTTTCAAATACCGAAACCGACTGGGTGCTTACCTGGACGGTGAGCTGAACCGGCGAGAGAGCGAAGCCATCGCGAGCCACTTGGCGAAGTGCGCGACTTGCGGGACGGCGCTGCAGGAAATTCGCAGGTTGGGGCCGACCTTGCTGACTCTCGACGCCTCGCCTCCTCCGCCCGACTTGGCCATGCGGATTCTTGCTGAGGCCCGAGGACGGAAAGAGATGTTCACTCCGGAGAGAAGTTTCTTTTCACGCAAGTTTTGGCCACCACTTCGATGGCTTGAGGATCTGTCAGTCCCGATGCGTATCGCCGCCTGCGCCATGGTCCTCTTGGCCTTTACTCTGGGGCTGACCATGAGTCGGGAGGTTTCCCTTTCCGGAAGTCGCCAGACTGTTGCATCCAGCGAGGAAAGCCTGGAAGGATTCGAGTGGTTCAGCCTGACGCCCCCTATATCCCTCGGATCCGCCTACCTCACCATGGCTCCGGCATCGCTTAGAGTGGGAGGCGTGCCCCAATGAGAAAGAACGTCAAGACTCTGCTTTTCATTTTCTCCGTCATCCTGAACGTTGGCTTTATCGGAACTTACGCTGCCTACAAATTGTCCCCCTCTTTCAGCAAGGAAGTACCGCGGGGCGAACTAGGAAAGCCAGTTTTCCTCGAGCTTGATCTTTCGGCCGACCAACTGGCGAGATGTGAAGCCGAACGGGATAACTTCCACGCCCGCCTGCAGGAGTTGGGCCAGCAGATCAGAGAAAAACAGGTCGAGCTCATTGACCTCCTGGCGATGAGTGATACCCATCAGCAGGCCATAGAGGCCAAGCAGAGAGAAATCCAGGACTTGCAGACTACCGTCCAGGGCAGAGTCATCGTGCACTTCCTGCAGGAGAGTGCATTTCTCGCCCCGGAGCAGCGTGCCCGATTTTTTGACCTCATCAAGGAGAGAATCGAAATGGGCTCCCTATCATGCCTTCCCTGGGTAAAGCCTCAGGCAGGGGGCTGGCCAGTAGAGAAGGGGAAATGAGAACCGAACCCAGTACATCCGAGACCCTTATTCCTCCATTGGCAACCATGGTCGAAAAGGATTTCTTCAGCACGGGCAACATCATCGCCCTCATCGATGCCCAGACCGCCCTCACCTCCGATATTGGATCCCGCACCTCGGATTTTGGACCGAACGGGAGATGAAGTGTGCAGGCTGATACTCGAAAGTAGAAGGAGTCCAATGTGAAGAAAAGGACCAGGCGCATGAGCGTCTTGCTGATCGTAATTGCTCTTACCGTCGCCGGAGCGGGATGGTGGAAGCTCGCATCCGGCAAGAAGGAGGCCAGCCCCGCGGGTCCTACAACAGCCAGGGTCATCCGCAGGGATTTCTCATCCGCCGTTTTGGCCACGGGTGCGGTGCAGCCACAGGTGGGCTCCGAGGTGAAGGTAGGAACGCGCATTTCTGGCAAGGTTGTGCGCCTCTTTGCCAACATCGGCGATTTCGTCAAGAAGGGCCAGGTCATCGCGGAACTCGAAAAGGAGGATCTTGGGGCAACGGTCGAGCGCACCCGGGCCGAGCTCAGCGTAGCGGAAATGAAGGTCGCCGACGCCCAGGCTAGGCTCCGGTTTGCAGAGGTGCAGTACGAGCGGCAAAAGAAGCTGATCGTCGATGATTTCACCAGCCAGGACGCCGTCGATAATGCTTTAAAGGAGAGGGATGTGCAACAGGCGGCACTGGGCCTTGCCCAGCGGCAGGTGGAAGCGGCGCAGGCCACACTCAAGGAATCCCAGGCCAAGCTCGCCTATGCTACCATCATCGCCCCGATCTCCGGGGTGATCGCATCTGTCTCGACTCAGGAGGGCGAGACCGTAGCCGCGGGGCTGAATGCCCCGATTTTCGTGACCATTGTCGATCTTACGCGCCTGCAGGTGGACGCCTTCGTCGATGAAGTCGATATCGGCAAGATCCAAGGGGGCCAGAGGGTGGTCTTTACGGTGGACGCCTTTCCGGCCAGGGAATTTGAAGGGAAAGTGGTTGCGATCTACCCGAAGGCGGTCATTCAGGAGAACGTCGTCGACTACGACGTGGTGGTCGATATCACCTCGCCCTACGACGGCTTGCTCAAGCCCGACATGACGGCCAGTGTGACGATCACGCTCGAGGCCAGACCGAATGTGCTGGCGGTTCCCGCCGAGGCGGTCAAGAGAGAACGCGGCAAGACACTTCTTTACGTTCTGACGGACGGTCGGGCCGAGCCGCGGGAAGTAAAGACGGGATGGAAGGATGGCCCGTGGATCGAAATCGCCGGCGGCGTCGAGGAGGGACAGTTGGTCCTTCTAGCGGATTTCGGCCAGGCGGAGAAAAAGAATGGAGGAGAATAGATGATCGAAGTGAGTGACCTTGAGAAGACCTATAACAGTGGAGCCGTTGCCACACAGGTGCTCAAAGGGGTCTCGTTTCGCATCCAAGCGGGCGAGTACGTGGCCATCATGGGCACTTCGGGAACGGGAAAATCGACTCTCATGAACATCATCGGCTGCCTCGACAAGCTCACGAGCGGGCGCTACAGCCTGAACGGCACTGAAGTGGGAGAACTCGATGACAATGCTCTCTCGCACCTTCGAAACCATGAAATCGGCTTTGTCTTCCAGCAGTTTCACCTCCTTTCCAGGGCAAGTGCGCTGAAAAACGTGATGCTCCCGCTAATCTACTCGGACGAGTACCCCGAGGACGCCGAGGAGAGGGCAACAAAGATGCTCGAATCTGTTGGGCTTGCCGACCGAGGCAACTACCGCCCGAGCGAGCTCTCCGGGGGCGAGCAGCAGCGGGTGGCCATTGCCCGGGCCCTGGTCACCAGGCCCTCGCTCATCCTGGCCGATGAGCCCACCGGCAACCTCGACAGGAGAAGCGGGCTCGAGGTCCTGGCCATCTTTCGGCGACTCAACCGGGAGGGACGCACCATCATCATGGTGACGCACGATGAAGCAGTGGCGGAGCACGCCAACCGCATCATCCAGATTAAGGAAGGGCGGGTTGCGAGCGACCGTGTCGTGCCGGAGCCTAGGGACCCGGAACAGGAGCTCGATTCACTGAAGAGGGAGGCACAATGAGAATCCTGCGAATCGTCCGGGAAGGCATGCAAGCGCTTGGGGCCAACAAGCTGCGCACCTTTTTCATGATGGCCGGCACAATCGTCGGCATTGCGGCGCTCACGGTCATCATGGCCATGGGCAAGGGCACGGAAAAGAAGGTCATGGAACGCGTCAACAACTTCGGCATCCGGGCCATCATGGTGACCGCAGGTGGCGGCAAGGGCTTTTCGCCACCGCAGGAGGGGATCACGACCCTGCAGGTCAATGATGCCGAGGCTATCGCGGCCCAGATCAGCGGCATCGAGATCGTCGCCCCCTTTGCCGTCAAACGGGGCATGTCCGTCAAAGGTGGCGCAAACCAAATTCAAACGACCGTAATGGCCGTTGGCCCGGAATGGCACGATGCCTGGGAGTGGTACGCCGCTGAAGGCGATCCCATCACAGCCGAAGACACGGCTGCTATGGCCCGCGTCTGCGTCCTGGGCACGCTCGTCGCCAAGGACCTTTTTGGCGAGCAGAACCCCATCAGCGAGTACATCCAGGTCGCCAACGTTCGCTTCATGGTCAAGGGAATACTCCAGGCCCGTGGCGTCAGTCCCATGGGCGACGAGTTCGACAGACGGCTGATTATCCCCTTGACGACCGGCCTGCGGCGGTTGTTCAACCAGGACCACATTACGAACATCCGCGTCAAGGTCAAGGACTCCGACAAGATCGAATCCATTGCCACTGAAATCAATCAGCTCCTTCACGAGCGTCATCATATCACGCCTCCTGAGGAGGATGACTTCGCCATCTTCAGCGCCACCGACATCGCCAAAATGGCTCGCGGCATCGCCGGCACGCTCTCCATTCTGCTCATTGCCCTGGCGGGTTTGAGCCTCATTGTGGGAGGTATCGTCCTCATGAACATCCTGCTCATCTCGGTGAGCGAGCGGGTGAAGGAAATCGGCCTGCGCCGGGCCCTCGGGGCAACGCAGTCGGACATCTTCCAGCAGTTTCTATCGGAATCCCTGGCCATCACTCTGCTTGGGATGCTCCTTGGGTGTGCGCTGGGCTGGGGTGCAAGCACGCTCGTGGGCATGTTTGCCAAGGCACCGGTCGTGATCTCCTGGGAGCCCTTCGCGCTGGCCGTGGTCTTTTCGCTCATGGTGGGCCTCTTTTTCGGCATCCAGCCCGCCCGGCGCGCAGCCAGGCTCAAACCCATTGAAGCACTGAGATGAAGCTCAGCAAAAATCTCACCCTTTCCGTCGAGATCCTTGCAGCCCACAAGCTACGCACCTTTCTGAGCGTGATCGGCATGGTCGTGGGGATCGCTTCGGTGATCCTCATGGTCTCGGCGGGACAGGGAGCCCAAAAGCACATTCTCAACCGCATCCGGAGCATGGGGACCGACCTCATTGTGGTCAACGCCGGCCAGATGCAGATCATCGCGGGGCGGCAGCGTCAGATGAGCACGGTGACGACGCTGGTCCCGGCGGATGCGGAGGCGATTGCCGAAGAATGCCCTTCCGTCGCTTCCGTTGCGCCGTTTGTGAGCAAGAAGCTTACTGTCCGCTGGGAAGACGAGACAGCCAACACGAATGTCGTGGGTATGGCCACTTCGGGTTTTGCCATTCGCAATATCGAGCCGGCCAGAGGCAGGTTCTTTACGGATGAGGAAAGCCGGGCGCTCAAACGTATGGCCATAGTTGGACCAACCGTGGGGAGGAATCTTTTTGGCGAAACGAATCCCATAGGACTGAACGTCCGGCTCGGGCGTGTCTCCTTCGAGGTCATCGGGGTGACCCTCCCCAAGGGAATCGACCAGAACGGCGCCGATCAGGACGACCTCATCATCGTCCCCATCGGCACGGCCATGCGCCGGTTGCTCAACGTGACCTACGTCCGGTCCATCTACGTTCAGGCAAAGGACACCCACTTGATGGGGAGGGCTGAATCTGAAATCCGGGAGCTGCTTCGAGTGCGCCATCGCCTGCGGGGAAAGCCCGACGACTTCACCATCCAGAACCAGGAGACCCTGCTTGCCACCGAGCGGGAAACCTCGCAGTCCATGACCTTTCTCATAGGCAGTGTCGCCGGCATCTCGCTTCTGGTGGGTGGGGTCGGGATCCTTGCAGTGATGCTCATCTCGATTCGCGAGCGCCGCGGCGAGATCGGCCTCAGGCGGGCGCTGGGGGCAAGACGTCCGGATATTCGCCTGCAGTTTCTCATTGAATCCATCCTGCTCGCCGGGACCGGTGGGGCCATAGGAGTAATCATCGGTGTCAGCTGCGCCTATGGACTGTCGGCTATCGGTTACTGGGAGACGCTCATCTCGTGGCCAGCGACAGCCGCGGCCTTCGTATTCTCGGCGGTCATCGGGGTCTTCTTCGGAATATACCCCGCGTCCCGAGCAGCAGGCCTGGAACCTATCGAGGCTCTTAGGGCAGAGTGAACGTAGCGGAGCCAAACCGAAAATCCCTCTTGACCTGGAGGCCGTCGCGGAGTTATAATTCGGTAACCGACGAAGTGACAACTGCTGTCCGATCGATGGTCAAGGAGCAAGGCCCGGATCGCTGGGTAGGAAGTACCTTGATACATCAGAGGGCAGGTGGGGTGGCTGAGAAGAGTAAGGAGGTAAAGGCGATGAGGAAGTTGGTTGTGATAGTAGCGGCAGTCGCGATGGTCGCGGCGCTTGGGGCTGACGTTGCCTGTGCGAAGGACAAACAAGCATCAAACGGAATGACGGCTGTGGAGCGAGCAGCGAAGGATAAGAAGTATCTCTTCATTTTCCTCTATAGTGACGAAGGAGAGCAGACAGCATCGATGAGGAAGATCTTCAACGACGCTGTGACCAAGGCTTCGCGGACGGCAAAGCGGGTGGAGATAAACGTTACTGACCCTGCGGAGACGGCGCTCATTGACAAATTCGCCGTGAGAGGCGCACCGATGCCGTTGGTCCTCGCCGTAGCCCCGAATGGGGCGATCACCGGAGGGCTTCCCGCGCCCTTCAGTGAGCAGCAAATCCTGGACGCATTTGCGACCCCTTGCACCCAGGCAGCGGTCAAGGCCCTTCAGGAAAACAAGGTGGTCCTCCTGTGTATCCAGAATCGCAATACCAAGTTGAATGATGCCGCCATGAAGGGAGTTCAGGACTTTAAGGCGGACCCTGCGCGCGCAGCGTCCACCGAGATTGTAACCCTGGATCCTTCTGATCCTGCCGAGTCCAGGCTGCTTGGAATGCTGGCGGTCGATCCCAAGATAGACCAGGCAACAACGGTGTGCCTCATTGCGCCGGGCCGGGCCGTGGGCAAGTTTGCCGGAGCAACGACCAAGGAGATGATCGCCGCGTCGCTCAAGAGTGGTGGCGGCGGTGGTTGCTGTCCCGGTGGGGCGACGAGCGGCGCGAAGGGCTGCGGGCCGGTGCCCAGCGGTCAGGCGGCTGCAAAGCCAGGTGGGACAGCGAGCTCCGCCAACCCCGGTGGCGCCAAGCCTGGCAGCAAGGCTGCCGGCAAGTAGGGACGGAGGCGGAGGGAGACAATGCACCTGAGAACGCTAGTATGGCGGGAATTCTTTGAACGCAAAAATCAGCTGGTCACGGGTTTCCTGGCGGTGCTGCTGGGCATCACCGTGATCGTGTCCATCAAGAACATCACCTTCTACTCGGAGAAAGCGGTCGCCAGAGAACTGGATGCTCTGGGTGCCAACATACTTATTCTGCCCAAGTCGGCTTCAATTCAGGACTACTACAGCGCAGACCTACAGGATGAGGAGTTTCCTGAGGAATATGTTACGCGGCTCATCCTTTCCGACATCCAAGGACTCGATAATCTTTCTCCTAAGCTGTCGATCCCCGTGGATATGGGAGGCAGGAGTTTCACGCTGACCGGCATATTGCCCAAGAACGAATTCCAGGCTAAGGCTGCCTGGGTTGGAGCGGGCATATTCGCAAGACCACAGGGATGTGGAACGGTAGGCGGACCTGCGGACGGGAGCATTCCCCCAACTCAGAATCAGCCGCCTCCCCAGGAAACCCTGGTCCGGCGGACGGTCATTGATGACCTCGGCAGCACCGAGGCGCTTGTTGGGGCAGAGGTGGCGGCTTCCCTGGGGCTCAAGGATGGCAGCACGATCGATCTTCTGGGCAAGACATTCACAGTGACCGCGGTCCTCCCTCAGACGGGTACCGTGGACGACACCCGGATATTTGCTCACCTGCATACCGTCCAGCAGCTCGCCGGCAAGGGTTCGGTGATCCATGCCATCGAGGTCGTAGGCTGCTGTAATGAGATATCACGTGGACTGGTGCAGAAGATCAACCGGCTCCTCCCGGAAGCCAGAGTGGTTACCGTCACTCAAATCGTAGATACCCAGATCAAGACCAATCGAATGATGTCGCGTCTCTCCATGATCTTCCTGGTGATCATTGTGCTTCTTGGCGGGGCCAGCATCGCCAACTATATGTACGCCAACGTCTTCGAGCGGAGGCGCGAGATAGGCACTCTGATGGCTCTGGGCGCGACCTCGTCATTTGTGCTGAGAGCGTTCCTCCTCAAGGCGCTTGTACTCGGACTTGCCGGAGGAATCGCGGGCTACATTCTGGGCACCGTGCTCTCGGTCACGCTCGGCCCCAGGATTGCCGGCGTACCTGTGCTTCCGAGGCTTGTGCTGCTTGCCTGGGCGGTCGGGATCTCAACGGCCATAGCTCTTGCGGCAAGCTACTTTCCGGCACGCCGCGCCTCGCGCCTCGATCCCTTCGCGACCCTTCAGGAGGTGTGACCGGTGCTCAGGATGGAGGCTGTCAGCAAGCACTACAATCATCGCGGCCAGTTGGTCAAAGCTATGGACGATGTGGACTTGAAGGTGGAAAAGGGCGAATTTGTCTCTATCGTCGGCCCGAGCGGGAGCGGCAAGAGCACGTTTCTCCTTACGCTCGGGGGAATGCTCACACCATCACGTGGCAGCGTTTGGCTCAATGGTCAGTCGCTCTACGACATGGCGCCGGATGAAAGGGCGCGAACGCGCCGACAGAAGATAGGCTTTGTGTTTCAGACTTTCAACCTGGTGCCCTATCTCACGGCGCTGGAGAACGCGCAGGTTCCGTTGATGCTGGCGCAGATGGATGAAGATTCCCAGAAGCGGGTAGCTGTCTCCCTGTTGGAACGAGTTGGGCTTGCGGACAGGCTCAATCATAAGCCGTCCGAACTCAGCGTGGGGCAGCAACAACGCGTGGCCTTGGCCCGCATGCTCGCCAATGACCCCGAGATCGTCTTGGCCGATGAGCCCACCGGGAGCCTCGACCCGGATACGACTCGCGAGATCACGGAGTTTTTTGTCGCGCTCAATGCTGAAGGCAGGACCATAGTGATGGTGACGCACAATCAAGATACTGCCGCGCGAGCCCAAAGAATCTTGTGGTTGGTAGAGGGTAGACTGTATCCTGCAAAACCTAAGAGGTGACCGCTCTGAGAGCGTACCCGGGAGGGTCTCCGTGGAAAAAGCTACGGCCTGCGTGACCAAGGTCTTGAGAGGAGAAAGAATCTCCGGCACCGGCGATTTCCTGACCATTGCCAAGGCGCTCTCGGATGAAAATCGCGTCAGGATCCTGATGTTCCTGCGGGAGGGGGAGCTTTGCGTGTGTCAGATCATTGAGATGTTGGGGCTTGCGCCATCAACCATCTCAGAACACATGGCGGTGCTCCATCGTGCGGGACTTGTCGGGGCGCGTAAAGAAGGCCGCTGGATCTATTATCGGCTCCGAGGTCGAGACGCTCCGGAGACCGCCAGGATCGCGCTCGAGTGGCTCCGGCGTTCGCTGGAGAACGACCGGCTTATTTGCGACGATGCCAAGCGGCTCAGGGCAGTCAAGCGGACCCCGGTCAAAGACCTCTGCAGATGCTATAAGACCTGAGGAGTTCCCGCTGAGGTGTTCCCACCGGATGACCAGAGTATTACTCGGCCAAGATGGAGGGTCGTAACTGATGAATGCGCCGGCAGGTAGTTCGCCAACGACATCGACTGCTGCCTCGGTGGCAGGGCGCCTCTCTTTCCTCGACCGGTTCCTCACCTTATGGATCTTCCTTGCCATGGCGGCCGGCGTCGGCGCCGGCTACCGGTTCCCGGGCATCGTGCCCTTCTTGAATCGCTTCAGCGTTGGGACCACCTCGATCCCGATCGCCATCGGCCTCATCCTGATGATGTACCCGCCCTTGGCCAAAGTGCGCTACGAAGAGATGGGCCCGGTCTTCAAGAACACAAAGGTGCTTGGGCTCTCGCTGGTTCAGAACTGGATCGTCGGGCCGACCCTGATGTTTGCCCTGGCCGTGATCTTCCTCCACGACAGGCCGGAGTACATGGTCGGGCTGATCATGATCGGGCTGGCACGGTGCATCGCTATGGTGATCGTGTGGAACGATCTGGCCCGAGGCGACTGTGAGTACTGCGCCGGCCTTGTGGCCCTCAACTCGATCTTCCAGGTGATCTTCTACTCGATCTATGCCTATATGTTCATCACCGTGCTGCCGACCTGGTTCGGCCTGAAGGGCATGGCAGTCCACATCACCATTGCCCAGATCGCCAAGAGCGTCTTCATCTATCTAGGAATTCCTTTCATCGCCGGGGTGGTGACGCGCTTCACGCTGATAAGGGTGAAGGACAAGCAATGGTACCATGAAAAGTTCATTCCCCGGATCAGCCCGATCACCCTTGTGGCCTTGCTCTTCACCATCGTCGTGATGTTCTCCTTCAAGGGCAAGTACATCGTGCAACTTCCCCTGGACGTCTTGAGGATCGCGATCCCGCTCCTAGTCTACTTCGTCTTGATGTTCTTCATCTCCTTCTTCATGAGCAAACGGGTGGGGGCTACCTACGGCCAGGCAACCACACTCTCCTTCACTGCGGCCTCCAACAACTTTGAACTGGCGATAGCTGTCGCGATCGCGACCCTCGGCATCAACCACGGCGGGGCCTTTGCTGCTGTGATCGGGCCGCTGGTCGAGGTGCCGGTCTTGATTGGGCTGGTGAACGTGGCGCTGTGGCTCGGCCGGAAGTATTACGGGATGAAGGAGCTCGTGTAGCCGGGGACCACTTCATGATCCCCGACGGTTTGCCCGCATCGATTTATCGCTAAACCAGTCCGCGTCTTCTTCCGATAGACCCTTTTGGAGGTCATCATGCGGCATCACTATAGGCTTATTGCCTATACGTATCTTTCCGGCCTGCTCCTGCTGGCATCGCAGTTCCTGTCTCGTGCCGAGCCCCTCAGCGTCAGTTGGGTACTGTCGAGTGCTCTTTACGCAGCTCCGGGTATTGCCGCGCTTGCGCTGCTTACAATCGCAGTTTCCCCAGAATACCGAATCATCATCAGGGACGGCGAAACCAAGTGGATCCCTGACGAGGCAGCCCCAATCCCCAACGATAAGAGTGACACGGACGAGAGAGCGCGCCTCACGGAGGACACGGCCGAGAAGAAGAGCGCCGAAGAGGAACGGCGACGGATGTTCCAGGTCTTTGAGAAGTCCCTTGACGCCATCATCATCATGGATACTGAGGGAAAGATCATCGATGCCAATCCAGCAGCGTTGAGACTTGTTGAGGCTGCCGACAAGAGCGATCTGGTCGGAGGAAATGCCGTCGCGTTCATGGCGCCTCACGAGCAGGCGCACGGACGCAATGGATTCAGAAAGGCCGTGGCCACGGGGGCCGTCAGAGATCAGAGATACAATTTCGTAACGATGTGTGGACGAAAGGTGCCGGTTGAAGGGGACCTCATCACGATGACGACCCGGACCGGTGAAGTCATGGGGCTCGTAGGGATAGCCCGGGACATCACGGAGCGGTTGCAGATCCAGCAAAGCCTGGAGGAGCGCACTCAGGACCTTGGGGAGAGAGTCAAGGAGCTGGCCTGTCTGAACCAGGCGTCGCGGATCATGGCAGACACCCTGCGCGAGAGCGAGAACCGGCTCCAGAGCATCTTGGACAACTCCAGCACCGTTGTTTTCCTCAAGGACCTGGATGGCCGCTACATCATGGTCAACCGGCGCTACGAAGAGCTGTTCCATGTGACCCGGCCAACCGTAGTCGGCAAGTCGGATTATGACATCTTCCCGCGGGAGCACGCAGACAGATTCCGGCGGCATGACTTGCTCGCCCTGGAGAAGGGCGGCTCCTTCGAGGTGGAGGAGCTCGTCCCCCACGACGACGGCCCGCACACCTACATTTCGGTCAAGTTTCCGCTCCTCGACGCCGCCGGCAAGCCGTATGCGGTGTGCGGCATCGCCACGGACATTACAGAGCGCAAGCGGGCGGAGGAGGTGCTGCGCGAGAGTGAGGAGAGATACCGGGCCCTGGTTGAAAATGCCACCGACCTGATCTACATGATCGGCAAGGACTTGACGGTGCTGTCAGTGAACATGGCCGCCGCGGCCTTCGTGGGTTGTCAACCTGGTCAATTGATTGGTAAGAGCTTGCTCGACATCTTCCCCAAGACGGTCGTAGGGGGTTATGTCGAGAACATCGAAAAGGTATTTGTCTCCGGCAAGACTCATTCCACGGAGGAACTCCTGGTCAGCAAGAATCGTAAGCTGTGGACCAGCGTCAATTTCAACCCTGTCAAGGATGCATCTGGCAATGTTGTGGCCGTAATGGGAGTGGGCAGGGACATAACTGATAGAAAGACTGCCGAAGAAATGCTCCAGAGATCGCAGCTCGAGCTTGCAATCAGAAATCGGATCGCCAACATCTTCCTTACCAGGGCCGGTGAAGGGATGTACAGGGAGGTCCTTACCATAATCCTGGAAGCCCTCGAAAGTAAACACGGCGTATTTGGATATATCAATGATGACGGGGACCTTGTCTGTCCGTCGCTGACCCGAGGTGTCTGTGAACAATGTGCGATGCCGGACGAGACGATGGTGTTCCACCCGCCGGACTGGAAGGGCATTTGGGGCCGCGCCCTCGTGGAGAAGAAGACCTGCTGGTCGAACAGCATCTTCAAGACGCCCCAGGGGCACATCCCGATCAGCAGGGCCGTGGCGGTCCCCGTAGTCCACCAAGGCAACGTAATCGGACTGCTGATGGTTGGAAACAGGGCGACCGACTATGACGACGCCAGCATTGATCTGCTCGAAACCATCGCGGACAAAGTGGCCCCTATCCTGGGCGCACGGTTGCAGGGAGAACGGGACGAGCGGCAAGCCAGGAGGCTCGAGAAAGACAAGGACAGTCTTCGGGCTCAATTGCTCCAGTCTCAGAAGATGGAGGCTATCGGCGCGCTTGCTGCCGGCGTAGCGCACGACTTCAATAATGTGCTGTCGTCCATTCTGGGTTACTGCGACATCGCGCTGCTCAAGGCCGCCCCGGGGGCGCCACTTCATAACGATCTGAAGCACATACAGGACGCTGCCCTACGCGCTGCGGGGCTTACCCGCCAGCTGCTCCTCTTTGCGCGGAGGCATCCCATGGAGATCTCGCTCCTGGACCTGAGCGGGGTGATCTCGGACATCCTGGACATGCTCAACAGGCTGGTAGGCGAGCGTATCACAATTGATGCGACGGTAGACCCTGGCCTGTGGATGATACGAGGTGACAGAACCAGTATCGAGCAAGTGATCATGAACATGGTGGTGAACGCCAGGGATGCCATGCCGGACGGAGGACGAATCTCACTGGTTACCGAGAATGTCACCATTGATGCCTGGCAATCCGCGGTGTCGCCACGTGCAAAACCGGGTAAGTACGTGGTGCTCTCCATAGTGGACGATGGGGCGGGAATAGATGCCGCCGCCGTCAATCGCATTTTCGAACCCTTCTTCACCACCAAAGGAGTGGGTCAAGGGACAGGCCTCGGGCTTTCGATTGCCCATGGAATCGTGGAGCAACAGGGCGGATGGATTGATGTGGATAGTTCGCCTGGAGCCGGATCAACTTTCAGGGTTTACCTTGGGGCAGCCGGCGTAGCCTGCGCTCAAGATGAGACGAGCCGGTGGGGGCCTGCGCTAAGAGATCTCAAGGGCGAAGGGGAGCGGATCCTTGTCGTGGAAGATGAGGACACAATCCGTGGACTTGTCGCCAGAATCTTGCAGGAGGACGGCTACGTGACATTCGAGGCCGCAGGTGTCGCTGAGGCACTCAGGGTTTTCGGCGCGGAGGACGGCCGTTTCAATCTGCTCCTCACGGATGTCGTCCTGACCGACGGTACGGGGGTAGACCTCGCGGACGATCTTCTGGCTCGAGATCCTGGTCTCAAAGTCCTGCTCAATAGCGGTTATACCGACGAAAGATTGACCTGGGCTGCCATCTGCGAGCGGGGATACCACTTTCTGCAGAAGCCATTCATGGCGATTGATTTGCTCCGGGCGGTACGAACAGCCCTGAACGGCGAGGAGGGAGCAGCAAGCCAAGGCCAGGAGGTCGCGGCGGCCGAAGCGTTACACAGCGGTTGAGCCCGGTGGGAGCAAGGACATCGGAGACTGCCGGGGATTGGTCTTCCTTAACATACAGGACGGGGGTCAGCATGAACGATGAACACAAGGTCGTTATCACGGGCGCAATTGCGGCCGGATCCATTTACATCCTAAAGCATTTCCTCACTCCATTGCTGTTCCCTGACCCCTCACGCGGGCAGTGGCTGGCTCAGGAAATCCCTATCTATGCGATCCTGGGAGTGTTTGGTGTGGTCGCCTACAGCATCCTCCGCAGGCACAGAGCGCTGGTGCGGGCCTCAGAACAGTCACGGCAAGCATCGGACATCCGCGACCACATCAGCAGGGCCTTTCTCACGGTGGCGGATGAGAAGGTGTACTCCGCAGTGCTCAAGGTCATACTCGAGACGACCGGGAGCAAACACGGGGTCTTCGGCTACCTGAACGACGATGGAGATCTGATCTGTCCTTCGCTTAGGGATCAACCCTGGGATCTGTGGAACGCCGATGACAAACAAGTTGCCTGGAGTCGAAACTCGTGGCGGGGGCTGTGGGGACAGGCCCTGATTGAGCGGAGGCTACTCTGCTTGAACCAGGACCCCGGCGTGGCGGAGGGCAACGGCCCCGCGATGCGAGCAGTTGCCCTACCGGTGTTATACAAGGGAAGTCCGGTTGGGCTCATCATGGTGGGGGATAGGTCTGCGGATTACGAATCTGCCGATCGGGAGGTTCTTCAGCAGATCGCCGACGATATCAGTCCGATTCTCGGTTTCAGACTCGAGAGATCTGCCGCAGACCGCACACTCACTGAGTCCGGTTCGGGCAAGCAAAGGGCGCAGGTCCAAATCCTTCAGGACCAACGGATCGAGGCCATCGGCGTCGCCCTCGGCGCCACAAGCGATCGCCTCAATAGGCTCATATGCAACATTGGATCTAGATTGGGGACATCCGCAGGCGCGGACAAGGGTGGACGCTCCCTGCGGGGGGATCTTGAAGAACTGCACGACGCCGGCCTCGGAGCCATCAATCTCCTGCGTCAATTGCTTCTTCTCAAAGGCAAACACCCATTTAAGGCGGCTCCACTGGATCTGAACCTGGTGCTGCATGAGATGCTTAAGATGATGGGCGGCCTGATAAACAAGAATATTGAGGTGGATGCTTGTCTCGATCCTGACATCTGGACCGCGCTGGTCGATCGTTCGGCGCTTGAGCAGGTCATACTGAATCTGGTGGCAAACGCTCGAGCTGCCATGCCCGCGGGGGGTCATCTCCGTATAGAAACCGAGAATGTCACCTTGAAGCAGGGACAGGACCAGATGATCCGCGGCGGCAGGCCGGGCGATTTCGTGTGCATATCGGTCACCGACGACGGACGCGGGATGGACAAGCAAGCGCTAAAGCGTGTCTTCGAGCCTCTCCCGACGGCACGAGAGGAGGAGAGGACTACGGGCATAGGACTCTCGGTGGCCCTTGCCCTAGTCAATCAGCACGAGGGATGGATAAGCGCATACAGTGAGCCGGGGCATGGCTCAACATTCAAAGTCTATCTGCCAGCGTTGTCGATAACCGCACCCCAAAAGGATGACCCGGCCGAACCTCCTGAGCAAACCAGAGGCAGCGGCGAGCGAATCCTTCTGGTTGAAGATGAGGATGACATCAGGGAGATGGTCACCACGATACTTATAGAGAGCGGCTACGCGGTGATTGCCGCTGCCTCCGCCAGCCAGGGCCTGGGCATTTTCCACAGGGAGAATGGACAATTCGATCTACTCTTCAGTGACGTCGTGCTGCCCGATGAAAACGGTGTCCGTCTGGCAGACAGGCTCACTCGCCTCAAGCCTGGGCTCCCGGTGTTGCTTACCAGTGGGTATATGGACGCCGAGGGACACCGCCTGATCACCTGTGACAAAGGATATGCCTTCTTGAGTAAGCCTTTTTCTGTGGTTGCCATGCTCAGAGTGGTTGCTGAATCCTTGGCTCCTGCTTACTCGTGCGCAGGAGGCGACTGCTCAAGCGCCGCAGCGGATATCTGATGACGGATGTCTGACGGTCTGGCCGCACTCCAGGGTGGCCCCGCTATGGAGGTCACCATATATGTGCGGGGTGGCCACCAGATTACGGCCAGACCCCCAACCGCTTGAGCACTGGAGGTCATCAGGCTCTTGTGCTCGGCGGTATCGCAGACATTATCGCTCATTGTCCTCTCACGAAAAAAGGCACAACCGGTGTCGCTTCCATCTCGGAAGCAGTCCAGTTGTGCCTTCGACTTGTAGGCCTCACAGCCTACCCGGCAAGGCGGCCCATGACCTCGTCATGAGCCTTTTTCACTATCTGACTCTAAGGTCGACCTCCAAGACTGCGGACTTTAGCTTTATTTTGCGTCCTGCGATATCCGGACCTCTGGGGCAGCATATCCGGGGCCGGCGTGTACTCATGCCACCCCGGCCACAATCTCCTCGAGCCTCTTCCTTAGCTCGCTCAACTCCTTTGACTTGAACGATCGCTTGGATTTCTCGATGATCTCTATGGTCTCTTTCAGAGCACCTGTCAGAGTTCTCGTCTTGGGACAGTCGAGCAATCGGCATACGTCGGCGTAGTCCGGAGCCTTCGCGATCGCTGCAGTCAGGCTCCTCAGGTCTACGAGACCTTCGGCGATATGGCCTAGCGTGATGGCTACATAAGTGTCAATAGGTACCGTGAGGGCGTCGTGAGGCTTCCCGGCCAGGACACCCTTGATCTCCTCCAATCTCCGGTTCCAGTCGGTCAAGCGGGACTGGGTCTTGCAGACAACACCATAGACCTTCGAACGTTCAATTGCGGCCGTGACGCTTTCAAGCAATTCACTGAAGTCCACGGGTTTCACGAGGTAGGCTACGACCGGCAACTTCACCGATTCGATCGCCGATCTTATTGATGGATACCCTGTTATCAGAATAACCGGCAGCCCTTCCGCCAGGCGGCTGACCTCACGGATAAGCTCGAGGTCCGAATTTCCAGGCATCTTCATATCGGCAATCAGAAGGTCGTACTCGTTCTCCCCCAATGCCAGCGCAGCTGACGGTCCATCCTGGACACAATCGCATTGATATCCCTCATCCCGAAGTAGATCGGCGGTTGACTTGAGAAAGGACACCTCATCGTCAGCTATAAGAAGCCTACCCTCCGCCGCCATTTCGCACCTCCTTGTTGTCCTTGCCGACGGGCACGGCTAGCCTAAACGTGGTTCCCTTGCCAGGGCACGTTTCAAACGTGATGGATCCTCCTATCGCCTCTACCATGCTCCTCGAGACGGCCAGTCCGAGGCCCAAGCCTCCCATCTCAGTATGGGCCTTTGTGGTAAAAAAGGGCTCGAAGATGTGCGGGGCGTTCTCATCGGAGATACCCTGTCCCCGATCCCTGACCTTTACGACCACCTCACCGTTATGAGCATCAACAGATACGGTGATTGTACCATGCGGTTCGGAGGCGTCAGCGGCGTTGCGCAGGAGATTGAGAATCACCTGTGTCAAGAAGCCCGTGGGCAAGTTGGCAGTTACGGGTTCGTCTGGGACATTGAGCTCCACCAAGATTTCCTTCTCCCGCAAGAAGCCCTCCGATATCCTAAGGACCTCGCGGATGCCGTCAACTACCAGTATCTCGTGGCGCACCTGCTTCTCGTCACGGTACAGTTCGAACATCTTGCGGACTATCAAGGCTATGCGGTCAATCTCGTGTTCGATCAGGGCAACGTATTCATAGCGTGGGTGACCTGTCGGCACTGCCCGCTTTACCAGGAGGAAGGAGTTCTTGATGCCGGCGAGCGGGTTGTTTATCTCGTGGGCGATGCGTGCCGCCAAGCGGCCCGTGGCCGCGTGTGCTTCACTGGCGGATCGCTGCCTCTCAAGTTGCTTTATGCGCTCGGTACGGCTTTCGACTATCTTCTCAAGTTCCTCGCTGTGGGTACGAAGCTTCGACTCGGCAGCGCGTAGTTCCATTTCCACATCTTTGAGATGAGTGATATCAAGAGCTGAAAACAGCACCGTTGCCAGTGTTTCCGTGTGCCCCGGCGCTACCACCCATCTTAAACTCAGAAATTTCTCCTGGCCGCCGGCTGTCCTGGTGATGCACTCACGCGCGAAGGAGTCGGCACCCTCACCCATAGCTATCAATGTCTCCACGAGAGCGTCGGAGGTCCGATGGCCTGCGTGTTGCCGGACTAGGTGCTCCAAGTCCTCGAAGGTGCTGCACTGGAACAATTCCAGCGTGGCGGCATTGGCATCGGTCATGATCACCATGTCACTGCAGGTTGCAATCTCCTCCGGGTGGTCGCGGAAGTATGCTCTGAAGTCCTGAACCCCCTCGGAGCGCAGAACCTCGATATAAGCCTTGATATTCGAGAGATCCTCTTCCCAGAGTGCGATCGGTGAGTTCTCGAAGCGAGTCCGGTAGAGTTCCTCGCGCAGTTGGAGTGCCACCTGGATTCTCTTAAGGTCGGTTATGTCGACGATTACCCCCAGAAGACCGGCGACCTTCCCATCCGACCCGGCAAAGGTTGCTTTGCTGAATATGACACCGCGCACTTCGCCGCCACCTGTCCTGACCTTCGATTCATAGACCTGAGTTCCAGGATGCCGGAGGAGTTCACTATCCTTCTCGAAGTACTCATCCGCCAGGTCCTTGGGTGCGATTTCGTAGACTGACTTCCCAATTATCTGGGTCTTCGGCAGTCCCACAAACTGCTCAAAGGCTTGGTTGCAGCCGGCGTATATCTGGTTGCTGTCCTTATAGAATATTGGGTTGGGAATGGTGTCCATGAGCGTTTGCAGAAACTCCAACTGAGACTGTCGTGCATCCTCGGACCGCTTGCGCTCGGTGACGTCCTGCCCAATGGCAAACAATCCCACCACCTCACCCTTAGCATTCTTAAGCACCTTGTCGTACCACTCGATAAGAAGCTCTCGCCCGTCGCGCGTAAGCAAAGGGTCGACATTGCCGCGAGTCGGGGCTTCGCCAATGGCCCGTGTGAACAAAGCGCGAACCTCGGCACGCCTCCGCTCAGGCAAGAAGGTATCGAACCAGTCCTTCCCCCGCACCTCGTGGAGCGGATATCCGGAGATCCTCTCCATGTAGGGGTTGAACGAAACGATCTTGCCTCGGGGGTCAAGCACCAGAACAATGGCCTGCGCGGTTTCCACAAGTCCCGTGGCAAAATCCCGTTCGTTCCGCAAGGCCTCCTCTGCCTGCTTGCGCTCGGTGATGTCTTCCAGGAAGCCATTGACGCAAGTAGTCTCTCCATTCTCGTCAAGCAGGAGGGTGGCCTTATTCACTACCCACTTGACTTGACCCGCAGGTGTCACTATCCGATATTCAATATCCAGCGCGGTCTTCTTCCTGCGGTGCTCCATAATCTTCTCCCACGCCTGCTCACGATCATCAGGGTGGATCGTACTCTTAAAGAGTGTGGGAGTTTCAGTGAGCTCCTTCGCAGAGTAGCCGGTGAGCTCTGTTATTCTGCTGGAAACAAAGACACTGACGGGCTGCTGATTGGGCAAAACACTGTACACGACAACGGGGATGTTTTCACTGATTAGCCGGAATCGCTGCTCGCTTTCCCGAAGAGCCTCCTCTGCCCGCGTCCGGGCAGTGATGTCGCGGAGTACCCGAAGCCTCGAGCGGCTCCCATCCAGATTTTGGATCGAGGTGGCAGTGATTTCGTATGTTCTGTGATTCTTCGAGCAGAGCCATTCTCTCTGATCGGGTTTGCCACGTCCTGCCGGCGCTGCCCAACACCCCTCGCACGGAGCATGACCCATCGACAAGTACTTGTAGCATTTCTTCCCCTCCCACGGACCGAAGGTCTCTTCAAGCACTTCATTGACGTAGAGCAGATCGTAGGTATCGCTGATAAGAAGCACACCGTCTCTGATGGCGGTAAATACGCCGAACAGGTTATCTCGTTCCGCCAATTGCTGCTTCGTCTTCTCCGCGCCTCTCATCACTGGCCTCCAGGGGCGAAATCACTCCCGATCGGATTATCAGCGCGCATGACCGTATGCGTATCCCAAAGTGAGATTATGGACCTGAGCAAGCGCGGCCCGGGTAAACGCCATGGTCGGTAACAGGTGTTGGATTCCAGCGCAATTCCTCGGTTTGCCGCAGCCTGCCACGGCGCCACCCCCTCCGCTGAAGGTTCACGCACAGGCGACACAAACGGACACGCCGCCCGGGGACAACTGCGCAGTATCCTAAGAATAGCGCTTATCAGGAACCTGTCAAGCTCCATCCCAGCCTGCCGGCGATGCTCAAGTCCGGCAATGGCCGGCCGATATACATTAATGGGAGGTCATCGATCTTGGGATTACCACGTCCTCATCTTATCCAGCAGCATGCTTCCACTCCTGGGCTCCTCACGGACCTCCTGACTATTGCCCAAGCCGTGTTACCGCACGATTGCGGCCTGACGCTAGGCCGGGGACTCTGGCTACCGGTACCGCCGCGCAGAAGGGCGGGATCAATATCATGAAAGCACCGCTGATGAGGCGAGGGAAGTGGGTCAAGATGAGGAGCTATGCGACTCCTGCCATCGTGGGTTGCCTCGGCGTGGGCCTCTCCATCCTTGCATTCTCACTGAGTCGGGTGCGGGTTGCCCACGAGGAGTATGATGAGTTCGCTCGAGTAGCCCAAGTACGGGTGTCTCAATTGGGGCGCGAACTCGATGAACACCGGAGCATCCTTCGATCGGTGCAGGCTTTCTACGACGGCTCGCAGAACGTGGAACGACAAGAATTCCGGAGTTTCACTGCCGCTGTGCTTGGGCGCGACATCGACATTCACACCATTGCCTGGCTGCCTCGCGTGACAGATGCCGAACGCCCCGCTCTTGAGCACAACACTGCAGCAGAGGGCTTTCCAGGCTTCAAGATCACTGATCTAAGTGAGGAAGGCCTGCTTGTGCCGGCAAGGCGACGGAGGGAGTATTTCCCCATCTTGTACGTCAGCCAGATGGAGGGTAATGAGGGCCTACTTGGATCGGATTGGGCTCAAGATCCTGACATACTCGCAGCATTGGCCCGTGCCCGCGATACCGGGAAGCCGGTAACGGTGCGGGCAATCCGGCAGCCCGGTGTGACTGGCGATTCCCAATATCTCTGCACGCTGGTGTCTGTATACGGCAAGGGAACACGGGTCCAGACGGTGGAAGACCGCCGCACGAACCTCGAGGGCTTCCTGGCGGAGATGTTCCGGCCCGATGATGTAATGAAGGCGACATCTCCACAGGGGATTCGTTTTCCTGTCAACCTGCGACTCGTCAGCATTGACGATGAAATCTCAAATGCGCTTCTCTACGCTGCGGTCCAGGGTGGGCATAGGAAAACAGCCGAAGGGGGGCAGCCGGAGATATTCAAGACTGATGGTGCTCTCCACTGCGTGGCCACTGTCAAGGTGCAGGATGTGGCCTGGACAGTCGAGGGTGAGGTGAACCCGGAATTCGGCAGCTTCAGCGGAGCGTGGATCCCCGCGCTGATCCTTGGCGGCGGGCTCCTGGTGGCGGGAGCGGTCACAGCCCACTTGATCACCCAGGCAAGGAAGTCGGCGCAGATCGGCTGGTATGCGCATGAACTCACCGTTACGCAGACCGAATTGGAGCGAAGACTCGCAGATTACATGATCACCCAAAAGGTGCTTCGCGAGAGCGAAGCCTATCTGCAAGTGATATTCGACGCCACCACAACAGGCATTATCATCATCGATCCGGAGACCCATACGATTGTGGACGCGAATCAAGCAGCAACAAGGATGATCGGGCGCAGCAAACAGACCATGATCGGCAGGGTATGTCACAAGTTCGTCTGCCCGGCCGAAGTTGGTAGATGTCCAGTCACCGACGGAGGCGAGATCTTCGACAACTCGGAGCGCACGTTTCTGAGGGCCTCGGGAGAGAGCGTGCCATGCTTGTCAACGGTGGTTCCGGTCACAATTAGGGGCAAGAAGCACTTGCTGCATTGCTTCGTCGACGTGAGCGCCCAGAAGCAGGTCCATGATATCGCCCGCCGGGAAAGCGCCAAGCTCTCCAGCATGATCTCCGGAATGAATGAGGGCGTCGTCTTCGCAGACGCGGGCAATACCATTGTGGAGGTGAATGACTACTTCTGCAGGTTCGTTGGGAAGACCCATGACGAGATTGTGGGGAAGCGAATCGACGAATTCCATGGCGGCGAAGTTCTGGCGCAAGTAAGAACGCTGATCGACGGCTTCCGTGCCAACTCCGACTCCCAGCCCTTCATCACGCAGCGCAGTATTGGCGATGTGGACGTCATCCTGCGCATGCAACCGATCTATCGTGATCGTCGGTATGACGGCGTGCTTCTAAACGTAGTCGATGTGACGGAGCTGGCAGTTGCTCGCCGTCGGGCAGAGGAGGCTGTCCGCAAGCCACAAGCCGCTGCTGCGGAAGGTGTGACGGGCGGGACCCCCTTGGACGGGCTCCGCGTTCTTGTTGCCGAGGACGGCCCGGACAATCAGCGCCTGATAAGGACACTCTTATCCAAGGCCGGCGCCGAGGTCACCATTGTCGAAGACGGCATCGCAGCCGTCCAGGCAGCGACGGATGGTCACTTCGATGTGGTCCTTATGGACCTCCAGATGCCCAAGATGGATGGCTATGAGGCTACGCGGGTTTTGAGGGAGGGTGGTTACTCGCGCCCAATTCTGGCACTGACCGCACACGCTATGTCGGCAGATCGTGAGAAGTGTCTCGCCGCCGGCTGCGATGATCACCTGACAAAGCCAATCAATGTGGAAGCGCTGCTGAGCAAAGTCTCCCAATGGGCGAAGGTGCCCGTGGCTGCCCATTAGGCGAGACCCAACTGTGGATACCGGAAGGAGGGGGATCGGATGAAGCCAATCGTGTCCGAGTTTGCCGGTGATGCGGACCTCGCGCCCATTATCAAGGAGTTCGTTTCAGTGTCGAGTCGGGTGCTGAGGCCTGAGTTCCGCTCGCACAAAGCCCCGTGGGGGGCCGCCAAGTTTATGCCGCCGGGGACTCCACTAGTGCCTCGGCGTACCGGGAGGGGCTGGTCGGGGGGCTGGTTTGAGATCTTCGTATGAACGGCCGCAACAGATTTGTCCCAAGCAAGAGCAGATCGGCATGGTGATCGAAGCTGATCTTCTGCCTGATGAGGCCTCTCAGCTTCGTTCTGCAACGGACCAGATCAAACATCGAATCTATGTGCCTGTCAGTAAGGTTCTCCACCATCTTCCGGGCCTCGCAGCCCGCCCGGATCTCCTTTCCAATCATTGATTTCCAGACCTCCTCGTATCTGTGCAGACGGCCGGCGCTGAGGTCTCCTGCGCGGAGGGCCTGCCGGAGTGTGTCCACGGCCACAGCGGAGCACATCAATCCATAGAAGATGCCGCCGCCGGTTGTGCTCTTCACTTGGCCTGCCGCCTCACCCACGGATAGAACTCTGTCGGTCACAGTCTTCTCAAGCAATCCGTGCGCTATGGGTTTGCAGGCGATCACCGGATCGGCGCCATCGAGGCCGCAAGGCAGGCAGCCTCTTATGAATCTTGTCAGATCTTCAACGCTCTGGCTCTTGGTAAGAGCACCTATGCGCGCCACGGAATCACCGGCTGGTACAACCCAGGCGAAGGAACCGTGCGAGAGATCATTGAAGTAAACCTCGGTTCTTTCAAGCCCCGGCATAATCACGTCGGTCTGAAGCGCCAGGAGAAAGGCGGGCGGCCGACTCAGTCCAAGCTCTCCGTGCAATTGGTAGCTAACGCCTGTTGCGATGACCACGGCCCGAGCCCTTAAGTCCTCGGACTTGTCTCCATCGGTTGCCGTGATCCTGCAGAAATGGGCGCCTGGCTGTACGTGGGTTACCCTCTTGCCCAGACGTACATCCACTCCCCTGTCGATTGCTTTCTGGAGCAGGCCTTTGTCGAAAAGACTCCGATCGATCACATATGCAAAGGGCTCGGATGAGGTGTAGTCGAGCGTGCGTTGGGATGGAGAGAAGAATCTCACGGACTCGATACGGTGAAGCACCGACTCCATCGGTAGGTCGTGCTGCTTGAAGGCCTCAACGCCGACAATCCCGGTGCAGACCACGTTCCTGCCCACCTCGGCGTCCCTGTCAAGGAGCACTACGTCGAATCCGAGATCCGCCATCTGGTATGCCGTATGCGAGCCCACGGGCCCCCCGCCGATCACGGCGAGATCGTAGATCGTCATGGTACCTCCGTTCTGATTAAATCTTCTTTCCTCTCTCCTCCCACTTGCCGCGAAACGTTATGAGGAACGAAAGGAAGATCAGCTTTAGATCCAAGAGGAAGCTCTGCTTCCTGATGTAGGCGAGATCGTACTCGAATTTCTCCCGGCGCGGCACGTCGCGCGGGGCGTAAATCTGTGCGATGCCCGTAAGACCCGGGCGCGCGCGCAGACGGCCGTAGAACCCAGGGATGTCCCGATCGGGGACGTGCGCCTGCTCTTCCTTTGCCTGGACCTCGTTCACAGGAAGGGCCCTGGGCCCGACAAAACTCATGTCTCCCCTGAGGATATTGAGAAGTTGGGGCAATTCGTCCAGCGCTGTCGCTCTGAGTATCTTCCCGGTCTTGGTGATTCTCGAATCGTTCTCCTCGGCCTGAGTAGATCCCCAATCCCGATCCGCACTGGCGACCATGGATCGGAACTTGAAGGCCCTGAACCGCGTCCCGTTCTTGCCCCACCTCTCCTGAACATAGAACACCGGCCCCGCGTCCTCCAATCTGACGGCCAGCCCGACTGCCAGCCAGACGGGCGCCGACAGCGTGAGGCCGATCGCGGCGAGGAGGGCATCGAATGGCCTCTTCATAAGAGGCTCTCTCGCGGAAACCCCGTGATCCGCCCTGCCAAGGTCGATCCCAAGGCGAGCCACCGGCGTCCTCATACGAGCACTCCCGCGCCCAGCTTCTTCATGCTGTGCTCGATCACCTTATTGAGGATCTGGGTCAGGTCGTGAGTCGGATGGTAACCTATGTACTCCCTTATCTTGCTGATGTCGGGAACCCGGCACCGGATATCCTCGAAACCCGTGCCATAGGCCTCTTCGTACGGAGTGAAGGTCACCTCGGAGTCGCTTCCGGTGAGATCCTTCACTTTGAAGGCCAAGTCGCGAATGGTGATGGCCTCATCGTTGCCTACGTTGAAGACCTCCCCGACGGCGCGCTCCGCGATCATCAGCTCGATTGTCGCATCCACCGCATCACCGACCCATGTGAAACTCCTGGTCTGCTTCCCATCTCCGTAGACCTGAATGGGGCGGCCGGCCAGGGCCGATCCTACGAACCTTGGGATCACCATGCCATAAGCGCCCGTCTGCCTCGGCCCGACCGTGTTGAAGTAGCGGCATATGACGACCGGCAGGCCTTTCTGTCTGTAATAGGCCAGCGCCAAATGCTCATCAAGAGCCTTGGCCGCCGCATAGCACCAGCGTTGCGAGATCCCGAGGGTAATGTCATCGGTCTCTTTGAAACGTCCGTACGGCAGGGGCGTGTCTTTGCCGTATACCTCTGAGGTGGATGAGATCAGCACCTTCCTGCCGTACCTCAGAGCAGACTCAAGCACGATCTCGGTTCCCTTGACGTTGGTTGTCAGGGTAAATATGGGCCGTTCAAAGATCAGCCTGACGCCGACTGCGGCAGCCAGATGGAACACCGCGTGGCATTTCTCCATCAGCCGATTGACGGTCTTGATGTCAAAGACGGACCCGAGCACGAAGTGCAGATTCGGATGGTCCATCAGGTGTTGGATGTTTTCCAGGTTTCCCGTTGAAAGATCGTCCAGCAGATAGACCTCTGCGCCGAGGTCCAGCAGAGACTCGGCAAGCCACGAACCGATGAAACCTGCTCCACCGGTTATCAGGTACCGGTCTGAGTTTTCCATTAGTCTTCCTCCTTTGCCATGTGAAACGACCGACCATTGCTGTGAATCTCCTCGAAGAGATTCGCGTACCTCGCGACGGCAGACCGCCTGGAATACCGGCGTTCGGCGGCCAGCCGTCCGTTCCTACCTTGTTCTGCGAGCAGGTCCTGCCTGCCCAACAGGGCCTCAATCGCCTGTGCCATTTGCTGCGGGTTGCCGGGCTCCACAACGGTGCCGCAGTTCTCCCGTCTGACGATATCCGCCACTTCGCACTCGTCCTCCACAGCCGCCAATACCGGCCTTCCACTTGCCAGGATCCCGTGTATCTTGCTCGGAACGATATAGCCGGCCAAACCCTTCTTGAGCGAGACCACCGAAAGGTCCGCGGAAGCAAGGGAGTGCTTGAGGGTTTCTCGTTCCTGGTAGGGAAGGAACCTGACGTTACCGAGCGAGAGATCCTTAACTCTCTCGCGCAGGCGGCGTTTACTGACTCCGTCTCCGACGATCACAAACTCCACTTGGTCATTGGACCTCATGAGATTTGCAGCTTCGACCAGGGTGTCCAGATCCTGCGACAGGCCGATGTTCCCGGAATGCATGACCACAAAACGCTCACCGAGGCCGTGTTTCTGTGAGAAGGGATTCGCCTTCTCCTGCGGGGTTATCAGCTCGGTATCGACCCAGTTCTCGATCACGGTGACGCTTTCAGGATCTGCACCCTTTTCGATCAGGCGCTTCCGCATGGTTTCTCCGATAGCCACAACCCTGTCGGACCTCTTGAGCAGGAACCGGTTCAGGCTGTCGAGGAGCCATGCCGTTGGCCTGACATTCAACTTGCCCAGGATCTCAGCCACCTCGGGGAAGACATCCTGGCTTATGAAGACGAAGCTGGTTCTCCTGATGCGACTGACCACATAGCCTACGAGGGCGATAATCGGCGGATCCGTCATGGTCACGACCAGCTCGGTATCTCTGCTCACCAGGACGGCGCCGAGCAGGGAAGAGACCAAGAACGTGAAATAGTTAAGAAGTCTCCCCAGCAAGGACCCGCGAGAGAAACTCGTGGTGAAGGTTCGGATAACCCGGACCCCGTCCAGTTCCTCCGTTCTGAGCAGGCTCCACTTGCGCGGGCGATTGCCGCCGGAGGAGTAGCTGGGGAACCCCGCTACCACAGTCACGCTGTGCCGTTCTGATAGACCGGCGGCCAGCTCCGTCAACAGTTGGCCGGTTGAAGCCAGGTCGGGATTGAAGTATTGATTTATGAACAGGATGCGCACTGGCGACTCCCGAGGTACCACTTGATGGTCTCCTCCAAGCCTTTCCTCAGGCCTGTCCTGGCCTTGAAGCCGAATTCCAGGAGGGCCCGAGACGTGTCGAGACTCCGCCGGGGTTGGCCGTCGGGCTGCGAAGAATCCCACTCTACGCGCCCTTCAAATCCAACCAATTCCTTGATCAGATCGACCAGGACTTCTATCCTTATCTCCTCACCGGACCCCAGATTCACCGGCTCGGCCCCGTCGTATCGCTCCGCCGCCAGGACGATGCCCTCTGCGGCGTCCTTGACATAAAGAAATTCACGGGATACCCCGCCGCTTCCCCAGGCCCGAATCGCTTTGTCCCCCCTTTCCTTGGCTTCGACGCACTTCCTCACAATGGCAGGAATCACGTGGGACGATTCCAGGTCAAAGTTGTCGCCGGGACCGTAGAGGTTGACCGGCAACAGGAAGACGGCATTGAAGCCGTACTGCTGCCTGTACGCCTGGGCCTGGACCAGCAGCATCTTCTTGGCCAGGCCGTAGGGTGCATTGGTCTCCTCCGGATAACCGTTCCAGAGGTCTTCCTCCTTGAACGGTACCGGAGTATGTTTGGGGTAAGCACAGATCGTACCGACGGCAACGAACTTGTCCACCCCGAACCGCCTTCCTGCCTCCATCATCTGCGCGCCCATCATTAGGTTCTCATAGAAGAACTTGCCCGGGTTGGCGCGGTTCGCTCCGATCCCGCCGACCCGCGCCGCCAGATGAACCACGATAGAGGGGTGGTAATCGCGATAGACTGCCCCCACCGCCTGCATCCTTGTGAGATCGTAATTCCGGCTGCGGGGTACGAATATACTCCGGCAGCCCCGTTCGCTGAGGATGTCTACTACGCGGGAACCAAGGAAGCCGGCTCCGCCTGTGACAAGGACTCGCTTGTCTGTCCAGAAGTCCATTGACCTTCCCTCCACCATCTGTTGGGGAACCTACGTTCCAGAATCTCTTCACCCTCTCCCGGCGGGGTGAGTCCCATCTGTCTCATATCCGCATCCACCATCACCTTTGCTATGTCGTCAAAACGCAGTTTGGGCTCGCATCCGAGGATATGCCTGGCCTTGCTTGGGTCAGCGATCAGATCCTCCACGTCCGTAGGCCGCAGGTAGCGCTCGTCGATTCTGACGTAGTCCTTCCAATCCAGGCCAACGTATGCGAAGGCTGCCTCGGCGAGGGCCTTCACCGAATGAGACTCCCCGGTTCCCAGCACGAAATCCGCGGGCCGGTCGAGTTGCAACATCTTGTACATGGCCTCGACGTACTCGGGCGCATAACCCCAATCTCGCCTAGCCTCAAGATTGCCCAGATAAAGATGGCGCTGCTTCCCGGCGAGAATGGCTGCGACGGCATGGGTTATCTTGCGCGTAACGAAGGTCTCCCCGCGGCGCGGGCTCTCGTGGTTGAAGAGAATCCCATTGCATATGAACATCTTGTAGCCTTCGCGGTAGTTCACCGCCATCCAGTAGGCATAGACCTTGCTGCAAGCGTAGGGACTTCGGGGCCTGAAAGGAGTGCGCTCGCTCTGTGGGGCGGGTGAAGTCCCAAACATCTCACTGCTGGATGCTTGATAGAATCTGACGTGATTGCCGCTCCTCCTGATCGCCTCGAGTATCCTTGTGGTCCCGAGGCCCGTTATGTCTCCGCTGTATTCGGGGATGTCGAAGCTGACCCTGACATGACTCTGTGCCGCCAGGTGATAGACCTCGTCCGGTCTTATGTTGTAGATGATGTTGGACACCTGTTCGGAATCCGCGATGTCTCCGTAATGCAGGAACAGCCGCGTGTCGGGACTGTGGGGGTCACTGTAAATGTGATCGATCCGGCCCGTATTGAAGGTACTGGCCCTGCGGACTATCCCGTGCACCTCATAGCCCTTCGCGAGCAGGAGCTCCGCCAGATAGGATCCGTCCTGCCCCGTAATGCCCGTAATCAAAGCCTTCTTCAGCATCTCATTCACCTCTGTAGAGGACGCGCGATCCCATGACCAGGACGTCCATCTTGGTTCGCAGGAAACACTCAATCGCCTCGCCGGGGGTACATACGATCGGTTCGTTTTCGTTGAAAGAGGTATTGAGTACCACGGGGACCCCGGTCAGCTTTTCGAATTCCTTGATAAGCTGCCAATAGGGTCTGTTGATGCTCTTGCTCACGGTTTGCGGTCTTGCCGTTCCGTCCACGTGAGTCACTGCGGGTATTTCCTTGCCGATCACGTCGCAGGACATCAGCATGAAGGGCGTTCGGCACGTATCCTTGAAGTAGGCTCCCTGAGCCTCCTCGAGAACGGAAGGGGCAAACGGCCGGAAGGACTCGCGCCGCTTGATCCGGCTGTTAAGCACGTCTTTCATCTCCGCCTTTCGAGGGTCGACCACGATGCTCCGGTTGCCGAGAGCTCGGGGTCCCCACTCGGTCCTCCCCTGGAACCATCCGACCACCTTGCCATCAGCCACCCTGCCGGCGGTCCATCGGCAGAGCTCATCAAGGTCGTCAATCTTCCTGATGAGGCAGCCCTGCCGTGTGAGCCGATCGCTCCTCTCAAGGATGGCATTGGCGATGTCTCCATCCCCGAAGCCCGGGCCCCAGTAGACATGCTCCATTGCGAAATCGCGCGGGCGGCCGAGAATCTGGTGCCAGACCCAGTAGGCAGCGCCCAGTGATGTCCCGCCGTCATGACTGGCCGGTTGGATGTAGACCTGCCTGAAAGGCGTACCCGAGAGGATCTTGCCGTTCAGGACGCAGTTCAGGGCAACGCCGCCTGCCATGCAAAGCTTGTCGACCCCATAGAGGCTGTGGATCTTGCTCAGCATGTTCAGCACGGCGATCTCAAGCATCGCCTGGAGCGAAGCGGCAATGTCTTGGTGCCTTTTCTCTATGTCCGCGCCGGGGTCGCGCGGAGGGCCCAGGAGCTCGGTCATCTTGTCGGAGTAGGCGCTTCCCAGAATCGGGGGTCCTTCCTCCCACGTCATCGTGACTCCCTCACGATGATGGACGAAGTAGGGCAGATTCAGCCTGTACCCGACTCCATTTTCACCGACCTTGATCAGCTCTCGGAATTCGTCCATGTATGCGGGCTCTCCGTATGAGGCAAGACCCATTACTTTGTACTCGTCGCCATACTTGGGGAACCCCAGGAACTGTGTGACGGCCGTGTAGGCCAGTCCGAGGGAATGAGGGAACTCGATCCAGCCCGTGACGCCGATGGAGTTGCCGCGTCCCAGTCCCCACATGGCGCTCACGAAATCCCCGAATCCGTCCACGGATAGCACGGCAGCCTCATCGAAGCCTGACACGAAGTAACTGCTTGCGAGGTGAGCTCTGTGGTGCTCCACGTTGTGAACTTCACACCTCAAGCGCGCCTCGTCTGCGGTGAGTGCTCGGGCGACCTGCTCTCTCGCATCCGCGATCTTGATCGCGTTGGCCAGCCTGTTCTTGATGAGATCGAAACTCGGCAGTCTTGAACACGCGAAAAGGATCTTCTTGTGAATGTGGGCGCTTGGATTGCGGGACATCGCAATGTGATCGATCTCCTCGGGCTTGAGGCCTGCGGCCTCCACACAATACCGGACGGCGTTGTAGGGGAATCCCGCGGTGTGTTTGATCCGGGTGAACCTCTCCTCCTCGGCAGCTGCGACCAGCTGGCCGTCTGAGATCATTGCGGCTGATGCGTCGCCGTGATACGCGTTGATACCCAGAACGTTCATCTTTACCTCCTATCGATGGTCGATGTAAACGGCTGCATCCGAAGACCAGGCAACTCGACACCGGCGCGCCGGTCTCCCTGCGGCGCAAGAACGGATCTGTAGAGATCCTCCGTCTGCTTGATGGGCTCGTCCCAAGAGAGTTCCCTCGCCGCCTCCGGGCCGTTGAGCTTGAAGGCGGCCCCGAGCGCTTGGTCGGCAAGAATCCTCGCCAGGGCGGCGCGAAGGGCGCCCTCGTCGTAGGGGATCACCAACCCCACGCGTCCCACGACGTAATCGCTGCGGCCGGCCGTCACAGCCTGCGCCGGGGCCGGGTCTCGACCGGACGGCGTGGGTTCGCCGATCGAGACTCTCCCGGTGCAGCCGTGGCCGGATCTCGCAAGGACAAAAGGTGCGATCCCGCAGCGATCGGTGACTATTACCGGTGTTCCACACGCGGCTGCTTCGGCCACGACGTTTCCGAAATTCTCGTTGCGTGATGGCAGCACCAGCACGTCTGCGTCGCACAATGCCCCAATCTTCTCCTGCCCGTAGAGGGCTCCCGTGAATGTCACGCGATCCTGAAGCCCCAGGGTGCGGGCCAGGCGCATCAACTCCTGCATGTAGCCGTCGTAGTCATCGCCGCCGACCACCGCGAGGTGGGCTTCGGAAAGCGCCTGGTCGCGCAGCGCCCGCAGGAGAAGATGGATCCCCTTCTTTCTCGAGATACGCCCGAGGTAGAGCACAAGAAGGTCCGAAGGAGCGAGGCCCGCCAACTTCCGGAACCCGCCCCTATTAGGCGGATTCTCGAATCGAGCCAGGTCGATCCCGTTACGTCTTAGCACTACCTTCCCGGGATCGAGTCCACTACGCAAGAGATCGCCTCGCTCGACCTCCGACGTGGCTACGATTCTTGCCGCTCCGGCCATGAGCCGAGCCCCGCACAGCCAGTCGTAGAGGCGTTTCTTTGCGAGGCTCCTGACTATGGGAATCAGCATCCCCATCGGCTCAACCACATAGGGGATGCGCCACCTGCGCGCATACCAGCAGACCACCGTTGATATAAAGTCGCGGTACCCGTAGACGTGTATTACGTCGAACTGCCTGAGCTCGCTCCGGCAGAACCGGAAGACATCGGGGGTGATCGGGTCCCAGTGATAGTTGTAAACGCTGTTGAAGTAAATCACCCGGCTGCGCTCCACCTCTTGAGTCACGGTTCGATCCGACATCTTCCGCGCAGGATCCAGCAGGTTTGAGGTGTAGACCGTCACCTTGTGCCCGAGCGTGGTAAGTCCTCCGGCAAGGGCCAGCATCTTCCCGATCGGCCCGCCATAATCGTTTGCGGGGAAGTAGCAGCGCGAGACTTTGAGTATTTTCATCTTGGGGTGTGCTTTACTGCACCTGGTGGTCTCCGGCCAGGATGGGGTCAATCGCCTGCTTGAGTCTCGTCGCATTGTCGTCCCAGGTGTAACGTTGTACCGTCCGGCACCCGTGCTCGCCGAGCATGCGGCTGAGTTCGCGATCCTCGCCGAGGCGGGCGATTTTCGCCGCCAGGTCTTCCGAATCCATGGGATCATTCAGGATCAGACCGTCATGGCCGTCGGTGATGAGCTCCGAGACGCCGGCCCGGCAGCTTACAATCACTGGGAGGCCGCAGGCCATGGCTTCCATCGGGGGCATGGCGAATGCGTCTTCAAGCGATGCTCCAACATAGGCGTCCGCAAGCGCATAGAACCGCAGGACATCGTCGCTGGGCGCGAGGAAGAGAACTTGGCCGTCCAGTTTGGCGCGCGATATGCGTCTCTGGTAGGGGTGCACGCTGTCCCTGCCCACGACTACGGCCTTGAACCTAGGGTCCCTGAGGCGGGCCATTGCGTCGACGAGAGTCGGGAGACCCTTGGCGGCCCAGTCGTTTCCGATCAGAAGCAGCACGAAGTCCGAGTCCACGATGCCAATCTTCTCTCGTTCACGGGCTCTCAGCTTGCGGCGGTCTGCCGGGTTGAAGTAAGAGGTGGCGACCCCGTGATAGATCACGACGTCTCCTTCGTTCGAACGGGCGAAGTACTCCCGCATTTCCTCCGAGACCCGGTTTGAGACGTAGATCATCACGAGCTTGCTCTTTCGGTAAATGAGTCTCTCGAGGGCCATGATGACGCCGAGGTAGATCTTGCGATGGAGCGATCTCGGCCAGTCACGCAGCGGCACATCCGAAAACACCATCTTGGCCGCCTGTCTCGGGCGGGCGTGGAACACGATATGGACCGCGATCACATTGGCATCCAGGCAATTGATGCAGGGCGAGTAGCGCACCGCGTATCTCGCCCCCCGAAAGATCGTGTCGTAGCTTCTCCATGCGTGGTTTGCCACAAAGAACCAGGCGTACTTGATAAGGTGCGGACCGGGTACGGCCGGTATTCGACGCACCGAGATATTGCCGCTCGAAAGATCCAACCCGTCCACACGATGGGTGTAAATGCAGATTGGGTAATGGCGGGCGAGGCGCTCCACCTGCTCCGCCAGGCATCGCTCGCTCCCGTGACTCTTGTCCAGGAACGGGGTAATGACGGCTATTCTGGCAGCATCAGCGTTCATGGGGTCAGCATTCATGGCGTGACGATTCCTCTGCGATCTTGGGCAGCCCCAGCAAGACTCCGGCCAGGAACCATAGAAGAGCCGCCGTCACGTAGTTCTGATATACCTGGAGCCCAAGGAAGAGCCACAGGAAGATTATCGAAAACAGAAGGTATAAGATCGTTGCCGCCAGCCAGAAGAACCTGGTTCCGGCCAGATCGAGCGTGATGCGCAAGGATTGCCGCATCAGGCTCAATCCCCACCAGATCCATATGGCGAGCCCGATCAGCCCCCATTCCCAGACAAGTGCGCCATAGCCCATTTCGACTCCGCTTATCGATGGGCCGGCCGGCGAGTAGAAATCGGTCATGTTGTACAGGTACTGCCTTCCGAGAGAGTTGGTGCCGGTTCCATGCCCCACGAGGGGCGACTGAGAGAGGGCGTACTTGAACTGCCAGACCAGGGAGTCCACCCTGTACGGCACCTCGAAGCCCATATCCGCGGGGACGAGCGTCTTGGTGTAGAAATCATATGTAGCCTGAACCCGCTGGGGGAAGAGGGACCACAGGCACACGAATCCAACAAGCAGGAGCACCCCTATCTTGAGTAGCGGCATGCCGCTCTTCGCCCCCCGGAGCGCCCTCGCCTCGTAGTGCCTGAACACCACGAGCACGGGAATCCCGAGCCCCAGCAGGTACATGGCCGCGCGCTGACCGCTTACAAAGAGGCCCACCGAGAGTATGAGCAAAGAGATCCAGATCCACGCGGGAAAGGATTCCCGTCTTGACGCTGCTCCCTTCGTGAGGCGCCCACTGGCGAGTGTCCCCAGGCACAAGACGATGATCACATAGAGATACTGGGCAAATCGTCCGGCGTCGGCGAAGACGGAGTTGGGTCGTGGGACCGTGGCCCCCGTGCCGGCCACGGCACGCACCAGGTACAGACGTAGATAGGGCACGAATCCGGCGGGATTCAGGAACTCCAGTCCAAAGATTGCCTGGATTATGCCCAAGACGGCGACCACCGTGCCCAGGAAGATGTTGAGCTTCAGAAACGCCATCAGTCTGGATTCTGCGAGAGCGAAACTGTAGCCGAGAAAGACCATGGGTATGTAGAAGAAACTCATGCGCAGTCCGATCAGAGGCACCAGCGGGTGGTCGATTCCGGGATTGAAGGCCTCGGCCAGGGCCCACACAAACCAGACGGCGAGCGGCGCCAGTAGCGGGCCGCGGATCCCGCTTGACTGTCTCCAATTGAGCAAGCGGGGCACGAAATATGAGATGTAGACGAGGATCACCAAGACATCCTTGACCAGATACAGGAGCATGTCGTTGCCGATGTACTTGCGGAGCAAATCCTCAAGGACAATCCAGATGAAGAAGGTGAAGAGACCGATCTCCCACCTCTTCAGAACGACGATCGCAAACCCGAGCACTGCCGAGAAAGATATTGTAAGCGTAAGGGGCCGGAAGTTGCCCAGTGAGATCCATCCGCTGGAAAGATAACCGACCACCGCAATCGCCAAGATCACTGCGACGGCCAGGACCCTGCTCAAGGAGTTCAAGAGGCGATCATCTCCGGCACCTGGATGTCGTGCTCGGACGGCGCGTCCTTCACCCCGGTGATACAGCGGGCGTATTGGCCGGCAATCCTCTGTGCGGAGAAGTCCTCCGCCCTTTTTAGCCCGCGCGCCGCGAACCGCGTGCGCAGCTCCGGGTTCACGATGAGGCTTATCATTGCCGATGCCAGACTGCCGGGATCACCCACGGGTACCAGGAGGCCGCTTGCGCCGTGCTCGAGAATCTCCCCCGGTCCTGACGGGCATCGGGTTGAAATGACGGGTACTCCGAGGGCCATGGCCTCGGCCAGGACCAGTCCGAAACCCTCAAACCGTGACGGCAGGGCGAAAACGGTGGATTTGGCCATGTACTTGTAAGGATTCGGCTGGTAGCCCAGGAAGGCCGTGTCGTCTGCAATACCGAGATCACGCGCCAGGTCTTCCAAGCGGCCTCTCTCGGGGCCATCTCCCAGCAAGACCAGCCGGGCCCGTTGGCGCCGCCTCAACATGGCGAAAGCCCTGATGAGCGTCGGGAAGTCCTTCTGCGAGGTCATGCGCCCCGCAGATAACACCAGGGGTTGCGCACTGCCGAACCATGGATGCTCGACCGGGTGGGCTCCGAGAGCACGGATTCGGGCGAGGTCAAGGGGATTGGGTATCACCCTGACTTGGTTCCACGACAACCCGAAATTGGCGACAAGATCATCCTTTACACCCTGAGATACGGCGATGACGAGGTCTGCGGAAGGATACAGCCATCTGATCATTCTCCGCTTCACTCTACCCAACGGTTCCTCGGAGCTCCGGTACATCTGCGTCGGGTTGATGTGCTCTGTGACTATGACGCGAGTCCGCGTTCCCGCTATGCGGCGCGCGACGAGCAGCACGAAATTCGCAAGCCCGGTGAAGCCGACAACGGCCTGGGGTCTCTCTGCCCGGAGCACACCAGCCATCCTGAGTACCAGCGCCGGGAAACAAAGCCGGCCCTTGCGCCCCAGGTCATGTACCCGCAGCCAGCCAGGGAGATCTCTCTCGTACGAGCCGGTCTTGCTGAGGGCTACGAGGACCGGTTCGCAGACGGTACGGTCAAGGGCCTCGATCAGAGTGATGAGGACACGTTCGGCGCCTCCGAAGGCGAGTGTCGGTGTCACGAACACCACCTTCGTCGCTTTGGCTCTTGGCCTGGCCCGATCTAGCGGCATGCCAGTGCCTCCATGCAGCGCTCATAGGCTTCTACCATTGGGCGCAGGCGGAACGTCTCAGCCCTGGCTTGACCTGTTTCAGCAAAGCCGCGCCGGAGGGCACTACCCTCAAGGACCTTGAGAATGCCCTCGGCCAAAGCGGTCTCATCTGCGACCGGCACGAGAACGCCGTACTTGCCGTTCTCCAAGAGCTCCTCAGGGCCGCAGGGACACCGCGTGCTCACGATGGGCACCCCCAGTGCCATCGCTTCAAGAAGCACTGTCGGAAGGGCTTCGCCCACGGAGGAAAGCACAAACACCGATGCCCGCGCTAGATACTTGTACGGATTGGCCTGCCTGCCCAGGAGAGCGACATCCCGATCGAGGTCGAGACTGCGTATAAGCGCCTCAAGATCCTGCCGCTTATCCCCTTCGCCGATGATCACGAGTTTGGCAGGCCGCCTGCGGACGAGATCTCTAAATGCCCGGATGAGGAACGTGAATCCTTTCTGATCGCTCAGGCGTCCGATGCCGATGATGATCGGTGGGCGCGCTGGCTGGCCGTCGTCAAACCATGGATGGTCCACGGTCTCCGAGGCCATGCGCCTGATGCCGTCCAGGTCGATGCCGTTATAGATCACCCTGATTCTATCGGGCTTTGCCCCGTGGTTCAAGGCCAGGTCACGGGCAACATCATGGGCGACCGGGATGATTAGGTCGGCGTGTCTGTAGCAATAACGGTGTGCCCACCGGCTGGGAAGGGAGGCAAGAGGTTTCTTTTCCCTGAGACTCCTCAAGGAGCCGGAAACATGGATGTGCTCGTTTATCACTATCGCAAACCGCCTTCTTGAGATCACCCGTGCCAGGTGCAGCACGATGCCCCAGGTGTGAAGCAGGCTCACGACCACGTCCGGCGACTCCCTTCGGATCACCTTTGCCAGTGCGATGCCGAGCCTCAACCAGTCAAGGACGAACCGCCTTCGCTTCGCCAGGTCGTGGACTGGGATATCGCTGGGAATTTCGTCGAGGAAGTGCGATTGGACATGCTCGAAAAACGCCAGGCTCGGCTTGAACCGAGACCGGTCCAGGTTCTGCAACAGGTTGAGCCAGATCCGTTCTCCCCCGCCGTCACCGAAGCGGGGTGTCACAAAGAGGACTCTCGCGGCTCTAGACATATTCCGAGAATGCCCTTTCGTATTCGCGGGTGATCGCCTTAACCGAAAAGTCCTGTGCCCTTTGCCTGCCGAGGCGCGACAGATTTTGCTGGAGATCCTTATCTTTGAGTACTCGCAGGATGGCTTGGGCCAGGGCGTCGACATCCTCCTGGGGAACCAGGAGGCCGCACTTGCCATCCTGCAGAATCTCGGTGGAGCCGGTGCATCTGGTGGCGACAACCGGGGTACCGACGGCGAGGGCTTCTTCGACCACATAAGGGCATCCCTCCGACAACGAGGGACACACGAATACCGTCGAGCGAGCCAGGTACTTGAAGGGATTGCTTCGGTACCCCAGTATGTCGGCCACGTCCTTTATCCCGAGGTCTTCAATCAACTTCTCGATTTCGGGGCGCTCGGGGCCATCGGCGACGATGATCAACCGGGCCGGGAGTTCGGCATTGACCCTGGCGAAAGCCTGGACCAAGAACCTGTTTCCCTTGTGCGGGGTGAGTCTGCCGACCCCTATCACGATGGGGAGCCCCTTGTTGAACCAGGGATGGTCCACATCTTCCTTGGCCATGCTTTCAATCGATGCGGTGTCGAGAGGATTGAGAATCGGGCGCAACTTGGATCTGTCAGCGCCGAAGTTCCGATCGAAATCACGGGCGACGTCGTTCGAGCAGCATATCACCATGTCGGCGCATCGCAGGTAGACGTGCTTGTACAGAAACTCGACTATCCCGGCCCTGAGGGATTGCTCTTTGCGCAATACGTCGAGCCAGCATGAGATTCCGCCCTGTTCCTCAAGAATCAGCGCGGGCCTAAGCCCGCTCAGTCTCATCGCCAGGAGCGTGACAATGTGCCACTCGTTCAGCATGCAGACGATGATGTCCGGTCTCTCCCTGCGAAGCACACTGCGCATCTTCCAGATCAATCCCGGCAGCTCGTAGCGGAACCGCTCTCGAAGGCCGAGGTCGATGTGTCTAACATGAGGCGGTATGAGATCGATGAAGTGGCTCTTGCGCACTCGCCAGCTCAGCAAGATCATTGCGAAGCGATCGGTATCCAGATTGGCAAACAGATTGACCATGAAACGCTCGCCTCCGCCTTCTTCAAAGCAGGGCGTCACGAACAGCAGATTCGTCTTTGCGCGCGTCATGCTTCCAACCTCGCTTCGATATACAGGTTGAAGGAAGGCCGGCGCGCAAGCAGGAAAAACGGGTAGAGTGGAAACCAGAGGAGCCGTGACGTCTTCATGATCAGCGTCCTCACGAACGTGCTCAAGACAGTGTCATCATATGTTTCAATGAGGTTGTTCTTGTAAAAGGCCGACCGCTTCTTCTGGCAGAGTCTGATCATGGGGCCGGTCACCGCGCTCAGTCGGGAGATGATCGTCCATTCCATCTCAAAGAACCCGAACCAATCCGTCTTCCATTGATGCAGCCGATTCACGTGGAAGCCGTTTCGCTGAAGAAGCTGTTCCACGGCATCGGCTGACCACCTGCTGAGATGGTTTGGGGGTCGGTCGATCGGGTCGCGGTGGGCGTACTTGCGGTTGCGGTTGGGTACGCTCAGAACAAGCACTCCCCCGGGCTTCAACAGGCCTTGAATGCACCGGACCAGACCGCTTGGATCCTCCACGTGCTCGAGTACTTCAAACAGGGTGACCGTGTCGAAGCGGCGATCCGGATAGCGGCGGGCGAACTCCTCCACCGAGGTTGCCGCCACGTCTGCGATCCCGTATTTGTAAGTCGCAGCCTTGATGGCTTCCCGGTCTATGTCTATGCCGAAGGCGTCGTAGCGCCCCCGGGCTTGCTTGATGAAGAATCCGTCCCCACAGCCGACGTCAAGCAGAGCCTCGTCCGGGCGTGGCTTGCGCCTGAGAAAGAAGCGAGCGTTCGGGGTGAGGCCGCTGAGGCCCCTGATGCTGACATTGCGGCAGGCATAGGCTTGTTCGTGCTGGGCTACGTCAAGGCCCTTCATGGGTTCAGAGAACACGACATCGCAGGCCCCACAGTGGAGAAGTCTGAAATCGTTACATATCTCCACCAGCCGGTGATCTCCCTCATGCCCACATACGGGGCACGCAAGCATCATTGCTGTTGCTCCTTCCTGGCGGCCATAAGCCAGAGTCCGTACGAGGGCCGTCGGCTTATCCGGAACGGCACCCACAGGGGGAACCACAGGAGCGACGAGATCCGTTTCAGACCCAATTTGAGGGCCCGACTGATCGGGGTGTCCTCACGGACTACCCGGCTCTGGCCGTCTTCGAGACTCACGGCGCGTTTCCGCTGTAGGGTGCGAATCACGGGAGCAATTACCGACCTGAATCGGTAGATCAGGATGTCTTCGGATTCGTAAAACCCGTACCAGTCCGATCGCCTGCTATAGAGCGTGATCACCTCAAAGCCCTGGCGCGTGATGAAATTCCTGAGGGCCGTGTCGTTCCATCTGGTCATGTGATTGGGCGGGTAGTCGGCTATTCCGAGCTTGTCCTCGTCGAAGGATTTCCGCTCTCGATTGGGGACGCTGACGACGAGCAGGCCGCCCGGCGCCAGAAGTCTCTTCAGCACCTTCATGTGTCCAATGGGATCGTCGAGGTGTTCGAGAACTTCAAACATGGTTATTACATCGAAGCGGCGGCCGGCGAAGGCCACGGCAAACTCTTTCAGGCCCAATGGGTGGACGTCCGAGATTTGGTACATGTCCCTGGCCGTCGCGATGGCTTCCCCGTCTATGTCGATGCCGGTGACTTCATAGTTGCGCCTCGCGTAGTGGAGGAAAAGGCCCTCGCCGCAGCCCGCGTCAAGCAGCCGGCCGCCGGCGGCGGGATTCTTCTTGAGGAACAGCCGGCCATTGTGGGAAACGCCCTCCCACCCTTTGTGAACGATCTTCCTCTCGACGTATATCGCATCCAGGCATGCACACCCGTGAGCACGCGGATTCTCGTAGAAACCCGATCCGGCAGGGGTCATCGGATCGGCGAAGACGACGTCGCAGGCAGGACAGTGATAGAGAATGTACGCTTCCCATCTCTCCAATTCCCGGCAAGGTGACGTCACTTCACAGACCGGGCAGCGCAAGTCTCTCGGTCCCGAGCAATGCGTCTCTCTCGCCTCGAGCGGCAGTTGCAGTTCTAGCGGCATGATCGCGCGAGCTCCTGCCGGTCTTCCGCACTCTCATCCACCTGGGGCTGGCCGCCGCTCGGCGCCGGGGACCCATTTCGGCTGAGCGCCCGCATCCGCCGTAGACGCTCGACCATGAACGGCGGTAGCGCCGTCCGCAGGGCGAGGCCGGAGAAGGCAGGTTCCATCAGCGCGCCCGCGGGGGCCAGCCTGAAAGCCCCGGCAAGATGAGATCGGGCGGTTTTGCGGTCCCCTCCGGCATAATGGTCTCCCGCCAGGGCAATGTGCAGGTTCCTCACAGCCTTGCGCTTCCAGACCGGGCCCTTCCAGTCAATCAAGTCCAGCAGAAGTAAGTGCTTCGCGTGAACCTTAATGTAGACCTGTGCGAGATTCGGAGGCTTGACCAGATCGTCCCGATCCATGCGGTAAAGGCAAAGAGGCCCCCCGCCCACCGAGCCGATCCCGAACCGCAGGGCGATCCTGAGATAAAGATCAAGGTCCTCCCTGGGGTCGAGTGCCGGGTCATACAATCCGACGACATCAAAGGTCTGCCGCGGGATCATGGTTGTCGACGTGTACATCGCATGATGCAGCAGCAGCTCTTCATAGGCTTCACCCTTGGACCGCTGCAGGGCGAACCCGGCTTGAAAGACACGAGTCACCTCGGCCATTGGGTTTCCGTCTTCATCGATCACCTCAACCGGACCGTGCACCAGCCCGAGATCCGGATGCCGCTCCAGCTCGGCAATCTGCCGTTCGAGCGTATCCGGCAGCCACATGTCGTCGGAATCCAAGAAGGCACAGTAACGACCGTTTGCGATAATGATGCCGTGGTTGCGGGCCGCTGATCTTCCGCGCTGCGTCTGGTGGCGATACTTGATCCGGGCGCCGTATCCGGCGAGACGATCCGCCGTGTTGTCGGTGGACCCGTCGTCTATCACAAGGATTTCGAAGTCGCGGAAGGTCTGAGCCAGCACGCTCTCTACCGCTTTGCATACGAGCGGTGCCCGATTGTGCGTTGGGATGATGACGCTGACTTCACACATGTTCCCGGTTTGCCTTGCTCTTGCAGTTGCTCTTGCTCTGCTCGTAGATGCGACTGTACATGTCGATGTAATCCTTCTTGAGATTTGACCAGTCAAACCGTTGACAGGCTTGCCCTCTCAGGGACTCCCCGAGTCGCCGCGTTCCTTCTCCGTCGGCCGAAAGATGTCTCAGTCTCGCCGCCAGGGCCCCGGGCTTCTCCATGTCCACATGACAGGAATGGTGGCCCGCCAGCCACCGGAAGTGTTCGTTGTCGTGCATCAGCACGGGCAGGCCGGAGCACATGGCTTCCACGATTCCCAAGCCGAATCCTTCAGTCAGTGAAGCACTGACGACGACGTCGGCTAATCCATATAACTCTGCGATCTCACCATAGAGAGGCCGAGTGATCAGCTTGTGGCGCGTGGGCAGGCGATCGGCAGCCATCGCGACGAGGGAAGGATCCTCGAGGTGCCCCACCACAACCAAGAAGCACTCGGGACCGAGCTTCGCAGTCTCTTCGATCAAATAGTCCACGCGCTTATGGCGGCGATTAAGGGCCGCTACAGCCAGAATCACGAATTTGTCCTGAGGGATATCCCACTTGCGGCGGAGTTCCAGCCGGTCGGATGGGCTCTGGTATGCCTTCGCATTGACGCCCAAGGGGATCAGTGCCATTCTCTCCTCGGCAAAGCCGCTCAACAGGCATTGGCCGTGCTGCACCGGACTCGCGTGGTGAACGTAGTTTGCCCGCGCACAATGCTCGGGCGGCAGCGCGATGGCGTTTGTCAGCAGGGTCTTGAACCTGAATTCAAACCTGAATGCGGACCGAGCATGGAAATAGAGATTCCCAAGTGTCGGGTCCACGTAGTGGAGAATGTCATACCTGCTGCTGATGAGGTGCGGCAGAAGGGCAGCCCCGAATGAGAGCACCTCGTAGTAGTAGGCATCACGATATCCGTCACTCTTGACAAACGGCATGTGGCGGAACCAGCCGTCGCGACGCAGGTTTGGGATGACAACTTCGCCTTCCGCGCTCTTTCCTCCTCCCTTGAAGAGAGTAATATCCACGTCGTCCCTGAGAAGCCGGAAGAGCTCCTCGGTGAACTTCTCGTATCCGCGCCTCACGTTACCGAGGCCGGTGCAAACAAGTGCGATTCTCATTGCGCCCGGCCTCGATCGGAGGCTTGCAGCTTCGAGTAGAAAGCCTCCAGGTTTGCGCTGTGGATGCGCCATGAAAGAACGTTCTCTGCAACCCCTCTGGCGGCCCGCGAGCACTGCCGGCGCAAGCTTGCATCCTTGGCAAGCACCATTATCTTCTCGGCGAAATCCTCGGGCGATCCATCTGCCAGAAGGCCGACGGGGTAGCTCTTCATGAAATGCCCTACTTCTCCCACGGCACTCGCTACAATCGGCCTGCCGGCAGCTAAGTAATCTCCAAACTTGTTAGGAAATCTGAACCTGTTGGTCTTGCTGTCTGAGAGCGGGAGCAGTGCGATGTCCCCTGCAGCGAGGAAACGTGCGAAGCCCGGCATTGGAACGAAGCCAAGATGGACGATGGCATCCTCAGCCAGTCCAAGATCCTTCCGCTTGGCTTCGACGATCCCGCTCGCGAGTCCGCTGAGCAGCAGCTTCACAGGGAGCCGTTGCCTCACGATACTCAACGCAGTCAGCATGGTTGTCAGGTCGCGGTCGGGTACGGTGAAGCCGGAATAGACCAGCATGATGCCCTGAAGGTCAAGACCGAGCGCCCGACGGGCTTCGTCCTGTGGAACCAAAGTGATGTTCTCAACATCAGCACCTGCCGGCAGGTAAAGGGTGCGCTCTTTGGGAATCCCGAGCGAGACTGTCCGGTCGAGCAGGGCCCTGCTGATCGCCGTCACGCCGCCGGCATCCAGCCGGGCGTGCTTCTCGAGCCAGGCCTCCATCCGATACCTCAGCCGCGGCACCCCCGGGTTTTCCAAATCCCCGAACCAGCCGCCGTCCGTCCAGAGATCGTCCCAGTCGTTGACAAATAGGCTGGCACGCTTAAACGTCTTTGCAGCTCTCCATGGCAGGTATCCGCTGAGGTGATGAGAGAACAGGTGGATCACGTCGTATCTGTTTGTAAGCAAGTGGCCCATTCGGGCCAGGATGTCCGACGGCAGCCTGTCGTTGCCAAACCATCGCATGCCCCAGAACCTTGGCATCTCGAGAACTCGAATCCCGTTAATCTCTCTCATCTCGGTCCTGACTCTCGATCGCTCCGAGATCTTCACGACGGTTACGGCGTGGCCCCGTCGGCCCAACTCCTTGGCAAGCTCCTGGCAACGTACGAATGTCCCTCCGTATGTCAGTGCAGAGCATAGGAACAGAATCTTCATGGGCTCGATTCGTGGCTCAGTCAACGAGCGCCCGACTTACCCGTCCAGATGGACTGGCCGACCCGGCCGGATGTCTCGATCGACTCTATGCACTCCTGGACGGCTGTCTTGACCTGGTCGACCGTAATGCCCGACATACAGAGTGGCCGGTCGTGAAGGCATTTCCCGCAGCGGTCGATATGGTCTGCCCGGAAACACGGACTGCAGGGAAGTGTCGACGATACGATCCTGTGGCCGCTACCCCATGGTCCGAACCGATGGGGGCAACTCGAACCGAAGAGAGCCACAACCGGTGCTCCCGAGGCCGCAGCCAGATGCATGAGGCCGGTGTCGCCGCCCACGTAGAGAGCGCACCTCTTGATGACTGCTCCCGCCTGCCTCAGCGAGGTCATGCCTATGGTGTTGATGACGGATCGATCAAGAGCCATCTGCATTTGCCGCCCAAGAGGCAGATCCCGGGGCCCGCCGACCAGGACAATTCGCGCGTCATGCTCGGCCTGGAGCCACCTGGCGAGTTCGATGAAACGATCGGTCGGCCACTTCTTGAGAACGGAATTCCCGCCCGAAGGGCCGAGGGCCACAACCAGGTCATCAGTCTTGACATCTCTTTCTATGAGCGTCATACCTGCATACGCCTCATCCCGGCCTCGAAGGCACACCTCCAACTCCTTCTTCTTGATCTCTCCACCCAGAGCCACGATCACATCGAGGCTACGCTCGACCTCATGCTTGATGCCGTCACCGTTGAGCACCTGGGTGTATAAGATGTCGAGGCCCGCCTTTGAGTCCTTCTTGCCGGTGGCCAGGCGTTCGGGGTAGCCCACCCTGCGTCCCGCACCGCTAAAGTAGGCAAGCACGGCGGCATTGTAATGATCGGTGTCCCAGCGGGGCGAGATTGCCAGATCGAACCTGTGCCGCATGAGGTGGCGGCCCGCCAAGCGTAGCGCTCGTCCGTGCCGTCTGAGTAAGCCGAAGCGCCCGTTTGCACGGCCGTCGTATACGAGAACCTCATTGACGACGGGGCAGCGCTCGACAAGATTGAAGACTGTCGGGTTTACCACCAGAGTGATCCAGGCCTCCTTGAGATTGTGTCTGAGTTCCCGCAAGAAGGGAGTAGTCATTACCATGTCCCCGATCTCGTCAAGGCGAACCACGAGAACGCTCTTGACCCCGGACAGGTCGAGCCCTCCGGCGTTGCGACGTCTGCCGAGAAGCTGGAACAACGGTTCCCCAGCAAGATAAGCCGCCTGGGGTGAGACCAGTCCATTCTCGATGTCTCTCGCGGCATTCCCTATGCGTTTCCTTATACGCTGACTGAACACAGATCGTGCCTCGCTGGTTCTTTCTCATCCATGGCCCTGGAGAATACTTCCACATAGCGGTTCCAAGTTTCGGTTCGAAGCGCAAGCAGCCTGGCCTTTTCCTGGGCGCGCCGCGCCAGCAGATGCTCCAGCAGATCCTCCAATCTATCTGCGGTCGCCTCCTTCACATAAAGACACGGTAATCCCAAGGCTTCCACCATCAGCAGGCGCGTGTCGGTACAGACCGCAATCGATGGGATGCCGAGACTGGCAAGAGCCACCGAGGCATGCATCCGATTGCAGATCGCGCCGCTTGCTGTAGCAACCAGGTCGAAGTACTCCTGGGGGTCTTTCGGCCACATCCGCCGCAAGGTCGGATCGAGATCCTTCGCCAGGCCGTACTCCTTCTCGTCGTGGCATAGGAAAACCAGATTGTGACGGTGCTTGAGTCTTTCGATGAGGTTCCTCATGGTCCGCGCCCAGGCCGAGGGGTCGATCCTCTGGTCCCAGTCGTAGTGGCCGCCGCCGTGCATGTAGTCTATGAGCACCGTGCCGTCGCCGCCGTTGGCTGTCGGATTCCTGCCGGCAGCCAGCAAGGCACTGCAAGGGACGAGAGGGGCCTCGATGTCCATCGCTTGGAAAAGGCGGTGGGCCAATCTGTCCCGCACCGTTGTTGTCCGGCAATAGGATGTGATCGCTCGGAGATACTCGATGTCACGCGGGTCCGTCACCTCTGATGGCTGCCGCTCCCAGGGATAGCAGGCGCCCGCCGCAATGTTCAGCACGGGGATGCGCTCCGAAAGCCTACCCACGACGTGGTGCCAGATCGGCACGGCCCACTCGCAGCGGTGGCATCCCGGCCAGAGCACCGGGGTGCCGCACTGCACGATAAGATCGCACCCGTCGAAGCGGCTCATGTTGAGCTTGGAGGCTAGCCTTTCGATCGCAGAGGCCGCCCTTGCCCGCCCTCGGGGTAGATAGCGTGCGAGCACGGCGGCGCGCACCGGATGCCCGTCCGGGTAGACCGTCAGGGGCGCGTGCTTGTTGACCAGAACGAACTCGAGATCGCGCCCCCCGAAGACCTCTTTGAGGACAAGGCATATGCCTTCGCGAATCAGCGTGTCCCCGATGTTGGTGCCAATCGTCGTTATCAATCCTATTCGCACAAAAGCCTCCTATCGATCAAGCTTGAACACCTTCTCGTTTCGCACCCAGGCCAGGGTCTCGGCTATGCCCGTTCTTAGGGGCACCTGATCGGCGAGATCCAGTATTTGGAATGTCTTGTCCGTTGAATAGGCCCTGTGAACGCGTCTGCCGGAAGGGGCCATCAAGTAGGTGATCAGGTCCATGCCGTTGGTGCGCCTGTGATACTCGCGCCTCAGCATGAGATACGCCTGGTCCCACTTTCGCTTGGGTCTCCCGGCAAGTGGTCTCCCGAGGATTTGGCAACACACCTCAAAGATGTGGCCCACGGTCGCGTATTCGCCGCCGAGAACGACGGTTGCCATTGGAAGGTCAGTGCGGCAAGCCGCCATGAGGCCTTCGGTGACGTCCCGGTTGTAGATGGGGTGGATGTACCGATCGGCGTAGACCGGCAGGAACTCCAGGAGCCTGTTTCGCGTGAGAATGGCTTCTGCTATATCGGTGATGCAATTGAGATGCCCCGGGCCGTAGACGCTCCCTATTCTCAGAATCGCTGCAGGAAGGCCCCTGCGCGCAGCTTCAGCGACCAGCTTCTCGGCGGCAACCTTGCTCGCCCCATAAGGACTGATCGGCCTGGTGGGGCTGTCGGCCGGCGCCGGGACCTCGCTTCTTTTCACGGCTCCGATGGCTTCGATGCTACTTGCGTAGATGAACTTTCCGGCAGAGGTTCTGACTGCCAGGTCGAGAAGATTACGAGTTCCGATCACGTTTGTCCGGTAGACACTTTTCCTGTCGAAGTAGCTGAGAGAGGCCGCCAGATGGAAAACAACATCCGGACGGCCGCATCCTTGAGCTATGGATGATATGGCCCCCTGGTCTGACACATCGGCATCGAAAACCTCCAGGCGGTCGTTGCCCTGCTGTAAAACCCTTCGTCGATCTCGGGTGATCAGGCTGACCTGCCATGAATCCTGAAGCAGCCTGCTTACCAAGGGACTGCCGACAAAACCGGTTCCACCTGTCACGAGGGCGCGCATCAGTGCCGCTCAGTGGCGCGGTTTGCCCGCGTCCGCTGGGGCGCGTTGTTCGGCCGCTTGCTGCCTGAGTTTAGCAAGTATGTCCGTTGTACTTTCATGATTCACCCCTTCTTCTGCACAGACCAACTGATAGAAGTCACAATCCAGGCAATTCCCCGCCTTGACTGCAAAGGTGCCTTGTACCTTTCCTCCGCAGAGGGTACCGGCAATTGCCCAGCACGCCCGCCCGCCGTTCTGTCCTCCGTGTGTCCCGTTCACTCGGGTCTCCGTAGCTCCCGCACAAACACCTAATTCACGAGCCTTGGCGCCACCTGGTTCCCGTCCACACTTCTTGAATTCCCAGCAGTTCAATCGAGCCATCACATTCTCCTCTCTATCAATGCCGAACGGGGTCGGCGTACGATTCCTGCAGGTCCACAAATCTCACAACCCTGTTCTTACCCTGAATCTTCGCGACATACATGGCTTCGGCGGCCTGTGCCAGTAGGGTCTCCGCAGTAGTTTCCGGCGATGGGGCGACAGCGCCGATGCTGAGCGTCCGCGACACGTCTGCCGGCTTGTCCGTCCCCGCGGCGACAAAGGCGAAGGTTTCCTTCTCGAATGCGCATCGGATTCTCTCTGCAACCAGACAGGCCACGGTCAGTTCGGTATCTGGAAGGACCACCACGAATTCCTCGCCACCGTACCGGAAGGCGCGGTCAAATTTGCGGATGCCATCCCTAAGCAGGATTCCGAAACGGGAGAGCATCGTGTCCCCGTTGCTGTGTCCAAACGTGTCATTGACGCCCTTGAAGTCATCAATATCGATCATCAGGAGAGAGAACGTGTACTCCTTCCGCCTGGCCGCGCGAGCGAACTCATCCTCCAGCATCGTGAATAGATAATTTCGGTTGTACAGGCCAGTCAGTCTGTCGGTCGTCATGATTTCCTGGATTTCTCTATTGCGGAGATCCAGGTTCTCAAGGGCTGAGATCAGTTCCTTGTTCAGGTGCTCGGACTTTCGTGTGGCTTCCTGCGCACGCCGTTTCTGAGTTCTGAGCAGGAACAGCATATTGTTGAGGTAATCGCCTAACTCCTCCACAAGCGTAGGACAAGCCTCCCTAAACGTGGGACAAGCTTTGCACGTCGCGTATTTCTCGACAAACTGCCCTTGGACCTTGCCGCCGCAGAAAGTGCCGACGAGCTGCCAACACCGAATGGGTTCCTCTTGGAAGGCAGGGCAGTGCTTCCGGTCGCACTTCGACCTCTCCCAACATCTCTGCAGATGGGGGTTCTGAAAGATCGCGCTATCATCCATCACGGCCGCCTCGAAGACGGGAATGATCTCCTCGAGGATCCGCTGCAGGATCGGTTCACACTCCGGATCTTGGTTAGCACTACTCATGATCCCTCCCTAGAAGGTCCCGGCAATTGCCCAGCCCCGAATCCCCGATTGCTCTCTCCAGGCCTGGGCCCAAGGTTTTCTTGAAGGGGGAAGCACACCCGAGAGAGGTGTCCATCTCCACCGCTGACTTTTCCAGCCGTTGAACGATGAATCTGTGCTTCCCCCGTTTCGTTCTCTTGATCTTCTCGACCAAGGAGATGTCCAGGTCCACCCCGGGGCCGAGCTTCCGGAGCATGGTGTCACGTATGCGCTCGATGCTCGCGGCCCCACAGGCGGGCTTCCCGACGATGTCCAGGCGCACCTTGCCTGGAGCCTGCTGATGGAATTGATACATCCAGACATGATCGAAGATGTCCGAATGGACGTTCAAGGCGCTGTTGGGAATCAACCTGCCGTCTTGCGCAACCAGGAATTCCTGGGTTCTGCCGGAGATCGTCTTGACCAGTTGATGGTTGCGTCCGCAGAGGTCACAACGGGGTTTGCCCAGCACCCCGCGATCCCCCGTTCGGTACCTGATAAATGGAGTTGCAAGGTTATGGAACCCCGTGAGGACTATCTCACCTTCGCCGCCTTCCTCGGTGACGGGGTCGCCGCCCTCGTCCAGTATTTCCAAACAGCCGGACTCGGGGAAGAAATGATATTGGTCGCTGCGTTCACATCCCGAAGCGAACGCGGCGTATTCAGCCATGCCGTACCATGAGAATATGCGGCACCCGAAGACGTCGGAGATGCAACTTCGTTGACTATCATACATAACCTCGGAGGCGGTGATGATCGCCCTGACGGAATCGGTGGACAGCGTATGCTCCCCTGCCAGCTGTGCAAGGAGCGTCACGGTGGACGGAAAGCCGAAAATGAACTGGGGCCGGAAATCGTTTATCCTGTCCACGCAGGCTTTGAATTGCCGGCTGCTTAGAGCCGATATCGATACGTAAAGAGTCCTGGTTTCGGGTGCGTACTGGACCGGCTCGCCGTCAAACGATGCCGTGAGATCCAGGGCCCGGGCATCGGGCTTGTATCCTACGCGCTTCCACATCATCAGTCTGTAGGCCGCAGCGACCTCGTGGTTGTAGCTGCGGATATGATAGAACCCCGTCGGCCTCCCCGTTGTCCCCCCCGAGGTGACATACTCCAGCAACTCCTTTGCTATGTTTTCCGCAGCATACGCAGCCGGCGTACGTTGCAGGTCCTCCTTGGTAAGACAGGGAAGCCGACGGATATCATCAAGCGATCTGATGTCCTCGGGCCCGACGCCGTGCCCTGCGAACCTGTCCCTGTAGCCGGGGACATTCTCGCCGGCGTGGCGAACGACCTCTTTGAGCTTGCTCGTCTGGTACCGGAGTGTCTGCTCGCGGCTCCAGTGCTGCGACTCCTCGAGGAAGGCATAGGTACTGCGCAGGGTATCGCCGGCGCGCCACCAGAACGGCAGCCGTCGATAGAGCCATCTCGCCGGCCGTCGCGTCCGATGCGGAAGCAGCCGGCCGATCCGTAGGAGAGCCATCGGTTTCTCCGTCACTGCGGCCACCCGGTGGCACAGATCGAGTATTCGGACTCGCCTGCGAGCCTAAGCGACGCAGCGAATGCGGCCTTGAGAAGTCTCTTCCTGAGTGAACCCTCCCGCCATTTGATCCTGATGTGGCACGTTCGGCATTTCCCACGGTAGCCTGCATGTTCCAACGCCCCGAGTAGCGCCCGCGGAGTCCAGCGGGTCAGGTGATTGGGCGGATAATCCAGCCGGCGATCGAACTCCGGGACCTTGAGCGATCTGCGTGGACTTGGGACACTCAGGTAGATCGGCGCCCTGGGAAACCGTCGCCGGATGCCTTCGAGCAGCCCGATGGGTTCGGGAAATCGCACAAGGCTTTCGAGCAGCACCACCGCTGCGGGCCTCGGCCAATCGCCGGGATATGACTCTACCCATCCCTGCTTGACGGCAAATCCCCGCCTCCGGAGCATTTCGACATGCCCGGCGAGAGGGTCCATTCCAATAGGTTCAAGGCCCCTGGATTTGAGCCCAAGAAGGAAACGCCCGGATTCACAGCACAGTTCTAGGACCGATGCTCCAGGGGCCAGGGCATGCCCTATCCATTCCAGGGCGGCACGCTCATTGGGTGTAAGCACCTTGGCGACCGCACCTTCTGTTTCGAGACTTGAGAACAGGGCTTGCCCTGCTTCCGTGAAATCCTGAAAGACAGGCTGATCGGCAACCGTTGGGCCGACGTATTGCAGACCGCACTCCGTGCACAAGATGAAGGCGCCCGACTCGAGCTCTTCGGCCACCGGCTTATCCACGGTTGATCTGCACGCGGGACAGGGTGTGATCAACTGAGTTGTTCACACCTCGCGTCAAGCCGGCTCGCCGGCGAACCAAGTGATTCCACCTTCCAGGGAAAGCATGGACACACTACCCCGAGCCTCCTGTCGGAGGTGGTCCCGCCGATATCGCCGGCGATCTCAACATCGAATGAGACGATGTTATCTATGAACAGAATCGACTCGACCGTCGGGATGTCAACGCCAAGAGTGATCGTATACTGGCCCGTATTGAGAAACCCGCCGGGGATCGTGCACCGGCTGGCGTAGACACCGGAAGCCCTGTCGGGGTCCGACCAGTGATCGCCATCCCTGTCGGTGGAGCTCAGGACCACGGTTCCGTCCGATGTCAGGAGCCTGAACCCCACGCGCAAACCAGGGATGGACTTGAGGAGTCCGTATTCTATCTCCACGGAAAAATCGTGGCGGGCATCGATCGATGCCATCACTGTGCCCGCGCTGTCCTTCACGCGGACGGCGCGCAAGACGAAGCCACGGCTGTGTGGAGCCGCGGGTGCGTCAATCACGGAGTACTCTGCCCTCATTCCTCCCTTGGAAGATAGATACTGGGGAACAATGTCCGCAGTATCACCGCAGAGTCTCAGTTCGCCCTCATCAAGCCATATGCATCGCCTGCACAGCCTGGTGACTGCACCCATATTGTGGCTGACGAAAATCACAGTTCGCCCCTCCCTTGCCACCTCTCCCATCTTTCCGAGGCACCTCCTCTGGAAGACAGCATCGCCGACTGCAAGAACCTCATCCACCAGGAGGATCTCGGGCTCCAGATGGACGGCCACCGCAAATCCCAGGCGCACCCACATGCCGCTGGAGTAGCGCTTGACCGGCGTATCAACGAACTTGTCTATGCCCGCAAAACTGACGATCTCGTCAAACTTCATTTGTACGTCCTTGCGACTCATCCCCAGGATCGTTCCGCTGAGGTATACGTTCTCCCGGCCGGTCAGTTCCGGATGGAAACCCGTGCCGACCTCCAGGAGACTGCCGACTCGGCCCCTCATCCTGGCACGGCCCTCGGTCGGCTCAGTTATCCGGGAGAGTATCTTGAGGAGCGTGCTCTTTCCCGCGCCGTTGCTGCCCACGAGGCCCAGGCTCTCGCCCTGCTTCACGTCGAAAGAAACCCCCTTGAGTGCCCAGACATCTTCGCGTTCGGATCGCTTCCCTCGGGACGCTCGACGCCCCAGAAGATCGAGAGGCGCCCTGAGCGCGGCGGGAATTCTCTCGCGAAGCGCCCTGTATTGATACATGCCGTTACCGACGTACTGGCCTAGCCGGTAGCGCTTGCCGATGCCTTCAGCTTGAATGGATGGTTCTGGCATTCCTCATCTTCCTTATGGCGCGACGCCCGCAGCCTGCCCAAATTCGGAACTGATGTGTCATTGCGAGTAGCCCAGTTCCTCTAGGAGGCTTCCCGTCACTTCCTTGAAATGCGCGATGACGGACTGGTCGAAGTGGTTCATCCAGTCCCCAGCAGTTCCGTTCCTATAGTGAGACTGCAAGTCCGCGATGCCGGCCTTGCGCCCTCCTGAGTGCACTTCGAACCTGTGGCGATCGCACAAAGCGACGAACTGGTCTGCAGGCATTTCGACTTCGAGGAAATCGAGAACTCCGCGGAGGAAGCCTCTCTGATCGGCGGCCAGGTCTTCGTAGCGGACCAGCTTGATCTGGTCATCAGTTGCATGTACCCAGGACAGCTGGGCCTGAAACAGGCCCCGGCTTTGCAGAGTATCGATGCTGTACTTCAGGCCCTCACTGAGATCCAGCCGTTCGAGATCGCTGCGGAACTGTGGAATGAGACCGGTCGGACGATGGGAATACCTGGCAGAGAAGTACCACGATGTGACTATGTCTCTGGGATCACGCAGCACAAAGAGGGCTTTGTACCGGACCGGCTTCGGCATCTCCAGAAATGTTGGATGGTCTATGTATAGATTGGTGCCCATGGTTCTTCTTGGGAAGGGGTGGTCAATCATGGCATCCTGTACGTGTTCCGGATCCTGACTGAACACGTGCGGCCAAAGCCCCGAGTACCGATGGAATATTGGGTCAGAGAACACTGCCCGCAACGTCTGGCTGGCGGTCTTCTGGGTGCAACAGTGATATCCATTTTCGTAGGGTACCGATCGCTCGACCCCCAAGCCATGGCACAGCCGCTTGATGTCCGCCGGGACAACTCTTCCTACGTGTCTCTTCAGGGTTTCAAGGGCCAACGGTCACATCCTTAGACTATGTCTGCGAACCATCTTTCCATCCTTCGGAAGTACATCAATCCGCAGACGAATACGGCTGCCGCGACCAGCATGGAGATCCCCAGTTCCGCCCAGACAAAAGGCGTGCCGAGGATGGCGGAGCGGTAGCCACCGACAATCCCGGTCATTGGATTCAAGTGAAGCAGCCACTGCCATTTCTCGGGAACAGCTGTGGGTGGATATATGATCGGAGTAACAAACATCCAGACCTGCAATATGACCGGTAGAACGTAGCGGAAGTCCCTGTATGCAACGTTGAGGGCGCTGATCAGCAGGCCGATTCCGATTGCCAGTACCAGCACCGCCAGCACCAGCGGGAGCACCATCACGAGCGACAGCGTGGGCACGGCGCCATAGTACAACATCAGGACAACCAGTATGGCGAAGGATGCGGCGAAGTCCACCAGACATGCTCCGACCGCCGCCACGGGGATGATGATCCTCGGGAAGTAGACTTTTCTCACCAGGTTCGCACTTGCCACTACGCTTTCGCCGCCTCTGCTTACCGAGCTGGCAAAGAACTCCCATGGCAGAAGCCCGGCGAAGACGAACAGGGGATAGGGAAACCCCTGGGAGTCCACCTTGGCCAACCCTCCAAAGATGAGGCTAAAGACCAGGACCTTGATGGCGGGCTGAAAGATGGCCCACATCACACCGATCAAGGTTTGCTTGTAGCGCACCTTCACGTCGCGCCACGTGAGAAAATACAGCAGCTCACGATACCGCCAGCACTCCCGCAGCCCCAGTCTCAGCCATCTGCGCGAGGGCTCGATCAGCGTGACGGGAACCGTCCGCCAGGCCGGGCTTGCGAGAGCTTGTGGGTTCAATTCAGCCAATGATTTATGACCACCAGACTCCACACCTTTGACCAGTGTACGCGGTGTCCGTAGAAACCATCCAGGATGCGTCCGACAGGTGCCTTCTTCAGGCTCGAGGAGCCGCTGAGATTCGCCTCGGTAAACTTCCTGAGCCCGTTCCTGAGCCACATGTCGAAGGGGAACACAAACCCGCGCTTGTGCCTGTTGACTACGATCTCAGGCAGCCCGTCGCCGAGGGCCTTTATCAGCAGGCCCTTCGAGATGCCATTTCCGGCCTTCCAGCACGCCGGCAGTCCGGCCACCAGCTCGACCAGCACGTGATCGACAAACGGAGACCTGACCTCGAGCGAATGGACCATACTGAATATGTCGGTATCCCTGAGAAGCTGATTGGCCATGTATCTCGTGGTCTCCAGAAATCCGATCTGACTCAGCGCATTATCCGGCCACGGGTAGCCGGGCGGACAGGCGTCAGCCATGAGGCTCTCGGCTCGGACGGCGGCAAAGTCGCCATCTAGCAGATCGCTGATTTGGTCCGCACCGAAAACCTGCCGGTACGTTCCATAGATGCTCGAGATGGATCCGTCCCCCGATGCAATCGACGAAATCTTGGCTGCTCTTGGACTGGTACCGTTCCTGAGAAACGCGCCTGCCAGAGTCCGTCCCATGGGAACGGATGCGAGCACGTCGTAGAGCCGCTTGAGCTGAGGAATCTGCGTGAAAGAGGGATAACCCCAGAACGTCTCGTCCCCGCCTACCCCGGACAGCGCCACCTTGAGCCCTGCCTGAGCCGCAGCCGACGCTACGAAGTAGGTATTGACCCCGTCTATGGTCGGCTGGTCCATGGCTGCAAGAATTCGCTCCATGTGATCCGTGAGATCGCCGCCGCGGATCTCGACCTCGGTATGATCGGTATGGTACCTGTCGGCAACCGCTCTCGAAAAGGAGCTCTCGTCGTAGTCCGTCCCGGGAAACACGATGGAGACAGATCTGATGGCGGCGCAGCCCGCCTCTCGCATGGCGACGACTATCGAACTGGAATCGATGCCGCCACTCAAGAAGACTCCCACCGGAACATCGCTTATGAGATGACACCTCGTCGTATCCACGAGACACGAATGTACTCTCTCGACAGCTTCGGCCTCCGACGTGGATGCGAGCGAATCCTCAAGATAGGCACGGCTCAGGTCGTAATAGCGATGCTCTGCCGTGCCACTCGCGTCCAGAACAAGGTAGTACCCGGGTTTCAAGGCCGCGATACCCCGGTAGATGGTCCTCGGGGCCGGAATGTGGCCGAGGCGAAGGTAAAGGCCGACTGCCTCAGGATCGATTTCGGCCTGAACCAGGCCGGAGGCCACAATCGCCTTGATCTCCGACGCGATGACGCAAACACCATCAAGATGGCAGTAATACAGCGGCTTCTGGCCGAGGCGGTCCCGTGCGATCACGAGACATCCGTATCCCGGAGGCGTACCCCGGCAGTCATAGACGGCAAGACTGAACATTCCACGCAGCCTGCCGAGCAGACCTTCAATTCCCCACTGCTCATAGCCGTGAATCAGGACCTCCGTGTCAGTCAGGCTCTTGAACGTGTGCCCGCATGCCAGGAGATCCCGGCGAAGCTCGAGGAAGTTGTAGATCTCCCCATTGTAAGTTATCCAGACGCGCCCGTTCTCATTCGACATCGGTTGGTGGCCGGCGGCCGATAGATCTATGATGGCCAGTCTCGTATGGCCCAGGCCGACCCGCCCATCGGCGGACAGGAACGTTCCGGAATCATCGGGGCCGCGATGGCGCAATGTCTCTTTCATGCGAGCTATAGCCTCTTTCATGCCGCCGGCGGCTATTCTGCCGTCGCTGTATATCGCTGCTATTCCACACATAGACTTGCTCCAGGCACTTCGGTTCTTGCACTCCTCGCTTTGATCTTGCGACTGATGCGAACAGCGGAAACGCGTGTCATTGAGGGCGTCGGGAGGAGCCGTGGCTCCTAAAGTTTGTCGACAAGTTCATCCGAAAGATGGACCGCAACCGAGCGGCCCAGCAATTCCACTGAGATCACGAGCTTTCGCTTGCTTGGGACGAGTTCCTCTATGTAGCCGGTCGCGCCCTTGAGGGGACCGGAAACCACTATGATCTGGTTGCCCTCCTGGAAATAGGGATGCGGCTCAAGTGCCCGGTCTGACGAGAGCAGTATCAGGATGCTCTCCATCTCGTGCCGTGCGACCGGCTCCGGGCCATTCCCATTCCCAAGGAGGCGCGCAAGTCCTGGGGTCTCCAGGATCTTGGCGAAACGACTCGGGAACGGATCCGTCTGTACAAACAGATAGCCGGGAAACAGAGGCAGCTCAATGATCTTACGCCTGTCCTTGCGCCGGCTCCACACCCTGTATTTCGGAAAGAGCACGGCAAAATCCTCTTTGGCTAGGTGCTTCGCCACGCGTAGTTCGTGGTGACACCGTGTATAGAGGACATACCAGGGCCGGCCGGGCGAGATGCGCTCACCCAGCGCGGTGCCCGCGCCGAGGATGAGCCTCTCGGGGCCGAGTTCGGCGCCGGTGGCGACCATTTCCTTTTTGGCGATTGGGTACACGAATCCCCCGTCGGTTACATACCCGTTTCATCAAGTGAAGCCCGATGGACCTGTCGCGCCCGGGACCCAGGTCCCGCGGCGACTTCATCGTCAGAGTTCACCGGGCAACCGCAGCGCCCGATGGGACATCCTAAGCCGAGTGTACGACTTCTCTCTCCTCGTGCTTTTCGGTCTTATCTTCGCGGTAGTAGGAGTGGTAATAATAGTAGTTGCTGTAGTAGGCGTACCGTCCGGATACGGGCTTGACCATGTGCATTATGACGCCCAACACATTAGCCCTCACCCTGCCGAGGATCTCCCGGGTACGCTTCAGGGCCATTCTATCAGTTCTGCCCGCACTCACGATCACGACGGTGCCGTCGAGTTTTGACCCAAGCACGGTTGCATCCGTGACGGCGAGAACGGGTGGGGAATCGAAGATGACGTAGTCATACTCGCTCTTGAGTCTCTCAATCAAGGATTCCATCTTCCGCGAGCCGAGCAGCTCGGACGGGTTGGGGGGTAGGGCCCCCGCCGGCAGCAGCGTCAGGTTCTCCACGCGGGTCTTGGCCACTGCATTCTCAAAGCGTATCTTGTCGGCAAGGAACTCCGTAAGCCCATCGGTCTGGCGAACTTCAAACACCTTTCGCAGGACCGGCTTGCGGAAATCCGTGTCGACCAGTAGTGTCTTGAGACCCATCTGGGCCATCGCAATGGCCAGGTTGGCGGCAACCGTGGACTTACCGTCACCCGGCAGTGCCGAAGTTACGAGGAGCGTCCTCACGGGCCTGTCGGGGCTGGTGAACTGAAGATTGGTTCTCACCGTACGGTAAGACTCGGCAAGAGGCGAGCGGGCCGGCTGACGAGTCAGCAGGTGGGATATTATTCCGGAACTCCTGTCGTGCTTGCGTGTCTTAGTTCTGATGCGCGGGATGCTTCCCAATATGGCCAAGCTCCCGGACTTGTCCACGTCCAGCGGTGTCTTGACCGAGGAGTCGGCATAGTCCAGGAGGAACGCGCCGCCGAGACCCAGAACAAGCCCCACCACTGCCCCGAACGCCAGGTTGCGTCGCTTCTGCGGTCTGACAGGTGATGCCGGAACCCGTGCCCTGTCGACAACGCTGATGTGCGACATCTTCCCCGCCTCCGCAATCTTGACCTCTTCGTGCTTCTCCGTCAGCATCTGGTAGGTATTCGCATTGAGCTCCCGCTCGCGCTCCAGTCTTGCCAGAGTGAGTTCCGTCGAGGGGAGCGATTCCAATTTGCGTGCGTAGGTCGTGCGCACGAGCCCGAGGGCTTCCTTCCTCGCCTTGAGGGCGACAAGTTCGGCTTCCAGCGAGGTGATACTATCGAAGACCTCACGTGCGCTTGAAAGCGGATCGAGTGACGGAATCCCCTGGGCGGCCAGCGTGCGGGTCTCTTCAACCAGCTTTGTCCTGGCTTCATCTATGCTTTTCTTGAGGTCGACGATCTTGGGATGGTCCTCGGCAAGCCCTTGTACAAGATACATGGAATAGTTGGTTTCCAGATTGACCAGCTGTTTCCGCAGTTCGAGTATGTATGGGCTCGACACTTGGGCGATATCTTCAGGCAGAGTCCTCTTCTGCTCGGCAAAATGCTCGGTCAGGTAGTCGAGGCGACTGGACGTTGTGCTTATGTCGGTTTCTACTTCGCCATAGAGTTTGTCGAACTCGGCGAGCTTCGAGGTTACTCCTCTTGCCTCCTCGGATAATGCAACAAACTTGTGCTTCTCCTTGAACTCCTTGAGCGCGTCCTCCGATTCCCTCAGCCCGTCCTTGATCAGCGGTATTTGCCCCTCGAGAAACTGCCGCTGCTCGGTGAATTCACCCCTGAGCAGAGCGACCTGCTGCTCAATGAACACATCGACTGCAGTATTGGTGACGATCGCGGCCTCGCGCGCGGTCGGGGCGCTGCCGGTGACTCTGATCATATCGGCGCCGCGGACGGGTTCGGCCGCTATGGACCGGAGCAGGGCATCGGCCGTGACCGGATTGGCTGGCCTTGACGGGCAGTCAGGATCATTTGCAAGCCTGGCTGCGGTCTCCGCTGCGACCGTTCTGCTCTTGATGACCTGGCAGTAATTCTGTATGAGATTGGATCCCATAGGCTGGTAGCCGAACTGCAGCACGCCGCCTCTTCCCCCGCTGGCATCGACCATCAAGGTTGCGGTGGCCTCATATACGTTCGGAGAGGTGAAGGTGAAATAGGCCGTCGCCGCGACCACGCCGATGAAGGCCAGGATGATGATCCACATCCTCTCGTAGAGGACAAACAAATAGTCATGGTGGCTTTCTTCAGTCTCTTGAGTCATGATGCTCCTTCATCTGAGTGATCCCACGTCTCGTGAAACCCCATTTCCGTTCCCGGACAGCGCGTTCACTTGTCGTGAACAAAGAACACGTAGTACACATTGGCGACAACCGCCAGTTGAGCTAGGAAACCTACAACCCCCGTCAGGGTGTGTGATCTGTGTCCCTTAACGATCACGGTGTCCCCAGGATGGAGCACCGGCACCGAGGCGGCGTTGGCGGTTTGCATGTACTCGATCACGTTGACTGTCAAGACTTCGGCGCCCGGGTTACTGCGAACCACTCTGACTTTCTTGAGGTCGGCGTGCTCTGCCGGGCCTCCGGCAAGTGATAGGACACCGATGAGGTCCGTCGTCCTGGGGACCGAGTACATGCCCGGCTTGAGGACCTGGCCCCAAACATAGACGTTGATCTGCAGCTCCCAGTCCTTGTCGGCATAAACGTAGTACTGAGCACCCCCGGATCCCCTGTCCGAGGCACCGGGTTCTTCTCCGAACGCGGGAACTGAGTTGGCCAGCAGCAAAACGACAATAATCGCCTTAATCAGTGCTCTCATGGTTCTCCTTTACCGGCAGGCACGGTTCCCCAAACTGAGGGTGGGTGGTGGGATTGATGGGACGATGGATCTGCAAACTGACGTGACCTCCCAACGGTTCCAGCTTGCCTATGGCCGGCCGATTACACCGGCAAGTAAGGGTGGAGGTCTCCCGGTCGCTGTTGGCTCTGAGCCCGGTCTTTACCGAAAAGAGCGCTCAGGTCAACATAGCCAGGAACAATGGGTATGTCCCCGAAGATCCGGTCACACGGAAAGCTGGATCCGGTGATCAAATCCCAGTGGGTAGGCTTCGCCATAGCGGGCCAAGCGTGGGCTCGGCAATCGAAGCAGTGTAGTACCATTGATGACCTCCAAGAGACTTTGTCGGCAGCCGGATCGGCACCTTTAGCTTTTCTTATGGTCAAAACAGATTGCCATTGCAACCATCTTTCGAATTGTGATATAATGAATACTCGAACCGGAGGAGGTCACCGGAATCAGAGCGTCATCAGCGCATAAACTGCTCGCATCTCGCCCTTGGGCGGCTTGTCAATCCGTTATTGCCGGCATCGCTGCTCTGATCGTTCTACTGGGGATGGCGCAGAATCTGCAATCGGGTCCTCTGGAGCGCACCGAGGACATCATTCTTTCACCTGTGCCGACTGCGCTGCTGTCTGTCGGGTGGGGAGTGACCACCTACGAATTGCTGCACAGCCCCGACGATTTCTATGGCGGGCAGATAGGGAACGAGAAGATCCAACCCTATGCCGATCACTTGCATCTGGGCTACGGGCTTCATATGGTCGGTTTCTGCTGGAAGCGATGGCACCCTTCTTCATACCGCAGGCTACCCTATGGAGCTCGGCTCGTGTTCCTGGCAGGCAACATGGTTCAGTGGGACGATATGTACCAGCATCTCTATCTTCAGCAGCACGACGGTTTTGATGTCAAAGCCGGCAAGGCGGGCAACATAGAAGAAAGCCCGTTGCATCTCTTATACGTGTGGGCCGAGCAGCCGGAGCGTACCGGTGACTGCAAACTTATGTTGGATCTCTTCCGCGCCGGCAATCTTACGCTTTCGGCGGGATTCTTTCAGGGACTGGCAGCCGAGACGTCCTACAGGATCCTTGACTTCGCCAGGCCGCGGAGTGCAATCCATCTGAAGGGCATCATAGGCGTAGGCATCATAGACGGCGAGGTGAAACGGCTTGGAGTCGAGCAGGTGATAACCGGAGTCAGCTTCAACATATATCCGACCAGATGGTGCTCGCTTGAAGTGGGATCGGGACTGCGGCTCTACCGGGACAACCCTCGTCTCAAGGAGACCGTGCCGGTGTTCTACGGCATCCAGTTCGGTCCGCCACCGCGCCGCTGAAGCCCCTTGACATCTATCGGTGGCGCTTTGGGGACCAGGTTGCCGGTTGCCTCAGGCTTTAAGGCTACCGACACCCGTAAGTGCCCTTTCGATCGCTCTCAAAAGTGCCCGGTGTTCGACCGGCTTCTGGAAATATGCCACGGCGCCTTCCGCCTTGGCACGAGCCTTGTCCGTGGCCGGATCTCGTGCGGTCAAGACGATTACCGGAATCGAACCGACAAGGAGCAACTTGAGGCGATCCATTACGGCGTAACCGTCTCCTCCCGGCAGGCCGAGATCCAGGATAATCACATCCGGTCTCTCCCTGCGGGCAACGCTGGTTGCGGATACGGCATCGGCAGCCGCGACCACCTCATATCCCTCGGCGCAGAGCCTGATGCCCAATCCGCGCTGCAGGTCCAAGTCATCGTCAACTATCAGGATCTTTCCTTTTGGCATGCGTAGTCCTCCCCCCTCAGAGTGCCGGTGGACAGAAGATCGTCAATCTTGTCAGCTACCCTGTCGGCAAGGTGCTCCGCAGGTATGCTGTCGATCAGTGAGCGGATATCTAGAAGATCATAGGAGACTCTTGTTTCAATGTCACCGTACTTGAGGCCTTCGAGTTCGGCCAGACTGGCTTCGATTTTACGGACGAGGCTCTCGGTTTCCGCGATACCGATACACGAGATCAGGAACACCATTCCCGTGTCCTTGGCGGGGGACAACTGTGAAACGACAACGGTTTGGTCCGTAGGAATGCTACATTCAACGGTCCCCCTGGCGATGCGCATGGCTTTCTCCAGGTCATCGGGCGATGGGCTTCCGTTTGTCGGGATCAGCAATACCGAGATGACCGTGATGGGGTGCTCTTGAAGGAGAGAAGGTTTGGCAATTGGTACAAGTATGCGGCGGAGTGAAAAGACTGGAATTGTGAAGAAGAAAGTGCTTCCCTGTCCGGGCTCGCTCCCGGCCCATATGCGGCCGCCCTGGCGCTCGACCAGTTCCTTGCAGATGTAGAGACCCAACCCGAGCCCCTTGCGACTGCAATCCTCATCTTCGTCGAGCTGGCAGAAGCATCCAAAGATCCTATCCATGTCCTCGGGGCTGATACCGATGCCGGTATCTGCCACAGAGGCGCATATGTATGTAGGATCCTCTCCGAAAACGTCGGCGCCGATCCTGATCGAACCTCCGCGAGGTGTGAACTTGAGAGCATTGTCCAGCAGGTTTGTCAGTATCTCTCGGACGCGCAGAGGGTCTGCGTAACAGAAGGGGAGATCCTGAGCTAAATCCATTTGAAGCACGATGCCCTTTTCATCCGCAGGTGTCCGAAACGTACCGGTGATTGCAGAAATGATATCTGGCAAAGATATCCGCAGAGAGCTGATCGTGACCTTGCCTTCTCGGGATCGGGCGACCAACAGGAGATCATCAATCATCTTCCTGAGTTGGTTCACGTTTCTCGATACTATCTCGAGGTACTCCCGCTGTAGATCACTCAGATCGCCGGCAATACCATCCAGGAGAATGCCCAGGAACTGGTGGATTGCTGCCAGTGGCGAGCGCAGCTCGTGGGATACGTCGGAGAGGAACTGGTCCTTTATCCTCAGTTGCTCTATCCGCATCCTTTCGAGTTCGACAAGCATGCGCTTGTGCCCGGTGATATCCCGGAGCGCTGCAATATAAGCTGGTTTGCCGTTCCATTCTGTCTCGACAACGTGCATCTCGACGGTGCGCAACTCACGATTCGGCAAGACGATATCGATTTCCGCGGCGCAGCTCGACGTCACGGGATAGCCGAAGTCGGCCCCCTGGAGTTCCGACGACCTCTTGTCGAGTATTGCCTCGGCAGCAGGATTCGCGAGTCTTACTATCCCATCCTCGTCAATGACCACGATCCCATCGGCATTGGAGTCTATTACAGTCTTGAGTTGCCTCTCCTTGCTCGCCAGCTCGTCGGCCTGTCTCCTGAGAGCCTCCAGGCCATAGTGCCGTTCTATTGCATAGCCTAGAGACCGCACGAGGAGCTGACGGTCGGTCTGCCCCTTGACAAGGTAATCCTGGGCACCTGCCCTCACGGCCTTGACGGCCATAGTCTTATCATCCAGACCTGTCAGCACGATTACCGGCAGATGTGGCGCCTCCGCATGCAGTCTCAGGAATGTTGCGACGCCGTGGCTATCTGGAAGTTCCAGATCGAGCAAGATCAAGTGGACGTCCAATGCCCGGAGTGCCTTGAGTCCATCCCCGAGACAGCCGGCCAGTTCAAGATTGAAATCCAGTTCAGGCGCGTCCGCGAGCATCTCTCGGATCAGCCGTGCATCACCCGGGTTGTCTTCAACCAGCAGGATCTTGATTGTACCCTCGATCATGATCTCATCTCACTAGTTCCCGTTCAGTTGTGCAGGCATCTTTCCTCAGGGGACAGCATGCCGATACGTTCGCCGTCGCCGGGACCGCCGCAGTGTACCTGGCCTGAAATAATGCCGCTTATGTTCCTAAAGGAATCTCCTATGTGCATTCCTGAGGCATCCACAGTGAACTCGCGGATCTCCTTGTCATGGCCGGAGCCTCGCATCTTGAGGACGGCTATCCCTCGGTGTATCTCACCATAGATCTCCACGTACCTCAGGAGGATGACCGTGTCCGCAATGGTTGACATGTGCGTTTCAGTGGCCGACGGAAGCCCCGTTACGCCCTGTGTCGTGATGGTGATCATGGCTGCGATCTCTCTCTGCTTGATAGTTGAGGTGAGCCCCACCAGAAACTCCCGGAACTCGTTGAAGGTCGATGCCCGTCCCAAGGCGGACAGACTGTCCAGAGCCAGGCGATTCGGCCTATGCTTATCAATCAGAGTCTTGATTCTTGCGAGGTGATCTCGGAGGCTTAAGGTCTCGGGATACGCGCAAGCCACGCTCAGTCTGCCCGCGGCCTCCATCGCCGCAAGATCGATGCCCCAGCCGGTGCCATTTCGAAATATCTGGTCCTTGCTTTCTTCGAAGGCGAGCCATAGGCATCGGTCGCCCTCGGCGCCCCTTCCTATGAACTCGGTCGCCATCAAGGTCTTACCGGTCCCCGTGGGACCCGATACAAGGATTATGGAATCATCGAAGTGCCCACCATCGCACAGCTCGTCCAACCGCGGATTACCTGACGGTATGCGAGTTCCGGACGGGACCTGCTTCAGTTCAATGGATGACAACGGAGTTATGACTATTCCCCTATCAGGCGTGATTGTGAATGGCTGCTGTCCGTTTTCGTGGTCGGCCCCCCGGAATTTGAGGATCTCAATGGTCCTGTGGCGCCTTTCATCCTCCAACAGGTTACGAATAATGACCACATTGTCCGCAAGGAATTCCTCGACTCCGTAGCGGGCCACACCACCCATTTCTTGAGTTCGCTCCGCGGTGAACATCGTAGTAACGCCCCATTTCTTCAGCGCGGACATGATGCCGGAGAGCTCGCTTCGCAAGGTCGCGTGGCTCCCCATCTGACTGAAGATGGTGCATGGCGAATCAAGGGACACTCGTTTGGCCCCGACCTTCTTGACGGCATGCTCAATTCGCGCGAGCAATGCACCCAGATCGAACCTGCCGGCCCGGAGAATCTCCTGTCCCGGCACGGGCGAGGCATCGACAAATGCCCATTTACCTTGAGATTCCCATTTCGGAACATCCCATCCAAGGGCGAGGAAATTCTTCCGAATATCCACCGTGGATTCCTCGAAGGTCACAAAAACACCGTGTTCGTCAAACTTCCTGATTCCCTCAACTAGAAACTGTCCGGCCAAGATGGTCTTGCCGCTGCCGCTTGTCCCCGCGATCAAGGTGCTGCGGCATCTTGGCAGGCCGCCCCGGGCCATGAGATCGAACCCCGGGATCCCGGTCTCATGTTTGTCGATCTCCTGAATCTTAGGCTCTGCTTCCATGATGCTCCCTCTCTTCTGTCCGGTCAGTCTCAGTGCGATTCGGAATGGATTTGTTGAGGTTCGAGATCCAGCGCCTTCAAGACCATCTCCGTGTCCGAGAGATCACCGATCACCCGCACCACTTGCTGCGGGGCCACCTTGATAAGTGTGGGCGTGGCCAGGACTCTGTCCTCCTCCGTTTCTTGCGGGCGGCTCAGAATGTCAATGATTCTGATCTCGTATCCGCCGGGCATCAGGCGCTCGCATATTTTGCGGAGGTTCTCTATCGCGCGATTCGACCGCTGTGTCCGTCCGGCAATGTACAGTTTCAATGTGACCAGATCTGTCATCATCTTTCCCTTCAACTCGCCGTCTATCAACTGTTACTCGGTCGGCTGCCGCTGATTCCGTTGGAATCGTGAAGTAACAGAATCTGCTCGGCTTGTTTGCGTTCGGTCAGTTCCTGCTGAATCTGCTGAAGAGGATGTGCATTCTGTATGGCAACAGTGGCCACGCTGGCCATAGCGGCAAAGAGATCAATCTCATCCTGAGTATATGCATCGAGCTCGTGGCTCTGAACCTGCATCACCCCGACCGTCCGGCCCCCGGCCCTCATTGGTACGAACACCGCGGAGTTCGCTGATTCGATTCTCACATCCGGCGCCATCGGCCCGGCGCTTTCCATTGCCCCGGCATAGTCTGGGATGTAGACGGGCTCTCCGGTGCGGACCACATGGCTACGCGGGCCACGCCAATGCGTACTAAGGGAGATCGGCGGAATGGCGCCGGCCGGAATCTCGCCGCCGCGGCCGATCGCGTATCCGGCGGATATGAGTCCGGTTCGGCTATCATAGAAGGATATGATGAAGGCATCGGTTTTCACGAGGGCGCCGACGATATCATATGTGGTCCGGTAGATTCCCCCGAGATCCCGGCTCTCGCTTAGAGCAGTGGCAAGTCGACTAACCGCGGCCTGGCGCGCGAGGAGATGACGCACTTGCCCTTCTGCCTGGCTATGCTCGGTCACATCCATAACCACGCCGTGGATCGAGGAGATATCGCCATTCTCGTCAAGGAGCGGAAGGCCATGATCCATGACGTCCCGGACTGCGCCGGTTTCCCTGTGGACGATTCTATACTTGAGCGTATACTCGCTCTTTTTGCGGCACGCTGCGTTGAAGGCCCCGAGGATGCGCTCACGGTCGTCGGGATGAATTGCCTTCGGCCAGGCCTCAGGGCCCCTGCAGAAATCTGACGCGGCGTTGTCGGTCCATTCCTTCCACCGTTCGGACATGAATGCTGTGGTGCCGGTTCTGTCAGCCGAAGTCCGGTAGATTGCAACGGGGATGGCCGAGATCAAACTCTGGATGTCAGCTTTGCTCTTCGCAAGCTCTTGATGCGCATCGCGGAGCTCAGGAGTCTCATTTGCCCCGGGTCCGATTTCGATTTGGGCGAATCCGGGCTTGTCGCTCCTGAGCGTTCCGGCGGAACCGAGGAGGCAAGAAAAGTCTTCCTGCGGAGTGATCTCGATCGGGGTACGCTCGGGGTCCCCCGACGGAGGTGTGTCGGCCCGCTCTATGAGGTCTGTGCCTGGTCGTGCCTGTACGGGTGCCTTAGCCATGTCCCCAATCTCCATTCGGGATTTCTGGATCCAACCGGTGCTTCTACTTCAGGTAGCCGTGGAGGTCGGGGAAAACAAGGGGCAGCGGAGTGATTCCTGCCCTTCACTGTTGACTTTGAAGTCTGAGCAGGGCAACCGAGTTGCCCGATCTCCGCTGAGCAGCCAGCGCAACTGCTTCCGGCGCACGTTGCTGTGATCCTGCAGGCATCGAGGGGTTGCAGACGAGATGCGGCAACCTCTGCGGGGACGCGAGAGAGTTGCTCCTGTCGAGGTGTACCATCTGGAGCGTCCAGATCTGGTACGTGCGGTGCCGTGGTGGGTCTTGTCGCTAGAGGGGTAGCGGGAGTTGCGGCTGGAGTTGCAGCTGCAGTCGTAGATAGAGCGGTAGTTGACCCGTGCTCAGACTTCATGATGACCTCCAAGCACGCATATCGGCACTGCCGCGGTCATAGCTTTAGAACAAAGTTGATGCGGTAGGGCAGGTAATCTAAGAAACCCTCCTCGTCCGAGTTGTTGCTTTTCGCGATGCGAGAGCATACTATATGCATATTCACGTCAGGCGCAGAGGTAGCCCTCACCTTAGCCTCTCCCTTTTGGAGAGAGCAACCATCGAGGACAGCGCTGCCGTTGCATTTGTGCGTGGGGGTTGAATTAGCGAGTAGATCGGGGAGGAAGGACGCAATCAGTATGGCAGAGCAAATTGACATAAGCAGAATCCGCAACATCGGAGTGATGGCTCATATCGATGCGGGCAAGACCACCGTAACCGAGCGGATGCTCTTCTTCACCGGGAAGAGTCATAAGATCGGAGAGGTGGACGATGGGGAGGCCACCATGGACTGGATGGTCCAGGAGCGGGAGCGCGGTATCACCATCACCGCCGCGGCGACCACGACCTACTGGAAGGACTACCGCATCAACATCATCGACACCCCGGGCCACGTGGACTTCACGGCCGAGGTGGAGCGCTCGCTTCGCGTACTCGACGGGACCGTGGCGCTCTTTTGCGCCGTGGGCGGCGTTCAGCCCCAGTCGGAAACGGTCTGGCGGCAAGCCGAAAAATATCAGGTTCCTCGGCTTGCCTTCATCAACAAGATGGACAGGACCGGCGCCTATTTCGAAGGTGTAGTTGCCGAGATCAAAGAGGAATTGGGCGCCAATGCCGTGCCGATCGTAATCCCAATCGGGTCAGGCGATACTTTCAAAGGCATCATCGACCTGGTCGATATGAAAGCGGTGTATTTCGACGATACGCCGGCCGGCGTCGTGCTCCGCGAGGTGGCGATCCCTGAGCATCTGGCGAAGCAAGCCCGCGATGCTGCGGCCATAATGATCGAGCGCATCAGCGAGCAAGACGACCACCTGATGGAGAAATTCATAAAGGGGGAGAAACCCGAGAGTGATGAGATTATGCGGGCGATGCGCAAGGCTACGATCGACGGGCGCATCATTCCCGTGCTCTGCGGTGCGGCCTTCAAGAACAAGGGCGTGCGGCGCCTGCTGGACGCGGTAGTGGATTATCTTCCCTCGCCCGTGGATCTTCCGCCGGTGATCGGCGTGCATACCGAAACGGAGAAGGAGCTGGTTCGACAGCCCCGTTCCGATGCCCCGCTTGCCGCAGTCGCCTTTAAGATTCAGTCCGACAAGCATATGGGGAAGCTGACATTTGTGCGGGTTTACTCGGGCATGCTGAGGGCCGGCGAGTTTGTCTACAATTCCACCCGCGATAAGCGCCAGCGTGTTGGGCGTCTCTTCGAGATGCATGCCAATAAGCAGCAGGTGATCGAGGAGCTCGGTGCAGGCAACGTGGGCGCGGTCGTGGGTCTTGCGGATACCCACACCGGGGATACCATCTGCGAGGAAGCCCATCCAATTATCCTCGAGTCGATCGAGTTCCCGGTGCCGGTTATGAGTGTCTCGGTCAAGCCCGAGAGCCGTGTCGAGAGCGATCGGCTGGACAAATCCCTGGCCAAGCTCGCCGAGGAGGATCCCACCTTCATGGTCAGATCGAACGCCGAAACCGGAGAGGTCGTGATCTCCGGGATGGGTGAGCTCCATATCGAGATCATCACCGACCGATTGCGCAGGGAGTTCAACGTGGGGGTTACGGTCGGCAAGCCCCAGGTGGCATATCGAGAGACCATCATCGGCTCGGTCGAGCACGACTACAAGCACGTCAAGCAAACCGGAGGGCACGGTCAGTACGCTCACATCGTATTTCGCATCGAGCCCTCCGAGCCGGGCTCGGGCTTCCACTTCGTCAACAAAGTGCGCGAGGGGCGCATTCCCAATAACTACATCCCGGCGATCGAACGCGGTATCATCGATGCCATGGCCGAGGGACCCTATGCTGGATTCCCCATGGTCGACATCCGGACGGTGATACTGGACGGCTCCTACCATGAGGTTGACTCATCCGATCATGCCTTCCGCACCTGCGCATCGACCGGTTTCCGCGAAGCCTGCCGGCGAGCCGGCCTCGAAATCCTGGAACCCGTGATGAGCGTGGAGGTCACCGCCCCCGAGGACCACATTGGCGCCATAACCGGGAGCCTGTGCTCCAAGCGTGGCAAGATCTCGACGCTCGAGACCAAGGGAAGGGCTTGTATCCTCCAGGCGCGGGTGCCGCTGGGTGAGATGTTCGGATACTCCACTGAACTTAGAAGCATCACTAGCGGCCGCGGCGAGTTTACCATGCACTTCGAGAACTACGAAGCCGTGCCCTACTCGCTTGCCGAAGAGATAAAGGAAGCCCGCCGCAAAGCCAAAGAGAATTCGTGATCTCCATATGAGCTCGGCCCGGCTTGACAAATCCTCGAGTGGTGCTAACCTGGTTACGGTATAGGGTACCTACGGCAGTGCTGGGTAGGTGTGTTGTGGTTGGGTGAGTCGGCACTGGGGTCTCCCTCTCGTATTTCTATTGCATCGACGCTGAAACGCGAATTCCACTCTATGGCACCTGGGGGTAGGGCAATGCGGGACGAGCAGAAGACCAAGAAGCACGAAAACGAACAGCGACTGCGTAAGGTGCTGGAGGATCTGGAAAGCGTGGCGGTACAGGCCTATAAGCCGGACGGTACGATCACTTTCTGGAACCGGGCGAGCGAGCTGTTCTATGGTTTTTCGACCTCGGAGGTTCTTGGAAGGAACCTGCTGGATCTCATTCTGGGTCCGGAGACCCGCGACGAGGAACGGCGGATCATGGATCAGGCTGTGCGGACTGGCGTTCTGCCTCTCCCCGGCGAGATAGAGGTGATCCAGAAGGATGGAACCAAGAGGACCATTTTGACCAGTCGGATCCTGCGTCAGCACCCCGACGGAGAGCTCGAGTTCTATTGCTTCGACGTTGATATCACCGAACGCAAGCGGGCCGAGGAGGAATTGGGGAGAGAAAGAGCCCGAGCCCAGAGCTATCTTGATATCGCCGGAGTAATGGTAGTCGCAATTGAACCCAACCAGAGCATCGCTCTGGTCAACAGGAAGGCGTGTGGGGTTTTGGGGTACGATGAGAGAGACCTTATCGGCAGGAACTGGTTCGACACTGTTATTCCTGAGGATGTGCGGGATGCAGTCAGGGATGTGTTTAGCGATCTGATGGCCGGACGGATCGCGCCGCGAGAATACGTCGAGAATCAGGTGCTGACGAAGCGAGGAGAGAAGCGGTTGATCGCCTGGCACAATACCGCCCTGAGGGATGAGGAGGGCAGAATAGTGGCGACGCTCAGCTCCGGCGAGGACGTCACTGAGCTTAGGCAGGCCGAGAACGAACTTGAGAATCTCCGCCAGGCCCTGGCCCATGTATCCCGGGTAAGCACCCTGGGCGAACTCGCGACGGCGCTGGCCCACGAGCTGAATCAACCGCTTGCGGCGATCCGGACCAACGCCGCGGCGGCGCTCCAATTGATGGCGGCCGGCAACCCCGACATGAAGGAGCTGCGAGAGATCCTTGGCGATATCGCCGCCGACGACGAGCGCGCGGGTGAGATCATTCGCCGGATGCGGGAGCCTCTAAAGAGAGGCGAGATTGCACTCAAGCCGCTTGATATGAACGCGCTGGTCAGAGAAATTCATCATCTGGTCAAGAATGATGCCGTGCTGGCCGGTGCTACGATCCACCTGAGCTTGGTGCCGGCGCTGCCCCCGGTCCTCGGTGACCGAATCCAGCTGCAGCAGGTCCTGATGAATCTTATGGTCAACGCCCTGGATGCGGTCAAAGAGAAAAGCCATGGTGAACGTCGGATCGGGGTGTGCACGACCGTTGAGGAGGGCCGCGTGGTTCGCGTGGAGGTGAGGGACTCAGGGCCCGGCGTTCGCGGGGACGATCTGGAAAGGATCTTCGACTTCCTTTACACTACCAAACAGAAAGGTCTCGGCGTCGGGCTCTCAGTTTGCCGCACCATCGTTGACGCCTACGGGGGCCGAATCTGGGCGGAGACGCCTTCAGATGGTGGAACTAGGTTGGTATTCACTCTGCCTGTGTATCAAGGATCTACAAGCTTCGAGGATAGATCATGAGCCATGGCGAACCCATCGTTTTCGTAGTCGATGACGACCCCTCGGTGCGGAAGAGCCTGCGACGACTGCTCGCAGCCTCGGGCTTACGCGTCGAAGTGTTCGGCTCCGCCCATGAATTCCTTGAGAAGGATAGGGGCACGGCCTTTGGCTGCCTGGTCCTGGATGTTCGCCTCCCGGGCTTGAACGGCCTCGAACTCCAGCAGACCCTGGCGAAAAGGGATTGTTACCTGCCGATCGTCTTCATCACCGGCCACGGCAATATCCCAATGAGCGTGCAAGCGATGAAGGCGGGCGCCGTGGATTTCCTGACCAAGCCGTTTAGCCCGCAGAAGCTCGTCACGGCGGTTGAGTTGGGTCTGGAAAAGAGCCGTCAGGAGCTTGCCCGGCGGTCGGAAATCACCCGGCTGCGGGAGCGGTTGTCAACTCTCAGCCCGCGCGAGAGCGAAGTGCTCCTCCACGTGGCGGCCGGTAAGCTCAATAAGCAGATTGCCGCCGATCTAGGTATCGCCGAGAAGACAGTCAAAGTCCATCGTGGTCGGGTGATGCATAAGCTCAAGGTCCAATCGGTGGCCGAGTTGGTACGGTTGGTGGAGAAGCTTGGACTCTCCTTGCCCCGGGCTATGCCCTGATTTTCTCCCGCCGGGTTGTCCTCCTCCCCAATCCAACCCATATAGGTCTAAGGTCCAATTGTGTTGATTGCCGGTTTTGCCGAATAATCGGTATCGGCAAAGACTATGGAGCGTCGGAGCCTCCACTTGCCGTTGCAAGGCAGATCAGAATGGATCGTGAAAAGTCGGTTGCACCTTCTTTCGATAATCTGTCAGCGGGTGGGATCTTAGATGGAACAGGAGCGTCCCCTCGAGCCACCGTGCCGGCTCGTTTATAGCACAACTGATCCCGCCCGCTTTACTTCTCTTCTTCGTGGGTTACGCGACTCGAAATCCTGACGGTAAATGGAAGATGGCCGCACGCCCCCGCGCCCCGGCACTAGAGTCGTCGATGTGTGCGGGATAGCGGGATCTGCTGTGCGGCCGCAATCACTTATCGCAAGCATCTCCACGTATTCGTCAAATCCCCCATTAACGTCAACTGCTATTGGTATCCTGAGTCCGATCTGCTACCGTGGCCCCGTCCTCCTTGACCTGATCGATGAATCGCTGGGGCGCGACCACGCTTTCCGCGTCTATAGTCTGCCTGATCGTCCGCAGCAGATCCGCTGTTGCGAAGGGTTTCTGGGTGGGAGCTGATGTTCTCTTTGCATGCTGTCAGCGGCACTGGCAGCGATGCTCTTGGTTCAGCAGCGCCCCCACCCAAAGACATGTCCAGATGAGAGGAGCAGATGGACCTGTCCAAACCCAATTCCATGACCGGCTGATGTGAACTATAGATGTAAGGATGCGCGGCATTGCGCCGCATGGGCGGCCGCAGGTTGTACTGGCGACGATCATCGGAGGTCATGATGGAGCACGCGAATGGACACTGGTAGATAGCGGTGGGGAATCGATGACTGCGAACTTGGTCAGTGGGTGTCCCCGTGCGCAAAGCACAGCTGACATCACTGGTCGAGACGTGCATGATGACCTCCGCAGAGAATCATCGGCAGCCCCACGCCGGACCTTAGCTGAAACTTGTGAGGGCGCCTCGGGGCGGAAGCCCTTCGCTCAGAGGCTCGGTGCCGATGGCCCTTGCTGCGATACTACACTTGCTTCGGGCCACTCGTCACCTCGCTGCCGAATTGAATTGCACGAGGGAGCGGAGCTGATGCGGAGGCGAATGGGGTTCTTGAGCCCGAGCACAGCCCGCGACCGATGGCTCGCCGTCGGTGGCCCTTGCGGCGGAACCCCACTTGCTGCGGGCCAGCCGCCGGCTCGCGGACACATGGCGGAGCTGCACAATCTTGTGCTGGTCCGGCGCGCATGATAGTTTCCTTAGCATGACGAGGCACCGTATCGCGATCAGACATACCCTGCGCACCCTGAGTTCCAGAAACTACCGCCTCTTCTTCACCGGCCAGGGCGTCTCTCTGATCGGGACCTGGATGCAGCGAATCGCGATGAGCTGGTTGGTGTATCGCCTGACCGATTCGGTGTTCTTGCTGGGCATGGTGGGCTTCCTGGGCCAGATTCCGACCTTCCTCCTCGGGCCCTTTGCCGGGGTGCTGGCAGACCGACTGAATCGACATCGAATCATAGTGGTCACCCAGATTCTTTCGATGCTTCAGGCCCTGGCGCTTGCGGTGCTGGTGATGACGGGGGCCGTCCAAGTCTGGCACATCATCGTCCTCAGCATCTTCCTCGGGCTTGTCAATGCCCTCGATATGCCGACGCGCCAGGCCTTCGTGGTGGAGATGATCGAAAAACGGGAAGATCTGGTCAATGCCATAGCGCTGAACTCAGCCATCTTTAACGGCGCCCGCCTGATCGGGCCGTCAATTGCCGGTATCCTGATCGCAACGGTGGGAGAAGGCGTGTGCTTCCTGCTGAATGGACTGAGCTATATTGCCGTGATTGCCGCTCTGCTTGCGATGAGACTTCGTAAGAGAGAGATCGAGAGGCGCAGCGAGAATATGCTGCACGAAATCCGGGAGGGTTTCACTTATGCCCTCGGGCTGGCACCGATAAGATCGGTGCTCTTGCTGCTTGGGCTCGTGAGCGTTGTGGGGATGCCCTACACCGTGCTGATGCCGGTCTTTGCCAGGGATATTCTGCACGGAGGACCGCACACCCTCGGTTTTCTAATGGCCGCGACGGGTTGCGGGGCGCTCGTAGGGGCGATCTATCTGGCCTCACGCCGGAGCGTCCTCGGTGTTGAGAAGAATATACCTGTGGCTGCCGGCATATTCGGCGTTGGGCTTGTTGGGTTCTCGCTCTCCCGCGCTCTGCCGGTCTCGCTCGCTTTGATGCTGGTCACCGGTTTTGGAATGATGGTTCAGATGGCATCGAGCAACACACTCTTGCAGACCGTGGTTGATGACAACAAGCGCGGCCGAGTGATGAGCTTCTACAACATGGCCTTCATGGGAATGGCGCCTTTTGGAAGTCTCCTGGCCGGCAGCGTCGCCCGCAAGATCGGCGCCCCGTACACCTTGTTGATAGGTGGTGTCTGCTGTTTGGCCGGCGCGGGGCTTATCGCCAGGCAACTACCCGTGCTCGGGGAAGGGGTCCGGAAGGCGCACGCTCGAAGCCGTGTTGCCCAGAGACTGCCTGGGCAGTTTGAGGCCGAGGCCGAGCTTGCCAAGCCGCCCGGCGCATAGTTCTCGTGGGCAAAAACAAGTCGGCGGATCATTTCAGTTCACTTCAGTTTGCGGGAGAACCCTTGCGGAAGGCACTCGCCAGTATTGCGGTGTCTTCGTAGATTGCAATTCCACTTGAGAAGGCACGGGGAAGGTCGAACTGAACAGTTGTCGTCGAGGTGAATGGGTTAGGGTGATTGCGCGACGATGTGGACCTGTGCAGGTCATCACTGTAGATCGTGACCGATCTAGCAGAAAGGAGGGGATCCAGTCTGGTGAGAGAGACATTTCCTCCCCAGTCCGAGCCCTCCCCCACGGGTGTGCCGTCCTTAAACTGTCTTGAGGCTGTATCGAAAGGCACCTGTGGCCTGAGTGTTTCCACGTCTCGTTCCGGTGCCGGCGGGAACAATGTCTCCCCATTGCTCCCGCAAGCCCAGAGTTCCAGACCTATTCCATCGTAGACCTGGCCGAGACTCATACGCTCAATGCTCAGATACCGTTTCATTTCTCCTGCTTCCATTGCTGGCTGGTTCTTGGCTTGGCCGTAACCTGGAGATGCGTGACAGGGGGAACGACTCTCAGGCAGAACCTTGTACCACCTATGTTGTCCCTATCTTGTCCTGTTTCTGACCGGCTCCGCTCGACTTCTCGTTCCGGTCACTCCGCACTATACGAAAGGGTCGCGAAATCGCCAAGGTGGTATTTTGAGTCTGCCGAATTGAGTTGGGCGAGGGAGCGGGGTTGATGCGGAGGCAAATGGGGTTACTGAGCCGGAGCACAACCCCCGACCGAGGGCTCGCCGTCGATGGCCCTTGCTGCGGGCCAGCCGCCAGCTCGCTGACACATCGTGGCGAGCCTCGGGGACGGAAGCCCTTCGCTCAGCAAGAGATATTCGCTCCGGGCAATCCGCCCCCTCGGCACCCCGCGCTGATTACGTTGACTATTCTCGAAATCACTGGTATCCTGTAAGTGCTCTAGCAGAGGTGTGCGTCGGTGCTATGTCCCAAGTGTCACCACCAGAATGGCCCTACTGCCTCCTATTGCAGCGGTTGCGGCGTAGCACTGCCGTCCCCCCGGGCACCCCGCCCTGAGGGCGCCGGGCCGGGCGAAGCTGAAACCGTTTCCGCACCGTTTGCAGGACTCACCGTCGGAAGCATCATCGCCGGGCGCTACAGAATCACGCAAGAGGTCGGCAAGGGTGGCATGGGTGTGGTCTACAAGGGCGAGGACATTAAGCTCAAGCGTGCCGTGGCCCTGAAATTCCTGCCGTGGTGGCTGACGCGTGATGACGCCGCCAAGGAGCGCTTCATCCACGAAGCGCAGGCGGCCTCAGTGCTGGATCATTCAAACATCTGCACGATCTACGAGATTGACGAGACCAAGGACGGTCAGATGTTCATAGCGATGGCCTATTGCGAGGGGGAGGTACTCAAGAAGACACTCGAACGTGGACCGCTGAATGTGGGCCTGGCTCTGGACATCGGCATCCAGGTTGCCGCCGGTCTGGCGGAGGCGCACGAGGCCGGCATGATCCATCGCGATATCAAGCCCGCCAACATAATGGTAAACGAACGCGGCCACGTGAAGATTGTGGATTTCGGACTGGCCAAGCTTGCCGGACAGACAAGACTCACGGTGGCCGGGACCGTTGTGGGAACCGTTGCCTATATGTCTCCCGAGCAGGCCCGCGGCGAAGAAGTCGATCTCCGGACCGACATCTGGTCTCTGGGAGTTGTGATGTATGAGATGCTGGCCGGGGGAATACCTTTCCGGGGCGAGAACGATCAAGCGATCATCCATTCGATTCTGAACGATAAGCCGGAACACCCGACCAAGATCAGCGAGGGCCTCCCCGCAGACCTCGAGCGGGTGGTTCTGAGGTGCCTCAACAAGGACCCGCGTGAGCGCTATGAGAGCGCAGCCGATCTGTGGGCCGATCTCAATCTGATACGAGGAGACTCGGCCTCCCACCCGAGCCGAGTCTCGGCGGTGGTTTCCGGCCGGGCCAATCCGCCTGGGTCGTGGCTTCGCCGCATGAGGCGACGGCGTATGACTACGGCGATTGCCGGCACAGGTCTCGCCGCTCTGGTGCTGCTGTCGATCCTGCCGCCGGGGGATTCGGTAGTCACTGTCCGGGGCATTAAAAGATTGATGGGCATCAGCCTGGTTCCCAGGTCGAGATACGTTGCGGTACTCCCCTTCGAGGTCGGCGCCGTGCATGGCCGCGAACTGGCACTGTGCGACGGGCTCACGGAGGTAGCCAGTCGAAAGTTCTTTAGGATCGCCCCGTTGACAGATTCGCTCTGGATCGTGCCCGCGTATGACGTGGCCCAGGACAAGATCGCAACTGCGGGAGAGGCACGCAGCCAACTTGGGGTCAACCTGGTCATGGCCGGAAGACTGAAGTACTCCGGCGACGAGGTCACCCTCGCCATGGACCTGATTGATGCCAAGACCCAGCATCTCCTGAAACACACAACCATAGCCGATCCCATAGCCAATCTCTCGACCTGGCAAGACAGCCTTGTGGTACGCATGGCTAGGATGCTCAACGTGAAGCTCCCGGCGGCGCAGTACTCATTCCTAAAGGCGGGATCTACGTCCGTGCCCAACGCGTACCGCGCGTACCTCCGGGGCTGGGGTTATCTGCATCCATTTGGGTCGGCGGCGCAGTTTGACAGCGCAACCGCAGCATTCGGCCAGGCAATCGCCGAGGATTCGTCTTTTGCTCAGGCATATGTGGGCATGGGAGAGACGTGTTTGGCCCGATATCTGGCTGCGAGGGACAAGGACAAAGACTCGCGGCTGCTTGAGGATGCGATCCGCTGGGGCGAGCGCGCGACTGGGGTGCAAGATCAATCACCGGCTGCCTTCACTCTCCAGGGTGTAGCCCGGACCCATCTCGGCAGATACGATGACGCGATTATCGCATTCCGAAAGGCCATTGATGCCGACTCGAGCTACGCCGAGGCCTACGACGGTGAGATGCGCGCCTACTATGACCTCGGCAAGTACGACCTGGCGGCCGACGCGTGCCACAAGGAGATCAAGTTACGGCCACGATCCTGTTCCGTCTACAGATGGCTGGCGTACATCTACTATACGCAGCTCGACTATCCTAACGCGATCAAGCAATACGAGATGATGATAAAGCTGTGCCCCAACGATACACGGGGGTACGAAGGTCTTGGCGTGGCCTATTTTGACATGAGGAAGTGGCCGGAAGCCAGCCGGGCGTTCCAGCAGGCCGTCGCGATCAAACCCGACGACAACACCTATTCGAATCTCGGGACGATCTACTTCTATGACGCCCGGTATGCAGATGCCGCCAAGATGTACAAAGCTGCCCTGGATCTATCAGACGACGATTATCTGGTCTGGGCTCATTATGCGGCGTGCCTCGCCTTGATACCGGGCGAGGAATACAAAGCCGGCGCGATCTATGGAACCGCTATCGCCATGGCAGAAGAGAAACTGAAGGCAACCCCGGGGTCCGTCTCAACCATGGCCGATCTTGCGAGCTACTATGCGACTGTTGCCGACAGCGCCAGGGCGCTCGCCTATCTTGGAGAGGTCTTGAGCGGAAACCCGACCGATCAGCCCGTCCTATTCCGCGTTGTCGAAACCTACGAACTGCTCGGCCAGCGAGAGAATTCTCTCAAGTGGGTCGAGAAAGCTATGGCACAAGGATATCCTCTGACCATGTTCGATCTCTACCCGGCGACGCTGGGATTGCGTAACGATCAGCGCTTTAAACAGCTTAAGCAGCAGACTCAGGATTGATCCTATTGCTGCATGGGAAGGGGGGTGAAACGGACAAGGGAAGGGTCAGGCAGGACAGACTCTAGTGGGACCCTAAGGGGATCCTGGCACGGAGGTGCAACTATGCAAGAAGTGACGCCAGAAGTAACACCGGAAGTAATGATTATCTACGACGGAACTAAGGCCAGGCTGGTTGGCGATTACGTGAGAGTGAAACACGGGCAAGAATTGAGCTTCACGGCGGTAGGCACGCAGGCCATCGTTTTTCTTCCCCTGCCGGATTGGTTCGAAGACAGCGTTACGGAAAATGGCAACGCGTCCAATACGCCAGGTCACATGAGAAAGACCGAGAAGGGCATCGCCTTCGCAGTGGGCCAGGGCATCTCGAAGGTCAAGGTGAAGGCTACGGGGAAACTGGGACCCCGGGCTGCCGCCCCAGTGATATACCGGTACGCGATCTACTGTGCCGAGAACAATGATTTCGTGGAGTGCAACTCGTCTCCGATAATGATCATCGAGCCACCGCCGACAAAGAAGTTTGGAACGGGCAATGGCACGATTGATGAGGTGCCCTGATAGTTTAAGGAGAACAAACGAGTATCTCACTTGCCGGAATCCGCGTAGCAGGTTCGGGCCTGCAAGGTTGCGAGATTGCAGGCCCGAGCCGCTATTGCGCAATCGCATTTTCCGGTCGCTTGATTCCCGACGGTGTGTCATAATACGGCCAGGGAGCGAAGAGCAGCGAGGGCCGAGCTCATGCATTCGACTCCCGGGATTTCCCGAACAGGGGGATGTCCCGTAGAGGGGAGCTATAACGCCGATGATCGGTAAGACCATTTCCCATTACAAGATTCTGGAGAAGCTGGGCGAGGGCGGTATGGGTGTGGTCTACAAGGCCGAGGATACTCGGCTCGAGCGCCTGGTTGCCCTCAAGTTCCTGCCCCCCCACGTTTCGGATGATTCCGAAGAGAAGGCGCGGTTCATTCACGAGGCAAGATCTGCCTCTGCTCTCAATCATCCCAATGTGACGACTATCTATGGGATTGAGGAAAGCCCCGAGGGCCTCTTTATCGCCATGGAGTGTGTCGAGGGGAAGACCCTGGGGCAGATAGTCAAAGAGGCGCCGCTCTCGATCAGGAAAGTGCTGGACATAGGCATTCAGATCTGCGAGGGCCTGGCCTTAGCTCACGAGAAGGGCGTGGTCCACCGCGACATCAAAGCCGAGAATATCATGGTTACCCCTCGTGGCCAGGTCAAGATCATGGATTTCGGCCTGGCCAAACTCAAAGGCGCGAGCAAGCTCACCCGGGCCGGCACAACCCTTGGGACGATCGGCTATATGTCACCCGAGCAGGCCTCCGGAGAGGAAGTCGACCAGCGAAGCGACATCTTCTCCTTTGGAGTCGTCCTCTATGAGATGCTTACGGGACGGCTGCCTTTTCAGGGCGAGAATCATGCTGCGATTATCAATGCGATAATTTGCGAAGAGCCTCAGCCGGTGGCGCGCTTCAACACCCAGGCTTCAGCAAGGATGGAGGATGTGGTCTCCAAGGCGCTAGCGAAGGAGAGAGAGGAAAGGTACCAGCACATAGACGATCTGCTGGCCGACCTCCGGCGCGAGCGCAAGACCCTGGAGTATGCACGGACCGCGAAGTATGCCGAGGTAGCAAGAGCAGCAGAGACAACCAGGATTTCGGAGACGGCGGACCGCATGCCGCCTGAGTCGGGGACAACCCCCGGGGCCGCTCGTGGGCGTGGGGCGCTCCGTTCTCGAAGGAAAATCCTCAGCATAGCAATACCTGCTGCAGTTGCGTTCGCGGTCGTCCTTGTCGTCCTCGTGCTTGAGCCCTTCAGGGTCGAGATGGGCCCCAAGAAGGAAGCTGTCGCCAAGGAGAACTGTCTCGCCATCATGTATTTTGAGAATCTTGTCGACCGCGACGACACCGACCGGCTCGGCGAGATTGTGACCAATCTGCTGATAACCTCCCTGTCCGAATCCAAGTATCTCAACGTGGTGTCGAGCCAGAGGCTGTATGACATTCTGAAGCTGCTGGGAAGAGAGGGCGCCAAGGCGATCGACAGGAGCGTGGCGACCCAGGTAGCTGCCAGGGCCGGCGCCAGGTGGATGCTCCTTGGGAGCATCCTTCAGGTGGAACCACAGGTGATTCTGACCTCACAGCTTGTCGATGTGGAGAACGGCAAGGTGACGGCGTCTCAGCGGCTCACCGGAGAGCCTGGGGAGAAGATCTTCGCGATCGTCGACAGGCTTGCGGCCGGACTCAAGCGTGATCTCGCGCTTCCCGCAGAGGCTCAGAAAGAGAAGGAGCCACAGCTTGCGAATCTCACCACCAATTCGCCGGAAGCTTATCGGTATTTCCTCGAGGGAAGAGCCTACAACATGAAGTATTACACTAATGAGGCAAGGGCGAGCTACCGCAAGGCCCTGGAATTCGATTCGACCTTCGCCATGCCCTATATGGGACTGGCCATGCTCGCGACCGGTCCCGAACAGAAGGTGCTGATCGGGAAAGCCTTGAAATACTCCGACCGAGCCAGCGAGCGGGAGCGGCTTTTCATAGGCGGGGTGGCCGCGAACCTGTCGGAGGACTATCCCGGAGCGATCAAGGAATTCCGAAGGCTGGCGGAGCTCCACCCTGATGACAAGGACGCTTTCTTTATGATGGGATCGACCTACTTCAACTCACTCCGGCAGCCGGAGCAGGGGATTCGCGAGCTTACCCGAGCAATCGAAATCGATCCGCTCTACGCAGCGGCCTATAATGTGCTGGCATATGCCTACGATGCAAGTGGCGACTTCGAGAAGTCAATCTGGGCGATCGACAAGTACATCTCGCTGGCCCCGGATGAGGCCAATCCCTATGACTCGAGAGGCGATCTCTATGCCTGGAACGGCAAGCCGGACCAGGCGATCGAGTCCTACCGCAAAGCTCTTCAGGTGAAGCCAGACTTCTATATTTCGTTGACCAATCTGGGCGACCTGTATCTCCTTAGGCGGGAGTATGCAGAGGCTGAAAGCTGCTACAAACAGCTTGCGGCCTGTCCCGACAAAGAGGCGCGCTCCACAGGGCGCTGGGGTCTTGGGGTCATACCGGCCTATCAAGGCAAATTCGACGAGGCGCTCAGGGTCTTGGATGACGGCCTGGCTGCGGACAGGATGGAAGGCGCGGCCGGTTACGGAAACCTCGGCAAGCACCTGTTGAAGGCGGAGATCTTGGATGAGAAGCGGGATTTCGATCTGGCGCTGGTGGAGGTTGAGGCAGTAATGGAGATCTCCAGGGTTTTCTATCCAACCGGCCCGGTGTACGACCGGGATTTCTATATCCATGTGCTGCTACGCGCCGGCAGAATCGCCGAGGCCGAGCAGGTCATCGAGGAACTGAGGCGGGATCTTGGTGACAAGCACCAGAACTACATGTGGGTGTACTGGGGTGCACTGGGTGACATCGCGATGGCCAAAGGGAATCTCAACGCCGCCATCGATAATCTCGAGAGGGCCGATACGACGTCCAATGGGCCTTTCTATCCGCTGCGAGAAACACTTGCGGAGGCCTATCTCAGGGCAGGCAAACTCGGGGAGGCCGTGGCAGTCCTCGAGCAGATGCTTTCCAGGTACGACAGTAACCGGGCCTCCTGCATTCCGGGGGCAGTAAAGGATCATTACATCCTGGGGACGGCTTACGAAAAATCCGGTTGGACCAGCAAAGCAATCGAGCAGTACCAGGAGTTTCTTGAAACCTGGAAAGATGCCGACCTCGGCATCCCCGAGATCGAAGATGCCCGCCAGCGCCTCGCCCGCCTCCGCACCCAGAGTTGACCGGGCGGCAGTCTTGCGCTAACGAGACCTGCCTGCGGGCACCCGGATCGGAGGGGGCTATGTTCGAACATAAATCGCAACCACTGCTCTCACGCAGGGCCTTTGCCCTGCGCCTCGCGCGGCACGCGGCGATCGCGTGCGCGGTTGTGATGGGCGCGCTGGCGATCGGGGTCCTCGGCTATCACGGCCTCGGGCATCTGCCATGGATTGATGCCGTCGAGAACGCGGCAATGATACTTGGCGGGATGGGGCCGGTGGACCAGCTGCACTCCGGCGCGGCAAAGCTGTTCGCCTCGGGCTATGCGCTTTTCTCAGGCGTGATGTTCCTGGCAGCTGCGGGACTCTTACTCGCTCCGGTATTCCATCGTGTGCTTCATCACTTCCACCTGGACGAGGATTAGGGGCTCAAACCAAGAGGCTGCGATTCCTTGCCTGGTCGCGCAACGGTCAGCTTATCAGACCTTTGATGTATTCCTTGGTGAGTTCCTGCTTGGGGTTCTCGAAGAACTCATCCGCGGGCCCGTACTCGATCAGTTCTCCAAGATAGAGGAAGATTATATAATCCGCAAGCCGTCTTGCCTGCCGCAGGATGTGAGTCACCATCACAATCGTGTATTCCTTCTTTATCTCCTGGAATTTCTGTTCGATCCGCTGGCTTGATTTGGGATCCAGTGCGGAAGTGGGCTCGTCAGCCAGGATGATCTCGGGCTCCACGGCGAGCCCGCGCGCCAGGCAGAGCCGCTGCTGCTGCCCTATCGAGAGCCGGGATGCCGGCGCATGAAGCCTGTCCTTGACCTCATCCCACAGAGTTGCCTCCGTGAGGTAATGCTCAACGATACGGTCCAGCTCGCGCTTGGACCGGATGCCGTGGATCCGCAGGCCATAAGCGACGTTATCGTAGATCGACATCGGAAGCGGACATGGCCGCTGCGAGAGCAAGCCCATCTTCTTGCGGATGTGGGTGATCTCCGCCTTGGGATCGAAGACGTTCTCGCCGTCGACAAGCACTTGGCCGGTGATCTTGATTCCCTCCGTCGACTCGATCAGGCGGTTAAACGACCGCAAGAGCGTGGTCTTGCCGCAGCCCGACGGACCGATGATTGCAGTTATCATCTTGTCGGGGATATCGACGCTTATGTTCTTCAGCGCCAGCTCGCCGCCGTAGGCTACGGTCAGGTTCCTGACGCTTATGTGTGGCCTGAGCTCCATCGGTCCTCCTACTTCACGATGTACTTGGTGTAGTTCCTACTCAGTATCCGTGAGACCACGCTGATTATCAAGATTATGATGGTCAAGAGCAGAGCCGAAGCATAGGCGCGCTGCTGGACCTCGGGAAATGGCGTGCCCAGCTGGAAGAAGATCGCCAGCGGCAGGGTCGCCGCGGGCCGCAAGAGCGAATGCGGGATGGCATCGCTGTAGCCGGCGGTGAAAATCACCGAGGCCGCATCGCCGACGCCGCGCCCGAAGGCGATCAGGATCGCCGTGAGTATTCCCGGAAACGCCTGCCGCGCCACGACCTTCAAGGCGGTCTCCCATCTCGTCGTCCCAAGGGCGTAGGATGCATCGACCAGTTCCTCGGGCACCATCCGGACCACCTCGTCCATTGCCCGGCACATGATCGGCAAGATCAGGAGCGACACCGCAATGATCCCTCCGAGGAGGGACGCCCCGACCCCGAAGAAAATCATGATCGCGAATCCAAAGGCGCCGTAAACGATCGACGGGATGCCCCACAGAACGTCTAAAGAAAACCGCGTGAGACTGGCAAGCCGCGAACCCTTCTTGGTATACACGTTGAGATAGAGAACAACGGGGAGACTGATCAGAATGGCCACCAGGGTCGCCCCGCCCGCCAGGAAGAGGGAGCCGACGATGGCATTGAGGATGCCACCCTCTTTGCCCAGATAGTAGCCTCCCTTGGGCGCCTGGGTGATCATCGAAAGCTTCATGGCCGGCAAGCCCTTTATCGTGACGGTTGCCAGTATGACGATAAGACTGAGGAGCACGATCAAGGTTGATGCGATCATCAGGCCCTTGAAAAGGCTCTCCTCGAGCTTTCTCGCTTCGAAGCGCCCGGGCCTGCCAGCGGGGCCCCTGCCCTGCTTCTTGCCCGGCAGCTGGCCGGCAGGTATCTCCCGCCTTCGGGCTCGACCGTCTACCCATCTTTCAGCCGACACGCTGTCCCCCTACGTAATTCCCGCTATCGCTGTCGCCCATATTGCATCTTACCTTATGCCCCTGGCTGCCCGAATAAGCACAAGCCTGGCCCCAACGTTAAAGAGCAAGACCACAACCAGAAGGATCAGAGATGCCAGCAAGAGGGCCGAATCGTAGAGCGGCACGCTCATCATCTCTCCGTAGTTGTTTGCTATCAGCGCCGCCAACGGATACGAAGGATCGAGCACCGAATGGGGCACCTTGGCGACGTTTCCCGCAACCATCAACACGGCCATGGTCTCGCCGAAGGCCCTCGAGAGCCCCAGCAAAACCGCTGCCACCAGACCCGGGAAAGCCTTACGCACCACGGCGTGCTTGATCGTCTGCCACTTGGTTGCACCCAAGGCCAGCGATGCCTCTCTCACGTCGCGCGGCACCGATGCAAATACCTCGACCGAAACATTGATAATCAGCGGAAATATCATGATCGCGAGCACGATGCCCGCAGCAAGCACGCTATAGCCCGACGAGAAGCTCCCGGAAAGCGGCGCGATGTAATCCTTGATGAAGGGGACTATGATCAGGACGCCCCAGACTCCGAAAACCACCGATGGGATCCCGGCCAAGAGATCGATCAGCGGCCTTGCGAGTTCGCGCATCCGCCGAGGCGCGTATTCCGAGAGATAGATCGACGTCAAGAGACACAACGGCACGGCTATCACGACGGCGGCCAGGGTCACCCAGAGGCTTCCTATTATGAAGGGAAAGAAACCGAAGTCGCCCCTCAGGGGATGCCACGATGAGGAAAAGAGCAAGTGTCCCAGAGATTTCATCGCCAGAATCGGGCGGGATTTCTGGTAGAGGCCGAGGGTCATCAGGACCAAGATCAGAGCGGAGAAGACCGTAAGGACGAGCATCGCTCTCCCCGCGATTCTGTCCTGGAGCATCCTCCATTTTCGCCACATGGCCGGTCCTTCCTCTACTCGCCTCCCGGCTGAACGTGTCTATCGCTCCTATCCTACTTGCCTGTCGGAGCGGATCCCTGCGGAGCTGCACTCTCAGTCTTAGTTTCGGTCTTGGTCTCCGTCTTAATCTCGACCTTGCCTTCGAGCTTGTCCATCTGCTCCTTGATCTTAGGCTGGGTCAGGTTGATGTAGCCGGCCTCAGGCACATACTTCTGACCTTCGGTCAACACCCACTTCATAAACTCCCGGACAGGCGCGCGCGTGGGATTGCGTTTACATACGAAGTGCAGGTCTCTGGCCGGCGGCGACGGGTACCTGCCCTCATCTATTGCCTTTATGATGTCGTCGCGGGTGGCGTAGCAGTCTTCTTCCTTGTCGATCTTGCCGTTGCCGTTGACGTCGATCGGCAGAATCCTTATGCCCGCGAGGGGCTTCTTGGTCTTGCCGTCATAAGCGTAGCCGATATTGTTGTAGCCGACGCCGAGATTGTCCCTCTTGACGGCCTCGGTCACTCCGGGATCGCCGTAGACGCCGATTCCATTGAGATCTTCCTGCTTATTTCCCATGTAACCGGCCCACGTATCCGCAGCGCCGCACGCATCGGAGCGCGTGTAGACATGAATGGGCTCCTTGGCGGCGGTCCCGAGAACCTGGCCCCAGGTCTTCACATTCTCGGTGATCCAAATGTCGATGAAGGTTTCCCGCTTAACACCCTTGGCGGTGAGATCCTTGAGGAAGGGGTTCTTCTCATTAATGGTGGGAACCACCGCGTCCTTGGTTACCGCGATCCACCATGCGCCTTTTTCGATCTCGGCAGGATATACTGCGCGGGAGACCATGCCGATGTCGACCACACCTGCAAGCGCATCCGCCATACCCTTGCCGGCGCCGCCCGCGGAAATGTCGACCTTGATCTTGGGATAAGCCTTCTGGAATTCTTCGGCCCACTTAACAGTCATGGGATAGAGCGCCCATGCGCCCGACACGCTGATTGTGCCCTCCAGGTTCTTCTGGGGCGCCTGCGGCGGCGCCTGCACCGGGGGCGTCTCCGCCTGGCACGGAGCGATCACAGCGCCGGCCAATAAAGCGACAACCAAACCACATAATAGCTTTCTCATGGGGCTCTACCTCCTTTTCCCTTTTGAGCGTCCGGGCTCCGCCTGGAGCCCGTGTGGTCTCTGGTCCATAGCCGGGCAAGACACGACATTCCCTCTCTTCCGGCACACATCTTCCAGGGTAATTTTCTCTAGCATTTCGGCAACGACGTTCCTGACCTCAAGCATTACCTTCCTGAGCCCGCACTTCCTCTCGTCGGGGCAGCTGACGTGGGCCCATCTGCTAACACATCCCAGAGGAGCGAGCGCACCGTCGATTATGCGGATTATTCGTGCCAGCGAGATCTTCCTCGGGGCCTTGATGATGCTGTAGCCCCCGTGGATGCCGCGCTTGCTCTCAAGCAGGCCGGCCCGCTTGAGATCGAGGAGAATCTGCTCCAGAAACTTCTCGGGGATCTTCTCGCGCTGCGATATCTCGTGGATATGAACGGGAGTCTTCTTGTAGTTGAGGGCGAGATAGGTCATCGCTCGGAGCGCATACTCGCCTTTTCTCGATATTCTCATCGCGACCTCGCGGGAAAGTCTACTTAGTATATCGACTTTGTCGACTATCATATCAAGCGATTTCTTTGTTGTCAAGCGATTTTGATATAATGCAGATGGGCCGGTATAGCGTTGGGCGGGGTTTTGTCGGGCGAGTGCCGGCCGCATATGCCCCGGATCGGTGTGACCTGTGGCGGTTGGGGCGGCAATGCGGTACGCTATGGGTCTAGTGCAGGGGACGTAGCATGTATGGATTGGCCAGAGATATCGAACGCGTAACCCCGTAGATTCTGACGGTAACCGGCGACAGCGGGAGGACAAGATGGCCAGTATAGCAGTGGTAACAGGCGGTACCCCTTACAGCAGTGAGAGGCTCTATACGGCGCTTAGGTTTGCGCTTGCGGCCCTGTTTGATGGTCACACGGTGAATCTTTTTCTGATTGAGGACGCGGTTCTGGCTGCCAGGAAGGGCCAGAAGCCCGCGGAGATCCAGGGTCTGCTAGACGGCAAGATGCCGAACTGCGAGGATCTCCTGAAAAGTGTAGTCGCTCATGGGGCCACGGTCAGGCTTTGCGGCGTGTGCGCATTGGAGCGCGCCTTGGCGCAGAGTGAAGCAGTTGATGGCGCGGAAATCGGCTCGATGCACGACCTGGTGAAATGGGTCGTGGAATCCGACAGGGTGATCACTCTCTAGGCCCCCAATCGAGGCCCAAAATCCGAAGGCTGGGCCGGGGTCGCGATTGATCTTGGGGCTTTGCAGGAGTCAAGAAGGCATGTATAATCTCCGAAACGGCCAAAATCGCAAGAAGGAGATAAACAACCATGACTAAAACGGCGGCTAAGAAATCGGGCAGGACTTCTGGCAAGACCTCGGGAAGAACCTCGAGTGCGAAACCGGCCAGGAGACCGAGTAAGTCGGGCAAATTGACTTGGGATCTGGAATCCATATTTCCCGGAGGCTCTTCATCAAAGCAATTCGAGGTCTTCCGCAGGTCGATAGCGCGCGATCTTGTCAGGGCAAAGGCTACGCTCGCACGACTCCCGCGGCGGACGGATGCAAAGAGTCTCCGCCAGTGGGCGGCTTTCATCGTATCGTTTGAGAGCCTGGGCGAGCGCCTGGGCCACGCGGACAGCTTCGCCTACTGTCTTATTGCCCAGAATGTCGAAGATACCAAGGCGATGACGATTTACGAAGAGCTGTCCTCGATGGCCGCCGAGTGGGAAACGACAAAGACGGGCATCGAAGAGTTTGCGATAGGCGTCAAAGATGCCGTCTGGAAGAAGTTGGTCGGCGACAAGAGACTTCGCGGGACCGCTTTCTACCTCAACGAGATGCGCACCAATGCCCGGCTCAAGATGGAGCCCGAGATGGAGAAGCTGGCCACGGAGCTCGCCGTCAACGGCTATCATGCCTGGAACCGCCTCTACACCAAGATCTACGGCGACCTTAGGGCTGAGTTTGTCGCTGATGGCAAGAAGCAGATGCTCTCGATGGGCCAGGTCGCCAACAAGATGAGCTCGCCCCGCCGGGAGATCCGCAGACAGGCTTTCGAGAAACTGACGGCCGCATGGAAATCCGTGGAGGATCTCGCCGCGATGGAACTCAACTCGATGGTGGGCTTCCGACTGAGCCTCTATAAGGGCCGCGGGTGGGATTCCCCGCTTACCGAGGCGGTTCTAATGGGTCGGGTGAAGCGGGAGACCATCGATGCCATGTGGGACGCTGTCGCTCGAGGGCGCCGGCGTGTCGAGCAATATGTCGCCGCGAAGAAGAGGATCTTAGGGATCGATGAGTTCCGCTGGTACGACATGATCGCACCGCTCGGGGAAGTCGAGAAGACCTACACCTATGACGATGCCTGCGACTTCATCGTGAAGCACCTCTCTTCATTCTCCGCGGACATGGGTCGCTTCGCGCGCAAGGCAATAGAGGCGAGGTGGATCGAGGCCGAGGATAGACCCGGGAAATCCGGAGGAGGCTTCTGCACCGGGCTCCCGGTGGTGAAGCAATCGCGCATCTTCATGACTTACTCCGGCAACTACAACGAAATGATGACGCTCGCGCACGAGCTGGGACATGCCTATCACAGCTGGGTCCTGAGCAATCAGGGCTACTTCGCGCGGCACTACCCGATGAACCTCGCCGAGACTGCCTCAACCTTCAACGAGATGCTGGTGACCGATGCGGCGCTCGAGGCCACCGAGGGTAGGGCGGAGCGCCTCTCGCTCCTCGATAAGAAACTCCAGGAAGGGCTGAGCATGCTGTGTGACATCCGCTGCCGGTACATCTTTGACACCATGTTCCACGAAGCAAGAAAGAAAGGGCCCGTGCCCAAAGAGCGGCTTCGCGAGCTGATGGTTGAGGCCCAGAGAACCGCCTTCGGCGGCATCCTTGCGCCTGACGGATACCATCCACTCTTCTGGGCTTCCAAACTGCATTTCTCGGAAACGTCGGTGCCCTTCTACAATTTCCCGTACACCTTCGGGCATCTATTTGCGGGCGGCATCTATGATCGCGCCAAGAAGGAAGGGCCGGCCTTTGCCAGGGCCTACAGGGGGCTCTTGGCCGATACCGGTTCGATGACAACCGAGCAAGTAGCCAAGAAGCATCTCGGAGTCGATCTCACTAAGCCCGCGTTCTGGAAGGATGCGGTCGATCGAGCCTTGATGGATGTCGACGGTTTTATCAGGCTGGCGGGCGTGAGGAAATAGATCTGAAGGAGGCACACAGACATGATGGTATTCGGGATCGTCATCGCGATTGTGGCGGTCGTCGCTGCCGTCCTGGTCGGGCTTTATAACAGTCTGGTCGGGAAGAAGAACCAGGTGATCAACGTCTTTGGGGCGATCGATGCCCTGCTCAAGAAAAGGTACGACCTGATCCCCAATCTCGTTGCGACCGTGCAGACCTATATGCAGTATGAGAAGGAGGTTTTGACCAAGGTTACCGAGCTGCGGGCCAGGGCGATCTCAGGGAAGGCGACCGATGATGAGAAGATCGCGATCGACCGCGAGATCTCGACGGCGTTGCGCGGCATCATGGTTGCGGTCGAGAACTATCCCGATCTCAAGGCCAATCAGAACTTCCTCCAGCTCCAGGCAAGCCTCAACGAAGTCGAGGAACAGATCTCGGCGGCCCGGCGAGCCTATAACGCCGCAGTCACCGATTACAACAACGCGGTTGAGATGTTCCCGACCAACATGATGGCCCGGATGATGAACTACCGGCGGCGGGCGGTGTTTGAGATCTCGCCCGAAGAACGCGAGCCGGTGGACGTGCAGAAGATGTTTAAGCGCGCGTAGCCGTGACAAATGCCTGAACGGACTCTTTCCGATTTTGCTCACTTCTATGCGACCGATCTGGCGAAGGAGCTCAAGCGGCTCGAAGCGGTCAGGAAAGCCGTGCTGGGTCGGGTGGTGGTGCTCTTTGTCGTTACCGGCGCAATCGTCGCGGCCGCCGTGACACTCGACCTTGTCTACAGGCTTACCGGCTGGCTCGGCTTCGCTGCCTTCGCCCTCTCGGTGAGTATCGCCACCTTCCTTTATCGGTACCTTATCAGCGAGTACGTCCATCTCTTCAAGGTGAACGTGATAAGCAAGATTGTCGTTTTTATAGATCCCGCCCTCGGGTACTGGCCCGCCGGTTTCATCGAACGGGGCAAGTTCATCTCGAGCCGCATCTTCGAGCGGCTACCGGATAGGTTCCGGGGTGATGACCACATCAGGGGCAGGATCGGCGAGACCGACATTGAGTTTTCCGAACTGCATGCCGAGTACAAGGAGGACACCTACGACTCGCGCCGTGGGCGTCGCAGACACTGGCATACCATTTTCAAGGGTCTCTTCTTCATCGGAGATTTCAACAAGAGGTTCTACGGCAAGACCGTGGTCTTGCCCGATACCGCCGAGAGACTCCTGGGCGGTGCGGGCGCGTTCTTTCAATCCCTGAACAAATCGCGGGGTGAACTGATAAAGCTTGAGGATCCCGAATTCGAGAAGATGTTTGTGGTCTATGGCGACGATCAGATTGAATCAAGATACATCCTTTCGACAAGCCTGATGGAGCGGATCGTAGGCTTCCGCAAGAAGACCGGGCGGCCGATCTATCTATCTTTTGTGGGTTCACAGGTTTTCGTTGCGATCCCATATGGTAAAGGGCTCTTCGAGCCGAAGGTTTTTAGCCCCATAACCGACTTCAAGACCGTCGATCAATACTTCGAGAATCTTCAGCTTGCGATCGGGATCGTCGACGACCTCAACCTCAACACACGGATCTGGACCAAGGCGCCGACCGGGGATGTCCTGCCGAAGGCCGCTCAATCCTGAGGGTCAATACTGGCGTAAGCGAACGAAGACCGTGGTGCCGGGGCCGACATCGATCGCAGTCCGGTCGGATCCCGGAGTGCTCCGGATCTCGGGAGAGATGCGAGGCGCGGCGAGCGACAGACAATGCTGCCCCGGCCTGACGTATATGGTGGCCAGGTATATGGAGCGTGGCAGCGATAACCAGGCGCGCAGATCGGCCTGTTCGGTTGCGGCGGTTGCGGCGTTGACCAAACCGCCGAGAATCTTGCCCCACTTGTCACCCGCGGCATCGGTCAGTTTGTACTTGGCCAGGGCCCGCACGGCGGTCTTCGCAAATATTCTGGGCATATCCTGATCCAGCTCCTTGCGAGCCATCGAAAAGGTGTCCTCGCACTTGGCCGGAGTGAGAGCCAGCGAGTCGAGATAGATGGTCGGCACGGGGCGGTCCGGGACCTCGTCGGGATAATGGGGCACCGCCACCCTGAGGAAATACGCGATGTCCCCGATGTCATAAGTGTAGCCGTACATCCTTGGCGCGATCCCGACGGAGAAATTGAACGGGTCATCATGTGCCGGCTCGGCCTCGGACTTGAGGATGGGAATATTGAGACTCCACTCCTCGATCGACGGGACAAAACCCTGTTCCACGAATACCACGATTTTCGCATACCCCCGGGCGGTCCCCGTTAAGTCCGTGGCGGCTAGAGTTGAATCGGTCCCCGACGCCGCCCGCGTGCATCGGTCGCGCTCCTCCAGGGCGATCGCAGCTATCTCGTCACGAAAGCTCATCTCCTCCGCGGTGCGCAGCAGGTCGCAAGTGAGCTCCGGTGGCGTCTGGATGGCGAAGATCTCGCCGTAGGTTCGATAGGCTTCGCGGGCGTTCCTATAAGATATGAAGGCATTGTTGGTCTCACCGCCCCACTCGTACAGGATCCCGGTCAAGTACTCTAAGAAGGCATCGTGCCTGTAGGGGCGCTTCTCATCCTCGGAATAGCGCGCGAGTTTGTCACTGGCTTTTCTGCATTCGACCAGTGCGTCTTCCTTGAGGCCGAGAAACATGTAGTTCAGAGCGCGGAAATAGTTGACCAGTACCTGCTCAAAGGGTTTGGGCACATATTCGAGCGCGAGATCGCTGGTTATGAGCGAGACCGCTTGCCGCGAAAGGCTCTTGGTGTAGAGATCCTCGGTTAGAATCTCGGCTCTCTCGAAAACGTCATTGCTCTCCCGATACTTCCCTGCGTAGTGGAGGAGCAAGCCCTTCTCAAGAAGGCACAGCACGTCGTCTTCGGACTTGCAGACTTTATCGACCTCCGTGAGCGCTTCGAGGTACTGCTGTTGTGCCATCAACATCCGCACTTGGGCCATGCGCATCGGATGATGGGCGCATCCAAAGCAACACACGAGCACTGCGAGCACGACGAGCGCCGCCGCTCGGTCGGGGGTTGTGCTTCGGCTCAGTAACCCCATTCGCCTCCGCATCAACCCTCCTCCCTCGCCCAACCCAATTTGGACAGCCGAGGCGGCGGATCGCCCGGAGCGAATATCCTTTACTGAGCGAAGGGCTGCCGCCCCGAGGCCCCGAAGCAAGTGTCGTATCGCAGCGAGGGCCACCGGCACCGAGCCTCTGAGCGAAGGGCTTCCGCCCCCGAGGCCCCAGGCCACCCATGGCGAGCCCGCCCTAGTCGACCACCTCGCGGGTGTCGGCCCCGTCCGGGCGCAGCCTGGACCTGATGATCTGCTACGTGTGCTCAAGGTCGGATCCGGGTCAGCGGCCGAAGCGCTTGCGCTCGACCATCTTCTTGATCTTCTCCTGCCCGATCCATACCTTCTGGTTACTCTCGATATTGGTCAGCGTGAGATCAATCTGATAGTAGAGAACCTTGGTTCCCTTCTCCTGATCGGTGATCGTCGAGATGTAGCCGTTGAGCATGTAATCGGCCCCCAGCTCCTTCCCGAACTTCTTCACGGTCTCCTCGTCGGAGTACTTCTGCTGATCCTCGCGCTCCTCGCGGAGGTCGGTTCTTTCCGTAGCGGCCGCTACCACATCAACCAGGCCTGAATTGATGTAGGCCCGCTCGATGTCGGAAATGAAAGTCATCACCGGTATGTGCTCGGTACTTTGATTCCTTACGATGCCCACTATCACGACCGGCCGCTTTGAGGCGGTGCGCGTGTGCTCGCTTATCCATTGATGATTGAGGCAATCCTTGACCATAGCCTCGGAGACCATTCGCGAGTCGGTGTCATTCCACCTTCCGGAGAGATCAACGGTTTCGTCCGCATCCAGCCGGGTTACAACCTTCCGCTGACAGGACGCCGCGAGGGCGACCGCAAGGCACAAAGAAATGACGAGAAACCATCGCATTTTCCGACCCCCTTTCTGGGATCGCTTGGTTAGAGACGACTGCAGAGTCAGAACAACCGCTGCATTGCCACAAAGAACACTCGAATGATATTCAGGCCATCCCCTGGGGTCAACCCAAATCGCGTGGGCGTCGAGTCCGGCGAGGGAGAGGGGTTGATGCGGAGGCGAATGGGGTTCTGAGCCGGAGCACAACGCCCGACCGAGCGGACGTCGCGGCCTTGGTGGGGCTGGTCTCCGGCTCAGTAAAGGATATTCGCCGTCGATCCAGGCCCCGCTGCGGCTGCCCCGGATGGGCTGGTGAGGGAGTGGGGTTGATGCGGAGGCGAATGGGGTTATTGAGCCGGAGCACAACCCCCGACCGAGCGCTCCGGGCAATCCGCTCCCTCAGCCAGCCCGCGGCTTTGCCTGGCAGCGCTCTGTTTGTGCTTGCAAACTGCCTCGGAGGGGTGTAAAATGAGCCCCGACGCTTGGACAAGGTATTCAGGGTTTTCTCCGCACGCATTCTGGCAAATAGGCACGGAGGTAGCCGCGATGAAGCCTTCCCTTGTTGTACTCGCCGCAGTACTCGTGTTTGCGTTTTGCAGTAATGTGTTTGCAGTTTTCCCGTCGCGTCCCGCGCTTGCTCCGGACGGGAAGCCCCTCGCGACCAAGACTTTCGTCGAGGTGCCCCGTATGTTGGCGGGCGAACGCTATATGCCGAGACCGACCGAGAAGATCGTCGTGATTCTTGTGGAGTTTCCCGCGGATACTTACGATGATCCCGGCACCGCGATTATCGACACCTGTGCCGCCGTGACCTTCAAGGCGGGGCACGACAGCACCTTCTATCGGAAGAAGATCTTCAAGGAGGCCGCCGGCTCTTACAGCATGGACAACTACTGGGACGAATGTTCACTCGGAATGATGGACATCGACGGCATCGTCATCGGTCCCTACACGATGCCTCACTCCATGAAGTACTATGGCTGGCACAATGGGGACATAGTCGATGACGGCTGGAACGACGACACCGGCGTTGTCGACAGCGTGGTTTGTGGCGGAGGGGGCGTGACCGGCACTTGCCGCCTCATCCAGGACGCGGTCAATGCTGCCGATCCCGACATCGACTTCTGCCTCTATGACGCTGACGCCGACACATCAGTGGATCACGTGATGGTGCTCCATGCGGGTATCGGCGAAGAGGGAGGCAGCAACCCGCACACCATCTGGTCATGGTACTACTGGGGCCTGTTCTATGGGCCCTACGATGCAGGTTCGGCGAATTGTGTCGACAGCACCGGCACAATGGTCACCAGCGGATTCATCGTGCCCGAGTACTATAACGACTCGAACACCGTGCCCCTCGGCACTTGGTGTCACGAGTTCTCTCACAGCATAGGCAATCCCGATCTCTATGATGGCGACCCGGGCTGGGCGAACGTACCCGATACCGACGACTATCCGGTGATGGACTGGTGCCTTATGGATCACGGCAGCTGGTGCGGCCCCACGGGCTGGGCCGAACGACCGAGTCACTTGATGGGTTTCAACAAGGCCGGTTGCGGTTGGGCAGGGATCAAGGTGGTGACCCCCACCAAGGACACAACTACGTTCACCATCTATGATCTTGAGACATCGATCCAGCCGCCCCAAGGGAATACCGCCCAGATTCTGAGGCTTCAGGACCCTACCGTGCCCGATGAGTACTGGTTGATTGAAAACCGGCACCCGCAGGAGGCCAATACCTATTTCGACAAACTTGACTCGGATTGGTCCGATTGGACGGGCAGCGGCGGCCCCGACTCGCTCGACTGCGGCCTCATAATCAGTCACTCGATCATTAAGCACACCAATATGGTCAAGAACAGCGGTACCTGCTCATACGATTATGTCTTTCTCCCGCCCAACTGCGTCTGCACCCCTTGGCCCTACGAGGTGTGGGTGGAGGATCCCGGCTATGACGACAGGAAGAATGCCGACTGGAACGAGTGGTGGTATCCGTGGGAAGTGAAGGCCGGCGCGGCTTACGCCGACACCACCGAAGATCCTCACTATCTCTGGGACCAGACCCAGCATGCCAACGCCAACTGCACGTTTACCGCGAGCAGCATCGACTACTCGACCGTTGTGACCAAGATCTACGTCGAAGCCACCAGCAAGTGCTCGGGCCAGATGACCGCCAAGATCTACGTGCCCGGCTGGGTCGGCGTGATCCCGGTGATCCCCGAGCCGCACTTCTGCCAGGAATGGAGCTCTTTCCATCACGACGTGATCTCGGGTGGTTGGACCTTCACCGGGGGACTGCCCTATATCGACGCACCTTACGCGGATCGCTTGCAGCTCGCGTGGTCGGCCACGGGCGCGACAACCGTGAGATCGTCCCCCGTCGTTACGAACACCCAGATGACGATTCCCCCCGGCGATGTCGTCCGAGGGCTTGCGATAGTCTCATCCAGCGACGGCATGGTCTACTGCTACTCAGCCGAGGACGGGAGGCCCGTCTGGGCCACCCCGATCGGAGTCCCGCTGCGCTCGACCCCACTTGCGGTCGATACCGTCTACGGACGCGGAGGGGTCTCGATGGTGCTCGACCGTGTCTATGTGAATGCGACCAACAACCGTGTCTATTATCTCAATCTGCGTACCGGAGCGATCGAGGGCTTCTGGCCCGAGCCGGGCAACCGCACCCTTGAGGCGCCCCCGCGCATCGCGATGGTCGAGAATCCCAACATCGCCGGCGATTTCACACCGCTGGTGTTCGTAGGCTCCGGGGGCGGAACGATGTACGCCCTCAACGCCACGTCCCCATCGGTGCGGTGGCAATACCTGACGGGAAGCGTAATAAACTGCCCCGTGGTGATGGGTAGAGTGCCCAAGCCGACCCAGCCCCAATCCAGGGTTGACGCCATCTTCTATGGTGATAATGCCGGTACGATGCGCTGCGTGATGGCCTATGATGGAACTCCCAAGTGGTCCAGGACCATGGGTAGCATGATCGTAGCCTCGCCGTCGGTTTGTGATAGCGTCACCCAGGACGGCATCTCTTCGCAGGCCGACGAGACCGTGGTTGTAGCGACTAATTCCGGCAGAGTGTACGCGCTCGATGCTGCCTCCGGCAATCAGCTTTGGCAATACGAAACGGGATCGACCGATCCGATAAACTCCAGCCCTTCGGTCGCAGTCGACCGGGCTCACAACTGGGGCATGGTATGGTTCGAATCCACCAATGGGACCGTCTACTGCCTGGATCTCGGCAAACCCAAGGGTACAAGCAGGTTGATTTGGAGCTACGCCACGGGGGGAGGCACAGCCTCATCCCCGGGCGTGGTTCTGCCTTACGGCATGCTGCCGCTGGGATTTGACGGTATGGGCGAACCCATATTCCCGCCCGAATGTGCAACCGGGGACCCGGAACATGATGGCGTCGTTTACGTGGGTTGTGGTGGCACTGGTGGAGGGCGGGTGCTTGCTCTGGACGCTGCCGATGGCAGCCCGGTCTGGGAGTACTCGATGCCGCAGGCGGTGAGCGCCTCACCGGCGCCCACTCTCGGGCGCATGTATGTCTCGGCGGATCGGCTCTACGCGTTTGAACCCAATCAGTCGGCCGGGGTTGGAGACAAGGGCGGGACCGCGCTATCTCTCGATCTCAGGGTGGGGCCCAACCCTGTCTCGGCGGCAAGCATCATCGAGTACAGCGTTCCCGTGGAATCGAGAGTATCGCTAAAGGTTTACGATGTCAGGGGCCGGCTCGTTAAGTCGGTCTTCGATGGAACCAGAGTGGCAGGTGCTTACAGGACGGAGTGGGCCGGGACCGACGATGACGGCGCGAGTGTTGCCCCGGGCATCTATTTTGCGCGCCTGGACGTGGGGACCGAGCGCATTGTCAAGAAGATGGTGCTCGTCAAGTAAGGGCTCGGTGCCGGTGGCCCTCGCTGCGATAGGACACTTGCTTCGGGCCACTCGTCACCTCGCTGCCCGAATTGGGTTGGGCGAGGGAGCACAACCCCCGACCGAGCGAACGGCACTGATTGACAACTACCTGCCCCGTGGGTAATGTGTAGCTCGGGAGAACGGGAAAGTCCGGCTTCGGCGCGGAGCCGGACGTTTGTTTTCGATTTGATCGATTGGGACCAGCATAAGGGAGGGGTAGCCTTGGCCAAGAAGGAGAAAGTTCTGCTTGTCGGAGCGTACCGTGGCCGCGACGGCCGCAGTGGGGCCGGCGAATCCCTGGACGAGCTGGCCCTGCTTGCCAGGACGGCCGGGGGTGATGTGGTCTCGCGCGTGCTCCAGGAGAAGCGAACGATCGACCCGGCCACCTTCATCGGCCGCGGCAAGGCCGAGGAGATAGGCGAGCTGTGCCGTGAGAAGGGCGTCGATCTGGTGGTCTTCGATGATGACCTGAGCCCCGCCCAGGCAAGGAATCTGGAGGAACTGGTGGGTGTGCGGGTGATCGATCGCAGTCAGCTGATCCTTGATATCTTTGCGCTCGGCGCGAGGACCAGCGTCGCCAAGGCCCAGGTCGAACTCGCCCAGATTGAATACACCTTGCCGAGGCTTACGGGAATGTGGGAACACCTCTCGCGGACCGGCGGCGGCATCGGCACGCGGGGCCCCGGCGAGACTCAGCTCGAGGTCGATCGACGCCGCATCCGGAGGCGCATGTTCACCTTGAAAAAGGTCTTGAAGAAAGTTGAGCAGGACCGAACGGTTAGAACGTCACGGCGAAAGGAGTTCCTGAAGGCAAGCCTGGTGGGCTACACCAATACGGGGAAGTCCACCCTTTTCAATCTCCTTACCAGGGCAGCCGTCGGTACCGGGGATAGGCTGTTCGAGACACTTGATACGACCACGAGAATCCTGAATCTCCCGTCGAAAGAAGCGATGCTGCTGAGCGATACCGTCGGGTTCATCAAGAAACTACCGCATCACCTGGTTGTCTCCTTCCACGCGACGCTCGAGTGCGTGATCGAGGCCGATCTTGTGATCCACGTCGCCGACCTGAGCCATCCCAACTATGAAGCCCAGATTGCAACCGTGCGAGAGGTGCTTGAAGAGATCGGTGCTGGCGGGAAACAGGAGATGCTGGTCTTCAATAAGGTCGATCTGACGGGTGACGAGGCGTCGCTCAATCTTGAACTCCGCCGCAATGAGGGCGCGCTTGCGATTAGTGCTCTCCATGGGTGGGGCGTGGAGGAGCTCAAACAGCGGCTGTTTGAGCTCGCGTCACGGGACAAGGCTGAGGTGTTTGTGGTCTTGCCGCAGGAAGACACGGCGGGGCTCTCCTACGTCAATCGCTACGGGAGGGTCCTCGGCAGCGAGTCCCGCGACGGCACGCTGCGGCTCCGTGTCCGAATCGATAGGAAGTACCTGAAGCCTCTCGAAGCCTACATCGAGTCCGGTTCGAAGAAACCGTCTTGAAGATCGACCCCCACACCAAGCCTGGATGGTCAGGCGAGGGAGTGGGGTTGATGCGGAGGCGAATGGGGTTACTGAGCCGGAGCACAACCCCCGACCGAGCGAGCCTCTATCTACTCGATCGAGATCTCGATCAAGCCTTCGTCGGACTCCACGTCAACTATCTTGCCGATGTTCTCGGACATCACCTGTGACAGGATCGTATCGAGGTCGACCCCTTCGCCCAGGAGCTCTTCCTTCTTTTTGCCCGGGATGAACTTGGCCGCCAGTTTCGCCAGCCCAAGCGGTACGGTGAGATTGACCCGCTGCTTGCCGGTCCTGGGATCGGTGACTCTCACCCGCAGCTTCTTCTTGCCTTGGGATTCGTCATCGCCGGATCGTGCATCCGGCATGGCATCGAGAAGCCTCGCCGCATCCTCGACGGATATCTTCTTCTCTTCAAGCATCTTCAGAATCCGAAGTCGTTCTTCCTGCATTGCCCTTTCCTCCCGCTGCTGCCTACTTATTCATCTCCGTTCTCTCTTGTCCCGATGGCCTTGCCTTCACGATTATAACGATTCGACCATCAATTATACTCACTATTCTGCGCTTCTCTGGTCCCTCAGTCCATAGATGTGCGGGCCCTAAGCCCGAGCAGAGCGTTGATGTCTCCGGGCGCTACCGTCCCCGAGAGCCTGCATTTGGGCAGGTAGGCCGAATGCCCGGGTGAGATCGCCTACCGTCACAGTTTCCGGGAATCAATCGCGATCGCCGATTGTCTATAAGGTGTAGAAAGAGGACAAGAGGTGTTAAGGTGTCCGGAGAGGGACATTGGCTTGACCGACCAAGATCTGATCGCGGCTGCCCGCGGCGGCAACGACCGTGCGTTCAGGGACATCGTGCGGCTATATGAGCCGGCGGTCGCGGCAACGGTGATGGCTATGCTGGGCGATTGTGCGGAAGCGGAGGACGTGGGACAGGAAACGTTCGTACGGTTCTACAGAAGCTTGGACAAGTTTCGCGGGGAATCGTCGGTCAAGACCTACCTGACCCGTATCGCGATGAACCTCTCGCTGAATGAACTCAAACGGCGGAAGCGCCGACGGTTCTTTGTGTCGTCCCGCCCGGTCGAAGAGCACTCCGATCTGCCGAGCAAAGAATCCGGCCGTGACGATATTGGCGACCGTGACCTTGTGGCTAAGGCCCTCGCGAGACTGGACGACCGGTCACGGTCGGTGATCGTGCTAAGATTGATCGACGGTTATTCTACGGAAGAGACGGCGGGAATTTTGGGCCTGCCTCTGGGTACTGTCCTTTCGAGGCTTGCGCGGGCCCAAGAGAAACTCAGGGGAATCCTTGGGCCGCTTCTTGGGGAGAAATCATGAACAAGCGAATCCTGAATCTGCTGGTAAGGTCGTTCGACGGAGGTCTTAGCGATGTGGAGACGGGCGAGCTCGAAGCCGCCCTCGCCGCCTCGCTGGATCTGCGCAAAGAGAAGTCACGTCTCCAAACACTGCGTGGAGCCATTGTCTCCACGCGACGCGATTCTTTCGGGCCTTTCTTCGCGGACAAGGTGATCAATCGCATCGCGACCCGGCGCGTGATCAACGGCAGTCGCGAGACCTTCTGGAAGGCCATCTACAATGCGTTTCGGCCGGTTGCAATCGCCGGCGCTGTCGTAGTGATAGGTCTGGTGATTTACAACCTGGTCCAGACGGACGACATTTCCATAACGGGGGCAATGGGGGTTTCGGTGACCTCGGACGAGCTTATGAAGCCGCCGGTCGAGGCGATCCTGGAGGCGACGTCATGAACACTTGTCAGAGAGCAATCCTGGTTGTAGTTGCCACGCTGATGATAGGGGTAGTGATCGGAGCGCTGGTCGTGGGGCCTCTGGTGGCGCGGCAGCATTTCAGACATCTTGATAAACTGAGAACGCGACAAGGGTTCGCAGGGCGACTGGAAGAAATCATTAAGCCCGACGGCGCCCAGGCGGGACCCGTGAGAGAGATCCTGACCAAGTACTCAGCACAGTTCGAGGAACTCAACACCCAGTACCATGCATCAACGAAAGCGCTGGCCGACTCCCTTCGCAAGAACCTGGATCCGATCCTCACCGATGTGCAGAGAGATCGCCTGGAACGGGATAGATCCCGCCATAAGCCACCGCACAAGCCTCGATAGGGTGCCGGTGCGAGGCAAGGGCAGTAACCCCTGAAGCAGGTTCCATAAGTTTGTGGGAATACGGCCCAGCTTTACATTGTCCAATCGAATGAACGGGGGCAAGACCACAGATTGATCGATGGGCGGCTCGAAGGGGGGAAGATGAATCTCATTAGATCTAAGATCTCGGCGAACGGGGACTCGGTGATAAACAGAGAGGTGCGGATGATGGGGACGGTGGGCCGGCCGATCGTTCTTGTATGCGCACTCGTGGCCGGGCTCCTTGTGGGTGAAGCCTTTGCCCAGGAGACCCGCAGGATAACGCTTAGGGAAGCGATCGATACGGCGCTGGAATGCAATGTCTCCGCGCTACAGGCATCGGATCGTGTCGCATCGAGCCGAGTATCCGTCCGCCAGGCTGCGACGCAATTCCTTCCGGATCTTAGCGCTTCGGCCTCCGGGAACGGCACAGGCAGCAGCGCTTCGTCGCGCCTATCCTCAAGCCTGACTCTATTTGACGGTCTGGGGGACTTCAATTCATTACGGGCTGCCCAACTGGGGCTGCAGGCCGACCGGCGGTCTTATGAGCGTACGCAGCAAACCGTGATCTTCCAGACGGTCTCCGGCTTTATGGACGTGCTTATGAACCGTGAACTTGTCCAGAGTCGGCAGGAGAACCTTGAGGCGCAGCGTCAACAGCTGGCACTGGTGCGGGAATTCTACAAGGTTGGCAACCGACCGCTGGCCGATCTGCTGCAGCAGCAGGCGGCCGTGGCACAGGCGGAGCTCCAGGTTCTGAATGCAGAGCAGACCGAGGGTGTGAGCAAGCTCCAATTGCTTAAAACTCTGGGAGTGGAGCCAACGGCAGACTATGAAGCGGTCGCCCTTCAGCTCGACCAGCTGATTCCCAAATTCGAGGCGCCCGATCCGGATCCGACTCTTCGCGAAGCCCTGGCACACCGCGCCGATGTGGCCGGACAGAAGGCCCAGGTTGAGGCCACCGCAAAGCAAGTCTCGGTGGCGCGCTCCGGTTACTGGCCGTCTCTCTCCATCGGTCTCAGCGGGGGCTCCAGCTACAGTGAGAACAGGAGCGGCAGTTTCTCACATCAGATGTGGGGGACAAGTCCGGCATTCGACATCGGACTTTCCCTTTCGTTGCCACTTTTCGACCGTTTGAGGACCAGGAGCAGCATTCAGCAGGCAGACATAACTCTGCGAAACCAGAAGCTAACCCTGGAAGACCTGGAGCGCCAGGTAACGCTTGATATCAGACAAGCCTTGCTGGATTACGAGACTGCAGTAAAGCGGTTGCGGGCGGCTGATGCGCAGCTCGAGTACACCCAACAGGCTCTGGCAGCGACAACCGAGCGCTATCGGGTGGGTGCTGCGACCTTGGCGGAGCTCGCGGCATCTCGCGCTCAGTACGCCAACGCCAGGACTGATCGCGTGCAGGCGGGTTACACGGTGGTGATAGCGTGGCTCGCGATAGGCTACTACAGAGGGGATATCGATGTGGCTCTGAGGATGCTCGGATGATGGTCTCGGACGGGTTGCATGCTGAGGAGGTAAGGGCAAGATGAAGGGACTTAGCAGGAAGACGGCAATAATCATAAGCGGAGCGGTGGCAGTCGTGGTGTTGGGCGCCGCCATTCTCCTTTTCACTGTGCTCAAGAAAGAAGGAGCCGGTGTTCAGTACGAGTTCGGCGAGGTCACCAGGGGTGATCTTGAGAGCGTGGTGACAGCGACGGGAACGCTCAGTGCGGTCGGCACTGTCGAAGTCGGCACGCAGGTGTCCGGTAGGCTTGCCGAGATATTCGTCGACTTTAACGACAAGGTGCACAAGGGCCAGATTGTCGCCGTGTTGGATACGACCCTGCTCGAGGCTGCCGTCAAGGATGCGGAGGCGAGCTTAATGAGTGCCAAGGCCCAATACGACCAGGCCAAGTCCGAGTATGACCGGAATCTGCCGCTCTCCGAGAAGGGCTATCTCTCGGAGCAGGAATTCCTTCCGATTCGGATCGCGGTTCAAATCCGCGAGGCCAGCCTGAAGTCGGCGGAAGCGGCGCTGGATCGGGCCATGGCCAATTTGAGGTACGCGGTGATCCGGTCTCCGATCGACGGCACCATCATTCAGCGGAATAACGAGCCAGGGCAGACCGTAGCAGCGAGCCTATCGGCTCCGACGCTCTTTATCGTGGCCGAAAACCTATCCGACATGCAAATTCTCGCCTCGGTGGATGAGACCGATATCGGGCAGATCAAGGAGGGCCAGCCTGTCCGTTTCACAGTGCAGGCCAATCCCGATCAGATGTTCGAGGGAACCGTCAGTCAGGTCCGCCTCCAGCCCCAGACCGTGCAGAACGTGGTGAACTATACGGTGGTTATCGATACCAAGAACGATAAGGGGCTGCTTCTTCCAGGCATGACTGCCACCGTGGACTTTCTGATTGCCCAAAGGAAAGGTGTGCTATTGGTGCCCAATGCAGCTCTGAGGCTGGTCCCCACCAAAGAGATGTTTGCGGAGGTCCGAGGATCTGCGCAGCGCCGGGGTAACACATCCCAAGACTCCAGTAAGGGAGACAGACTGGCGCGGGGCTCCGGTTCCCAGGGCGTAGCGCAGTCTGCCGGCATGACGGGACAATCTGACGGGTCGCCGCCGAATAGCCATAAGATGATATGGTTCGTCGACTCAGGGGGACGGCTCAAGATGGAGACCGTACAGACTGGGATTACCAGCGGGCGCCTGACGGAGCTGGTGTCTGCCGGAGACCTGCATGAGGGGATGAAGATCATAACCAGCCTGGGTCAGTCGGCATCGACCAGCACAAGCGGAGGATCACAGCCGGGCGGGCCGCGGATGAGATTATTCTAGCTGCGCGGCCGCACGTAGATATAGGCCCGGCGCTCTCAGCCTGGTCTAGGGGGAGAAATTGGATGACTAAGATAATCGAGACCAAGGATCTGACCAAGGTCTACCGAGTCGGCGATATCGAGGTCAACGCACTGAGGGGCGTCGATCTCGTCGTGGAGCGGGGGGAATTTGTGGCTATAATGGGCGCGTCAGGTTCGGGCAAGTCCACCCTGATGAACATTCTGGGGTGCTTGGATCAGCCGACCGGCGGGAAGTATTTCCTTGACGGCATGGACGTCAGTCATCTGACTAAGAATGATTACGCCGACATTCGTAACCAGAAGATCGGTTTTGTCTTCCAGGTCTTCAATCTGCTGCCACGGACCTCGGCGTTGGAAAACGTTGAGCTTCCGTTGATATACGATCGGACTCGCCGGATTCATGACCCAAAGCGGGCTGCCGTGGAGGCACTTACGCGGGTGGGGCTTGGGGATCGCCTTGACCATCAGCCCGGCCAGCTCTCCGGAGGCCAGCAGCAGCGGGTGGCCGTCGCCAGGGCTTTGGTGAACCAGCCGGCGATCATCCTGGCCGATGAACCCACCGGCAACCTGGATACCCGAACCTCGGTCGATGTGATGACGGTCTTCCAGGAGCTCAATGAACAGGGGATCACCGTTGTGCTGGTAACTCACGAACCGGACATAGCAAGCTACGCCAAGAGGGTGGTGACGATGCGGGATGGCATGATAAGGCTCGACCACCCCGTCGCGGAGCGCCGGAGTGCCAGGGACGACCTTGCAAGTTTCAAAGAGGACATAGCTCTGGGCAAGTTCCTGGGGACGTCAGAGGAATGAAGGTGGTGGTGCCATGTTTCTGATCAAGAGTCTATTGAAGGTGGCCCTCAAGAGCATCTTGAGAAACAGAACACGTAGCATGTTGACTTCGCTTGGGATCATCATTGGGGTGTCTGCCGTGATCGTGATGGTCGCGATTGGCCAGGGCTCCCAAAGAAGAATCGAGCAGCAGATTGCCGGCCTGGGAACCAATGTTCTCACGGTATTTCCAGGGCAAGCCCATGCCGGTGGAGTCAGTCAGGGCGCGGGCAGCGCCAATCGCCTCACCTTGGACGACGTGACCAAGCTGAAGCAGAACACAGCCTTGCTGTCCGCGATTTCTCCGGTTGTGAGGAGCCGGGCGCAGGTGATCGCAGGCGGCAAGAACTGGAACACCAGTATCAACGGGGTGTCCTCACAGTACCTTGATATACGAGCCTGGACGGTCAAAGATGGCGAACTCTTCAGCGATCGGGACGTGATGGCAAATGCGAAGGTCGCCGTGATTGGCCGGACTGTTGCGGATCAGCTGTTTCCCGGCGAAGACCCAATTGGCGAGCAGATTCAAGTCAGGAGCACCCCCTTCAGGGTAATCGGCGTGCTGAACAAGAAGGGACAGAATCCGATGGGAATGGATGAGGATGATGTGGTTCTCGCCCCTTACACCACCGTGCTTTATCGGTTGAAGGGCGGGATGTACATCGATATGATCAACGTGAGTGCGACCTCCTCCACCAATCTGCCTGCCGCCCAGGAGGAGATCAGAAAGATATTGCGGGAAGCCCATCGCCTCGATCCGGCCGATGACGATGATTTTAGAATCTTCAATCAGGCGGATCTCACTGAAGCCGCTACCTCCACGTCGCGTACCTTGACGTTGCTCCTGGGCTCGATCGCCGGCGTGTCGCTCCTGGTCGGGGGCATAGGCATTATGAACATCATGCTGGTCTCGGTGACCGAGCGAACCCGCGAAATCGGGATAAGGCTGTCGATCGGAGCCAGGGCCAGCGATATACTTACGCAGTTCATTGCTGAGGCCGTCGTGCTCAGCGCCATCGGCGGAGTTATCGGTATCCTGCTAGCGTTGGGCATATCTTTCGCTCTGGGGCGCTTGACCGCGCTCTCAACAGTCATAAATCCGGGGATAGTCGTTCTTGCTTTCTCGGTCTCGGCTGCGGTTGGCATCTTCTTCGGGCTCTATCCGGCTCGAAAGGCTGCTGCCCTGAATCCGATCGACGCGCTCCGCTATGAGTAGGGTGCTTTGAAAACGGGGACAGCCAACGGAGAGATTCAAGGAGGAGGACCGCTAAAATGAGACTAACTCGGGGGTCAAATGGTTTGGCGCCCGGGCGGGTGTTGCGTTAGAATGGGATGAAGTCCGGCAAAGCAGGGGACGGACGCCCGGAGGGCGATCTTGAAAGACAAGTTCCTGGAAGCAAGGAAGCTCTTTCCCATCACCAAGCACGTCGGATACTTCAATCATGCGGGGGTCTCTCCCTTTTCAACCAAGGTGGCCGCAGCGCTTGCCAGGCACGTTCTCGAACAGACCGCCTACGGCGGGACGGTGGAGCCTCGCTGGGCGAAACGGGTCGAGGAGGCCCGCCGGGAGGCCGCCCGCCTGGTAAATGCAAGTCCCAAAGAGATCGCTTTTGTTGACAACACCACCCAGGGCTTGAACTACTTTGCCCGCGGCATTGCCTGGAAGCGAGGCGACAACGTTGTGCTCCCGCGGATCGAGTTTCCGGCCAACGTCTATCCGTGGCTCTCTCTCAAGGAGCGAGGCGTCGGCATCAAGTTCGTTCCCGATAGAGACGGCCGAATTCTCGTTGAGGACATCGAGAAAGCGATCGACACAAGGACGCGGATCGTCGCCGTGAGCTTCGTCGAATTCTCGAGCGGGTACCGGAATGATCTTGCTCGGATCGGCAAGATCTGCAGCAAGCGCGGCCCGTATTTCGTGGTCGACGGCATCCAGGGTCTTGGGGCCCTGAGGCTGGACGTCAAAGAGTGCTTGATCGACGGCCTCTCGGCCGGCGGCCACAAGTGGTTGCTCGCTCCGCAGGGGACCGGCATCTTCTACTGCTCTTCGCGCGTGATCGACGAGCTCGTGCATCCAACGCCCGGGTGGCTCTCGGTGGTCGGTTGGGATAACTACTACGACTTCGACTACAAGCTCTTTCCCGACAGTCGGCGCTACGAGCCCGCTCAGAAAAATCTGATCGGCATCGCGGGACTCAATGAGGCCTTGAAGATGATCAATGGCCTGGGAATCGAAAACGTCGAGAAGCGAATAATCGACGTGACCGATCACCTATGCCGGCTGCTCGCCGGGCGAGGTTTCAGCGTTTATAGCCCACGAGGCGACGGCGAGAAATCAGGCATCGTTTCCTTCTCCCCGCGCAGGGGCGATGCCGAGCGGGTCTGTGCGAAGCTCCTCAGGCAGGGGTTCTGGACGGCAGCGCGCCAGGGGAGAATCAGGGTCTCTCCACATTTCTATAACACCCGCGAAGAGATGGAGAGCCTCGTGAGGGCGCTGCCTTAGGGTTGCCGGCTCTCTATGCGATCGGGGATCGCCGCGGCCCGAGATCCGCCGGCACCCACGCCTACTGGAGATAGCCTAAGGTTCTGAGCTGCTTCTTGGTATCCTCAGTAAGCCTTGCGGGGGTCTCGCCGAGGGACATCCCTCCCGAACGCCAGACCATGAAATAGGGAGGTGCAGGCCGTTCCGACGGCTCCCCTTCGGTCTCGCGGCCTGCAGGCGGCCCCTTCTGGGTGAAGGGCATCCCGCGCTGCTGGATGAGCTGCTGGCCCACGAAGGTCCCCGAGGACATGCGCTGGCCGTCCATCTTCAGGTCGAATTCGATCGGGGACGATTTGGGTTCGACTTTGAAGGCAAGCGTCATGGTCCGGTTAAGCCGCAACCCTTCGATCTTGAGCGCGGAACCCGACGCCACATTCTCGATCACCTGGTCGGCGTCAACGATGTGGCCTTGGTCGTCAAGCAAGTCGTACAGGTAGATCTTGGAATTCACTGAAGGCTTCTTAAGGCTTATCTTGAGATCGACGGTGCGGTCCTGGCCGCCCACCGCCATCTCAAGGTACCAGGTGTCCGACACTCCGAACACGGTCTTGAAAAGAATCTCCTCAAGCAACTCACGCACCTCTGTCTCCTGAGCGGCCTCGTCCTGCTTCTCGCCGGGGTCGTCTTCGAGGTTGTAGAGTTTGGTCGCCCCGCTGGGGATCTCATAGATCAGCTTCCAGGGGTAAACTCTCATACTCTTCTTCTCGGGCCCGGACAGGAGAGCTCCCGAATAAGCCGCGTCAGGAGGAAGCAGGGCCATATCCGATGCTCTCGGGTTTCCTTTGCCGACAATCAGGGGCTTGAGACTGACGCCCTCGAGGTGCGCATCCGGCAGGACACCCAGGAGATCCAGGACAGTCGGGGTAACGTCCAACAGTCGGACCTGGCGCTGCACTATCTTATTCTTGGGAAGTCTGCCGGGAAGGGAAATTATCAGTGGCACCTTGATCAGTTCGCTGAAGAGAGAATGCCCGTGCTCGAATCCGCCATGATCGAGGAATTCCTCACCATGGTCGCTCAACAGGAGGATCAGGGTGTTTCGCCGCAGGCTGCGCTCTTCAAGCCCTGCGAGAAGTCTGCCTACGGCCTCGTCGGTAAAGCCGATCTCGCCATCATAAAGCGATACGATCTGTTCCAGATCTGTGGGTGAGAGAGCCTTCACAGCATCGAACCTGCGATCCCTGTTGGTGCCGATCATCTCCGGAGTGAACGATTTGCTGAAGGGCCCCTGATAGCCGGGATTGAACTTGGCTGCATATGGTGGTGGCGGAGAGTAAGGAAGATGCGGGTCGAAGTAATGCACGAAGAGAAAGAAGGGCTTACCAAGGGGCCGATCTATGATTTTCAAGGCGTCCCGAGTGATCGCATCGGCCTGTCTTTCGGCGGAGAAAGATGGAGCATAATAGTATTCAAAGCCACGGTCGATCTTGAAGTCTGCGCTAAGGGCGGCACTGCTAACGAAAGCGGCGGTGGAGTAGTGCAGTTTAAGCAGCATCATGGCAAGTGTGGGGAAGGTGGTTCGCATGCTCGCCAGAAAGGACCCCACCCCGTGCTGTGAAGGATAGAGCGAAGTGAACACCGTGGCAAAGGAAGGCAGCGTCCACGGGGACGCGCTTATCGCGGTTTCAAAGCGGACACCTTCACTCGCCAACCGGTCGATATTGGGGCTTGTGTCGCGGGAGTAGCCGTAGCAACCCAGATGGTCGGCCCTCAGGGTGTCGATGCCGATAAGCACTACATTCAACGGTCCGCTAACGGGCCCGCAGCAAAACAGCAGGGCAACAAAAACAAAGAGCCCCAGCCTTCTTTGTAAGACCATCGGACCTATCGTCCCAAAGGTGCCGCTCCAGCATATATTCAAGAACCTGCGGTTCTCTGAGTTGTGTACCCAAGAACCCGTGGTTCTGAGATGCGTCCCCCTTATATGGTTAATTATAGTCGATTCAGGCGGCTGCTGCCAGCCGTTTGTTGCCTGACAAGCGATTGGAATTGGATAATACGATCTCCTGAATCCAATCATGCTAATCTGGGGCTGGAGTTTTGACTTGACCTGCGTATCTGCCTCAAGTACGCTTTCTCAAGGACCCTGCGGAGGAAGGGGGTGATCAACCGGGAAAGGGGTTCGGGATTGTTGGAGGATAAGAGCTCAGCGAGACCAAGATCCAGGCTCTCGAAGACTGAGGCTTGAGAGAATACCCGGTTTCGCGGCAGACTCTTAGACAACTGAAGGCTTTGTAAGCAAAGCCGGTGATGGGAGGTTGTGGAAGATGCGGTGCGCTTTGCGTTTTTATTTGGCTACGACTTGTATGGCGGCCCTCCTTGTGACCTCGGCAGTCTTACCTCTGGCTGCACTTGCTTCCATGAAGATCAACGAAGTCCTGCCTGCCCCCGCAAGTGATTGGGACGGGGATCTCCAGGCGGACTCCAAGAAGGACGAGTGGGTGGAGATTGTAAACGACGGCCCTACGACCGTCGATGGCTCGCGTTACCTGTTGCTTAACGGTGAGAGCAAAGCCCTGGTGTACGGTTTTGCAGGTGCGATGCTTCCTGGGGCGCACACTACGGTCTACGGCAGTGACGCGACCTTATGGGAAAGCGAGAACGGACAATCTGCGATCGGCCTGAGTCTGAATAACTCCGGAGATGTGGTCTGGCTTGCCGAGGTCGCGGGGTCCGATACCGTAGCGATCGATTCGCTATCGTTCTCTTCTTCCCAGGTCGGCTACGATGTTTCCTTGGGGAGGCTCCCGGACGGCTCGTCGGTGTGGGTGCTCTTCGATCACCTCTCACCCATGGGGGGCAACGATGCCGATCCCACGCCCGGCGCAGGGAACTCCACCGATCCTGCGCCCCATATCCTGGAGGTTGAGCAGGATCCGCCCTATCCCACCCAGGATGACAGCGTCCACATCACCATAAGGGCTGGTGACGCCGCGGGCATTGCGCGGGTGGTGTTCTTTTATCAGTTCAATCTCGAGAATGGCGAGGAGCCGGAGATGCAATTGGTATCAGGCACGCCGGACCTGGGCGCGTGGTCCTATACCATACTGCCCGGCGCACCCGATGATTCGGTGCGCTACAAGGCATGGCTTTATGATGCTCAATCGTCGACGGTCACGGACTGGATGGGTTACCGTGTACGAAGCGCAGGGGTGCCCATCAAAATCAATGAGGTTCTTGCAGATCCACCCAATGAGATCGCAGGCGACGCCAACCGGGACGGGATCAGGGATTCAGCGGACGACGAGTTTGTCGAGCTCGTGAACTGCGGCGCCAACCCCGTGGACATATCCGGCTGGAAGCTGGCCGACGGCACTTCGATTCGGCACAATTTCCCGGTTACCGGGATGGTCGTGATGCCCGGGGAATTCGTGACGGTCTTTGGCGGTGGGGCTCCCACCGGTTTCTCGGGCAAAGTCTTTACCGCGTCATCGGGGGGACTGGGGCTCACCAATGTCGGCGACGTGGTCTCACTCCTGGATCGCGCCGGTGGGCTCGTAGATATTCACTCCTATGACGGTGAAGGCGGAAAAGATCAATCGATGATGCTCTACCCCGACTGCTCGGGCGGCTGGGTGCTTCCTTCCGAGGCTGGACTTACCGTTGCCTTCACACCTCATGAGCCCAACCGGGCAGGCAGTGCGGTTACCCCGTCCACCTGGGGCAGTATCAAGGGGCTCTTTAAGTAGTGGGCCCGGGCCGGCGGGGAGCCTCACCACCGGCCGTAGACGTGGATGGAGAAGCCCCGGGGAGTATGCCGGGAAGCAGTGGCAAAGGGAGGGCTCCGAGCCCTCCCTTTTGACTTGAGTTTAGGCACAGCCCCGCTATGATTGGCGTAAGCGGCCCCGGGATTTGCCGCGGGGCCTGCGGGCTAGCAGCCTGATTGAACGGAGGTCAGCCTTTTGGATGCTCTCGAAGCACTCAGGGAAAGAAGAAGCGTTAGGGTCTACGAGGACAAACCGGTCCCCAGGCAGACAATCGAGCAGATAATCGACGCTGCACGCTTGGCTCCCACGGCCAATAACATTCAGCCGTGGGAATTCGTGGTAGTGACCGATAAGACCACAAGGAAGAGGATCGCCGACCTAACGGATTACGGCAGGTTCATTGCCCAGGCCGGAGCGTGCGTTGCCGTCTTCTGCAAGGACGTCAAACACTACCTCGAGGACGGCTCGGCCGCCACCGAGAATATCCTTGTGGCTGCTCATGCTCTCGGGCTTGGCACCTGCTGGGTCGCCGGCTACAAGAAGGACTATGCTCTCCCGGTGCGCAAGATCCTCGGCGTGCCCGAGGGGCACAATCTGGTAAGCCTGATAGCGCTCGGGTATCCGGGCGTCAGGGCCGCGGCTCACGACAAGCGTGAGCTAAGCGACGTGCTTCACTGGGAGAAATTCTAGGGAGATTCCAGGCGGGTTTCTCTGAGCGAGGAGGGACTCTTATGGCAGTTGCCGAGATCAGCGTCGTACCGGTGGGAACCGCGAATGCGAGCATCAGTGACTATGTGGTGGGGGCGGTGAAGATCGTTCGGGCGAGCGGCCTCAAGTATGAGCTATCATCAATGGGGACCAACGTGGAAGGCGATGTCGCAAGTATCCTTGACGTTGTGCGGCGGGTCCACGAGGCTTGCTTTGAAGCCGGCGCCGTGCGCGTACTTACAACCCTCAAGATCGATGACCGCAGGGACAAGCACCTCTCCATAGAGGGTAAGAAGTCCGCAGTCACGGGGAAGCTGAAAACGTAGGCGGCTCGGTCCGGCCCGGTTACTTCAGGAGGAGCCGGTGCATCTTGTCCGCCCAGGGTGCGATCGGAGTCAGAGCAACAGTCTTCACGAGTTTGCCGTCTTCAAAAACGAACTGCTTGCCCGCCTCGATGTAGGTCCATCTTTCGACGGTTCTTCCTAGGACGATCTCGCGATACCTGGTCGACGGAAAGCCATAGGTTTCGAAGGTGGCTTTCATATCCCCGCGCAAGCGTGATGCCCAGAGCTGCAACCTGTACTGCCGCTCCTCGCGACCGCTCTGGACCAGTTTGTGGCGAGGGACATCAGTGCCACCTTGGTCGGCCGTGGTTGTGGCCCCAGCCGGTGCGGACTCGGTACCCAGCAAAGCCGCGTCCGAGGCGCCCGCCGCAGAGGCCGCACGTGGAAAGAAACACCCCCAGAGGACTGCCGCAAGGATCAAAAACCCATATGTCCAGAACCCGCGTCTCCAGCCCTTCATCGCTTACCATCCCCCCAATCAATCATAACCCACAAAGGCCCGGATTTCAAGAAGGCCTTAAGTGCCCCGTCCAAACTTTAGATTCCGGGCACACAACGGAGTTCCCCCAATTTTGTTGTTGACTCCGACCGGTGGAGGGGCGTATCATGCTAGCAAGAGGGCGGATTGCATTTTGCAATCAAGTGTTGCTTTATGTGGTGGATGGAAGCAGCCAGATTTGCCAACACGGCGGTCGCATTCCTAACGTCTTATAAAATAGTGAGATAGAGCGATGGGTATAATGTCTTCTCCTGCGGAGACGGCACGGCCAATGCATAATATCAAGTCAGGGTTTGCACAACCCCTTGGCGACAAGGGTGGAATCGACTGCAGAGGAGGCCCTGAAATGACGAAATCAATTGTGAATCAAACGCGCGGAGAGCAGGGATTCTCGATGATCGAGCTCCTCGTGGTTATTGGGATCGCCGGGATTTTGCTTGCCGCAGCTCTGCCTGCGATGCGGAATTACACTGGAACAGCGAGGCTAACTGGAGCCGCCGACGAGGTTGCGAGCACGCTGAAGCTTGCTCGTCAGAGGGCCGTTGCAACAAACGGTCACGTGGTCGTCCAGTTCGATACAGGAACCTCCAGTTTCTATCTCTTCGACGACAAGGACCAGAGTGGGTCACGCGACGGCAACGAGACCATGGCGGGTCCGTACGACGTCACCAAGGGTGTGGCCCTGGCCGAGGTCGGGTTTGCCGATGAGCGCGTCACGTTCGATGCGAGAGGATCGGCAAGTGAATCGGAGGCGGTTATCCTGGTCAACAACGGCCAGGCCGCACAGAGGGTGGATGTGACCGCAGCCACCGGCCTTATCTATGTTTCCGGCATTTACGAGTACACCGAAGGCCAGGGGCACGCTCATTAGGAGGAGCACGCGAATGCTGAGTCTACTTCGCAATGAGGAAGGAATGACGCTGATCGAGCTGCTCGTAGTGTGCGTCATCCTAGGCATCGCATTTCTGGGTCTCGCGGGCATCTTTCCCTTGAGTGTGAAGAATCTCAATCAGAGTAGGATGCGGACGGTGGCGACCGACCTCGCGCAACAGAAGATGGAGGAGCTGGTGAGGCTCAAGGGCAACGATGCCGACCTCACCGCGGGTGCCCCCCATGACGATCCGGATAATCCTGTGAGGACGACGTTCAACAGATACTGGACGGTTACTGACGACACCCCGATGGTTGGGATGAAGAAGATAATGGTCAGAGTGACTTACCCGCGGGGAACCGACTTGCGGGACGTCCAAATCGAGACATATATCACAATATGACATGACGGCTGACAAGTCCACCGGCGATGAGATTGTGAGGGACGATGATGAGAAACAATAAGGGCTTCACGTTGATCGAGGTGCTCATAGTTGCAGTTATCGGGGTAATCATCGCCGGGGCGCTGATCTACATCCTGAACAACAGCCGAAGAGCCTCCAGGATCGCCGAGCTCGAGTCGCAGGCCCAGCAGAACGCAAGGGTGGCCATCGACTATATCACTAAGGATCTGAGAAGCCTGGGCTATGGCGTGGACGTATCTCAGGGCCAGCCCGCAATCGCCTACGCCGATCCCTACGATCTTGTCTTCAATGCCAATATCGAACCCGAACCCGATAACGCGAGCAAACCGGGGTACCCGGCTGCGATCAGCATCGCTTCAGCGCCCGCGAGCGTCCCACCGTCAGGCACAACACTCTATGGGCCGACCGTTACCTATGGAACCGGCGCCGAGACCATCCGCTTCACATTTGATTCGAATGAGGACGGCGCGATCGACGTGAGCGATAAGGGCGATGAGGACATTGAGACCTCAACGCCCAACCCAAATGATTACGCGCTCGGCAAGCAGGTCTACGGTTTCGACGGTGGTTCGAATGGTGGAACCAATGCGGCGTTTGCCCTGCTGCGGGGCCCGGACGCATACCCTGATGGCACCCACCCCCAGCCCCTCTTCACCTATTGGTATGATAATGATGATGATCCTACTACCACCGACGTTTTGTGGGGCGATACGGACGGCAGCGGGGTCCTCGATGAGGCCGAGATAGTGGCCCTGACGCCTGTGACGGCAGCCAACCATGCGAAAATAGACCGGATCGGCATTTACGTGATAGGGACCGCTCGCGCTCCCGATAACAGATATGTGGAGAACCAGGGCTACCGAGAAACCGTGATGACCTCCGAGGTGGGAATCAGGAATGTGGGTATGAAGACCGGTTTCATAGTAGGAATGGTTTTCGATGATCGGAATGCTGACGGAGTCCGCGACGCCGGCGAGACCGGTATCTTGGGTGCCATCGTGCGGCTCAACACCGGCCAATCGAAGACCACGGGGGCCGACGGCCTGTATTCCTTCCGAGTCGACCCCGGGACTTACACTGTGACTGAGACGAATCCCGTGATTTACACGCCACCCAAAGGAAGATCCACGACGCCCGATATTGTCATGGTCACCGTTGCCAAAGGGACTGTCTCCCAGGTGGATTTCGGTGACAGGACGGACTACGGTCAGATACTTGGTAAGGTGATCCTTGACGAAAACGGCGATGGCACCCTTGACCCAGGTGAGCCCGGTGTGCAGGGAGTTGATATCGCTCTTGATACTGGTAAACAGACGCTTTCTGGGGCTGACGGCAGCTACCAGTTTGACGTGCCCACTGGTTCTTATACCATAACCATGACGGTGCCCCGTGGATATATCGCCGTGGGTCCGGCCTCAGTCAACCGGACGCTGGCGTCACAGGGGGACACGGCACAAGTCAACTTTGGCCTTGCGGTTCACCGCGACACGGGAATCATCAACGGGCTCGTATTCAATGACGCCAACCGAGACAGTATACATGACATCGGTGAGACCGGAATAGCGACCGTTCCCATAACGCTTGACAGCGGTGACAGCACGGTCACCAGCGCTTCGGGGATCTACTCGTTCACGGTGGTGCCCGGCACCTACTCCGTCACTGAGTATGATCTGGGAGGATATTCCTCCACAACCATAAACCATGTGACCGGCATCGTCCTTCAGACCGACTCCACGAGGACCGTGAATTTCGGGGACATACTATCCTCGACCTTGAGCTTCCAGGTGATCACTCTAGGTGCGACTCAGAGGGCCCTGTGTATTGCCTCCGGCGATCTGAACGAATTCAAGGGGACACCAGCCCCCGAGATAGTGCTGGGCACCAAGTACGTGAGCGGCGTCAGTAACCTTAACGTCTGGAAAAACAACTACGTTAACTCCAGCACTCCCAACTCATCGATCTTTGGCCAAAACCCGTGGTACAGCCGTTCGAACAATAACGAGGACATTAATGCCGTGAATATGGGGGATACTAACGGAGATGCTACGAAAGACGTGGTGACGGGCATGACGTCCGTCTCGGGCAAGACCCTTATCTGGCGGACGGCAACAAACGGTAGCAGTGCCGGGCAGCTGCCCACGACGCCGACAAGCAGCTTCATTGCCCAGGGGCTTCCCGACGTGCTCGCCGTTGTGCTCTCCAATGTCGATGGCGATTCGGACGGGGATGCCGTACTAGGTACGCAGTATTCGGCCAACTTCGGCAGACTTGAGGTCTGGTTCAACAACGGCTCCGGGATCTATACACACGATAATAGCCTGGATGTCTATCAGGCGGCGGGGAGTCACGACATTGGAGCCGTGAGATCGCTTGCGGTCGGCAATGTTGCTGGAACTGCGGCTTCCGATGTAGTTCTTGGCACCGCGACTGGTACTAACACCGGGAAGGTGGAGATCTTCAGAGACAGCGGTTCCCCGGACGGCAGGTATACGTACTTGACGACCCTCAATAGCACCGGAGAAGTAAATGCTGTGGCCATTCGGGACATGCTCGAGGACACCAACGGAGACGTTGACATAGTTGTCGGAACCAAGACGGGGGCGGGATCCGGTAGAATCGATCTCTGGCTCAATAACGGTGACGGCACCTTCGGAGATTACGATTCAACCCTCGGCTACAACGTGCCCTCGGACACGGTAGCCATCGCCGGTGAAGTTCTCTGCCTTGGTGTTGAGAAGTTCGATCGGGATGTGTATCCGGACGTCGTGGCCGGGATCAAGAGCTCCGGCAGTTACGTGGGACAGCTCCAAATCTATTCTTGCTATGGATACATGCCACCTGCTCCCACGTGGACCAGCCAGGGTGTGGGTAATGTGGGTGAAGTAATCACCCTGACCATCGACGACTTCAATATGGACTCGCGCAAGGACATAGCCATTGGAACCAGAACATCGGCGAGTCAGGGTACCGTCGTGGTCTTCTTCAACACCGTTCAATGATGTGAGGTGGTAAAATGCTTCTGCGAAATGAGGAAGGGAGCGGGCTGGTTCTCGCGATCTTGATAATTGTCGCGCTGTTTGTGCTGGGTACGTCGCTGGCATTTCTCACGCGCACCGACGTGAATATCTCCGGCCATCAGACCCAGTATGTTGAGGCGGTCTACGTGGCGGAGGCAGGCGTCGAGGAGGCAATCCAGAGGCTCTCGCTTCCTGATTCGACCAACGTGACGGTCAATGGCACCAGCATAAATGCCGCGATAAAGGATGCCTCCAATCCACCGAACCCCAACTGGAAAGCCCGGATTTTCCTGTGCCGGCCTGGTCAGGCGCCCGCGGCAGGCACGAACGAATACCACACGGTAACAGTTCAGAACGCCGCAAACTGGTTAGCCTACAGTACGGCAAGTGATCTCGCCAAGGCCCTGACGATAGAGCACAAATGGAAGGACCGTAATGATGACGGGGCGAGAGCGGATACGGAAATCGTCCGCTACGATCCGGGCAAGGTGCCGCCCGAGAACTTCAAGACGGGCAGCGTCGTGGAAGTCATATCCGTTACAGGCAAGAGCGCCACCGCCGAGCGCCAGATCAAATCTGAGGTCACCAAGTTCCCCCTGAATGTAAACGTGAAGGCTGCCGTCCTTTCTGACGGAAAAGCGAACCTAAAAGGAAGCCTCACGGTATGTGGGCACGACCATTCCATCGGCACCCTTCAGGACGCTGACATACCTGATTGTGCCGATTACACGTCCTGCCACCAAAGTGGTGGCGTTCCATGCGTCGATAATGGCTGTCTGTATGCTGTGATGACCACGGGGGACGTGATCGATAAAACCAACAACACGAAACTGGCGGGAGTTGACGCAGCGGGGGGCTCGTATCCGGAGAACACGGATTCATCCAACACTTTCTACACTCTTGCCCAAACCTTGGGCCTCACTCAGGAAGAAGTGGACAATATTCTTGCGCAGGCGAACCACCACAGCGGGAACGAACCCGGCCAGCTCGACGGCATAACCTACATAGATCATGACGCCACGGGCGCAGAGAAGTTCAATAACGTCAACGGCTCTGGGCTTCTGTACGTAAATGGCGATCTCGATGTTGCCTCGGGGGGGATGGTCTGGAGGGGGCTTGTCTACGTCGAAGGGGACTTTAAGATTACCGGGAAAACCTGGATACTCGGGGCTGTTGTTGTGAAGGGCTCGACTGAGACTGCGGTCAATTTCGGCGCGGGCACGCCAAGCATCCTCTATAGTAGTGAAGCTCTCGACTATTACCTGAGGCAGCCCCTCGGCTTCGTGCAGATCGGCTGGAAGGAGACCAGCGGGCTTTAGCCGCAGATCAAGAGCGCTGAAGCTTCGACCCTTGTCCCGATCCTTCGGGGCTACTGCCCGCAAATCCGCTTGACTACCGTTTTCACCGGTGGGAACATCGCTTCCAAGGAGGACCTGCCCTGGCTAAGACCATCCACAAGGAACTCGCCGTGAGCGTACTCACAGTGTGCGGAGTGCTCTCCACGGTTGTGATTAGCTACCTCCTTCGGCACGTGGCGTTCCTCAGGCGGCTCGACATCGCCGGCGAAGCCCACTTCGTCGGCTTCGTGGTCTATGGGCTGGCGATCTCGCTTATCGCCGCGGCCGCTAAGGTCATGCGCAAGCGGGACACCATCATCCTGATACTCTCAGCTACCATACTGTGGGTGATATTTGTCGAGGTTCGCCAGGTCCTGGCAATGGTTCGTTTCCTGGTGTTTGCGTCGCTCGTGACCGTGGCTGTGCTCGCGGCGGGCCGCGCCTGGGCGAGATCACGAGGTTGGTTGAGGGTGATCGGAGGGGCGCTCCTTCCCGCAGGCCTGTGCTGCGTGGCCGGGGTTGTCTACTACGGGCTCGCCGGCCGTTTTGGACCATCGGCGGCCGCGACCAGACTGTCGAAGGAGATGGTCATAGGGAGCACCTGGGGAGTCTCTCTGGGCCTGGCGGTCGGCCTGGGGCTCGCACTCGGCAGTGAGGTACTCGGATGGCTGACGGACAAGAGCAGCTAGGGCGATCCTCTCCGATCCTGGTTGGCACCTCCGGTTATAGCTTCGAGGATTGGATCGGCAATTTCTATCCCGCGAACATAAGGAAGGGGGACATGCTCAAGGAGTACGCCAAGTACTTCACCGTGGTCGAAGTCAACTCGACCTACTATCGAATTCCCCACGCCGCCGTCCTTGCGCGCATGGAGGAAAAGACCCCACCCGGCTTTGAATTCGTGATCAAGGCAAATCAGGATATGACCCACAAGGTCTCGAAGGATGAAGCGCTCTACGCGAGCTTCAAGGACGCCCTCAGGCCCGTCGTGGAGGCCGGCAAGTTCGGGGGCGTGATCGCCCAGTTTCCCTGGGGTTTCAAGCCTACCCCTCAGGCCAGGGAACATCTTGGCTTTCTCAAGGAGAAATTTGCCGATTGCCCCCTGTTTGTAGAGCTCCGGAACGCCGACTGGATAAACGAAGACCTGTTTGAGAACCTGAAGGCAGCCGGCATAGGTTATTGTTCGGTGGATGAGCCACCGCTCAAAGGACTGGTGCCGCCGATCGCGCGCGTCACAACCGACATCGGGTACGTTAGGCTCCACGGTAGGAATGCCAAGAACTGGTGGGGCGGCAGCAGCGCGGGGCGCGGCAAGAGGAGTGATGGCGGCGGACTTGGCGGTGCCGATCGCGGCAGCCGCGGCGACAGATATGACTACCTTTACAGTGAAGAGGAACTTAAGGAATGGGTTGCCAAGATCAAATCAATGGCACGCGCCGCAAGCAAAACCTACGTGTTCTTCAATAACTGCCATGCAGGCCAGGCCGCGCGCAATGCTACCCTGATGAAGGAACTCCTGAGCCTTCCCTTGTGATCTGCTCATAGGCAATAAAAACGGGGATCCGAAGATCCCCGAATTCAGTCTGTAAACCTGTAGATCTAGCTCTTACTCACCCCGATCACAATCACCCGCTACGGGCAGGCGTGACCGTAGTGCTGGGCGAAGATCGCCAGGTCGATCGAGTTCACAGAGCCGTCGCAGTTATAATCACTGCAACGCTGAGTCGTGCCATAGGCCTGGGCGAATCTCGCCAGATCTACGGAATTGACGACGCAATTGCCGTCGTTGTCGGGGCTCGCGATGTAGATCGTCGCCGAAGGATTGAACACCACGCCATCGCAGTCGGCGCCGAACTTAAGATCGCCGCAGCCGCCAAACTTAAAGAACGTAAAGAATACCTGTCCGTTGAGATCCGTAACACCCGCCTGAGGTGTCTGGCCCGGGCAGAAACAGAACGTGCCGGTCACTGGAACCGCCTGGCAGTTCACGGTTTTGCCGGGAAGAGGGTCACCGTAAACGTTTCTCACTGTTACCGTAACCAGCACCGATCCCATGTCGCCCCTGGGGCAAACCACAGCACCGTTAGGGTTGCAAGGCGGAGTGCCCTGTCCGGCTCTCTCCACAGTAGATGTAGCCTGGCTTGGAACGCCGGCCAGTGTCACGCTCGCAACCGACAGAGTCAGAATCATCACTCCAAGCACACCGAGCAATCTCATCTTTTTAACCTCCAGTTGGCTCACCGATTACCCAGAAACAAAATCGAACCGCGGAACACCTCCTTCCGGTTTGACACTTTAGTCTAAGAGTATCTGCTTTTCATACGTGAACTAAATAAAGCATACCACAATTCGAGCGGTATTGTCAAGGGTTGCGGTAGCCCACTCCGTGACGGCTTGAGATGATCCCATTGCCGGCGACCAAAGTCAAGGCGGTTCTCGATTCTCCGGTTGACCGGCTGCCACGGGCGGTGTTAGCATCAATAAGCGTATTCAGCAAAGGAGTTTCTATGTTCGACGAGCTATTTGCGAAGATCTCGGCTGAAGCCTCCGGCGAGAGATCGTTTGGGCACGTTGCCTCGATATCTCAATTCCATAGGATCCAGGCGAGTCCCGGCTACAGGAAAGCCGCCGAGTACTGTGTAGACGCGATGCTTGAAAAATCCCCGAACGCTCAAGTGATCCACTATCCGGCCGAGGCCGGAGCCAAGTTCTGGCATTATCCATCCTTCGAAGAGTGGCACGGCCGAAAGGGCATTCTCAAAGTAGTAGGCCCGGACAGGCTGGCCGGCAAGATCGCAGATTTCGAAGAGTGCCCCATATCGCTTATCCAGCGGAGCCTCGCGACGCCCACGGAAGGCATTACGACCGAGCTGGTCTACGTCGGGGACGGCAAGAATGCGAATGATTACCGGAGGGCCAAGGGTAAGATCGCGATCTGCGATTCACACTGCCCTCACGAGGTCTATGATGCCGCCGTCAAAGCCGGGGTGGCGGGCATCGTCCTTTACCGTCAGCGGCCGCTCGAGCCCCTGCGCAAGGGCTCCGGTGTCCAGGGCATAAGGCAGTACAATTCGTTCTGGTGGGAAGAGAAAGACCTCTTCGGATTCGTGCTGACCCCCGAGGATGGGGAACGTCTGGTTTCCTATCTGACTTCCGCCGATGGCAAGAAGAAACCGGTCAAGGTTTGGGCGCTTGTCGAGGGCGCGCGTTACCCGGGAACCCTTGAGGTAGTCACCTCGCTCGTCCCCGGAGAGGACGCCAAGGAAATGATCGTGATGGCCCATCTGTGCCATCCCCAGCCTTCGGCCGGTGATAACGGCTCGGGGGTGGGCGCGCTGCTCGAGGCTCACCGGGTCTTGAGCCATCTCATCGAGAAGGGGGATCTTCCCCGGCCCAAGTACGGCATCAGGTTCCTGCTGATGCCCGAGTGGACGGGCACCTATGCGTATCTCTCAAGGTCGCGGGGCATTCGTCGCCGGCTCCTCTTCGGGCTCAACCTCGATATGGTGGGTCAGAATCAAGAGATAACCGGGTCGACCTTGAACATCGAGGCACCCCCGCTCGCCGCGGCATCCTTCACACCTTATCTGCTTGAAGAGACGGTGAGGAGAGCCTTCAGGGGCGCAACCAACCCCGCCGGCACCGGCGATCTGGCTTCAGCGAAGCTCGAGCTTACGCCCTTCTCCGGTGGAAGCGATCACATTGTCTTCTCCGATCCCAAGGTCGGCGTTCCGACACCGATGCTGATGCAGTGGCCCGACAAGTACTACCACACGAGCGGTGATACGCCGGATAAGGTCTCCCCGGATGTGCTGCGCCGCATAGTGATTGCCTCGGCGGCCTACGCCTATACTTGCGCGCTGGCATCCGAGAAGGACTTGATTTGGATTGCCGCGCTCACCGGCCGTGGCCTGAGAAAGAAGATCGCCGATGAGATGGGTAGGTTCGTGACGTCCGAGGCCCGCAATTGGATCACCCGCGATTTCAAAGCCAAGACGCTCTCAACGGCAGGCGACCAGGCCCTGAGATCGGTACGGAAACTTGCGCCCGAGGCCAAGAACCTGAGGCTACAGGTCAAAGCCGAAGAGAAGGCGCTCGACCAAGCCGTAAAGCGAGAGACTGCGGTCGCGACATCTTTCGGGAGCCTGATAGGCCGGCGCAAGGGCCATCGGCCGCCGCGCGGCGAGACCTATGCCAATGTCACGGTGAAGCGGCTCCTTCCCGGCCCCATCGACACGAGATCGTTGCTGATGAAACTGGGCACTGCGAGGAAGCACCAGTACCAGCGGTGGGTGCGGAAGGAGAGCAAAGCCGGCTTAATGGAGTTGCTGGCCCTTTACTGGGCGAACGGTAGACGGAGCCTGAGGGAGATCTCCAATCTTGTCGCTGCCGAACTGGGGATCACCAATCCGGACTTCCTCAAATTCTACTTCGATTTGCTCGAAGAGGCCGGACTGGTAGAAGTCACGAAGATTTAGGGTCCCCTTCCCAACGTTCTTTGCTATTCCCGCGGCTCCTTGTTGTCGCGGTAGGTCGACCATGGGACCGATGTATCTATCTTGAACGGATCGGGATGGCGACGATAGAAAGCTATCATCTTCCCGACGGAGGATGTCGACTTGCCGACGTGCCGAGCCGGAGTCCTGTTCTTTCCGACGAGATAGAAGCCTTGTGCTTCAAGGCGTTCGATGAACTCGGCGAGCCACTTGCCCGCGAACCAGTAAGCACGCGGCTCTCGGGACTTGCCTGCCCCCGCTGAGACAAGCGCCGCACGGACGGCGGCGATTGTTGCTCGGTAGTCGATCTCAATGCAGCGAAGCACAGCCTGAAGTGACTCCCCTCCATCGAGGGCCCGGTCGATAGCCGTGGTTGCTCGCACCCGCGTTTTGTTGCCGCTTGTCGTTAAGTCGAGCATTAAGGGGTACTGCGTCATTCCATCTCTCCCCATGCAGCCATGAAGCGCTGCATCAGTTCAAGCGGCGCCCGCTCGGACTCAAGATGCGCCGCGAGGGTCGTCGCAACGACGAAGGTAATGTAAAGGTTGACGTTGACCGTGTCGCGGACGCGCTTATATGCCGGGTGGAGGGCGTTGACATAAAGCGTGCTTCCCCGTAGCCACGCCATGTCCTCACCCCCGGTCTCATCATCGAAACCGATCATGAGGCCTGGACGCCTGCGATGGGGTTCGTGAGGTCGGGGCGGTCTCGGGTGTGTGTCGATATGCTCGAGCCGAGAATCCTCAAGTCCAGCCTCAAGTGCCTGCTCGACTTTCTCCTCCTCATGCGCCAGGGCTTCTTCGTGGGCGCCCTCCTCAGAGCTCTCCAGCCGGCGTGCTACAATGTCGTCGTCGTGGCGAGCGCCCGCACTCGGGTCTGCGGGTGCGCTTCTATTCCCGAAAAGTGGGGCCAGCTCGGGAAAGTCGGGTAAGATCTCAGCGACTACGTTGTCTATTTCCTTCTGAAGTCGTCGGATAGTGCGATCAGGTTTGGGCTCAGGTTCACGCCGTTCGCCCAGATCACCAAGAACAGAGGCAACCACATCCTGAATGGCCTTGCGATACTTGTAGTATCTCTTGAGGCTATTCGGGTCTCGCATGAAATCGCACTTGTTCGTGGTGAGGCACTGGACGAGTTCGGGGACTTCCACTATGCCCGTGATAAGCGCCGGGTTCCTCGGTGTGATGCCGAGCCAATCCCAGCCTCGCTTTATGACCTTGCCGAAGGTACTGATTGCAAGGCCCCGTTGGCCTTCCGGGAGCGCCCTTGCGGTCCTTGCCATGAAACCGATGCCCATCAACCTCCCACGCCTGCCGTGCCGAACAACGAAATACTGCGCAGCCTTCTTCTCTATCTGCGGCACGGTCACGCGCTCCCCGTTCACAAGGACGCGGACGCCCTCGGGGTAAATGTGCCCCAGGACTTTGGCGAACTCATCGTCGAGGAGCGGATGGAAACATCTCCTGATGGTTTCGGCCACGGCGTCTGCGGATGCAAGTATCGGAGCGGCGCCGTCTCGCAGATTGAGGCGAACCCCGGTACCCTTCTCACCCAAGACGATTCCCAGCGAGGTCAGTTCCTCCCAGGGTGCCCGGTAGCTGCTTTCGAGCCACCACCGGCTGGCTTGACATCTTCGCGGCCGTTTGGCCTCGGTGAGCACCTCGCGGCAAACAAGTAGCGCCAGTTTGGCGCCAACGCCGGCAAAACCGATGCCTCGGCCGCGGACCTTGGCTGTGGAAGCGATGTCGTGGTATTGCTCGAACTGTTTCGGGGTCATGCCCACGCCGTTGTCTACGAAGGTGAGACGACTCTGTTCGGGTTCAACGGTGATATCAATCGTGGAGCATCCTGAATCGAGCGAGTTGGCAATGAGCTCGGAGAGGATGGCTTCCTCGGCGGAAACGGGGTAGCTGTCGCGGATATCTTCGAGGAGGTGCTTGAGATCAACTCTTGTTTCGGTCATAGGGCTCCGGTCGGGCCTATCATAAGCCCAGCAAGGGTTTCACGATGGAATCGATCTCGACGAGTTCCGCAGCGAGCATCTCTCTCACCCGGCGGCGCAGGAGGCCGATGCTCTTGATGTTGCCGGGGCCGCCGGCGGCTATCCACTCCTCGACCCGCTGAGCACATGCCTCACCGATTTCGGCCAAGCGGACATGAGCTTCGACCTTGGCATCAAACTTGGGGATGGGCAGGTCGAGCACTTTCTTGTGAACGTGGCGGGCACCCCACAGGCCCCTCGACTGACCTTCCTTTATCGCGAGATTAACAGCGGGGGCATTGAGAACCGATGCTAGATAGGACGCCTCCTCGGCGCTTTCCGGATCGAAGGAATAGGTTTGGTGATCAATGACAAGAGCCTGCCCCAAATCAATGCCCCGCTTCCTTCGTCTCTTCATGCTGGGTGATACCGCGCAGGCGCACACGTGCGTTCCCGACGTGCCGTACAGAACGCGGAACCCTGCATTGGGGTTCTGCTGAGTCAGCTTCCTTCGGTAGTCCAACCAATCTATCGAATCGACATCCTTGAGCTTCTTGCTGCGCCGCTTGGCCCACTCAGCTTCGACCTGTTCCATCCAGCGGGAGAGGTGCAGGTATCCGTGCCGGCGTGCGTCATCCAGCCGGTACAGTCTGAATTGTCCCTCCTCGATAAGAGCCGGCAGCACAATCGTTCGAAACCGCAATACCCCAAACGGCACCATATCTACCGGTAGAAGCGTGGCATAGATGAACTTGCTCTCGACCGGGCCTTCGATCACACAGTCCCGATAAGCCTTCTTGGCTTCCTTGCGGGCCCTCTCGGATGAAATCAGGGGCGGCAGGTTCTCATCAAAACCCAGCTGTGACTTCTTGACCTCAACGAACCAGAAACATCGAGGCACTATGGTCGCACCCTCGCGGAATAGCTTGCGATAAGAGCTCTCCGCAACGGCCACCTTGTCGCCCGAGGACCAGAAAGAGCGGTTGCCCATTGTGGACAAGCTGTACATGACCGCGTGATGGGAGAGAGTCTTCTCGGCGGTCTTAAGGTCGGCGTTTCTATTATCGAGTTTCCCCTCGAGCACCTCACCGGGGATCGGATCGGGCGCCGCCTTGCGCGACTTCTCCCCGAAATAGACGGCGGATGAAGTCTTGAATAGGGGAGTAACAGGTTCGAGATCCCAGAGCTCGGTTGTCCGAAGCTTCACTTCCTCGACCCGGTTGCGCCGGAGCGCGTCGTGCTGGTCAGCGCTGAAAATGCTCTTGGGCAGCACGAATCCGATTGCGCCCCCCTTCTTAAGATAAAGGTGGGCAGCCCGCACCAGAAAGAGCGTGCCCAGCTCGAGATGGGTCACCAACTCGCCGCGCCCTTTAAGCAGGCCATACACCTGAGTCACCTGTTCCTTCAAGAATACCTGATAGTCGGATCTTTCGATGTGTCGGTAAGAAAGCCACGGCGGATTTCCTACAACGAGGTCGAAGCGATCTCTAAGGAAGAGCGGCTTGTAGATGTTCTTGAGGACGAACGCCCAGATGGTGTCTCGCCCCGTCTCAATCATCAGCTTGAGGGTCTCGGCGACGGAGCAGAGCACGATCGTGGTCTGCTCATCGGACACGAGCCCGGGCTGGTTGGTCTTGAGGAACCTTTCAAACGCCTCGGGGTCTGTCGGGCGCCCCTTCGCATGCAGGGCGTAATCGCGGCAGGCTTCGACGGCCTCGTCATATCTGACGCTATCGTGGATCAAAGCCTCGGGGATATGCACCCTCCTGCCATCGATCTCGGTGCGGTAGCAGGACACCTGTTGCCACAAGCCACGCTCCAGTTCCAGCTCGGGCGGGCGGATGCTGTTGGCAAGGTAGACCGGGATGGCGATCTTGTGTTTCCTTTTGACCATCAGGTCGCCAAGAGCAAGCACATAGTTGGCTTTGGCCACGATACAGGCCAGTGGGTGGATGTCGAGACCCACGACCTCGGACAGTATGTGCTTAAGGGTCCTGGCCGAATCGCCCAGAAGGTGCCTTTTCTCGCGAATCGTCATGTAAAGGAAAGTCCCCGAGCCGCAGGCCGGATCGAGCACACTCGCCTTGGGATTGGGTGCGAGCAACTTCCGCACAATCCTGTGGGCAAGCCAATCCGGCGTGTAGTACTCGCCGAGGTCATGGCGCGTCTCAGGATCGACAAGGCCCTCGTACAGGGATTTCAAGACATCCTCGGAAATCTCCCTGAGGTTGTAGTTCCTGAGGAGACCGAGGAGCATGTGCGCAATCTCTGTGGCTGTCTGCTTGGCTTCGGACCGCGCAATCCATGAAAAGAAATCCTCTTCCAAGAAGTTCTCGATGCCGAGCTGCTCCTTGAAATGCCTTCCCTCGAGGATGGCAAGGGCTTCGGCGGCTGTCGGCGGTTCGGGCTTGGCTGCCAGTCTCGCCCATACCATGAGCTTCGCAAGGGTGGCAAGATAAGTGTGCCGGATGAAGAGCTCGTCATCGGCGATGGCGCTTCCATAGACAATCCGAAGGTACTTGTCCCAGGCCTCATAGAGAACGGTGTAGTCGGGGTGATCTCTTACTTCATCCCATCGAACAAGCAGGGCATCTTTGGCGACCTGAAAGGCGTGGCTCCTCGGGCCGAAGTCTTTTACTATGAGGGCACTGGTGGGATGGAGAATCTCCTTTCGTAGGAGGTAGCGATCCAAGAAGAAGTAAAAATCGTCCCAGCGGACCTTCTGCGCGTCAAGATCCTCAAGCAGGGTCAAGGTTATCCACTTAGTGGCCAGCTCCTGATTCAGGCTAGCCCCGACTGTTGGAGCATAGGCCCTGAAGCGGCGCCCGTCGGTAGCAAGACAGACGTACTTGGTACGGGCGCCGAGGGGCTCCTCGGACCAAATGCATGAGACATACAGCCTGAGCTGGTCTTCGGCCTCTTCGATCTTGGCCTGGGGCGAAAGATCTTTCTCGAACTCTATGATGAGGTTCCCCGAGAGCTGGTCGGCCCGGCCACGGAGAATCCGGTCTTTACCCTTGGCATTAAGGAACTTCTCGATTCCTCGGACATACTCTTCTATGAAGCCGGGCTCAACGCCGAAGAGGGTCTCAAGGAGGACGGTGAAGCGATGCGATCTGGCGGACTCGCTATTGATTGCCGGAAGACTTTCAAGGTAGGTGGATATAGCCCATTCGTGCTTGGCCGCATTCACGTCCGGCATGCGGGTGGGCTTCTCCCTCAACTTGGATTTCTTGCCGGCTTTCTTGCTCATTCCCTCTGGCTCAGCCTGCGGCCAATCTCTAAGGCAGCGGCAATCCTGATGATTTTCACATCCGACAATCCCTTGAATCGCAGCAACTCCTCCAGGGGTCTGCCCGCCAGGCCTTTCAGAGAGCCGAACTCGTCGAGCACGTCGCTCGCAATCTCCTCTGCGCTTCTTCCAACCACCCCGGTAGATATCACTATTGCGAGCAGCTCCTTCTCCGAAAGCGCTGAGGCCCCTTCCTCACGCAGCTTACCCCCCGGATGCGTCCAGATCGCCATCATCGTCCTCCCCCGATTCTCCACCCATCCCACACCCTATGACACTTATCACATGAAAGGGACATCGGCAATCGAGAAAAGCCCGTGAAAGTTCGGGGACACTCCACGCGTTCTTTACACTTGACAGCTCTCGAAAAATTGTGGTTAATATCATCCACCGTGATATTTAGCCGGAAAGGCCGCAATGCTCAAATGCGCTAGCCTTCTTATTCTTACAAGCTTAGTTTCTGCAGTCTTGGCGTTTCTGATCCCCGCATCGCTCGTAGCCGAGGCCCCGCCCGTCGGCACAGCAGCAGCCGATCTGCCACCGCTCGCTCCTTCCAACTTCAAGGCGATAGATACCCCCAGCGATCACGGTGGCAGCATCGATCTTTCATGGCAGCGGTCGGCCGATGACGGCGCGGGTCGAAATACGGTCACAGCCTACGAGATCCTCCGCGCAGATGATCCCGCCGCCGAGTTCAAGCCGGTCGCCAATGTGCTGAAGGGTCTTACCTCGTATGTTGACAAGGGCATCAAGAACGGAACGCGCTATTACTACAGAATCGTCGCTGTGTCGGCCGCCGGCGCGAGTGGCGAAGTGGGTGCCGGGCCCGCGGTGGCGAGCCAGCAGATGTTCAACAAGAAACGCACGAACCTGCTTGTGGTCGCATGCATCCTCATTATCGCCATTGTCTACTACATCTACCTCGGCGCCAGGGGCGGCGAACTCAAAATCCGCAGGATTGCAGGACTTGAGGCGGTTGGGGAGGCCGTAGGGCGCGCGACCGAAATGGGCCGCCCGGTGCTCTTTATCCCCGGCATCCAGGACATGGATAACGTTCAGACGGTCGCAGGCATTACGATCCTTGGTGAGATCGCCAAGATGACCGCAACCTATGAGACCAGGCTCGAAGTGCCCGTATCGCGATCGATCGTGATGAGCACGGGCCGCGAGACGGTGCGGCAGGCTTACCTGGAGGCCGGACGTCCCGACCTCTACAGTGACGACATCGTTCACTACATAACCGATGAGCAGTTCGGCTACGTTGCAGCGGTTGACGGCATCATGGTAAGAGAGAGGCCGGCCGCCTGCTTCTATCTCGGCGCTTTCTTTGCGGAATCGCTGATCCTTGCTGAGACGGGCAGTTCGATAGGCGCGATTCAGGTGGCCGGCACGGCGATGCCCACTCAGATTCCCTTCTTTGTGGCGGCCTGCGATTATACCCTGATCGGCGAGGAGCTCTTCGCGGCGAGCGCCTACCTTTCCAAGGACAAGAAGATGCTGGGCAGCATCAAGGGGCAGGATGCCGGTAAGGCCATCGCCATGGTCTTCATCATTGTCGGAGTTGTGCTGGTGACGCTTGCCACGATCACGGGAAATGACACCTTGAGCCACGCCGGCGCATGGATCAAGAACCTCTTTGCAATAAAGATGTGACGGGGAGAGCCCAGTGAAACGAACGATACCGCTCGTCATCACCTTCGTTGTCGGGCTCACCCTGATCATCGCGGTGTTCATTCCCCACGATCCCTTCTTCGACATGGACACCAAGTTCTCGATCTTCTACGACGTGATCGCAGTTTTCGCCTTCATACTAGGCGGCGGCAATCTCTTGGGGGTCCATCTCAACAAGGTTTCCCAGAAGCGCCGAGATTGGAAATTCAGCATCGTGACCCTGGCGGGCTTTTTCCTGATGCTTGTCGCGGGGCTCTTCAAGATAGGTGTGCAAAGCGGTTGGTCGGGTGATTTCCAGGGGACGGGAAGTCTCTTCAAGTATCTTTACGACTGCACCTTCCAGCCCCTGCAGTCCACGATGTTCTCGCTCCTTGCCTTCTTTGTGGCATCGGCGTCCTACCGGGCATTCAGGGCGAAGACGCTCGAGGCGACGATTCTCTTGGTGGCGGCCTTCGTGATCCTGGTGAGGCCGACGCCGCTGGGATACTACCTGACTTTCTGGCTGCCTGATCCACTGAAGTTCCTACAGATTTCGAACCTGAGCACCTGGATACTCGCGGTGCCCAACATGGTCGGGCAACGGGCAATCATGATCGGGATCGCGCTTGGTATCGTTTCGACGTCGTTGAGGCTGATACTTGGTATAGAGCGAGGCTACCTGGGTGGGGAGAGCTGATGGCTGACGAACAAGTGAAGCTTAACATAGTTGAGAAGCTTGGGCGGGTGGACCGCAGGATCGTCTTCCTCTTCATGGCCCTGGCGGTTCTGATACCGCTCCTGGTCCATTACACCACGGTGATCCCGGCAAGCCCGATTGTGCAACGCCTCTTCGACAAGGTCGAGGACCTTCCCGCAGGCTCCAAGATTCTCATAAGCTTTGACTACGGTCCGAGCACCGCTCCCGAGAATCAGCCGATGGCAACCTCAATCGCGCGGCACTGCTTCGAAAAGGGTCACCGGATCTACATGATATCGCTGTGGGCGACGGGGCCGCGCCAGGCGATGGAACTGATCGATGACATCATCACCAAGGAATTCCCCAACAAGAGGCAGGGAGTGGATTGGGTCCACCTCGGATTTAAGGCCGGCGGCCAGGGTCTGATCAATACCTTGCTCTCGGATTTCACGGCCATGTACACCACCGACGTCAATGGCCAGGCCATCAGCAGTTTGCCGATGATGGATGGCATCAAATCCCTGAAGGATTTCGATCTGATCTACTGCATCGGCTCAGGCCAGCCCGGCAACAAAGAATGGATCCAGTTCGCGGGGGACACCGGGCACATCCCCGTTGGGGGTGGCACGACCGCCGTGATGGCCCCGCAGCTTTATCCCTATTATCCCAAGCAGACGGTGGGGCTTCTGGGAGGGCTTCAGGGCGCAGCCGAGTATGAGGCCGCGCTGATCGCCGCGTATCCCAAGTACGGCAGCATGTCGAGAGTCGCAAGCACCAAGATGGGTCCACAGGTGTCAGCGCACCTGGTGATTGCGGCCTTCATCATATTGGGCAACATCACGTTCTTGATCGAGAGAAGAAGACAGAAGAAGCGTTAGGGGGAGTCTTGGAAGCACATCCGGTCCTGACATCGCCGTTTGCCCTCTCGGTGGGCATGTGGATCGCCGGGCTGCTGACCCTTATGATCTTCAGCTTTCTCTACAAGGACAACCCCTTCTACAAGTTTGCCGAGCACCTCTTTGTCGGAGTCTCGGCGGCCTACTGGATGGTGGTGGGTTTCTGGACGACCCTTATCCCCAACCTGGTCGCGAGACTCTGGCCATCCCATATGGGCGGCGTGCTGCCTTCCGCTGTGGGCACCAAGATCGACTTCTGGTATGTTGTTCCGCTTGTCTTCGGGCTCCTGATGCTCACGCGGCTTGTGCCCCGGGTCACCTGGCTCTCCCGTTGGGCGATGGCTTTCGTCATAGGGTTCGCGGCCGGCACCAACTTCACCCGCTACCTTCAGTCCGACTTCGTGAGCCAGATAAACAGCTCGATCGAGCCCATCTATCAGCCCGGGATGTCCACGATGGGGACAATCGGGGATATCTTTTCGAAGATCGTCATCATAGTGGGGCTTTTGAGTGCCCTGATTTACTTCTACTTCTCGAAGGAACACAAGGGTGTGTTTGGGCGGGCCGCGAGGTTCGGCATCTGGGTCCTGATGGCAGCCTTCGGCGCGACCTTCGGATACACCGTGATGGCCCGCGTCTCCCTCCTCACGGGCCGGATGGATTTCCTCATCCAGTGGATCGGCGGGATCTTTAGCTGATCTGTCGGGCCGCCTTGCGACGGAATGTGCGACAGGCCGTTGCACAAATCACTCGTGGTGCCACGCGTGACCACGCGCAAGCTCCGATTACTCTCACGTCTCAAGTCGCGCGAGAAGAGTGGTCGCTTTGAGGTGCCAGTCTGGCACCTCAAGCAGGCGTGTTCGGGACCAAAATCTCACGCAGGCTTGCACGAGAGACCCTGCCGTGATAGCATCACAACGATGGGATGCCCTGTCCTGGAGCAGGAAAGTCGTGACGCTCTGTAAACGGAAGATTAACCGGAAACAAGGCTGAGTCCCGATCTCCACGGCCACAAATAGGTATTGTGTCCCTCGATTCCCCCCATTAAGATAACGGACATGAAAGGTGAATTCTGCAGAGTCATAACATCCGACGGACTGGAGCTCCAGGGTCTATTTGTGACCCCGGAGGGCGGGCCCTCGAAGACCACGCTGGTCCATGTTCACGGGCTCGCCGGCAACTTCTATGAGAACCGGTTCGTGGACTATGCAGCGGATGCGTGTACCGGCGCCGGCATCAACTTTCTCACCTTTAACAACCGGGGCCACGACTACATCTCAGACCTCATATCTCAGGCGCCGGACGGAAGAACCGGCTACCGGCAGATCGGCGGCTCCTTCGAGATCTTTGAGGATTGCATCAAGGACATTCAGACGTGGATAGACTTCCTCAAAGCGCGGGGGACCGAGCGCATAATCCTTGAGGGCCACAGCCACGGCGCGATCAAGGCGACCTACTATCTTAGCCGGGTGGCGGATGCCGCGATAAAGGGCCTGGTGCTGCTCTCTCCCTCTGATGACTTCGGGCTTCAGCGCTACCGAATGGGCAAGCGATTCGATGAGATCGTGGGCATCGCGCAGAAGATGGTCGCCGAGGGCCGCGGGGGCGAATTCATGTCCCGGGATTACTTCCCCTATGTAGTCTCGGCCGCGACCTATTTCGATACCTTCCGCCCCGACTCGCACCTCAAGGTCTTCAATATCTCAATGACCGATACCCATACTTTCCCCGAGATTGAGAGCGTTAGGCTCCCGGTGCTGGCGATCGTCGGGACCGTGGAAGAGGCTTACATCGGCCGTCCCGACGACTTCTTGACCGACCTCAAGCGGCGCTTCAAAAACACCAAGGATTTCACGGGGCACTTCATCAAGGAGGCTCCCCATAATTACCTGGGCCATGAGGCCGAACTCGGGCAGCACCTACAGGAGTGGCTGAGGGCGCGTTTTACGGCCTGATCGGGCCGCGGGGACCGGCATCGAAGGAAGCGTGAGCCATGATCGACATCTTCGAGATCCTTAAGGAGCAGGCGCTCCGGAAGACCGCACATTTCAAAGACGAGGATTTCACCATCCGGGGCTTGTGGAAAGTCGACCTGGCCTTCAGGCCCAATCCTGATGAGCGGACCTTCCGCTATAACTTCCTGGTGGCTCAGACCGTGGGCCAGGGATCCTGTTACTGTGACAAGCAGCTCGAGATCAATGAGGGACTCCTGGGGCGGGATGCCCGGGAGATCATCTCCGAGATGAGCTGTTACGAGATCGCGCTTCTGGACTCGATCTACGCCTCCATTCCCCGGACACCCCAACAGGTTTTTGAACTGCGGGGCAACTCGGGCGAGAAGGCGGTCACGCGGGGCGCCATCATTGTGGACGAGGTGGAACGGGTGCTCACGCGAATGACCGATGTCCCCGGCAACATCAGCGTAGTGAACGTCGGGGTCGTGGGTAATCTCATTAAGGCCCTCAAGGACAAAGGCTACAATGTTCGCGCCACCGACCTTGATGAGAAGATCATCGGGAAGTCGATCCACGGGGTTACGATTGAGGATGGGACCAAGACGTTCCAGTCGGTCAGGGATGCGGATCTCGCGGTGATTACGGGTATGACGCTCACAACCGACGCCCTAAATGATATAGTCCATATCTGTCAGGAGAACAAGACCCGGCTTGTGATGTTCGCGGAGACCGGCGCCAATTTCGGGGAGGAGTATTGTCGAACCATCGGGGTTGATGTCGTGGTCTCCGAGCCCTTCCCGTTCTATATCTTCCAGGGAGTCACCAGGATCGAGATCTACAGGAGAGACCTCGCTTGATCGAGAAATACTTTGTCGCGGATGGAGAGTTTTCAATCGACGGGATAAGGCTCCCCGATTTGCTCGCGGTGGATGCGACACCGTGCTATGTCTACTCGGCGCGCGTCATCAAGGATAAGTACCGCACTTTGAGAGAGCACTTACCGGGGTTTGAAATCTTCTATTCCTTCAAGGCCAACCCGAATCTTGCGATCTCGAGAACCCTGCTCGACCTGGGTGCCAACGCGGACGTCAGCAGCCTGGGTGAGCTCAAGGGCGCCTTCAAGGTGGGCTTCAGACCCGAGAACGTTCTCTTTGTCGGTCCCGGCAAGACCGAGGAGGAGCTGTGCTATGCGATCGCCAACGGGGTATTCGCTGTTATCGTTGAATCGTCCTACGAGCTCCGGCTCGTTGACGAGATTGCCGGTAAGCTCAAGAAGCATGCCAATGTGATGCTCAGGATCAACACACTTGAGGCGCCGACGGCCCCCGAGATCATGTCCGGTGGCCCGAGTAAGTTTGGGATCGACGAGGAAACGGTCGTGGCCGAGGTGCGGGCCATCGAGCTCAGGCACTCAACCCTTTGCGGGATTCACGTTTACTCGGCAAGCCAGGTTCTCGATCCGGCCTTTATCTCGCAGCACCTCACCTACGTCGCCGAACTTGCGCTCAGGCTATCAAGGGAGATCGGGTTCGAACTCAAGTGCATCGATTTCGGCGGCGGCTTCGGAGTCCCCTACACGGCCGGGGAGGCCGAACTTGATCTTGCGGGAATATCCTCGGCGGCCAAGGCGGCACAGCAGATGGTGCTTGCGGCCTTCCCCAACTGCCGGCTCGCGCTCGAGGTGGGACGGTTTCTTGTGGCCGAGGCCGGCATCTTCCTGACCAAAGTGACCAGGATCAAGCCGTCTCGTGGCAAGACCTTCATCATAACGGATGCAGGCATGAATCATTTCACGCGCCCCGCGTTCATGCACGTGAACCATTCGGTGAAGCTACTCAACAAGATGGCGGACAAAGACGCAGGCAAGTTCGATATCTGCGGTCCCATCTGTACGCCCTTGGACGTGAGCGGTGTGGATGTGGCGCTTCCCCCTCCCCAGATTGACGATATCGTGGGTTTCTTCAATGCCGGGGCCTACGGCTACACCATGAGCATGGTCAATTTCATGAGCCTGGGCTGGCCTTCGGAGATCATGGTGGATGGCGGGAGGGCATTCGTAATCCGGAAGGCCAGGAGGGCCGACGACCTGTTCGAGGATCAGAACCAGAAGTGAGAGTGAAGTGGCCGTCTGAGGCGCAAGCCTGTCGCGAGCGGCCTCCCCTTTGCAGTTGACTTTCGAGATGATCTCTGGTACCCTCATACCGTCAAGACCACAAGTGGGGGTAGGCACCTGACGATCGGGCACGGTAATCAGATTATCCCATACCTTCCGATGTTGATCCATTCAGGCCAGCCGTTGGCATCACTATGTTGAGTCGGTTTCAGGCAATGGGGTACTCGTGTCTGGTGTATTCGGTCTGGTGGGCGCTTTCGAAACAGGAGGTGAACGGAGAGCCATGAAGGCAAGATTGTTATTGGCTGGTTTTCTGGTAGTGCTTTTTGTTCTGCCGGCTTTTGCGTTTTACGGGGAGAAGTCGTTGCTCTTTGAGAACTTCGAGTCGATTTCTCCGCCCGCCCTGCCGGCGGGTTGGGCCACCCTCAACCCGGATGGGGACACCGGGCAATGGCAGACCCGGAGCTACGGCGGGGTCAAGTGGGGCAAGCAATGCATCAGGTACTTTTCCGATCCTGTTACCCCCGCAGAGGATTGGTTCTTTACCTCCGGGGTTTCCCTGACTGCCGGGGGCCCCTGCAATTTCAAGTTCATGAGTGAGACAAGTTGGGCGACCCGTCCGCTGTTTCTCGAGGTCTGGGCGGGCACCAGCCAGGTGCCCGGGAGCATGACCACTATCGTGGTGCTGGGTCACTGGGTCTCGTGGGATTCGTTTACCGAAGAGATCGGCTCCTTTGCGCCCCCGATCGCCGGAATCTACTTCATTGGGTTCCACGTGACCGGACCGTCCGCCAGCGGCAGGGTCCAAATTGATGACGTCAATGTGACCATACCCGAGACCGATCTTCGTCTTGCAATCGGCATGACCAAGGAGATCGAACTGGTCCCTCTGGTTTATAGCTCCAGCGATTCAATCCAGTCGTGCATCTATATCGAAAACATAGGAACATCTGGCACCGTGATTAACAAGCGGTTCTCGGTGGGCAAGTGGCCGAGCGACGTAGAGCTTGATGTGCGGGTCACGGGACCGACCGGTCTGCTTCCCTGCATCAACATGTTTGCCAAGATGGGAGATCTCAAAGCCTCCCATTTCGCCGCACTAGATCCGGACAGCACCGCGGGCAAGGTGCTCAACCTCTGGAGCTGGTATCGGTTTGATACGCCCGGCGCCTACACCATAGAAGCCCATTACCGGAACTATGCGGATCCCGGGGCGCTTGGGGCATGGAAGGGCGAGCTGGTTTCCGATCCGGTCTTGATAACGATTCAATGAGGGGGACTGAGATGAAACTCAAAGTGATCTTACTTGGGCTTGCAGCAATCCTCATTGTCGGCACCGCATTGCCGACAGCGTATGCCGGGCCGACAAGCCAGGACCGACAGCAGATCCAGCAGATGATAAATCGCGGTGACGCTCTGAGGCACGACTACGAGAAGGAGCGATCCGAGTTCATAGAGTCCTACAACAAGTGGAATAAGAACCAGACCGAAGAGAACCGCCAGGCAGCGCTTGGCGAGCGGGATCAGATGAAAGAGGCCTCGAGGAAACTCAAAGCCAACCGGGATTCGGTGATCGCCAAGGTCGATTCGACGTTTGATACCGATGAACCGCCGGGAACCGATGTCCAGTATGATCCCGAGGACACCGATTACGGCTATACTTCGTCGCGGTGCTTCGTTCGGATAGGCGAACCCTCATTCAAGTCTCCCGACGAGGTCGCCAGCACCAAGATTCACGAGTTCGAGCACGTCCGGCAGAAAGCCGCCGGCCTTTGGGGACCGGGGAATACGCCGCAGGCGTGTACCTATATGTTCCATAAGCTCGAGTTTGAGGCCTGCGAGGCCGAGCTTGATGCCGACTTCGGCAAGAGGACCACGCTGTGCCTGGAGCAGAAGCTCGAGATCCTAGAAAGCAAGCTCAAGCACCTGGAGGAGATGGTTAAGATTCTTAAGATACAGTTTGACGATAAGAAGATAACGCCCACATTGCCCGGCAGGACGGTCGAGACGCCGGTCACGGTTGCCAACACTTCCAATGATTACCAAAACGTGTCAGGTTACTTCACCAACCAGCTGGGCTGGTATGTGTATCCCCAGACGTTCGGGTTCTCTCTGGCCTCGGAGCAAGAGACCACCTTCGCTTTGACGATAGAGGTCCCTCCCACGGCGGAGCTTGGCACGGGTAACGAGGTTATGTGTCATGCCTACACCTCCGGAGGGGATTCGGCCAGTGCCTTCTTCTTCATCCACGTCATACCGACCGTGGACGTGATCTCGCTTGGGAATGTCGAGGCCGTGCCTGGTGTCCAGGCTCCTCTCGGTTTCACCGTCACCAACGAGGGGACGGCCGTCGATAGCTTTATGGTGGATCTCTCCAGCGTCTTGGGCTGGCCACTTGGGCAGAACCACTGGCTTGTCACGCTTGAGCCGTCACACTCGGTCGATCTCATGAGTAGCGTTCTGATCGGCTATGAACTCTTGTATACGACCGATCTGATAACTTGCAGGGCAGCCTCACTGAGCCACCCCGATCAGACCGACAGCAGCTGGACCTACGCCATGGTGGCGGAGGGCTGCGCGGGCGCCGGTTCGGGCAATGCCCATGTGTTCGCCCTGTTGCCCAACCTGCCCAATCCCTTCAGCTCAGGTACGATGCTGAGATTCTCGATTCCCTCGGCGTCGCCGGTGGATTTGAAGGTGTTCGACGTTCGGGGCCGGCTGGTAAGGACTCTCCTCAGCTCGGGTTCAGGCGTGGCCGCACCCGGGATTCACACGATATCGTGGGACGGCACCGACGACTATGGCAGGCTTGTCGCAAGCGGAGTATACTTCTCGCGGCTCGAGGCCTGCAGGCAGGTTACGGGAAGGAAGCTTGTGATACTACGATAGGACACCGGTCTGCGTTTACAGGCCGAGATCTCTTTGTAAAGGTCGAGCCTCCCCATGGGGGCTCGACTGATTTGGGGCCGATACCTGTTGAAACACCTCATCACGCCTGTTAACATACTAGGGTTTGGGAAGGAGGAAAACATGGCCAGGTTTGCATTTTTCGACGGCAGGATGGTGCCGATCAACGAAGCCAAAGTCAGCATAATGACCCATGCCCTTAACTATGGAACCGGTGTGTTTGAGGGGATCCGGGCCTACTGGAACAAAGAACGGCAGCAGCTCTTCATCTTCAAACTTGCCGAGCACTTTGACAGGTTTCACCAGTCGTGCCGTATCCTCAAGATCGGCCTGCCTTACACTACCCAGCAGCTCTGTGATATTACGATCGACCTCTTGAGGCGCGAGGGCTACAGGGAAGACAGTTACGTACGGCCGATCGCCTATAAGGCCTCCGAGGGTATCGGGGTCCGGCTCCACGATCTCATAGACGGGTTCGCGATCTTCGCGGTGGTCTTCGGCAAATACATTGATAAGGAGGAGGGCGCCAGGGCCGCCGTCTCCTCGTGGCGGCGGGTGGATGACAATGCCGCACCGGCACGCGCCAAGATCACGGGCATCTACGTTAACTCGGCCCTTTGCAAGACTGAAGTTGTGGAGCGCGGGTTCGACGAGGCGATCGTCCTGACCCAGGACGGCCACGTCTCCGAGGGCAGCGCCGAGAATATATTCCTGGTCCGGAACGGGCACCTGATCACTCCTTCCCCCACCGAGAATATCCTTGAAGGGATAACCCGCTCGACCATCATGGACATCGCTAAGAAGGAGCTCCGGCTCGATACGATCGAGCGGGCGATCGACAGGAGCGAGCTCTACGTAGCGAATGAAGTGTTCTTCTGCGGAACCGGTTGCCAGATCGTCGCGGTCGTTGAGATCGACGGCAGGGCCGTAGGCACAGGCAAGATAGGTCCCCTCACCGAAAGGCTACGGAATCTCTATTTCAGGATAGCCAGGGGCGATATGCGGAAATACCGGGATTGGTGTACTCCGGTTTATGCGCCGGGCAAAGGCCGCTCTCCGAAACCGCGTGCGGCCGCCCCGAAAAGGGCTAAAGCCGGCAAGAAGACCGGGAAGATAAAATCCGTCAGGTCGCGCAGGGCCGGATCGAGGCGGAGCTAGCCCGGGCCGGACCCGCCGATGTGGCCCCCTTGCCGCGGCTCACCTTGCTTCGAAGAGTCGCTTGATTATCGCATCTTCAGTCTGTGGGCTTGTGTCATCAGTGACTATGCTCAGGTGGCTCTCTGCGAGAGCTGCGGCGACCGGCTCGTAGGTGGTAACCAGTATCGACTTCTGTGACGTCCTCATTATCGATCGGAGCGCCTCCAGGGAGTGTCTCACTGCCAGCGGCTCGGTGAGCCATACGATGAGAGGTTTACCCGCTGCATCCCCAAGATCGCCGAGTCTTGTGCTGATCTCATCCACGGATGCGATCTCGCACTGGAGCTTCTGGACCACCTGACTTGACGTGGAGATCACAGCAGCGTTATCTCGCGGCAGCGGAAGCACCCCCTGGTCCCCTTCGATTCTCACGGATGCTCGTCTGACCTGTTGCACAAGCGGCGAGTAAATACCGTCATCAAAGGTGGGCTTGAAACCCTGGGTCAATTCCGATCGCTCAAAGATCCTCTTGCGCCGCGCGATGGATCGGGCCAGGTGATCGCGGCTCAGCTTCCCCATCAGCAGCATGTCCAGCAGGCCCTCGAATCCGCCCGTGAATCGCTCGGAGAGCTCCGTATAGAGCAAGATGTCGCAGGCGGCCTCGAAGGCCATCACCGCGGCTTGGCGCGGCCCGAAATTCTGGGTCACCGCTCTCATGTCGAGGGAATCGGTAAACACAAGGCCGTCATAGCCGAGATTGAGCCTCAGGTGGTCGCAGACAATCTGCCTCGAAAGGCAGGCCGGGATCTCCTCGGTCTCGAGAGCGCGATAGACGCAGTGGCTCACCATGATCCCATCGACATACCACCTAATAGCGGCTCTGAAGGGTTCGATGTGGGTACACATGAGTGTATCACGTGTATCATCGACGATCGGAAGGCTGAGGTGAGAATCGCGCTTGGTCATTCCGTGGCCGGGGAAATGCTTGGCGACGCAGGCGATGCTCCGGCGCATTCCGCGAATCGCCATCTCTCCGAATTTTACAACTCTGGGCACGTCGCCCCCGAACGATCTCGTCGCGATTATCGGATTCAAGGGTTCGGTGTCGACGTCGAGACATGGAGCGAGATTTATATCAATGCCCAGGCGTGCGAGAAAAGCGGCCAGCTGAGCGTAGATATCTGCAGCCTCTTCGGGCCGCAGCGTCTTCGCAATCGCACGCGGGCTGGGGGCGGAGTCGAAGAACTCGGAGATCTGGGTGACCCTTCCGCCCTCCTCGTCGATCATGAAAAGGGGTTCGATTCCCTTGCTCCTGAGGAGCGCCCGTGCCTCGGCGATCCGGTCGCGTGAGGCGTCAAACGTTGATTCCAAGGCATCCTTGAAGATGATGTAATTGGCGACCGGGAAGCGCTCCAGATCAAGCGTCTCCCAGGAGCGCGGAAACCGCAGGGCGACAACCTGGCCGAGAGCTTGTCTTGCTTCCTGTTCGTTCATGGTCTCGCACCGATCATCTTGCCGCCGGCCAAGCTCTCGAGCAGCCTCAAGAGCCCAACGGCCGAATAAGGCAGCACCAACGGCACCAGCGGGAATACGAACCGCACCTCGGTCGCAACTGCCAGATACATTATAGATGAGAATACCACGGTCGTGAGAGGGAAAAAGCTCAGCACCTTTGTTTCCCGCGTCAATCCCAGGAGTCCGCAGACTCCCAACGCTATCAGGACCAGGTGGAAGGACGCAAGGGCGAGGCTCTTCTTGGAGGAAGCCCTGCCATAACCCAGATTGAGCCAGAGCCTTGGGATCTTCTTCAGGGTGAGTATGGCGATGGCTCCCTTGTTGGCGAGGATCATCTTTCGAGCTGCGATCTGGAGGATGCGATCTCGGCCGACCTCGTCTGCGCCGGAAAGTTGCGCTCGAAGATCGGGGGTGAGCAGGCTGTCCGTCGACCAGAAGTAGGCCCCCTGGGTGCCGAGATGATTCCCGTTGTAAAGGTTGGCCCCCATCAGCGTGCTCGTGGGAATGAACTTGCCGAGGGCATGTTGGTTACGCGCGGCCCATGGCAGCAAGGTAACCAAGAAAGCGATGATCAAGACCACAAGCCCGTTCCACACCCCCCGCTCGATATGTTCAGTCGCACCCTTTCCCAGGACCCTGCCCACGCTGGTTCCCAGTCCCGACGATACGCCCCGGCTCACCAGCAGCCCGACCACGAGGAGCGCGGCAGGAAGCAAAAAGGCGCCAGGCCTGGTGAGGGTCGAGAGCCCCAGAACTATGCCTGAGACAGCGTAGAGGATGTAGCTTCTGGCCCGGATCGCAAGGGTTGCCGCAACCACTGCGAGCACAAGCAGAAAGGTATAGGTGGTTTCGGTCATCACGTAGGTCGAACTCAAGATCGCCGGTGGATAAAGAGCATAGCCCAGGGCGGCAAGCAGCCCTCCTGCGACGCTCCCGAAGACAAGCACGGTCAGGGCGAAAACCAGATAGGTAGTTGCCAGATCCAGGGCACACTGGACACCTCTGACGGCATTAAAGCTCCTGCCGAAAACCTTGAAGACGGACGCGAGGAGCAGAGGATAGCCCGGCGTGCGCTTGGCGGTCGGCGGTTGGTCCGCCGCGTAACGGTAGCCTGTGCCGTCGAGCATATTCTCCGCAAGCACGTAATAGGTTGGGGCGTCGCTCTCGGCTAGCGTCCTCGGGACCTTCTGCGGATTATCAATAGCCAGGATTGCAGCCAGTCTCACGGCCAGGGCAATCGCGAGCACCGCAAGAAGCCAGAACCTGATTGACCTGGAGGCCATTGCCCGAACGGCCCAGCCCCCGAGGGGTCTCGCCTGTGGAATGTGAGACTGATTCATGTCACACCTCTGCGCCAAGCCGCATTGCCTTGTCCGAAAGCAAGCGTAGTGCGTTACCTATCACGATCAGGGATGCTCCCATGTCGGCGAAGACCGCCATCCACATGGTGGCATGTCCGGTCGCTGCAAGCGAGAGAAAAACAGCCTTCACCGCAAGCGCGAAGACGATATTCTGCTTGGTGATGCGGCTCACTCCCCGGGATATCTTGAAAAGCGGCAAGAGTCTTCGGATGTCGTCGGACATCAGGGCAACGTCTGCGGTCTCAATGGCTGTGTCCGAGCCGGCTGCGCCCATGGCGATTCCAAGGTTGGACGCCGCCAGGGCCGGAGCATCGTTCACCCCGTCGCCGACCATGGCGACACGGCCGTATTCTCGTTTCAGGCTCTCCACGAACTCAACCTTCGCCTCGGGCAGGAGATTCGCGTGGTATTCGTCTACGCCTAGGCTGGCCGCGACTTTCCGAGCAACCTCCTCCCTGTCCCCGGTGACCATTATGGTCTTCTTTATTCCGAGAAGCTTGAGTGAAGAAAGTGTCTCCCGGGAGCCGGGCCTCGTCTGATCCTCGAATTCTATCAGGCCCAGCAATTCGCGCTCGGTGCCGACTGCGATGGTGGTTCTGGCGGTGAGGTCGGGGCTAAGGGGCGCCACGATTCCCAAGCGCTCGGCGAAGAACTCAGGTTTGACGGCGTAGTACTTGGTGCCGGCAAGCGTGCCGGAGACGCCGCTCCCGGTGAGGGACGTTACGGCCTCGGGTGGGTCCCAATGGATACCGCGCTTGCGTGCCTCGGCCAGGGTCGCGCCTGCAAGCGGATGGGTCGAGCCCGATTCAATGGCTGCCGCCACGCGAAGGAGATCGGTTTCGGTGTGCCCGGGCACGGGCCTGACCGCCGCTACCACAGGCCGACCCAAGGTCAGCGTCCCGGTCTTGTCGAGAGCGATTGCGCGCACCCGTGCTGCCTCTTCAAGATGAACCCCGCCCTTCACGAGGATGCCCTTCTTTGCGGCGGAGGTCAGCCCGGACACCACCGCCACCGGGGTTGCGATCACCAGAGCGCAGGGGCACGCGATTATGAGGAGTACTATCGATCGGTAGATCCAATCGTCCTTAAGGCCCATCGCGAACGGCACTATTGCAAGCATGGCGGCTCCGACGATGACCACCGGCGTATAAACTGCGGCGAACCGGTCCACGAAGCGCTCGATCGGGGCCTTGGTCTCGGCTATGTGCTCGACCAGGTGGATGATCCTGGCGAGGGTGCTCTCTTCCTTGGGCTTGGTCACGGCGATCTCGACCAGGCCTTCTTCATTAAGCGTCCCGGCGAAGACATCGGAGCCCGGCTGCTTTGGAACAGGCATGGATTCGCCCGTGATGGGGGATTCGTCAACCGAGGTTGACCCCGAGACGACCTTACCCTCAAGCGGGATACGCTCTCCGGGCTTCACGACGATCACCTGGCCTGGGACGACCTGGGCTGCGTCGACCGTCACATATTCGTCGTCGCGCTTCAAGGTGGCCGTGTCCGGCGAGAGATCGATCAACGACTCAATCGCCTTGCGGGTTCTCGCCATCGCGAGGGCTTCAAGGATATTGGCTATCGAGAAGAGGAAGACGATGACGGCAGCTTCCTCCCAGTCGCCGATCGCAGCCGCGGCGATGATTGCCACGGTCATCAAGACATTCATGTCTACCGATAGGCTGCGGACCGCAGTGATAGCCTTGAGTAGGCTTAAGGGGATCCCAGCCACAGTGGCGGCTACCAATAGGGCTCGAGTGATGCTCCAGGGAGCATGAGCAAGCCACGCAAGCAGGGCGCCGACGATGAGAATCCCGCAGGCCAATGTCAAGATAAGCCTCCTTGCGGATATAACCCCGCGCAAAGACTTCATCTTGCCGGCAGGCCCCGGCTGGTCGGCCATGACCTCGTAGCCTTTCCTTCGCAGCGCCCGAACGATCGCCTTTCTTTCGACCCCGGGCTTGAGGCTCAATTCTATTGTGGAAAGGGCCACGCTGACCTTGGCATCTTCCACCCCTTGGACGCGTCTGGCAACGTGCTCAAGGGTTCTCGCGCAGTCCGCGCAATCAAGGTCTTTGACTTTGAGCCGTAGATTCATATACACTGCCTCGTTGTGTCCACGTGAGATTAAGCGAGGTCTCGGGCGGTGTCCAACAAAAAACCCCGCGTGTCGGTGGTGATCCCAAATCTCAACGGCAAAGATCTGCTTGGGGATTGTTTAAGATCGCTTGAGCGGCAGACTTTCAAGGACTTCGAAGTGGTCCTGGTCGACAACGGGAGCACCGATGGGTCGGTGGCGTTTGTGAAGGATAGATTCCCGTGGATCGCGCGCGTGATTGAAAATCCGTCGAATCTTGGTTTCGCGGTGGCCTGCAATCAAGGGATAGAAGGGTCGGCGGGCGAGCTCGTCGCTTTACTTAACAACGACACTGAAGCACACCCTGCCTGGCTTGCGGAGCTGGTTCGGGTCGCCGATGGCAATCCCGGTGCCGGCATGTTCGCGAGTAAAACCCTCCTTTTTGACCGGCGGGACACCATAGACACTGCGGGACATCTGATGTACCCCGACGGCCTCAATCGGGGCCGCGGCCGGCTTGAAGTAGATAGCGGCCAATACGACGCTAAGATCGATGTCTTCTTCCCAAGTGGCGCCGCCGCGCTCTACCGGAGGAAGATGTTTGATGACATCGGGCTCTTCGATCAATATCACTTTGCTTATGGCGATGACACCGACATCGGTATCCGCGGCCGGCTTGCAGGCTGGACGTGCCTTTTCGTGCCGGGAGCGATCGTCTACCACAAGTATTCGATGACCACGGGCGAGTATTCGCCCCAGAAGGTCTTCCTTGTCGAGCGCAACCGGATCTGGATCGCGTGGAAGTACTTCCCGATGAAGCGGGTGCTCGCGGTTCCGTTTTATAGCCTTGTCAGATATTGCTACCAGGCTTATGGTGCCCTCTCAAAGAAGGGTGCCGCCGGCAGATTCGCCGAGCGGCATTCGGCTTGGGGCCTCTTCGCGGGTGTCATCAGGGCCTACGTATCGGCCTTCGCAGGTATGCCGCGCATCTGCGGCGAGCGCCGCAAGATGATGCGGCTTAAGACGGTTACCAATGCTGAGATCGACCGCTGGTTCAGGGACTATCGGATGTCAGTCAAGGAAATCGCGCTGAAGGACTAGATCCCCGCCGATCAGCTTCCCTTGTGACTTGGTCGCTGCTGTATCTTGTTATAGGCTTCGATGCCGGCGGCCAGGATCTGCATCGCGTGCTTGAGATCGTTCACGTTCAGGACGTAGGCGATGCGGGCCTCATCTTGCCCCTTCCCCGGCGTGGCATAGAAGCCGGGCCCGGGGGCCACCATGGTGGTCGCGCCGTCAAGATTGAAATCAGTCAGCATCCAGCGGGCGAAGTCCTCAATGTCCTTTACCGGCAGCTTGGCCATGACGTAGAAGGCCCCGTGCGGTTTCAGGCACACCGCCCCGGGGATCTTCTTCATCTCGTCGCATACTGTATCGCGCCTTCGCCGGTATTCGTCGGCCACGCCTTGGAAGTAATCGTCCTTGAGCGTGAGGGCCTGGGCGGCAGCGGCCTGCTCAATCGAAGGCGAACAGAGCCTTGCCTGCCCCATCCTTAAGACCGCGTCCATCACCCTTTCGTTCTTGGAGACCAGGCACCCGATGCGGGCGCCGCAGGCGCTGAATCTCTTGGAAATCGAATCTAAGAGGATCGCTCGATCGGAGACGCCCTCGATGTGCATGATGCTGGTGTGGCTGCCCTCGTAGATGAACTCGCGATAAACCTCATCGGAGAGCACGAAGAGGTCGCGATCCCTGCAAATCGCGGCGATCATCTCGATCTCGGCACGGGTATAGACCGTGCCCGTGGGGTTATTGGGGCTACAGATCAAGATCGCTCGCGTCCTTGGCGTGATCTTGGCCTCGATCGCTTCCTGCGGCGGCAGATGGAACCCGTTCTCGGCTTTCAAGGTGATCGGCACCAGCTTCACATCCGCCATCATTGCGAAACCGTTGTAGTTAGTGTAGAAGGGTTCGAAGACGATGATCTCGTCGCCCACATTGGCGACGCAAATCATGGCGAAGATAATGGCCTCGCTGCCGCCGGTGGTGCCTTGAATGTCCTTGGCCTCGACATCGATTCCCCGGTGCTTGTAGTACTTGACCAAACCTTTGATGTAGTTTGGATCACCCTTGGAGTTCCCATACTCCAGGACTTCCCGGTCATAGTTCCGGACCGCATCCATGAACTCGGGAGGAGTCGGAATATCGGGCTGGCCGATATTGAGATGATAAACTTTGATCCCCCTGGCCTTGGCATGGTCAGCCAGCGGCACCAGTTTTCTTATGGGTGAGGCCTGCATCTCGGCAGCCCGCTTCGATATTCGGACGATAGACATATATTCTCCTTGCTTGGCAAGTCCGCGGCTTACCCGACCAGAGGCCTGGGCGTCGCAACCTTCCTAATTTTAGCCCAGAACCTTAGACTTGTCAAAACCAGAAGGCATCGTATCAGGCGTTGGATTCGTCGTCGACAAGGGCGGCTCAGTGCCGCCGTGCTGTGACCATGAGTGTCGAGGAGAATTGCCCAAAGGAGGTCGTGGATGTGGGTGTCTCAATGCGAAGCCACATTGTGGCTGTTCCACCAACGGCAATGTCCGTGGCCAGGGTGAAATCCGTATTGTAAGCGGAGATGTCCGTCCAGGGCCCGGCGTCGCTGGCATTCGACCACTGCGCCCGGATCGTATCCGGCCCGTTGGCCGTCGAACTGATCCCCCACAGGTTACTGCCATCGGTAAACTGACTGATCTGTGCCACAAGATCCTCAACAACATTACCATCGTTGGTGATTACGCTGGTCTGTGGCGTGAGCCAGGTGTTGCCGGGCCTGACACCAAATGCAAAGGTCGGATTGCTCACCGTAACACTCAGGACGATCGGCTCTCCGATCTGGAACTCGCTGAGGCCCGTTAGACCGGTTACCTGCGTGCTCGTTGAGGTCCTTGTCCCCACCGTCGGGGTGGTCCAGGTACCTCCGCTATACTTGGCAACAACAAAGCTGCTCGTGTTCGCACCGCCATCAACGTCCCCGGGGACGAAGTTGAATGTGGCGCTGCAATCTGAAAACACTATGCCGGCGTTGGTCAACGTCCAGTACCGGTTCGCACTCTTCGACGGGCAGACGGGAGAGGCGCCGATGTCAGGATGATCTCCAGCCGTGGTTGTTGCTGTGAGATTCCCACCTGTCCCCACGCCGGTGAAGGAGACGTTGATCGGTGTGTAATTGGCCGCATCGCCGATCTCAAAGGTTTTCGCGGTTGCTCCCGTGGCGATGTACTTCCCCAAGTTTCCTACCACGTGTCCGCCGATCCTTGAGACACTGCCAGTCGAGCTAATCAAGAGCGCACTGGCATTGGTCGTGATCGTCCCGCTGGTCAATGTCAGAGTGCCATTGACTGTTATGTTCGACGCCAGTGTTTTCGTCCCCGACCCCGAGATGGTCAGATGCCCGTAGTTCTGCGAACTGTTCAGCACGACGACGGTCTGATTGGTGCCGGAGTAATTTATTGTGCTCGTGGCGCCGATCGAATGCGTAGAGTAATTGGACGGGACTGTGCCTGTCCCGCCGATCGCCAACGTAGCTCCGTTGGACACGGTCAACGTTCCGCCGGCTGCGGTTCTATTGGCCGTGAAACTTCCCAAGTCGAATGTCCCCGCGGAAACCGTCAGGTCTCCTGCAATGCCTACTGTTCCTGCCAGAGTCTTGGTTCCCCCCCCGCTGATCACTAGGTTGGCGTAACTCTCGACTGCCACGGTCTGGCTGCCACTGGCGGCCGTGTAACCGACCGTCCCCCCGCTGATGGTCACCGCCCCGCGCACGGTGGGGAAGGCCACTTCGGTGTTGAGCGTGCCGGAGGTCAGCGTCAGATTCCCGTAGGCCGTGAGCATGTGAGCGCTCTTCACGATCAGGACAAGGCTCGCATTGTTCAGCGTGATGTTGTTGCAGACTCCTGCCACGTTGACGTCGATCGTGTTTGCGCCACTCAATGTCAGGTCGTCGAGCGAGATGGGGACGCCATCCGGGTTCCAATTGGCGGCATCGCCCCAGTTGTTCGTTCCCGCTCCTCCGTCCCAAGTCCTCGCGACTCCCACTGCCTCGGTCACCTGGAAGTCAACCTCGCGTAGTTCCCAGTACAAGCCGGCGCCATTACTGCTAACGTGGAAGCGAACCCGGGCCTGGCTGACGTATTGCAGTGCGAAGGAGGCCATCGTCCAGGTCTGGTTCACGAAGGCAGCGTCATAGACATTGAACCACGTTGCGCCGTTGGCGGTGACATCAACCTGAGCTCTGTCGATGTTGTCGTCGTCTTTGGCTATGAAGCGGATTGCGTCGACGCCGATGGAGGAGTGCAGCAAGTAGATGTAGGGTCCCCATGGGCCGTTGGGATCGTTGCTTATGTGGTTGCATCTGGCGTAGGAGCCGACTTCGTCGTCGTGGATGTTGGAGTTGTTCTCCCAGCGTCCCGTTGCATCACTATGGCCTGTGGGAGATACCCATCCTGCTCCGGCCGGGCCGCAGGTGAAAGTGGAGTCCAAGCCGTCAACGGTGCCCTGGCTGTTGCGTGCTTGGGCGCGGAAGTGGTAGGTGACGCCGGAAGCAGTACCTGTGACCATGAAGCCAGATGTGTTTCCGGTCACGAAGCCTGATACCCAAGGTGTGAAGCCGAATTCATAGTCCGTGGTTAGACCGTACTGGAAACGGATGTCGCAGGGCTCACCTCCGCTTTCGGTGAGCAGGCCATGGAGGATGGCCGAGGTTTCTTCTACCGAGGTGGCTGCCGTAGTTGTGATCGTGGGCAAATTGATTGCCGGCGGAGCCTCGTAGAGTTGCAACTCATAGAGCCACATGATGTAACTGGTGGTGAGTCGGTGAAAGCGAAACCTGGCATACCGGACGTTCTGTGGGGTATAGGTCTTGGTGTCCCAGTCGGCGTCCGCCACGGCACCTGCATGGACCGTGATCCAGGTCACGTCATCCGGCGAGACATCGACCTGAACCGAGTCGACCTCGCCATAGCCGAAGTCGGCCATGACCCGGAACCGATCGCTCCAGATGGTCGCACTGAGAGAAAAGGTCTCCCACCCTCCCCAGCCGAGAGCCGGATAGTGGCTGGCATACGTGGCAGTGCTCCCGTCACGAGCGAGGACGCCGCCTGACCAGCCGGTGCCGTCCGTGTTGCCCGTGGGTGTCACCCAGCCGGCTGCCGTGACTTGGGGCGTGATTGAGCAGAATAGGACCGCAGTTATACCCAAAGGTAACAGCTTCCTGCTCAACCAGCTACAGCGCGCGGACTGCCTAGTCCCTTTGCGCACACCCGAGCCCGGACGATCAAGCAGAGAGACTGAGCGAGGTGAGGTATTGCCAAATCCTGTGTCTGAGGGTTCGTGTGGGCGCATCAGATTCCTACCTTTCTAAGCCGCGTCAACGTTCCGCCGGCAGAAGCTCTGTTTGCCGCGTAGCCCACCGTCCCACGGTAAGATTCATCGACCCACTCACTGCAGGGAATAGGCCTTCCGTATTCAGCGTACCACTCGCACATGTCAGACTGCCCGAGACTGTCAATGATCTGCCGCCGAGAATCATCAGCGGCGCCATTCCCTTCTACTTGCGTGAAAGAATGCTGCCAACCGTTTCAGAAGACTCGCAGCAGCGGGGGGCATCACCCAATCCGCACGATGCAGATATACTACGAGCACCGGGGCCAGCCGGTCAAGAACCGTTTTGGGATGGCCTGGCCAGGCTCGCCCTCCACAAAGCGATCCTCGGCGCCGATTATGCGAAAACGGCCCAATGGGACCTCAATCTCCCCACCTTGACGCTCTGAGGCTTCTTGCGCATGGTGCCTCCGGACCACTCAAGAGGAGGAATGACATGTCCCGCTGTTTGATCGCACTCGTAGCAGTCCTATCCCTGACAACTCTGGTCGGCAGTGCAGCCGGCCCGGCCCTCGCATCCACGCAGGGCACGACAGATATCACTTTCATCGACAGCGGCCAGAGCCTGGGTCAAGGAGTCAGTTTCTCCCCCACGCTGGGGGACCTGGACGGAGATCAGGATCTCGATCTGTTCGTCACCAACTACTGGACCGCCAACAAGGTCTGGGTGAATAACGGAAGCGGTTACTTCACCAACAGCGGCCAGAACTTCGGCTCCACCAGTGGCCACGGGGTCGCCCTGGGCGACCTGGACGGCGACGATGACCTTGATGCCTTTCTCGTATACAACGAGGCTTCCGATTGGGTGCTCCTCAACGACGGCACCGGGCGATTCACAGACACCGGGCAGAGGCTGGGCAGTGCGGATGAGAACGGATGCTCGGTCTACCTGGCTGATTTGGACGGAGACCAGGATCTCGATGCTGCGGTCTATAACTATATGCATCCCAACCGGATATGGCTGAATGGCGGAAGCGCCAATTTCACGGCTGGGCCGAGCCTTGGCGACTCCTCCAGCGGACCGATGGGACTCGGCGACCTGGATTCCGACGGAGACATCGACATCTTCATGATGAATAACTATAGCACGAGCACCGTGTGGTTGAACGATGGAACCGGCAGTTTCACGGACACCGGCCAGAGCCTGGGCTATACCGACGGATGGGGCGACTTGGAAGTCGGCGATCTGGATGGCGACGATGATCTCGATGCCTTCGTCACAAATTCGATTCATGGCAACAGCGTGTGGCTAAACGACGGCGCGGGAAACTACTCTCCGGGGGCCTCCTACCCTGGCCAAGGCACGGAGAAACTTGACCTCGGCGATATCGAGGGTGACGGCGATCTTGACGCCTTCACAACGAGCCACTTGCTCACCAACAAGGTCTGGCTCAATGACGGACTCGCGAACTTCACGGAGATCGACTCCCTGTTCGGCATCCAGGCCATAGCGGTCACAGCGGGAGACGTGGACAGTGACGGTGACCTTGATGTCATTGTCAGCAGGTTGCAAGGCTACGGGCCGACCAGCGTCTATTTCAACGTGACACCCAGTGCAGGGGTCGGGGGCCGTGGGCCTCTGTCTTTGACCCCGCTGCTCGGCCAGAACCGACCGAACCCCTTCGGCCCGGGCACCGAGATCTCCTACCGGGTCCCCTCTCCCGGATGCGTCAGTCTGAAGCTATTCGACGTTCAGGGCAGAGAGCTCCGAACCCTGGTCAGTCAGGCTCAACTCGCCGGCACGCATTCGATTAGGCTCGATAGCGGTGATCTTGTTGGCGGCGCCTACTTCTGCCGGCTCGAGGTACGAGACAGCAGGGGGAACCGGGTTGTCGAGACCAGGAAAATGATGCGTATCCGCTAAGAGCTGACAAGGGGTGTGCGGCAGGAACTGCATCGGCAGATCAGCAGTGAGCCATACTCTGTGGTGGATTTCATCGATAGCCGGAACACATAGAAGCACTTGCCCCTCGGGCAGGACTCGAACATGCGCTCTGCCCCTGCAGCCCAGGCTTGACGAGATCTTGCTAGTGTGATATTCGTGATCCGTGATCCATCGCCATGAAACCTCTACCGATGACCAGTCTGTCCGCCCGGCAGGTCGGTATCCAGCGATCAATAGAATCGGCCTGCCCCTGGTCTACATCGGGCTGGGCATGGCGAGTGCCTTGGTGTGGACGCGTATCGCAGACCTGCGATCGCTCCCGGTGTGGCACTCAGAGATAATCGGAGGTTCAGCCCCGGCACCGAGCCAATACCGGCTGTTGACTCCTTGGATCGCCGAACTACTGAAACATGCGATGAGAACCACCTATTTGCCCCTACCCTATTTCCTGCTGCGAGGACTGGTCACGGGCCTTACGCTCATTTGCTTCGACCGTTATCTGAGATGTTTGTTCTCATCTGCGGCTGCTGCAGCGGGAGCGATGTTTCTGGCAGCTGTGCTCCCCTTCACATACTTCCGAGTCCTGCAGGAGAGCGACCCTCTCAATCTGCTGGTCTTCGTCAGTGCTTTCTGGGCGTTGGCCGTCAGGCGCGATCTCTTGCTGATTCCCCTGGTGCTGGCGGGAACTCTGAATCGTGAGACGACCGTGATGATACCAGTAATATATCTGCTCGGGAGGTGGAGCGCTGTTCCGCCACGGCGACTTATTTGGAGGACGGCCATACTTGTGGCGTGCTGGGTAGCAGTCTACGCGGGCATAATCGCCTCCTATGGTTTAAGGAAGACCTATTGCAACGTGATCATGTTCAGGCGTAATGTCGATAGCTGGCAACCTACCATGCACGTTGTGTTGCTCTTTGGAATGGTCTGGGTGCTGGCATATCTTGGACAACGTAAGGGGCCCAGTTTCCTCAGGCGGGTGCTCTGGCTCCTGCCGCCTTACATAATCTTCCACTATATGATTGCCCTTGTGATCGAGGTGCGGCTATTCCTTCCCTTTGCGCCGATTGTCATCCCCCTGGCTTTGCTAGTGCTGTTTCCCGAGGCTAGGCGTGAGCATGCGGCCTCAGATGCCGGCAGAGCCTGAGGGTCTTGTCGCCCAAGCCGACCCCTCAACGAACTGGCTCCTCGGGCAGGTGTCACAGGGCGCGGTGCTGTGGGACGAAGTGGCGGTTGTCGAAAAACGGGTTGTGAGAGGCGGCGTGCGCCTTGCTCTCTCACCCACCTAAGTGCCGTTCCATAGTGCAGCTTAGATTATACCCCTCTCGTGTCCACTTTCATCTGACGGCGAACACCCGTGACTAAAAGGTCAACGCGCTCTTTGCGCGTGTCCCAGAGACCCTTGACGTAGGTCTTCCAGCGTGGGTACTTGTGAATCTCGTCGAGGACTACAAGCGGTCTTGCCTCTCCGCTCTTGGGCCGATATGCATCGACGAATCCGTATGGGACGCTTACGAATTCGCGGCGCCATCCAAGGTCATCCCAGCTCCGGTAGAGATCCTTCGATTTTCGCTTCGCAAGTAGGGCCCGGGCAAGGGTCGTCTTTCCTACTTGGCGCGGCCCCACCACGAACGCGCTTCTCCGATGGGGGAAATGCTCGAGATCAAGGAGGCCTTCGAGAGATCTCTTCATGCGACTATTTTCTATCTATGTGGAAATTTGTCAGGACAATTCTCTATGTGACTAAGAGCCTATCGTAGCGGGAGTCTGCATGTTCATGTAGAGGGCTCCCAAGATCGAGACACCGAAGTTGCGGCGCTCTTCAATGAGGGACAGACAAACTGGCTCCCCAGACAGAACGGCTTTCGCAACTTCCTGATGAGCGAGGAGTGTGTCGAAATGGCACATCTGGTGACTAAGTTTCCCTGAAGATCGAGTCACGGGCCACCAAACCATTTCTAAGGCGAAGGCAGGCCGGTTCTATTGCCAAGGCCCTCCGGCCCTCCACGATTTCGTAAAGGTAACTTCCCCGACAAGTGCGTGTGCTGGAGGCCCCAAGAATCCCGATATCTGTTCCACTACCGCGCTGAAACCTGATGGGGTCCTTGTGACGCCGGTTCGTCTCACGAATGCCTGCTATTGCTTCGACTTGGACTCGTCGGTTAGAAATGCTGCTGAGAAAACCGAGGAGTACAAAGAGATGTCGGTGCCGCGCGTCTCGAAGGTCCTTGATATTGCAGATGCCAATATCTCGCCGGAAAAACCGAACTGCTGAGATAGGAGCCAGATGTCGAAGAAATCCTTCATTCGACTATTGAAAATGCCCAGATTGACCATCGCCTCGAATTTCTCAGCGATCGTGCTTTCCATGCTGTAGCCAATCAGAACCGGTGGTGGCATCTCGATGATGGTTGGATATTCAATGGTCTTGACCCCTGGTACCACTACATCACCGAAGGCAACGTCTAACTGCATACCAATACGAGCATTGCCGAGGTGTCCCTGAAAACGGATTCTCACACCTTCATAGTCAGCATCTTCGGCGATGCGCTCTGCCTCAATGCTTGTAGGGTCGAAAGTGAGGCCGTCAGGTTCAACGTCCGTGGAGCATATTTCTCGCACGACAGCGGCAACTGATTCAATGCTGTTGTCAAGTCTGCCCAGGAAGTCCATGTCTCTGGTAGGCCTGGAGACGGGTGCCTTCCATACGGTAAGCATTAGCGCACCCTTCAGGATGAACTTCTCTGCATGGACTGACTTCGATAGCCTGTAGAGAAAACGCTCCATGGCACAGTACTGCAGGAGCTCGTTGAATGGCCTGCCGGTCCGGTGAGACTCCTTCAGCAGGCGCTGATGCACAGAAGCTGCCATGTTCTTGACCTGGCGCTTCTTCACACAAGGGCCTCCATGTAAGGACGTATGATCTTCTCTACACGACAGATCTTGGCATAGTGCACAATCTGTTCTGCCCTGAGCGGTTTATGCCTCCGGTATAGTCTCAGGGCCTCGAGTGCAACATCGAGACCTATCTTGTTACGGTGCTTGAAGCAATCCGCAAGGGTTTTCTCGGGGCTATAGATGCGGACGGGGACGCCGTCGATCTCATGGATTTCTACCCCTTCACTAAAGGCTCTTCCCGAAAACCACGATATTCGTATTGGTGGATGTGCGAGCCTCGGGGGCTCCGTTCCGGGAACCAGTGCGACATGGACTGCGTGAGGAATCTGCGTGGTCATCTGATGAAAGCTGAGCGCTGATATTAGGCAGATTACACCATGTGGAATCTTGAGGGCTACGGATACTAGATCGGGATTTCCGAGAGATGGCAGATCAGAGAGCCTGTAGAGCCCTCGTGCAAGTGTGTCGATTATGCCTTGATCCCGCATCCGGTAGAGTGTGCGAGGGTAGATTCCTGCCTTGATGGCCGCACTCGTTCTTAGGGTGCCCCCATGCCTTCGAAATGCCTTCTGTGCTTCTTGGATCTTGTCATCCTGAACCATGATAGAACCCTGTCTTGGAATTGCTGTATAGAAATACCAGATAATGTATTTATTTTTAGGTAATTCCATACAGTACATTTCCCGGCTGTCAAGAGCAAAAAAGACTTGCAGGACCGAACCTGATTTCGGATCGGGAGGCACCGGGCCACCATTTTAGCGTCGCGTCCGCCGGGCACCTCATCTCCCGGCCCCCTGATGATCATGCCTCATCTATCGGTTCGTCATTATCACCATCAGCGAGTGGAAACCCGTGACCAAGAAGATGATGAAGATAATGCGGTCATGCCGGATGGAGAGCCCGGCTCCTCAGGCAGGACTCGAACCAAGAAATATGGCTGGGTGGGCGGTGCCCGATTGAGGAATTGCGATCCTCGGGTCTTGGGTTCTGGCCCCTGATTGGGGTGGAACGACGTCTTTTCTCCTCTCTCATTTTTAGCTTGACTACTGCACAAATGTGCAGTAATCTTGGGTTGGAAAAGGTGAGGAAGGTGGGTGAGGAAAATGGATAAGAAAGGCCAGATCTACCGATTCATTCACTCCGAGATCTCGAAGCGGGGGCTCCCTCCTACCATCAGGGAGATTGGAAAGCGCTTCGACATATCTTCCACAAATGGGGTGAGGTATTTCCTCGGCAGGCTCGAAGCCGAGGGCCTTATCAAGCGGCAGAACCGGACCGCCCGCGGTATTAGCATAGCCAACGACGATGCCTTGAGATCGTTCACCCGCGATATCAAGCGGAGAGTCGCCCCCATCCTACAGACAGGGATAGGGGAGGACGATTCCGGGGGGATACCTACGGGCGTAAGAAGAATTCCCATTCTTGGCAGGGTCCCAGCAGGCAGACCGGCCTTCGCCGAAGAATATGTCGAAGGAACCATTCTCCTCGATGAAAAGATCGCCAAGGGTTTTGAGGTTTTCGCAGTCCGTGTAAAGGGCGACAGCATGATCGGAGCGGGCATCAACGACGGGGATATCGCGGTGGTGAAGCAGAACCTGAATCCCCAAACCGGGGACGTCGTGGTTGCCCTGATTGATGACGAGGTGACCCTCAAACGATTTCATAAGCAGGGAAAGAGCGTGATCCTTAAGCCCGAAAATCCGGACTACCCTGAAATCAAGCTTTCAGAGCTGAGCCACAAGGAAATCCGGATCCTGGGAACCGTGATCGCCATAGTAAGGCAGTACTGATGGAAGCTGGGGTTCTGAAAAAGGTGGCTCGGGTGGGCGAGCGAGTGATTTTCCATCTCGACATGGATGCCTTCTTTTCTTCGGTGGAGCAGGTCTCCAATCCCGGACTTGTCGGGAAGCCCGTGATCGTGTGTGGCGACCCTTACCGCAGAAGCGTGGTCTCCACAGCGTCCTATGAGGCCAGGAAGTTCGGGCTCAAATCGGGGATGCCGGTCGGGCTCGCGCGGAAGTTGTGCCCCCAGGGGATATTTGTGATCGGTAATCCCCAGAAGTACGTCTTTACCTCGATCAAAATCCTCCAGACCTTGAAGGAATTCACACCTCAGGTCGAGCCCTTCAGCGTTGATGAGGCATTTCTTGAATTCACGAATTTGAGCTTGGATGATTCGGTGGCGGTAGCGCGCCAAATCAAAGAGCGCATCCGTGAGCGCTTCAGTCTCACTTGCTCCGTCGGAATCGGTCTTAACAAGTACGTTGCCAAGATGGCCTCGGGGCTTGAGAAGCCGGATGGTATCACGGTTATCAGGCCCGATGCGTTCCTGGAGAAATTCGGGAACCAGGAGGTCAAAGTGCTCTGGGGTGTGGGCGAGAAGACATCGCTTAAACTCAAATTGCTTGGAATCTCCAAAGTGAGAGAACTTGCGTGCTTCCCCGAAAAAACTCTGAGCAAGGTTTTCGGTGTCTATGGTTCCTATCTTAAGATGGCGGCAAATGGAATTGATGATTCGCCCCTTATCCCTTACTACCAAGGGGTGGAGCCCAAGTCGGTCGGGCACGAATATACGCTTGCCGAGGATACCTCCAACAAGACCTACTTGCTTTCCACGCTATTGAGGCTTTCGGAGCAAGTCGCGAGACGGATGCGAAGAGACGGCTATCTTTGCAGCACCGTAACGATTAAGATCAGATATAAAGATTTTAAGACCATCACCCGGCAGAAAAAACTCGGCACTCACTTTGAGAGAGATGACATTCTCTACGCGGTTTCGCGAAACCTCTTTGAAACCAATTATAACGGTGAGAAGGTGAGACTCCTTGGGGTTAGCGCATCGGGTCTCTCCCCGAGGGACCAAGGCCAAAGTGAGCCAATCTATGAAGAAGATAGAAGGCATAAGGTCTTTATAAGAGTGGTTGATTCGATAAGGGACAAGTTTGGGGATGATTCAATTAAGCGGGCAGGTAGCATAAGGATCGCCTGGCCCTCATTCTGAAATGTAGGCATTCCGATGGAAGGACCCTTAAAGGCCGCCCGCATCTCCAATTTCCTTGAAGGCGTCCTTGCCTCCCAGGGATACCGGGGCCAGTGTGTTCACGTTGAGGAGATTTCGCCTCGCGAGCCGGTCTTTGTTACTCCCGAGACTCCCCTTTCACCTCCTATAAAGGCTGCGCTTGCCTCGATGGGAATAGAATCCCTGTACTCGCACCAGGCGCAGGCGATCGACCACGTATCGCGCGGCAAGAACGTGGCGATCGTCACCTCGACCGCGAGCGGGAAAACGATTTGCTACAACATCCCGGTTCTTGAATCGCTGCTTCAGGATCGAGAGGCCACCGCACTCTTCATCTTTCCCACCAAGGCCCTGGCCCAGGATCAGCTGCGGGTGCTCGGGAGCTTCTGCCAATCCGACCCTTCCTTCAAGGATCTGGTTCATGCGGGCACCTACGACGGTGACACTCCCGCCGAGACTCGCAGGAAACTCAGGAATGAAGCCAACATCATCCTCACCAATCCCGATATGCTGCACCAGGGGATTCTGCCCCATCACTCCCGGTGGAGCCGGTTCTTCGCGAAACTGCGCTACGTGGTGGTGGACGAGATGCACACCTATCGGGGCATCTTTGGCTCCAATGTGGCGAACGTCTTGCGGAGGCTCAAGCGCGTCGTGGCTCACTACGGCGGCCGGCCGGTCTTCATTCTGTGCTCGGCAACGATCGCCAACCCCAAGGATCTTGCAGAGGGTCTGGTCGGGGGCGACGTCGAGGTGGTCTCCGAGGACGGCTCGCCTCGGGGGCCCAAGCTCTTTGTGCTGTGGAATCCGGCGCTGCTTGATACCTACAGGATGGAGCGGAAGAGCTCCAACGTGGAAGCTCACGAACTTATGGTGGGTCTGGTTGAGGCGGGCATTCAGACCATCACCTTCACCAAGGCGCGGGTGGTGGCCGAACTGATTCTCAGATATGTCCGCGAGTCGCTCTCGCGGCGGAACCCGCATCTCGTCGGCAAGGTCAGCGCTTATCGCGCCGGCTATCTTCCCGAGGAGCGGCGCAAGATCGAGAAGGCCCTGTTCTCGGGTGAGCTCCTTGGAGTCGCGAGCACCAATGCCTTGGAGCTCGGTATCGATGTGGGGAGTCTCGATGCCTCGATAATTGTAGGCTTCCCGGGTACGATCGCCTCGACTTGGCAGCAAGCGGGGCGGGCCGGCCGAAAGATCGACCAGGCACTGGTCATCTTCGTCGCTTATAACGACCCCATTGACCAGTATTTGATGCGCCATCCTGCCTACTTCTTCGGGCAGACACCCGAGTACGCCGTTATCGATCCCGTCAATCCTTACATTCTTGCGGGCCACTTGAGTGCCGCCGCCTTTGAACTTCCGCTCTCGGCCGAGGACGAGAAAATCTTCGGTACCTTAACGCGACCCGTGATATCGGTTCTCGAGGAAGTGAAGAAAGTCAAGACGATCGAGGGCCAGACCTACTGGGCCACGACCGAGTTCCCGGCGGCATCCGTTGGCCTGAGAACCATCTCGGATGATACCTTCACGATTGTCGATCGGACCGGCGCCGAGCGGGTGATCGGAGTGGTGGACGCCATCAGCGCCCCCGAGCTGGTCTATCCCGAAGGGGTCTACATCCATGACGGCGAGACTTTCCTGGTGAGGGATCTCGATCTCGTGGGCAAGGTTGCCTACGTTGAGCGCAAGGAAGTCGACTACTACACCCAGCCGATTCTCGATTCCTCGATCCGCGTGGGAACCGCGCGAAAGGCTACCAACTGGCAGGATCTCAATATCTGCTATGGCGATGCCACCGTGAGTTGGATGACCACCGCCTTCAAGAAGATCAAATTCTACAGCCTGGATTCGATCGGTTACGGCCGGCTCGATCTTCCGCCCCAGCACCTTGAGACGGTCTCGCTGTGGATGTATCCTGCTGACGGCGCGGTGGCTGACCTCAAGCGGCACGGCAAGAATCCGGTGGAGGGGCTGGTGGGGATGAAGAACGTGCTGATTAACATTCTTCCCCTCTTTGTGATGTGTGACCGGCAGGACATGGGGGGGATCGTGGAATCAAGCAATACCGGTCGGCCCACAATCTTCCTTTATGACAGGTTCAAGGGTGGACTTGGATTCTGTGAGAAGGCCTATGAGCTTATGCCGGAGATCCTGCGGGGAGCTCTTGAGTTGATCGATGAGTGTCCCTGCGCGGAGGGCTGCCCGTCCTGCGTCGGGCTTCCGATCTTGAGGCCCGCTCAGCACCAGGATCCCGATCCCGATCCCGGTCACGGCTATCCCATTCCCGACAAAGAGGCTTCGAAGCTCCTGCTGAGGCATATCCTTGGAACCGCTTAACCGAGACCTTAAGCCGGTGAGAGAGATCAAGCGGCCCCACGTCGAAGATGTTGAGATCAAACGTAAGATCGAGAATCTGAGGTTGATATTGCTCAAGAAGGTCGGCTCCGGCCGCGGTCTCGGTCACGTTATCCCTGAGGCTGCGGGGACAGGGCAATCTTCGGCGAGTGTCCTGGGGATCGAGGACGCGACCGAAGCTACCTCAGAGTACGGCAGGTGTCTCGTTATCGAGAAGGACCTTGTGGACTGTCCAAGCCCCGAGAGGCTCACCGAGGCACATCGCGTGCTTCGGGGGTTGGGGGGCGGTGGCGGAGCGGGAGGGGGCTTGGTTTTCCTTGATCTTGAGACCACCGGGCTCTCGGCGACCCCGCTCTTTCTTGCCGGGATGCTCGTCGAGCGCGACCGGCGGCTCAAAGCGGTTCAACTGCTGGCGCGCGATTACGCCGAGGAAAGGTGCCTGATAGGCATACTGGATGGCCTTCTGATCAATTGCAGAGTCTGCGTCACCTTTAACGGCAAGTCCTTCGATCTCCCCTATCTCAGGGAGCGGGCGAAGTACCACAGGCTGCCGCTCCGGGCCGCGCCCGAGCAGCTCGATCTGCTTCATCACGCGAGGCGGCGCTGGAAGCACCACCTGCCGGATTGCCGACTCCTCACGCTCGAGTGGCATATCCTTGGGCGCAGACGAATCGGGGACGTAGGCGGTTGGGAAGTCCCTTGCATTTATCATGAGTTCGTGCATACTAGGGACCCGAGGAGACTCAAGGGTGTGCTGAGGCACAATCTAATGGATGTGCTTGCTATGGCGGAGCTTTTGGTCAGTCTCGCGGAGGCTTGAGATGCTCATTTTCCTTGTAAGACACGCCGAATCTGTGTGGAACCGGCAGAAGAAACTCCAGGGCCAGAAAGATCCTGCCCTCAGTCCCTACGGGCGGGAAGAGGCAAAGCGGTTAGCCCGGCGTTTCAAGGGCCTTAAGTTTGCAGCGGCTTACTCCAGCCCGCTTAAGCGCGCCTATGAGACTGCCGAGATCATACGCGGCAAGCGGGCAAAGATAGTGCGGGAAGAGGGGCTCAAAGAGATCGGGTTGGGTAGTTGGGAGGGCCGAACGGTCTCCCAGATTCGAAAGGCCTACGGTGATGCTTTCCGCCAGTGGGCCTTGAGGCCTTCGCGGGTGACGATCCCCAACGGGGAGGATTTCAAGGATTTTGTGGCTCGGGTCAGGAGTACGCTGAGATCCATTGAGAGGAAACACCGCGAGGGCAACGTGCTGGTCGTCTGCCACGGCGGGGTGATCTCAACCTATGTGACCCAGGTGCTTCACCTTCCCCCCGACGACGTCTGGTGCCTTGCCGTCAAGAATGCCTCACTTACCATTGTCAATGTCGGGCCCGGCATTCATAAGATCGTGACTTTCAACGACATCGGCCATCTCATGAGTCTCAAGGAGATAAAACCTAAGAAGACCGAGATATCGCATGTGGCTTAGGTGGGGACCGGGGCAGACGAACCCATTGAAATATGCGGATATGTTTATATGTGAGGTCGAAATTGAGCGAACGAATCTATGGTGAGGCTCTGACCTTTGACGATGTGCTCCTGGTTCCTATGATGTCCGAGGTCCTGCCATCCAATGTGGACCTGCGGACCAGGCTGACGCGCAACATCACACTTAATATCCCGATCGTGAGTTCCGCCATGGATACCGTGACCGAAGCGGGTCTGGCAATTGCATTGGCCCGCGAGGGCGGGATCGGCGTGATTCACCGCAACATGACTGTCGAGAGGCAGGCCGAAGAAGTCGACCAGGTCAAGCGATCTGAGAGCGGGATGATCTCCAATCCCATAACGCTAAGGCCCAGCGCAAGTGTGGCTGAAGCTCTCAGCCTGATGGCGCGATTCAAGATTTCGGGCGTACCCATAACCGACGAGCACGGCAAGTTGTTGGGCATTCTCACCAACCGTGACCTGCGGTTCCTCGAGCGCACTGACATCCCCGTGAGCAAGGTGATGACCTCTAAGCGGCTGATCACCGTTCCTGAGGGTACCACCCTCGATGAAGCCAAGGTCGTGCTCCACAAGAACCGCATCGAGAAGCTCCCGGTCGTTGATGAGAGCTTCAAGCTCAAGGGCCTGATCACGGTCAAGGACATAAGAAAGAGGATGGACTTCCCTTGTGCCTGTAAGGATGACAAGGGGCGCCTCAGGGTCGCCGCAGCGGTTGGGGTATCGAAAGAGACTATGGATCGGGTCGCCGCGCTGGTCGCGGTTGGGGTCGATGCCTTGGTCGTGGACAGCGCCCATGGGCATTCGAAGGGCGTACTTGGCACGGTCGAGCGGATAAAAGCAAAGTACCCCGGACACGACCTGATTGCCGGCAACGTGGTAACGGCGGATGGCGCGAGAGCTCTTATAAAGGCGGGCGCCGATGCAGTCAAGGTCGGGGTGGGTCCGGGCTCGATCTGCACCACGCGCGTGATTGCCGGTGTTGGCGTGCCCCAGATTACGGCAGTCATGGAGTGCAGCCTGGCTTGCGATGAGGCGGGCGTTCCAGTTATGGCGGATGGGGGCATCAAGTATTCGGGTGATGTCGCGAAGGCCCTTGCCGCAGGGGCCCGCTCGGTGATGATTGGGAGCCTCTTCGCAGGTACTGAGGAGAGCCCCGGGGAGCACGTGCTCTACGAGGGCAGAAGCTATAAGGTCTATCGCGCGATGGGCTCGCTCGGGGCAATGAAGCAGGGCTCCGGGGACAGATACTTCCAGGAGAATGTGGAATCGCACAAGCTGGTGCCCGAAGGCATTGAAGGTCGAGTCCCCTACCGTGGGCCGCTCGGGGCAACCGTGTTCCAGCTTTGTGGTGGGCTCAGGGCAGGCATGGGATATTGCGGCGCCAAGGATATCGACGTTTTCAGGACCAAGACCAGATTCGTTCGCATCACTCATGCCGGACTGATCGAAAGCCATCCCCATGACGTGACGGTGACTAAAGAAGCGCCGAACTACCGGCCGCCGGGTACCTCGTAGAGATGGACTTGGGGTCTGCCTCGGCGCGGCAGGCGAGGGTAAGGGTTGGGGTGAAGGCGAATGTAGTTCTGAGCCTGAATCCAACCCTTACCCTCGCCCATGAAGAGAGATTACTCTGAGTCAGAAGATGCACGATGAGATCGAAGCGATCGCAAGGCAGAATGGGGCTGTGCTCTTTGGTGTGGCCCGCCTCTTGGGGGCCGAGGACGTCTCGGGGGATGTCTCGCTCGGCGGGCTTTCGACGGCCATCAGCTTCGGCTATAGACTCAGCGACGTCGTTCTTGATGGCATAGACGATCATCCGACCCGCACCTACCAGTACCATTACCGGCAGGTGAATCTGCTGCTTGATCATATCGGTCTTCTGATTGCCGCGCATATTCAGGGTCTCGGGCGCCGGGTCTTTCCCGTACCGTCCTCACAGATCGTCGACTGGGCCGCTCATAAGGGCCACATCTCGCACAAAGCTGTTGCGAGGCTCGCCGGTTTGGGCTGGATCGGCCGCAGCAATTTGCTGGTGAATCGCGACTACGGTGCGCGGGTACGATACGCCTCGGTGCTAACCGACCTTGAGCTCCCCCATGACACACCCTGCGAGGCCGATTGCGGTGGGTGCCGGCACTGCATTGCTGCCTGCCCCGGAGGCGCGATCGGAGAGACCGTCACAGATTTCGATCTCGTCAAGTGCCTGCGGACGATTGACGTGCTCAGGCAGAAGGAAAATCTAGGGTCCAAGATCTGCGGCATTTGCGTGAAGGTGTGCACAGGCAGGGCTTGACGCGTGACTTGTCGTTAGTGTTCCTACGGTGCAGCGGCCGGCGCGGAACCCGACGGTGGGTCGCCCTTGAAAAACGGGACCGCAATCCTGCGCGACAGGATTGAATTGGTGAGCAGCAAGACAATCGCGATCATCTGGACCTTGGAGATCGGTACTCCCAGGAGATTGGCAAGGCGCTCCGGCTCGCCGCCAAGGCTAAAGATTGGGATTATGGTGTAATAGATCGGATCAAGGATCAGCGTCAGGTAGCACGTCATCGCCGCAAGCAGCCTCACGAAGACCGAGGCGGGCGACCTGCGCCGCGCAATCAGGACGAGCAGGACATAGCCCACGAGAAGACCGGCTATCGGGCCGGACATAATCAGCCATGCCTGGGCCGTTGTCGTCAGGTCTGTGGGCTCGACACCTGCAGCAATAGTGGGGAGGAACCCGGATTTGAGGACTATTGAAAAGGGAACTCCTAGGGCCGAGCAGGCTATCAGATGCCCGAGTTCCCGGATCACCAGATAAACAGCACCCGAAGCCGGCAGCCCCAAGAGCGCCAGCGGATTCTTTCGCAAGCTGTCTCCTCCTACAATCTCCACCCGGGAGATCGCTACCAACAATACTAAGATCGCAGCATCCTACTTTCAAATTGAAACTTGCGTGCCGTCGGGTCTCCCGGGGCTCTCCGCGTTCCGCTTGACCCGGCGCCTTCGATATGGTATTGAGATATTACACGCTATCGAGGAGGCGCGGATGGCCGCAAAACCTTCGTACGAAGATGGTCATCTTGTGGTGGCGGCAGTGAGGATTCTCAGCCACAGCGATCCCAAACCGCCGACCCCCGAGGCAATCGCCGGGATCCTTGGCCTGCCCCATGAATTCGTGAGGAACCTCGTCGTATCGCTGGGATCTCTGGGCATACTGCGGGTCATGGAAAACCCCTTTGAGAGTCGAGTAGAACTAGCGGACCATACCCTGCTTGAGAATCTTCCCAGGGCGGCCGATGCCCCGTCGATAAAAGACGAATTGGAGAGTTTCATCAAGCGCAAGAAAAAGGAAGTGGAAGAAACGGAAAAGATGCTGAGCCGCGACGAGATGGAAAAGAAGAAGAAGGGGAAGATCGCAAAACTGGAAGACGAAATGAAGAAAATGAAGAAGTCCAAGTATCAGCCATTCCCCAATTGACCAAGCCGAAGCAGATCTTGCCGCGATAGCAGTCGAGGCTGGAGCGGCAAACTACAACGCGAGCAACAGACAGAAGGGGCCGTTTGCGGGTCCGCAGCGGCTCCCGCGGGAAGGCGGGATCACCGAGGCGATCAGGTCGAGGATTGACTTCAGGTCGAAGGGTTTCGAGATCTTGTGGATGGCGCCGCACCTTATGGCCTCATCCATCATTCTGTCCTCGGAGAAGCCGCTCATCATCACGATCTTGGCGGCGGGATCGAGACTCAGGATCGACCGGCATGCTTCCAGCCCGTTCATGTGTGGCATGCGCATATCCATGAATACTATATCGTAGTGCCGTCTTCGGTATTTCTCGACGGCCACGTCGCCGTCCTCGGCGGTCTCAACGTTTCCGCCCAGGGACCGGGCTACGTCCTTGAAGAAGTCCCGCACGATGCTTTCGTCGTCGACTACCAGAACATCGCCACTCATCAGACAGTTGCCTCCTCGAACTTCCAGCACTCGTTAAGCGCAGGGACCGACTTCCGTTTGTAGACACTGCAGGTTCGGCAATTGGGTGGCAGAGGATCTCCCTTTCTTCTCAGTCTCTTTGCGATTTCCTCCCAGCAAGAGTGGCCCTTCTTGTTCTTAAATGCGGGGCAATCCTCCCTTTCGAAACCGCAGACCGCCATGCAGTCGACTAACTCCCAACACGGAACCTCATCCTTGGTGGGCAAGGAGATCCTGAAAACCGTGCCATCGCCCTTGATGCTGTGAACTTCTATCTTGCCCGCGTGGTCTTCGACTATACCAAGACTTATCGAGAGCCCGAGGCCCGTTCCCTTGCCGACGTCTTTTGTTGTGAAGAAGGGATTGAAGATGTCGCTCATGGTGGCGCCATCCATGCCGGTGCCCGAATCGGCGACAAGAACTTCCACGAAGTTGGAGGTATCACCCAGTCGGGACATGATCGTGAGAGTCCCGCCACCCGTCGATTCCATTGCATCCTTGGCATTGGAGATCAGGTTCAGGAACACCTGTTCCAGCTGGTTCGCATCGGCCAGTACCTTTGGCAATCCTGAGATTAGTTCTCTCTTGAGTCTGATGTTATGCGATCTCAGCTGCTCGCCCAGGAGCATCAAGGCGTCATCGATCGGTTGATTTACGTCGGTCTCCGAATACTCGAACTTGGACTGTCGCGCGAAAGTCCGAAGGTTGCTCACGATCTTGGTCATCCTTGCGCACTGGTCTTCTATCTTCTTGGCATACCGGTACTCGGAGCCGTCTTTGTCGAGCTTAAGGAGCAGCAGGTCGGTGTATCCGCTTATGCCCGCAAGGGGTTGGTTGAGCTCGTGGGCGACCCCCGCACCGAATTGCCCCATGGCAGCCATCTTGCTGGCCTGAATCAGTTGGGCCTGGGTATCCCGCAGGGTCTTGTTCATCTCCTCGAGGTCGGCAGTACGCTCGCAGACTTTCTCTTCCAGCGTGCGGCTGTAATTCTCGACCTCCTCCCGGTAACTGCGGAGATCGATCACCATGCTGTTGAACGATCTTGCCAATTCGGTCAGCTCGTCATTGCCTTTTACCGGAACTGCGTGGCTCAAGTCCCCGGAGGCGATCTTCTCGGTTGCCTGCACAAGCCTCTGGATCGGGATGACGAAGGCACGGGTCATCACGTAGACTGCGAGGACCGCGCCGCAACCGATTGCAAGGCCGAGCAGGGCCACCACTGCCTTGGCCCTGGCCATCATCTGCTCCATATTGAGCAACGAGACTCCGACAACGGCCCTGCCGATGTTCTCGATCCTGATGGACGGTTCTGTGGCCTTGGCAGTCGGAGTATCGGGGACATCATCGTCGGGGAGAAGAAGATCCTCTCTGGACATCTCGTGCTTGATGGTCTCCACCGGCATGATCACGTGGATCAGATCGTCCTTGGGCTGGCGATGACATCTTGCGCACTGGGCGTCGTCGACGACGCCCGTCATGTTCTGGGGGATCCTGGTCCTCTTGCCGATACCGGACGAGAGACTGTGCCCGATGATGGTGCCGTCCTTGTCGATCACCATCGCATAGATTATGTCCTCTTCCATTGCGATACCGGATGCAAGCTTGCTCAGCCCCTTGCTGTCACGCGCAAGCACTCCGTACTGGCTGTTATAGGCTAAGTTGGTCGCCAGGCTCTTTGCCCGCTTGAGCAAAGCCTCGGTGACCACGGTGCGCTCGTGATGAATGAAGAACCAGGAGAATCCAAAGACAGCTGCCACGATTACGGCAGTGATCAGCAGCAGGAACTTGCCCTGAATGCCCACGCTTGTTTTCGCAAGCAGGGATCGCCGGGAGGCCGGACTTTTCATTTTAGGTTCTCTGTCTGTCGTATCTGTCATGTCTTGTCGATTCTTAGAGTGAAGTAACCCGGCACCGAACCTCTTAAGGGTTTATCGGCCAGGGGCGGGATTGTCTTGAGCGGGCACTTAAGCCTGGGGCAAGGGTTGGGATGAAGGCGAATATAGTACCTGAGCCGGAATCCAACCCTTGCCCCAGGCCGACTATGCCGGAGCCGGGCTGCATCGGAGGGAATATCAGTTACTGACCGACGGGCCATTCCCGCGCGCCGAGTCCCCGTGCAATGGGGGATACAGCCTAGAAATAGAAGTAGAATCTGACTCTGGTCGAAGTCAATATCTGAGACGGATCGGTCCTGACACTAAAATTGAGCTCACCGCTCAGCCCGAGGCGCTTGGCTATCACGTATTCGATGCCGTAAGCACCTTCGACGGTCCCCGACGTCTCGTCTTCGCTGTTTCCGATCATCGTAAGAATGAATCTGCCGGCGAAATAGGGTGAGATCATTGCGGCAGGGGCCACGTCATAGATCACGCCGGCCCCGATATCAACTCTGGTGCGGTCGGAGTCGTGGCCTTCGCAGGTGTAGGAGCTGTGCTCCATTGCGAATATGGCCTCGCCGCCAATCTGATCGGTAATACCTAATCTGCCCAGCCATCTCCTGGGCTCACTCGGGTTACCGGTCAACTCCCCGCCGAGCCCGTACCACTTGAACGGCTCATCGGGGGCTCCGTACGAGAACTGAGGCAGGAGCACTGCAAATGCAACGACCGCAGACAGGCAGGCCAGCACTGAGAATCGCTTCATCTGAACTTTCCCCCCTCTCTACCGCCTTATCTCCCTCTGCCAGGCTTCGATGGCAGATATTGATAGCGAGAGACCGTAGAACCTCTCATCAAGATTGCTTCGCATCTCGGTTTTCCTCGAGCCGATCTCGAGCGATAGGGCGATCGAGGCTCTATCCTGTACAATTGGAATAGACGTTCCCAGGGAGTAAACCTCTTCAGTAATCTCGCCGGTGGCGATCCCGGCTTGAGACTCGCCTTCCCAGTCGAGGGGCTGACGGTAGTAGCCCAGATTTATCGGATACTTCGAGCCTCTCCAGAGATAATCACCCCGATATTGGATGCCGACGGCCCACCTTTCCACCATCTTGTCCGAGAGAATCTCGTCGTTGAGTCTGAGCCTGGACCATGGAGCACGGTCGTAATCCACCTCGACCGAGACCGCCCGGATCGGCAGCGCCTGCAGGCCCAACCGAAAAGCATCCTTGGACGAAATCTCTATCTTCTCGCTCGACCACAGCCCGATCGGTGAATTTCGCCTCTCGAGTTCCCCGGTAAGATCGGGAGCAGTCCTTAGGATGCCGCCCAGCCTCACTCGGTCAAGATCGATCTGGAAGGCAGCTGCGAAACCCTCTCCCATTGCGTAGGTGTCCATCACGTCATCGGCGTCGGAATACTTGCTGTCGCGGAAGTCTATGATCTGTTCCTCCCTCATATCACAGAAGGAGACTATGATTCCCGCCGCAAGCACCAGTCGCTGCCCGATTGCGGTCGAAAGGAGCACCGGTACCGAGTTTATCGAGATCTCTCGCTTGTAGGTAACGTCATAGATCATGTTGCCCGGAAGGGTCGTATCGACCTCGGCGAGGCTGATCCGCCCCTGCTTTTCGAGATAGAGACCGGAGAACACCGAGAACTTGCTGGCGGGGACCGCCACGACGACCGACGGGAATGAGGTCCCGACGGTCTTCTTCTCCTCTCCCAGATTGTTGGTGGTGGTGCTCGTGTGCGCGAGTCCGGCCGTTATGGTGAGAGCACGTGCCCGTGCCGAGGCGCATGGATTCAAGATCGAGGCCGCCAGCGGATCGGGATTTGCCGCGACCGCGCCGCCGAGCGCTCTTGTCGGACCGGCGACGGGTATGATGTCTCTTCCCATCCCCCTGATATCAAAGATCGAATCAGCCGAGACAAGCCCCACCCATAGGAGCACAAGGATGGATGCAAGCGCCAACGCGCGCCGAGTGCAGATCTTCATGGCATCAGTCCTTCCGGTACCAAGGGAGTGGTGGCATGATATATTCGATTTCAAGCCTGGGGGCAAGGTTGGGATGCCCATCTCCTGTCGAGACCAGCACAGCGTAATCGAGGTCGAATTTCTCGTTGGGTGATTTGATCACAAACCCATAACTCGTGACGAGCCCGGACACAGCGGGTTGGATCAGGGCGGTCACCGTCATGCTGAAGCTAGGATCCAGGCTTAGCGTGTCGGCGACGAGTGCCGTGGTCCCGGCACCCTGCGATCCATACTTGGTATGGAAGCCGGAAACCGTATCGAGCAGGGCATGGCACACCAAAGTCATCTCGTCGAATGATGAGAGATCCATGTCAGCTGTGAGCTTCAGTTTCGCACTGATCACGGTTGCCTCCCGGGGCAGCGTGGAAACATCGAACTTGATGAAGGTCCGCGCCGGGGCTCCGTTGGCACACGTGAGCAGGGTGTCCGGACGAGGGACCATAAGCGTATCAACGAAACAGTCTTGATCGGGGGAGAGCTCGACATACACGGAGTCGGAATCAGATTCGACATAGGCTATCCTGAGCACGGGATGCACGGCAAAAGTAGTGTCTCCTCCCGCGGTCTTGCGCGTCGATAAGTCGTCGCGGGCAGCAAACTCGGCGATCACGTCCGAGGCGGTTTCATCCTGGAGCTTCACGGCGAGCCCCCAGTTGGGCGTCTGGTTCTTGACCCAGGAGGTCACCAGCGTGGTCACGTCGACCAGGGCTGAGTCGGTCGCAATCGTATCGGGGTCAGGAGACCCGAGTGAGAACACTCCGGCTTCGTCACCCAGGTCCTGCAGATCGACCCAGGCAAGATTCTTCAAGCCCACGCTATCGGGAACCGCGTAGACGCCGAAGATGCTGCTGGAATTTGGGCTCTCTATTCGGGTCGCGTAGAGGAAAAGAGTCGCTTTTGTGATGTTGACGGTGGAATCCGGAAGCGACGAGAACTGGAGCAGGGATCTCGATAGGTAGCCGCGCCAGTTCGAGACTACGAGCCTGGTCGAGGCCCACGTGCTGTCGGCGCTCTTCCCGAGACTGGCCGAGCTCTCAAAAGTACTCACTAAGGTTCCGGTTGCCAAAAGCGTGTCGGTTCCAAGACCGCCGATGAAATCCGGGGTGAATGACTCCTTCTGGCTGCAGCCGGCGGCAAGACCCAACAGCATCGCGAGGCTAGCGACGGCAAGTGTAAACTTAAGCGTCATCCGTGGCCTTGTATCAACCAACCGCGAGTCTCCTTTGATCTGCCGTCGCGTTAGCGAGTATCCCCAACTTACGACACATTCGGGCGACTGTCAAGCGCTTACAAGCGCTCAAGGCGCGTCACCCCATATCACCCCACATGCCCTTGACAGACGGCCGAGCCTCAAGTACTATGATAGCGAAGAGCAATGATCTTGTGAAATCGAGTTTCCTGCGATTTGTTGGCGGTGTAGCTCAGTTGGCCAGAGCAGGAGAATCATAATCTCTGTGTCCGGGGTTCGAATCCCTGCACCGCCACCAGGAATTTCATCTAAGAGGGCTGTCCACTGATACCACGGTCCGACCCGAAGGAGCACACCTCGAAGCCATGCTCCTGAGAACTGTCCGCACCACTATTGAGAGGTACGGAATGCTCACGGGCGGTGAGCTGGTGCTTGTAGCCGTCTCGGGGGGGGCCGATTCGGTTGCCCTGCTTCATCTGCTTAACTCCCTCAGAGGGACCTACCGCATAAGTCTCCGCGTCGCCCATCTCGAGCATGGTCTCCGGGGCGAAGAGTCGCTTGAGGATATGCGGTTCGTGGAATCCCTGTGCCGCGGCCTCGGCCTTCCCTTGACCGCGAGGCGTGCCGATATTGTCGGTCACACCGCGGCCAGCACGCTCTCCCTTGAAGCGGTGGCACGACAAGTCAGATATGCCTTTCTCAATGAGGTCCTCGTGGAGACCGGTGCAACCAAGATCGCTACCGGCCACAATGCCAACGATCAGGCCGAGACCCTGCTCCTCAATCTTATGCGGGGAAGCGGGATCGCCGGCCTTCGCGGAATACGGCCGGCCATGCAGGGCACGATAATCCGGCCGCTGGTTGAGGCCAAGCGCAACGAGATTCTCATGTATCTTGAGGAGAAGGGACTGGGCTATCGAACCGACGCCTCCAACCTGGACGACAGTTACGACAGGAACAGAGTGAGGATGACCCTGATCCCTTTGATCGAACGGGAATTCAACCCCCGGATCGTGGAGTCCCTTGTTAGGACGGCCGGCGTTTTCACTCTGGTCGCGGAGTACTTCGACGGCGAGGTGCGCGAGGTGATCCGGACGTGCTGCCAGTCCGAGGACGGCAGGGTAGCGATAAACCTGGAGCTCTTCGCAGCGGTGCCTCACGTGGTTAAGCTTTTCACGCTCTATTCGATCCTCCGCTCCCTCGAGGGTGACGATCAGGTGGTCTCATTCGACACCCTGAGCGCGCTCCTCAATATCGCCGGCCGGGCAAGGTCGGGCTCACGGGTCGACATAGGGTCGGGGATCGTCGCGGTTAAGGAATTCGATAGACTGACAATCGGGCGGGACCTCGCGCTCTCGGAGCCCTTTGAGGTGCCGCTCGAAATCCCGGGGGAGACCCGCATCCCCGCGGCTCGATGCACCTTCGAAGTCAGCATCCTTGAAAGCAGACCCGCATCCCCCGATATCTACCGAAGCGGGGAGGCTGCCTACTTTGATTCTGAGAGACTGGCGCTTCCCCTGGTCGCCAGAAATTGGCACGAAGGCGATAAGTTGGTCCCCTTCGGACTTTCCGGATCGAAGAAGGTGCACGATATCTTCATCGATGAAAAGATCCCGATAGGCGAGCGGGCCAGAATCGCGCTGGTCTGTGACAGGCATGATATTATATGGGTTGCCGGGGTGAGACGTGCGGAGAGAGCGAGGATCACCGACCAGACCAAGACCATCATGAAAATCGCTTGCAGGAAGGACGGGCAGAACCTTGGGACCGCAGATAAAAAAGGTACTGATTAGCGAAGCCCAGATCAAGCGGCGCGTTAAGGAACTGGCCGAGGAGATAAGCCGCGATTATGCCGATCGGACTCCCACCCTGGTCAGCATTCTCAAAGGGGGCATAGTCTTCCTTACCGATCTTATGAGGGATCTCTCGGTGCTGCACGAAGTGGATTTCATGTCGGTTTCGAGCTACGATAGCGCCGTCGAGACATCCGGGGTGGTGAGGATCCTGGCCGACCTCAGCCGGAACATTGAGGGCAAGGACGTTCTGATTGTCGAGGATATTGTTGACTCCGGCTTGACTCTCGATTACATAAGACATATCCTGCTTGCGAGGCATCCTAGAAGTCTCAAGATCTGTACGCTGCTTGACAAGAAGGCGCGCAGGAGAATCGAGGTGCCCATAGACTATGTCGGGTTTGAGGTTCCCGACGAGTTCGTAATCGGTTACGGACTCGACTACCAGGAAAAATACAGGAACCTGCGCTACGTTGCGGTGATGGTTCCGAACGAGTAGATTATGGGATGTGGGTCTGCGGGTAAGAGGCAGAGGAAAATGGACGACGACACCGGCACCAAGAAAAGCGGCAAGGACAAGCCGGAGCTGCACCGTGACGGCGGCAAGCGCGGCTACCTTGGAGAGAGCGGTAAGGGGCAGTACAAGCGTGGCCTGAGGGGCGGGCTTATCTGGATAGTTCTCTTTCTGATAACGCTGTTCGCGGTGTCCTTCCTTTGGAACCGTGACGTATCTCAGGTGGAGGTTTCCTACACCGTCATCAGGCAGCAGATCGACAGCGGCAATATAGCCTCAGTGGTGATAGACGACAAGGACGTACGGGGCGAGTTCAAACAGCAGGTGCCGATCACGGAGAAGGGCCAGGTGCGAGAGGCCAAGCGCTTCAGAGTGTGGCTGCCTGCCGAGGACGCGTCGCTGCCCGATAAGATATGGGAGAAGAATCCGGGCATCGAGGTGAAATCGAAGGGTGAGAAGAGCAACTGGGGTGGTTTCCTTCTCACCACTTTTGTTCCCATCATCTTCCTGGTGGGCATAATGATTCTAATGATGCGTCAGATGGAGGCGGGTGGCAACAGGGCCTTCTCCTTCGGGCGAAGCCGGGCCAAACTCATAATGGGTGACAAGCCCAAGGTGACCTTTGAAGACGTGGCGGGCGCCGATGAAGCCAAAGAGGAGCTCCAGGAAGTGATAGAGTTCCTGCGCGATCCGCGCAAGTTCCAGAGGCTGGGCGGGCGGATCCCCAAGGGCGTGCTGCTCCTGGGCGCTCCGGGAACGGGTAAGACTCTGCTTGCCCGGGCCGTGGCCGGAGAGGCCGACGTGCCGTTCTTCAGCATCAGCGGCTCGGACTTTGTTGAGATGTTTGTGGGTGTGGGGGCCTCGAGGGTACGAGATCTCTTCGACCAGGGCAAGAAGCATGCCCCCTGCATCGTATTCATCGATGAGATTGATGCCGTGGGAAGGCATCGCGGCGCCGGGCTGGGCGGCGGTCATGACGAGCGCGAGCAGACCTTGAACCAGCTACTGGTAGAGATGGATGGATTCGAATCCAACGAAGGCGTGATTCTCCTGGCCGCTACCAACAGGCCCGATGTGCTTGATCCTGCGCTCCTGAGGCCCGGCAGGTTCGACCGGCAGATAGTGGTCGACATGCCCGACTTGAACGGCCGCGAAGGAATACTCAAGGTTCACACGCGAAAGATCCCGATGGCCGAGGACGTTCAATTGAGGACAATCGCAAGAAGCACGCCCGGGCTCTCGGGCGCCGATCTGGCCAACCTGGTGAACGAGGCGGCGCTTCTGGCCGCGCGCAATAATCAGAAGAATGTGACCATGAATGACCTGGAGGAGGCCAAGGATAAGGTGATGATGGGGCCGGAGAGGAAGAGTCTCCTAATCAACGAGGAAGAGAAGAAGCGGATAGCGTTTCACGAGGCCGGCCACGCCTTGGTTGCAAGCCTGATCCCGGGGGCCGATCCCCTTCACAAGGTCACTATCGTGCCCCGCGGCCGGGCGCTCGGCATGACTGCCCAGATACCGCTTGATGACAGGCACAACTTCTCAAGGAGCATGCTCTTGGCGGAGATCGCGGTTTTCCTTGGGGGGCGGGCGGCCGAGAAGATCGTATTCAACGATCTTACCACCGGGGCCCAGGAGGACATCGAGAAGGCCACGAGCGTCGCCCACCGAATGGTTTGCGAGTGGGGCATGAGCGACGCCATGGGGCCTCTGACCTTCGGCGGGAAGGAGGAGATGATATTCTTGGGGCGGGAGATTGCGCAGCACCGGGACTACAGTGAGCAGACGGCGGTCCTGATCGATAAGGAAGTGCGTAAGATTGTCGATGACGCCAGCGAGCGTGCCGAGAAGTATGTTTCTGATAATATTGAGAAACTGAAGGACCTCGCCAATGCTCTCCTGGAACGCGAGATCCTCAACAAGGACGAGATCGATACGATCATACGGGGTGAGAAGCTGACCACCCCACTGAGGGGCGCTCAGGCGGCTAACTCTGCCAAGGCCGGACGAGAGGCGTCGGAGCGCGCTGCGTCGGAGCAAGCGGCATCGGAACAAGCTGCGTCGGAGCAAGCGGTTCGCGCTCAGGATCTCTTCCCGGTGGATGAAATCCAGGGAGCGGCCCGCACTTCGGAGCCGGGCCAGGAAATGGAGCCCGACAAGGCTCCAACCTCAGAAGGCAGCTAGCGGATGAAGAGGGCTCGGAAGAGGACCCCCAAGAAGACCTCAAAGAAGACTCGCAAGCCCGCGCGTTTCGACCGCTCCAAGGTGGAGCGCGGCGTCGGCCTGATCCTCGAGGGCATAGGCGAGAACTCCTCCCGGGATGGCCTCAAAGAGACGCCCCGACGCGTGTGCGACTTCTACGAGGAACTCCTTGCGGGCATGTGGGAGGATGCCGCCGGGCATCTCGAGCCCCTACGCACCGAGTATGACCACGACCTGGTGATCGTGAAGAACATCAGGTTCACCTCAATCTGCGAGCATCATCTTCTGCCCTTCATCGGCACCGTCGGTGTTGCGTATATCCCGAAGGGTGGGCGGATCGTCGGAATAAGCAAGATCGTGAGGGCCGTGGACGTGGTCGCGGGACGGCTTCAGATTCAGGAGAGGATGACCAGCGAGATCGCAAACGTTATTGCGAAAGAGCTGAAGCCTGCCGGGGTCTTCATCATGGTCGAAGCCGAGCACCTGTGTATGACCGTCAGAGGCGTGAGGAAGCCCGGAACGCTTATCGTTACTACCGAGGCCCGGGGCGTTCTCAAGCGGCCCGAGCGACAGGCCTTCGTGATCTCCTCGTTTTCAAGACAGTAGACAAAGAGCCCCGGACATTCTATTCTCAAATCAAGACTCAGAACCGGGCTTAGCATCTGCGCCGGAGCGCGTGGTGGCCGAGGCGTCACACGGAATCCTATACTGATAGCGCGTATCGACAACCGGGAATGGAGTCGGTCGAAAGATGAAGTTGACCTTAAGGAATCATGTGCTTGATCTCGGTGCGAAGTCCTACGTGATGGGGATTCTCAATGTTACGCCGGATTCCTTCTGGGACGGGGGGCAATATGCAGCCGTCGAGCCGGCAATCCGGCGGGCGCGTGAGATGGTCGCCGAGGGAGCGGCCCTGATTGATGTGGGGGGCGAGTCCACGCGTCCGGGCTCGGACTTCGTGCCGGCGGAGGAGGAGATACGGCGGATCGCTCCCGTGGTCGAAGAACTGGTAGGGAGTCTGGGGATCCCGATTTCAATCGATACGAGAAAGGCGCGGGTTGCCAGGGAGATGCTCGCCCGCGGCGCGCACATGATAAACGATGTGAGCGGGCTTCTCTTCGATCCCGTTATGGTTGAAGTCGCCAAGGAATTCGATGTTCCGGTCGTGGTGATGCACATGAGAGGCGTACCCGGGACGATGCAGCAGATGACCGGCTATGGGGACGTGGTCTCTGACGTGCGGCGGGAGCTTGCGGAGAGAGTCAGGTATGCCGAGGCGAGCGGGATTAGCCCTGAGAACATCTTGGTCGATCCCGGGATAGGTTTTGCAAAGACCGCCGAGCAGAGTCTCGAGATTCTGGCACGGCTCGACGAGTTTGCCGGTCTTGGCAAACCCATTGTGATAGGCCCTTCGATGAAGTCCTTTATGGGTAAGACCCTCGGACTTGAGCCCGGCGACAGGCGTGAAGCAACCATTGCCTGTTGCGTCATTGCCGCGACCAAGGGAGCAAGTATCCTTAGAGTGCATGACGTTGCCGGAGTGTCAAGAGCACTGGCTATGTTCGATCACGTCAGGAAGATGGAGCGGCCTCAAACTCAGAAGGTGGATCACTAATGGCGCTGGTGGGCGGCTGGTGGTTTGACGTCCTCGACATAGCTATTGTTGCCTTCATCTTCTATAAGCTCTTTCAACTGATAAGGGGAACACGCGCTGCGCAGATGTTCCTGGGACTCATAATCATCATCGCGGCGTCCTTCATTGCCGAATGGCTCCGGTTCGATGCCCTCAATTGGCTGATCTCGAGCCTAAAGACGGTATGGGTTGTGGCCTTCGTTATCATATTCCAGCCCGAGCTGCGGCGTATCCTTGCCCAGCTTGGTCAGAGCAGGTTCGTCAGGTACTTTGTCCGTTCCAAGCACCTTGCGGTGCTTGATGAGATCGCGCGCGCAGTTGCGGATCTGTCGCACCGTAAGATAGGCGCCTTGATCGTGATTGCCCGAGAGGCAAGCCTGCGGCAGTACATCGAAACCGGTACCCGCATCAACGCGAAAGTCACTTCCGAGCTCTTGGGTACAATCTTCACCCCCCAGACCCCGCTCCATGATGGGGCGTGCATAATAGTGCGAGAAGAGATCGTCGCCGCCGGCTGCATTCTCCCCCTGTCCGACAATCCGGTGCTGCCGGCCTCTATGGGGATGCGGCACCGAGCGGCATTGGGTCTCACCGAGGAGACCGATGCGGTGGTGGTCGTCGTGTCGGGAGAAACGGGAAGGATCTCGGTCGCCGTTCGCAGCAACCTGAGGAAGAGCCTCGATACCGAAGGTCTGCGCGAAGTTCTTGAAGAGATTATGACGCCTTAGGGGCCGTCGCGGCCGGCCAGACCCGCCTTGAGGCCTCCCCACGTTGTTTCGACCGTATGCGTAGAGCAGTCGCCTGGTGTCACGTCATCGGCGGACCGCGGGGCTATGCACCATGCGGGGCAAGGAAAGGGCCGAGGAGTCTTCATGCTTACCGCTATTCCGGTCACCGTATAACATCCGTTTGAATCGGGAGGTGGGGCTATTCCCGTGTCCTGATCGAGATAGACTATGATCGGATCAGCGCCTCCGGCGGCCTCCATAAAGAGGTCGCCATTAGCGTCTCTCACACTGGATATGATCCGGAGGCCTCGCAGGGTTATGAGATTGCCCCCATAGGCTTCCGGGTACTCGCCGAAGTCCCGTGCCCTCACCGTGACTGCCTCGACGTCGGCGCTCCTGCCGAGGGGCGTGATCCCCATGTTCTCAACGGCAAGATCGCCGAGGGTTGCAAGCCCTGTCTCCGGAAAGAAGTAGGCTCCGTTGGTGGCTCTCAGACAGCCGCGAACTTCCACCGAGTCTCCCAGGGCCAGATGCTCCTGCTCGCCATAGATCAGGACGCCGCAGGCGCGCTCTCTGATCCAGGCGAGAGGGACGCAATACGACCTCCTTTGAGTTCGAACTGGAGGCCGCCATCCCATGAGTTACCCCACACCTCAGTTTCTATTATCTCGACCCCAGAAGCCTGGGGGTGAGGACACCTGCCTGGGCAGTTGGGGTGCTGCTCTGGGCTTCTCTGGTCATCGTGAGGGGGTGGTTGGGTATGTGGACCAGACTGAGGGCATTGCCTCCCTACTTCGGCGGTACGCGGAGGCTCTTAGGTCGGATCTTCAAGCACATGCCCAAGCCGGATGAGGCGCCGGTCTTGGTCGATGCCTTCCTAGACGGCGGGGCTGTGTCGCTCTTTGGAAAGGGCAGAGGCTACCGTGTGACCGCTAACGTGTTCTTGGTGCTTACAGATAGCCGTAGGAGATTACAGGAAGTGCACAGTGCCGACTGGGGCGCAGGCTCGTACGCTGGCTACAGGAGATGTCAGGAGAATTGTCGGAGACTCCGGCTATTGGCGGGTTCGGAAGCTACCGTTGGCACACCGCAGGCATCGGAAAGGGCGAGGGCGCATTAGTATGACCACCGTGCCATGCAATACGAAGATTCATAAAGCAGGACTGGCCGGGGAGGCGTCGGAACTCCTGTGTCTGCATTGGTCCTGTGGACGCGTGGCCCGGTATCTGGCACTCCGGTACCCCGAGCAGGCTGCGGGGATCAGCGAGGACAACGTTGAGACGTTCAAGAGAGGATACGTCCGGACCGAGGACATCATGCCGCGTGCGGCGGTCCGGGCACAGTTAGAGGAGCGGTCAGCGCTAGTCGACGTGGTCAGTGAGCGGGCGGAGTTGATAGCCCTGCAGAAGGATCGGATCAGACTGATGATCGCCAACGAGAAAACGATGTCGGCCATTATGGGGATGACGGGTAAGAGCCAGGTGGGGCGGGAGATGGGGTTGCTGAACGACCTGCTGGACGCCCACAAGAGGGACTTACATGACCTGGGCATTCTCAGGCAGGCTACGAGTGCGCCGCCGCCCGGGGTGAACGTGAGCCTAACGCAGAATGTGGTATCGGTCTTGAAGATAGAGCAGACGCTTATCGAGCGAGGCATGGATGCAGGAGAGGCAAGAGACACAATCCTCAGAGCAGCATACGGACCTGAGCGTCTTGGAGAGGGAAAGCCGGTTAGCCTATGCGCTCCGGCACTGGACGATCAAGGGGCAGCCGTTGTCGTTCGAGGGGCATCGGTACCTGAAGCAGCTGTACGACTTGGAGGCTCAGGAGATAGCCATCAAGAAGGCAGCGCAGATGGGGATCAGTGAGTTCCTGATCGTCGACGCGATACGGTTCGCAGATGTGTGCGATGGCGTGGTGGTTTACATATTCCCCGCCATGACACAGTTGGGCGATTTCGTCCAGGAGCGAGTACATCCCCCGATTCAGGCAAGCCCCTACCTATCGTATATCTGCCGGCTGTCATCCGTGGCGAAGGGCGAGCGACTGGCCGGTACGTCACCGCAGAAGGTAGGGTTACAGCGAGTTCGGAACGGCTATGTCTACCACCGAGGCGCGACGAGGCGGCACTTGCTGACGGTGGACGCCGACATGGTAACCCTGGACGAGCTGGACAGCATCGAGGACCTCGAGCCGTTGGCTGAGTCCTGGGCCGATGAACGCCTGGGGCATAGCAAGTGGAAGCGGAAGCGATCAGTCAGCATCCCCACGTATGAGGACATGGGGATAGACGCCAAGTGGAAGACAGGTACGCAACACGAGTGGTTTGTGCTCTGCGAGCATTGTAATACCAAGCAGTACCTTGAGTGGAACAAGAACGTGGTGATAACGCACCCAGAGGACCCTGAGTTGATCGATGCCGAGATGGTCTGCGAGAGTTGTCGTCGGCCGATTGACCGGCTTGGACCCGGGGACTGGATACCTGCCTATCCGAGCCGGGACATCGTGAGCCTGCACATCTCGAAGCTCTTCTCCTCGCGGGTGACTATGCGAGAGTTGGCACGGGCATCGATCGACACGGGACCGGGCAAGCAGCAGTTGTTCTGGTGCAGCCATATGGGTGAGACCTATAAGCCGTTGGGTGACTACGTGTCGGACGATATGATCAAGGCGGCAATCGGGGAGTACCATATTAGTTCGGGATGTGACGCCGACACGATGGGCATTGACCCCGGGCACAGGCATCACTGGTGGACGAGCAAGGTAGAGGGTGGGGTCCGTAGGTGTATGGCCTTGGGTGCAGTCGAGAAATGGGAGGATATCCCCGGCCTGATCCGGCAGTTCACGCCAGACGTTTGCGTCATAGAGTCATTGTACGAGGAGGGCAAGTGCCAGGCGATCGCCAAGCAGTTCCCCGAGATCGTGGTCCTGGCCGATACGAGCGGGCAGCATGCGGAGGCCGTGAAGGCGCCGGTGGACAGACAGATTGACCCAGGGCAGCCGAAGCCGATAAGGTACGTCTCTGTGAACCGAGACATCGTTTACGACGGGGTGATCGAGAAGTTTGCCAAGCGGGGCGGGCAGATACAGTTGCCCATAGAGGCGTTCGGCATGAAAGGTGGCGACCCGATCTTCGACCTGTGGAAGCACCTGCAGGGCGTGAAGCGAATCAAGGAGACGGACCTGACGACGGGGGATACGGTGATCCACTTTAAGAAGACCTCGATGGCGCACTGGTTCGATGCGTGTGCGTTGGATGAGGTGGCGATGAAGCTCTTGAGGCCGAAGCGGCGCATGAAGTTCGGCGGTGCTATCATAGCGAAGGGTTGACGGATGCCAGGAACAGGCGCTTACGAGAATCGAGCGACGATGCTCGCATGGTCGCGGACGGAAGACTTCCAGCTGTCAGGATCGGGCGGTCCATCCGCTTCGAGCCTGAAGCAGTCGCTGCCTTCCTGGATTCGGTCCGATTGGTGCCAGAAGGATTGAAGGAAGGAAAGCAGGAAGGACGGAAATCATGAATGACAGAGCTGCTAGTGTCGTGTCCCAGAAATACGTTGACAAAGTCTTTCAAGCTTATGAAGGATTGAGTCGGCAGTTGCCGTCCAGACAAAAGGTCTTGGATGGAGGTTATAGTTATCGATATAGAGCTGGATTTTTTCAACGAGTGA